>JAVRON010000001.1:0-9066 GCA_032162705.1 Acidobacteriota bacterium
CTTTGTCATCACGGCAGGGGTCTTTCGCCTGAGCCTGCTGCGCTTCGCTCTGGCGGTTGCCGCCGGGCGCGCATTCCGCTTCTTCCTCGAAGGCTTCCTCGCCGTCCGCTACGGCGAGCGCGCGAAAGACCTGCTTGCGGAGAACTACACGACGGTGGGTTTGGGATTAGCCGCGCTCATCGTCGTAAGCTCCGTCTTGTGGGGACTGCTTCGTCGCAGGAAGTCAGATAGAGGTCGGAGGTCAGAGGTCGGAGGCCAGTAGTCGGAGGTCAATAGTTATCAGGTGTGAAGAGTTGAGGTCAGGCCGTGGCGGAGGGTTCGACCGGCCTCTGGCCTCTGACCTCCGACCTCTCAATCTTGAAACGACGCGCGCCGTCTAAGTCGCGGACGCCGTGACCGTCGAGGTGTTCGAGCAGGCGTATAAAGACGCTCGCGGTGGCGCGTGCGTCGTCGCCCGCACGGTGGCGCTTGCGGTGCGGGACTGAGAAGTGTTCGGCGAGAGCACCCAGACGAAAGCTCTTTAGCTCAGGCAGCAGGCGGCGCGCGAGCGAGACGGTGCAGATGTGCGAGTTCATCATGCGCCGACCGGGAAAGGCGTGTGTGACTTCGTGGTTGATGAAGCGCACGTCGAAGACGGCGTTGTGCGCGACGAGGACAGAGGTGTCTGCGAAGTCGAGCCAGTCGGCGGCGACCTCGTCGAAAGTCGGTGCGCCCGAGACCATCTCGTCGCGGATGCCGGTCAGTCCCGCAATGAAGGGCGGGATGGGCATCTGCGGGTTGACGAGGGTCTGAAACTCGGCGACGATGCGGCCCGATTGAACACGCGCCGCGCCGATCTCCATGATGCGCGAAGGCGGCATCTTGGGCCCCGTCGTCTCGATGTCGAAGACGACGAAGTCAGTCTCCGAAAGCGCGCGGCATTCGTCGTCTTCGCAGAGCATCTCGACCTCGCGCGAGTCTTCGCAAACGCGCAGACGCCAGTCGCCACCGATGAGTTCGGAGACGAGCGTCGCGGCAAGTTCGGAGTCGAGGTCTGAGAGTTCGAGGACGCACGCGCAGACTTCCGTGGCCGGTGCGCGCCCGCCGTAGTTGCGAAGCAGTTTGATCGTCTCTTCGACGAGCGCCGAGTCAGGGACGAGGTTGCGGAAGCTCTGCATCGGGCTGAATTGTAGCGGCGCGGCGCGGGAAAGGGAAGGATTTAGGGGATGCAATCCGTTGAAGTCATCGACAGGTTCCGCCGGACGGGCGCGCTCTTAGAAGGCCACTTCGTGCTGTCGAGCGGCCTGCACAGCACAGCTTATCTACAATGCGCGCTCGTCTTGCAACACCCAACGGAAGCCGAGGCGTTTGGCCGCGCCATCACCGAGCGCTGCGTGTGGCAGGAGGCTGAGACGGTCGCGGCCCCCGCCATCGGCGGCATCATCATCGGCTGGGAGGTCGCGCGAGCGCTCGGCGTCCGCTCGATCTGGACGGAGCGCGAGGAGGGGCGGATGACGCTCAGGCGCGGCTTCAACATCCGACCGGGCGAACGCGTCCTTGTCGTCGAAGACGTGATAACCACCGGCGGCTCGACGCGCGAAACTATCGAGGCGCTCCGCGCGGCGGGCGCGCTTGTCGTCGGAGCCGCGTCGATCATCGACCGTTCAAGTGGACGCGCCGACGTGGGCGTCCCGCGCATCGCCCTCGCCACACTCGACGTGCCCGCCGTCGCCCCCGCCGCCTGCACCCTCTGCGCCGAAGGCGTCCCGGCGGTCAAACCGGGCAGCAGAAAGAGAGTGATAAGTGATGAGTGATAAGTGATAAGAATAGACAAACGCCCCTTTCTTTCTCATCACTTATCACACATCACTTATCACTTATCACTTGTCATCATGAACTATTGCCTGACAATCCAGTACGACGGGACGGAGTTTAGCGGGTGGCAGATTCAGGAGGGCAGGCGGACTGTGCAGGGCGAGTTGACGCGTGTCCTTTCTTTGTTAGAAGGCGTCGAGGTCATTGTTCACGGCGCGGGAAGGACGGATGCGGGCGTCCATGCGGAGGCACAGGTGGCGAGCGTGCGTCTGCTGCGCGGGATGGAGCCGGAACGACTGTGCGCGGCCGTGAACGGCAACGTCGCGCATGACCTACGCGTCATTGAAGCCGAGACCGTGCCCGAAGAGTTTCACGCGCGCTACTCCGCAAAGGGCAAGACTTATTGTTATCGCATCTTCAACGAGCGCTTTGTCTCTCCCTTCTGGACGCGCTACGCAGTGCAAGAGGCGCGTGCTCTTGAGATCGGTGCGATGCGGGAGGCGGCGGGGCTTTTCGTCGGCGAGCACGACTGGACTGCTTTTTCTTCCGTACAGGCGGACGTGAAGACGCGCGTACGCAACCTGACGGAACTCAAAATCTCGGAACGCAAGAGCGTGCGCGGCCATGGTCGCCTGCTGGAGATACGCGTCAGCGCCGAAGGCTTCCTGCGCTACATGGTGCGTTCGATTGCGGGCACGCTCCTCGCTGCGGGGCGTGGCGAAATCGACTGCGCGACGATTCGCCACGCCATCGAAACCGGCGAACGCCCGCTCGCGGTCGTCACCGCGCCCGCACATGGTCTGACGCTCATCGAAGTTTACTACGACTAGTTTAGGGCGGAAGCCCGACCGTCAGGGAGGGCTTAGGGAAGTAGGCACGATGAATGATGAATGTTGAAGTGAGAACTGAGAGTTAGTCTTTCAGCTCATCATTCATCATTCATCGTTTCGCTAACGCCCTCCCTCACGGTCGGGCTTCTGCCTTGCACTTTGAACTTTGAAGTGGTTTGCGATTAAGATGCGCGGCGGGGAGTGTTCGAGAACTCCACCCCTAAGCCTCTTCGAGAAAAAGCCGGATGCTCGCAGACTTCAGTGATGTAGTCGAAAGAGGGTCGCGCGACGAGTCGCTGCTCGCACAGCTCGACTGGTCGCGGCTGCCGCGCCACGTGGCCGTCATCATGGACGGCAACGGTCGCTGGGCCGCACAGCGCGGGCAGCCGCGCGTGGCCGGACACCGCGCGGGCGTCGAGGCCGTGCGGGCAGCCGTCGATACGGGTGCGCGTCTCGGTCTGGGAGCGCTCACGCTCTACGCCTTCTCGACCGAGAACTGGAAACGGCCACGGCTAGAAGTGGACGCATTGATGCGCATGCTCAAGCGCTACCTGCGTTTGGAACTCGAAGAGATCGACCGCCAGAAGATACGCTTCCAGCCCATCGGCCGCATCGACGGGCTGCGCGAAAGCGTCCGCCGCGAGCTTCTGCGCGCGGTCGAGCGCACGGCGCACAATACGGGCATGGTCTTGAGCGTCGCGCTCAACTATGGAGGACGCACAGAGATCGTGGACGCCGTACGCGCGGCGGTGCGTGCTCTCGCCGCGGAGGGGCGTGCGCCTGAGGAAATCACGGAGGAGGACGTGGGCCGTTACCTCTACACGTCCGGACTCCCTGAACTCGACCTGCTTGTGCGGACGAGCGGCGAGCTACGCATCTCGAACTTCCTTCTGTGGCAGGCGGCCTACAGCGAGATTTACGTGACCGAGACGCTGTGGCCCGACTTTCGCCGCGCCGAACTGCTCGAAGCCGTCATCGCCTTCCAGAGCCGCGACCGACGCTTCGGCGGGCTAAAGCTTGTGGCAAACGCAATATGAATTTTTGATTTTAGATTTTTGATTTGCGATCTGTTTGACTGCTGTCCGGGTCTTGATTCAAATTACGAAACGTCAACTCGCCAACTGAGAAACGAGACTAGACGACACCTAACATCGCAAATCAAAACGCAAAAATCGCAAATCAAAAATCTAAAATCAACAATGTCCCGACTCATCACCGCCGCCATCGCGCTCCCCGTCCTGATTGCCTCGATCATCTACCCGCCGCTGAAAATCCTTTTCGTCGTGCTCGCCGCCGCCGCGATTGTCGTCGCGCTTTACGAGTTCTGGTTTCTCGGGCGGCGCATGGGCGCGAAGCCGGATGTGGTCGTCGGATACGCGTGCGTAGCCGCGCTGCTCCTGATCTTCATCTTCAACTGGTGGGAGCTGCTTTATCTGGTCGTGCCGCTGTTCATCGTCGCCGCGCTCGTGGCCGAGATGCTGCGCGGCTCTCCGTTCGACAAGATGATTCTATCCGTCGGCTCGACCGTGCTCGGCGTCTTCTACGTCGCCTTTCTCGGTGGACACCTGCTCGCCGTGCGTAATGGATTCGCGCACACATACGTTCAGCCTGAGACGTTTCTCATCGGTGAATCATTCATCAGCAAGACGCTCTCGACGCATCTGCTTGCGTTCTTCTTCCTCGTGTTGATGGGGTCGGACACGGGCGCTTACTACACGGGGCGGCTCATCGGTAAACACAAGCTCGCGCCGTCGGTGAGTCCGGGCAAGACCTGGGAGGGCGCGTTCGGCGGGATGGCGACGAGCCTCCTGGCTGCGGCGCTGGCGCACTACTGGTTCTTCCCCGAACTGTCTTTGAGCGCAGCGCTCCCGCTCGCAGCGGTGATGAATGTGCTCGGCGTGGTCGGAGACCTGACGGAGAGCGCCTTCAAGCGCGGCGCGAAGGCCAAGGACGCGGCGCAAATCCTCCCCGGCCACGGCGGTCTCCTCGACCGGCTCGACAGCCTGCTCTTCAACGCACCGCTTATCTACTATTTCGCGCTATACTACTGGCGTTAGCTTGAAGTATTTGTCAGTCAACACACCCTTCCGCCAGAGGGATTATGTTAAAGGGGAGGCAGGAAGAGGTGAGCACCAATAAAACGGACGAAGCACTTAAAAGATTAGAGGCGAAAGTGGACGAGATGATTCGTGAGCGAGAAACCATCCGGCGAATCCCTGTTGACAAAAAGACTCACCGCATCCGGTTCGAGGACGAGACAGAGGATGAGGTGACTATCGTTATTGAAAATCGCAAACACATAACATCTGATTAGCTCATGGACACACAGGGCATTGCCATTCTCGGCTCGACCGGCTCAATCGGGTGCAACACGATGAGCGTGGTCGAGTCGTTTGGCGTCGGGCGCTTTCGCGTGGTCGCGCTGGCGGCGGGGCGCAACGTCGCGCGGCTCGCGGAGCAGATCGAGAGGCACGCGCCGGAACTCGTCTCCGTCGAGGACGAGGAGTGCGCCGGGCGTCTGAAGGACGAACTAAGGAAGCGTAGCGTGCGCGTGCCGCGGATTGCCGTAGGTGAGAGTGGCTTGGTCGAGGTGGCGACGCATGGGGCGGCGCGGACGGTCGTGAGTGCGACGGTGGGCGCGGTCGGCTTCGTGCCGACGCTGCGCGCGCTCGAAGCGGGAAAGCGCGTCGCGCTGGCGAACAAGGAGACTCTGGTCATCGCAGGCGAGTTGATGACGCGCGCTGCCGCCGCGTCGGGAGCGGAGCTTCTGCCGGTCGATTCCGAACACAACGCGCTTCATCAATGCCTGCGCGGTGAGCGGCGCGAAGAGGTTCGACGGCTGATCCTGACCGCCTCGGGCGGCCCCTTTCGCGACAAGCCTCTGAGCGCGATGAAGGGCGCGACAATCGAGGAGGCGATGCGCCACCCGACTTGGAGCATGGGCGCGAAGATTACCATCGACTCGGCCACTTTGATGAACAAGGGGCTGGAGGTCATCGAGGCGCGCTGGCTCTTCGGCTTCGGCGCGGACGAGATCGACATCGTCGTCCATCCGGAGTCGGTCGTCCACTCGATGATCGAGCTGGTGGACGGCTCTGTTCTCGCGCAGTTGGGCGTCACGGACATGCGCCACGCCATACAGTACGCGCTGACGTACCCCGAGCGTCACGCGTGCGTCTCGCTCCCGCCGCTCGATTTGACGAAGCTCGGCACGCTCCATTTTGAAGCGCCCGACACGGAGCGTTTCCCGTGCCTGCGTCTGGCTTACAGGGCGCTTCGCGCGGGCGGCACGCTCCCCGCCTCATTGAACGCGGCGAACGAAGAGGCGGTCAAGGCTTTTCTCGCCGGGCGCATACGCCTGACCGATATCCCGCGTGTGATCGAGCGCGTGATGGACGGTCACGAGACGCGCCCCGTGGCAAGTCTCGAAGTGGTGCTTGAAGTCGATAGGCTTGCACGCGCAGAGGCCGCAAACGAGATCGCGCAGTTGAGCGAGGGCACGAAGGCCGTGGCCTGAAGTTTTGCACGCGCGTGTGAGATGAAAGTCGTGTTGTTAATGATGAGAGTCGTGTTGTTTAGATGTTTGCCCGGAGTGTGATTGTTTGACGGGCGCGCTCTTCGGCACGTAAACTTTTTTGTGCAACCGGGTCGTGAGGCTTCAGCCTCTAAAGTTTTTGCGGCTTCGACTTAAACCAGAAGAGAAGTTGAATTTATGAATGTGCTCGCCCTGCTGGCTTTCGTCTTTATCCTCGGCTCCGCCGTCATCCTGCACGAGTTCGGCCACTTTATCGTCGCGAAGCTTCTCGGCATCCGCGTCGAGACTTTCTCGGTCGGCTTCGGCAAGCGTCTGTGGGGGCGTCGTTGGGGGACGACCGATTATCGTCTGAGCCTCATCCCTCTGGGCGGCTACGTCAAGCTCGGCGGCGACGAGTCGAACGCGGGGATTGAAGACGGCAGCGCGGAAGACATTCCTGCGGGCGAGCGCTTCGACCTGCGCCCGCGCTGGCAGAAGTTTCTGGTTGGCGTGGCCGGGCCCGTGATGAACATGTTGACGGCGCTCGCCATCCCTTTCGTCGGCGCGATGACGGTCGGCGTGCCTGCTTTGACGCCGGTCGTCAGTCAGGTCGAACAGGGCGGCGCGGCTGAGTCAGCCGGACTCAAGCAGGGCGACCGCATCGTCTCTTTCGACAACGAGAACAATCCGACGTGGCGCTGGATGAACGTCGTGGCGACGGTGAAGAGGACGCAACAGCTTCCCATCGTCGTCGAGCGCGGAGGCGAGCGCGTCGCGCTTTCAATCCGCCCAACCGTCACGCAGGAGAACGGCCACGAGATCGGCGACCTCGACTTCCAGCCTGACCTCGGCGTGCAGCCGGTCGTCATCGACCGATTCATCGAAGACTCGCCCGCGGTGAAGTCTGGGCTGAAGCAGGGCGACCACATCCTCGCGCTCGATGGCGAGCCTGCGCGCAACCCGTCGCAGGTTCGCGAGTACATCAACAAGCACCCGGGCCAGATTCACATCACGGTCGAGCGGCAGGGCGAGCGTCTGGAGTTGACGACGCCGGAGGAACGCTTGCAGGGCAACACGCTCGGCTTCTACTTCAAACAGCCACCGCTTGAGACCGTCGGCCCGGGCGAGGCGCTCAGCGTCGCCTTCAACACCAACATCGAGATTCTGCGTCTGACCGGAATGGCGCTCGGGCAGGTCTTTACGGGTAAGCTTGCTATCGGCGAGGCGGTCGGCGGGCCCATCGCCATCGCGCAGGCTTCCTACGAGGCGGCGAACAATTATGGCTGGGGTGGCGTCTTCGACATGCTCGGCTTCCTCAGTCTCAACCTCGGCATCTTCAACCTCCTGCCGATACCCGTGCTCGACGGCGGCATGATCTTTATCCTCTTCCTCGAAGGCTTTCTCGGCCTCGCAGGGATGAAACTCTCGATGCGTATGCGCGAGCGCATCCAGCAGGTTGGCTTTGTCTTCCTGCTGTTGCTGATGGGCTTCGTCATCATCAACGACGTGACCAAGTTCGCACCCGGCTGGTTCCGCTCGAAAGAGAAGCCCGCGGCGACACAACAGAAATGAGAAAAGCGGTGACGAGTGACGAGTGACAAGTGACGAGCCGTAGACAAGCTCTTTAACTCGTCACTCGTCACCTGTCACTGCTTTTGTGAACATAAGATTTGAGCAGTCGTAGAGATTGATATGAAGCAAACGAGAGCGGTCAGGGTCAGGGACGTGCAGATCGGCGGCGGCGCGGCGGTGGCCGTGCAGTCGATGACGAAGACGGACACGGCGGACGTTGAGGGTACGGTCGGGCAGATTGAAGAGATGATGCGCGCGGGCTGCGAGATCGTCCGTGTGGCCGTGCCGAACGCGGAGGCCGCCGTCGCGCTCAAAGAGATTCGACGGCGCGTGCCCGAAGTGCCTCTCGTCGCAGACATACACTTCCATTACAAGCTGGCGCTGATGGCGCTGGAAGCGGGCATTGATAAGCTGCGCCTGAACCCCGGCAACATCGGTTCAATCGAGCGCGTGCGTGAGGTCGTGCGCGCGACCAAAGAGCGCGGCGTGCCCATTCGCATCGGCGTCAACGGCGGCTCGCTCGAAAAAGATTTGCTCAAGAAGTACGGCACGGCCACGCCCGAGGCGATGGTCGAATCGGCGCTGCGCCACATACGCATACTCGAAGACCTCGACTTTGAGGACATCGTCGTCTCGCTCAAGGCTTCGGACGTGCGTCGTACCGTCGCCGCCTACCGTCTGCTCAGTGAGCAGGTCGATTACCCTCTCCATCTCGGCGTGACGGAGGCGGGCACGCCCTTCGGCGGCACGATCAAGTCGGCCATGGGTCTCGGCATCCTGCTCCACGACGGAATCGGCGACACCATTCGCGTCTCTCTGGCTGCGGAGCCGTGGGAGGAAGTGCGTGTCGCCTGGGAGATTCTGAAATCGCTTGAGCTGCGCAAGCGCGGCGTGACGGTCGTCGCATGCCCGACGTGCGGTCGTCTGGACGTGGAGAACTTCGTCGAGATCGTCACGGAGATTGAACGCCGCCTCGCGCACATCGAGGAGCCGCTGCATCTCTCGATCATGGGTTGCGAGGTGAACGGGCCGGGCGAGGCGCACGACTCGCAGCTCGGCGTCACGTTCGGTAAGGGCGTCGGGATGATCTTCAAGGACGGTCGTCCGCTCAGGAAAGTCTCCGGCGCGGACATCGTCGAAGCGTTCGTCGCCGAAACCGAGAAGCTCGTCAGAGAGGGCGCACCGGCTCAGACAGAAGCTTTGCCGGAGTTGGTTCAAATCAAGTGAGTGGTTGCTTTATCCTCTTCATTTAACCATTCACAAGTCACTTGAAGGTAATGTGACAGGCGGTTCACCGCAGAGGCGCTGAGGACGCGGAGGGGGCGCAGAGATAATTCAAGTCTCTGCGCCCCCTCC
>JAVRON010000002.1:0-16574 GCA_032162705.1 Acidobacteriota bacterium
CGGGGCGGCAGAATCTTTTCATGCTTGAGAGTAATGAAAGATTTGAGTCACCGCAGAGGCGCTGAGGAGGCAGAGGAGGCGCAGAGTTTTTAAGATTTCAAATCTGAAATGCTGAATTCCTCTGCGCCCCCTCTGCGTCCTCAGCGTCTCTGCGGTGAATCAAATCTTTCATTACTCTCAAGCATGAAAAGATTCTGCCGCCCCGTTTTTGCTGCGCGGTGCGTGCGGAAAGGTGGTATAAAAAGCGTCGTCCTTTTCAGTCCCGTCCGGCCCTGCGAGAGACCGAAAAATGCGTCTACGCACTAAGCTCGCACTGACACTCTTCGTCGCCGTCTGCGCGGCCATGGCAAACGCGCCGCGCGACTCCAATGCACAGCGCCGCGCGACCGAGCCGGAAGAGCGACGCCGCACCGCGGTGAGCCTCGTCCTCACGAACGGCAAAGTCTTTACCTCGGACGCGCGCGGCTCTCTGGCCGAGGCGGTCGCCATCGACGGCGAACGCATCGTCGCCGTCGGCACGTCGCGCGAAATCGAGGCCCGGTACGCGGGCCGGCAGACGATTGACCTCAAGGGGCGGCTCGTCACGGCGGGCTTTAACGACGCGCACCTGCACTTCCTCAACGGTGGCCTCTCGCTCTTCCGCGTGGACTTGAACGGCGCGCGCACGCTGGCGGAAGCGAAGCTGCGCGTGGCCGAGAAGGTGCGCGAACTGCCTTCGGGCGCTTGGGTCTTGGGACGCGGGTGGGATCATACGCTGTGGGGCGGGCAGTGGCCGACGAAGAAAGATTTGGACGAGGTTGCGCCGTCGAACCCCGTCTTCGTCCAGCGCGTTGACGGCCATACGAGTTGGGCCAACACGCTTGCGCTCTCGAAGGCGAATGTGACGCGCGAGACGCAAGACCCTGCGGGCGGCCAAGTCGTGCGCGACGCGCAGGGCGAGCCGACCGGGATTTTGAAAGAGACGGCTGGCGGCTTGGTCGCACGCGTCGTGCCGCCGCCCACGCGCGAGGAGAAGATGCGTGCCTTAGAGCGCGCACTCTCGGAGGCGCGTCGCTACGGTATCACGTCTGTTTCCGACTCGATCTCGGGCTATGACACGCTCGCGCTCTACCGCGAGTTGTTGGACGCGGGCAAGCTGACGTTGAGAGTTGCCGAGTGGCTGGACTTCAACGACCCGGTCGAGGTCTTAAAACATCAGCGCGAAGAGTTCGCAGCGCTCAAGGTTGACCCCTTTCGCATACGCATCACGGCGGTCAAGGGCTACGTTGACGGAACGCTCGGCTCGCGCACCGCCGCGATGCTCGCGCCCTTTGACGACGACCCGCACAACAGCGGCATCCCGCGCATGACCGAAGAGGAGTTGACGCGCAAGGTCGTCGCGCTCGACGGGGCCGGATTTCAAGTGACGCTTCACGCCATCGGCGACCGCGCGAACCACATGGCGCTCAATGCTTATGAGGCGGCACTCACACGCCGTAACACCTTCCCGTCGCAGTCGGGCGCGGGCGTCCGCGGTGGCGGCGTTATCAGCGACTACGTTATGACTCCGGCGGGCGTAGCTCGCCACCGCATCGAGCACGCGCAGGTCGTCGCGCCCACAGACTTCGCGCGCTTCCGCTCCTTAGGCGTCATCGCCTCGATGCAGCCGTCGCACGCCATCTCGGACAAGCGTTGGGCGCAAGACCGTCTGGGCGAGTACCGCGTGCTCGGTGCGTACAGTTGGCACACGATGATGGCGCACGGCGTCCACGTGCCCTTCGGAACCGACTGGCCGATTGAGCCGATCACGCCTTACCTCGGCCTCTACGCGGCGGTCACGCGGCAGAGCACGGAGGGCGAGCCTGCGGGCGGCTGGTGGCCCGAGGAGCGCATCCAGATTGAAGACGCCATACGCAACTACACCGCCGAAGGCGCATACGCCTCCTTCGAGGAGAAAGAGAAAGGGCAGGTCGCCGCAGGGATGCTCGCAGACCTCGTCGTTCACTCGAAAGACCTTCTGACCATCAAGCCTTCGGAGATTTTGCAGGCCGAGCCTGACCTGACCATCTTCGACGGTCGCGTCGTCTATGAAAGGAAAGTAGTCAGTAGTCAGTAGTCAGTAGTCAGTAGTCAGTAGTCAGTAGCAGAGCTTTCGTTATCCAATCGTCAGGCAGTCAGTGGCTGCGTCCATCACGCGGAGCGCTACTGTCTACTGTCTACTGTCTACTGTCTACTGTCTACTTCTCAGGAGATTAAAATGCCTACGTGGTTGAAAGTCGTGCTTATCATTGGCGGGCTGGTGATCGTGCTGATCGTCGCCGCCGTCATCACGGGCGTCTACGTTGCGCGCAAGTACGGGCCGGGGCTTATGGAGGCGGGCAAGCAGACCGTAGGGGAGGGCGGGGAGTACGGGCGACGCACGGACAACGAGGGCTGTCTTAACGAAGCGGTCGCGCGTCAGGGCCGCTCTGAAGGATTCACCGATATTATTAAGAACAATATCTTCCTACGCGCCTGCCTCGAATCCAGCCGACCCACGCCCGCCTTCTGCGACAGCGTGCCCCGCCAGATGGAGTTCGTGAAGGGCGCACAGTGGCAGTTGCAGCAGTGCAAGCACTACGGCCTGACACCCGAGAAGCAGTGCGGCCAACTCTTCCAGCAGGTGCAGCAGTTCTGCGAGCAGCGCCGCAGGACTCCAGCCGGAGATGCTGACGAGGGCGACGCCCCGCCGCCTCCCGCAGTGCTGCCCGCACGTTGAAGGCAGACGGGCGGGCACGCCTTCGCTTAAAGGAAGACGGCGGGCACGTCTTCGTTCAAAGAAAGACAAGAGCACTCCATGACCGAACCCAGCGGGCGCGGACGCGCCACACTTCTCGCAGCGCCACTCGTTGCATTGCTTATCCTCTGTGCGCTCCCACGCGCGGCGCAAGCTTTGTGGCGCGCAGCCGGTGATGTGAAGGCGGTCGCACGCCAGACGGACGGCGTCGTGTTGACGCTCACGTCGGGCGCGCGTGTCGCCGTCACCTTCTCAGACCTTGAGACGGTACGCGTGCGGCTCGCACCGCGCGGCACATTCGAGCGCGACTTCTCGTACGCCGTTGAGCCGAAAGACCGCAAGACCGTCAAGGCGACGACGACGGAGACGCGCGACGAGATCAGAGTCTCATCCACGAACGGCGCGACCGTCCTTATCAAGCGGAGACCGTTCCTCATCACGGTGCTCGACGACGCAGGGCGCACAGTTGTCGAAGACGACCCGCTTCGTCCCACTGCGTTCGATCTTGAAAGGGGCGCGGTCGAGACTTCAAAGCGTCGCGTCGAGTGGGAGACTTACTACGGCCTCGGCGAGAAGGCCGGGGCCACGCTCTCGCGCGACACGCAGCAGTTCGTGATGTGGAACACGGACACCTACGGATACCCGCGCGGCCTCGACCCCATCTACCAGTCAATCGGCTTCTTCATCGCGCTGCGCCAGGATGATGCGGCGAAGGACAATCAGACGAAGGAAGTGAAAGATGTAAGCGGTGTAAAGGAGGTAAGTGGTGCGAGTGTGCCGAAGGGAGCAGAGGAGACGAAGAAGACGCCGCGACGCGGGCTGGCCTACGGACTCTTTCTCGACAACACGACGCGCACATACTTCGACATGGGCAAGAGCGACCCCTCGCGCCTGACCTTCGGCGCGGCGGGCGGCGAGTTGAACTACTACGTCTTCACTGGGGGCCGCGAGCGCACGCCGCGCAATATTCTGCGCGACTACACGGAGCTGACCGGTCGCACGCCGCTCCCGCCCATCTGGGCGCTCGGCAATCAGCAGTCGCGCTGGTCTTACACGCCCGAGTCGCGCGTGCGCGAGGTGGCGCGCGGCTTTCGCGAGTCGAAGATTCCGGCGGACGTGATCTATCTCGACATCGATTACATGGACGGCTTCCGCGTCTTCACATGGAATCATGAACGCTTCCCTGAACCCGCGCGGATGATCGCAGACCTGCGCGCCGAAGGCTTCCGCGTCGTCGTCATCATCGACCCCGGCGTCAAGGTTGACCCGAACTACGACGCATACCAGCAGGGCCAAGCGGGCGGCCATTTCGTAAAGACAGCCGACGGCAAGGAACTGCACGCGACCGTGTGGCCGGGCGTCTGCGCCTTCCCGGACTTCACCGATGCGGGTGCGCGCGAGTGGTTCGGCTCGCTCTACAAAAAAAATATCGACGAGGGCATCGCGGGCTTCTGGAACGACATGAATGAGCCTGGCGTCTTTCTCTCCGAAGAGACGCCGAAGCCGGACATCTATCATCACCCGATGAAGACCTTCCCTCTGACAGCGCGCCACGCGGGCGACGGCTCACCCGACACGCACGCGCGTTACCACAACGTCTTCGGCATGCAGATGGCACGCGCGACCTTCGAGGGTCAGCGACGCCTGCGGCCCGACTCTCGCCCCTTCGTCCTGACGCGCGCGGGCTACGCGGGCGTGCAGCGCTACTCGGCCATCTGGACGGGCGATAACGTGGCGAGTTGGGATCACCTGCGGCTCTCGATTCCGATGCTCTTGAACCTCGGCGTCTCGGGCGTTCCGCTCATCGGTGCGGACGTGGGCGGATTTTCCGGCAACCCGACGCCCGAGCTATACACGCGCTGGCTTCAGGCCGCCGCCCTGACGCCCTTCCTGCGCTCACACTCCGAGGCAGGCTCGAATCCGCACGAGCCTTACTCTTTCCTGAAAGAGTTCACAGACATCAATCGCGCGAGCGTGGAGCTGCGTTACCGTCTGCTCCCATATCTCTACACGCTCTTCCGAGAGCACACAGAGACGGGCGCGCCCGTGATGCGACCGCTCTGGTTCGAGTACCCGGACGACGCGCGCACGTATCTCGTCGAAGACGAGTACCTCGTTGGACGCAACCTGCTCGTCGCGCCGGTCGTCACCGAATCGGTCGCGAAGCGCCACGTCTACTTTCCTTCGGGCGACAACTGGGTTGACTGGTGGACGGGCAAGACCTACGAGGGCGGCAAGGATGCAGACATCGACGCGCCGCTCGAACGCCTGCCCCTCTTCGCGCGCGCGGGCGCGGTGATTCCGACGCAGCCCGTCATCCAGCACACGGGCGAGATGATGAAGACACCGTTGTCGCTCGTCATCGTCCGCGGCGCAGACGGGACGAGCAGCTTTTATGAAGACGCGGGCGAGGGATACGAGTATCTGCGCGGCGGCTCACGGACGACACACGTCACGCAACGGGGCAACAGCATAGGCATCGCTCGCGAGGGCAATTATGGCTCGCCACGCCGACTCGCCGCGCTCGAACTTCTCGGCGTCAACACGGTGCCCCGCCAAGTGCTTTTGGGCGGCGACATAGTGCTAACGCCGGAAAAGTTCGTGCCCGCGACCGGACGACTTATTGTGCCGACGTGGACGGACACACCGCTTTCGATAACCATCGAGCCTTAAGCTGCGCGCGAGGAGAACGTGATGGGCCGCACTAGCAACGAACACTATCCCGGCGCACTCGACCGGCGACGCTTCCTCTCGTCGGTCGGCAAGGGTCTGGGACTCGCCGCGCTCTCGTCGTCAACGGTCGCCTCGCTTCTCAAGGACGTGCGCGCGGCGGCAAAGCGCGTCGCGCATCTCTCGGCGCAGGAAGCTGCGCGCGATGAGGACTTCTGGTTCGACATCCAGCAATCCTTCTCGGTCACGCGCGGGCTGTTGAACCTCAATAACGGCGGCGTCTCGCCAAGCCCACGCATCGTCACAGAGGCGCTCGTCCGGTACATCTGGCAGCAGGAGGACGCCACCGCCTACACGATGTGGGAAATTCTAGAGCCGCAGTCCGAGACGATTCGCACGGGCCTCGCCGACCTCTTTGGATGTGACCGTGAAGAGGTCGCCATCACGCGCAACGTCTCGGACTCGCTCGAAGCTCTGCTCTTTGGCTTCGACCTGAAGCGCGGCGATGAAGTGCTGACAACGACGCAGGACTACCCGCGCATGTTGACGACACTCCGCCAGCGCGAGCGACGCGACGGCATTCGTCTGAAGACTGTCAAGATTCCCATCCCGCCGAAAGACCCTTCGGAGATTACCGCCGCTTACGAGGCGGGCTTCACGCCGCGCACGCGTCTCGTCCTCGTCTCGCACGTCATCAACATCACGGGACAGATCACGCCCGTGCGCGACATCTGCGAGACGGCGCGGCGGCGCGGCGTCGAGACCATCGTTGACGGTGCACACTCATTCGCGCACTTCCGCTTCAAACGCGACGACCTCGGCTGCGACTACTTTGGAACCTCTCTGCACAAGTGGCTCCACGCGCCGAAGGGCACGGGCATGCTCTACGTGCGTAAGGAGAAGATTAAAAACATCTGGCCGCTCATGGCCGCCGAGCGGAGTCAGGACGCGGACATACGCAAGTTTGAGGAGACGGGCACGCGCTCTGCCGCGCAGCGCCTCGCCATCGGCGAAGCGCTCCTCTTCCATCAGGGCGTCGGCCCCGAGCGCAAAGAGGCGCGTCTGCGTCTGCTCGCGCGCCACTGGATGAACCAACTGAAGGACGAGCCGAACGTGCGCTTCAACACTTCGTTCGACGACCGGCAATCGTGCGCGCTCGCCAACGTCCACGTCGAAGGGACTGACCCTTACGCGGTCTGCGCCTACCTGATGACCCGCCACAAAATCTTCGCCACGCCCATCATCCATGACGAGTTCAAAGGTGTACGCGTCACGCCGAGCGTCTACACGACGATGAAAGAACTCGACCGCTTCAGCGAAGTGATGACAACGGTCGCGCGCAAGGGTCTGCCGAAAGTCTGAAGGTCGGAGGCGGCTCGCGAAATCAACTCGACTAAAAGACTCACAACAAATCCTTGCCAAACCAGCGCGCCTCGTCTATCCTTGCCCCACTCACTAAGTGAGGTGACAACTATGCGCTACATCTGGCTCGCCTAACTCCGCCGCAACGACTCTCCGTCGTTTCCTTTTCTTTCCCATCAACGGAAAGCGGTTGCCCGACCACCCGAAGGTCGGGAAGGTGTGTGAGCCGATGTCGAATTTAGGGATAGAAGTCCGCCATCTCTGTAAATCCTTTCGCAAACGCAAGGGCTTTATCCGCGTGCGCCGCTCCATCACGCACGCATTGCACGACGTGACGTTCGAGGTGCGCTCAGGTGAGACCTACGGCCTGCTCGGGCCTAACGGCTCGGGCAAGTCAACGCTCATCCGCGTCCTCTCGACGCTGCTCGTGCCGGACGAAGGCGAAGTGCGCCTGCTCGGATACCGCATCCCCGGCGAGGAGGCGGAGGTGCGCCGCCGTATCGGGCGCGTGAGCGTGGACGCGGCCTTCTACAAGAAGCTTTCGGCGCGCGAGAACCTGCTCTATTCGGCCTATCTCTACGGCATGGACAAGGCTCCGGCGGAGCGGCGCGCGTTGGAGATTCTCGAAGCCCTCGGACTCGACGGCGAGAAGTTCACAGACCCGCTCGAAGAGATGAGCCGAGGCATGCAGCAGAAGGTTGCGATCACGCGCGCTCTGCTCATCAACCCGCCGCTGCTCCTTCTGGACGAGCCGACCACGGGACTCGACCCGAAGAGCAAGCGCGACGTGCAGACTTTCCTCGAAGCCTTGAGGAGCGAGCACGGGACGACGATTCTTCTGACCTCGCACGACATGGCCGAGACCGAGCGGCTCTGCTCGCGCATCGGCTTCATCGCGAAAGGAAGGCTCATCGCCGAAGGCACAGCCGAAGAGTTGAAGAAGCATTCCGGCACCGAATCGCTCGACGACGCCTTTATCTCGCTCGCGGGCGAGAAGCTCGACGGGAACGAGAAAGGCGTGAAGAAAGAAGAAGCGGCGCTGGTTACGGCGGGGCTGGAGGTTTAAGCGATGGAACAGATACTCAGACAGACCTGGGCGTTCGTCTTCCGCGACTATCATCTGACGCGGCGATATTTCTCCTGGGTGGTTGTCTTCACCTTCTACGCGGTGGTCAACTCGGCGACGGTCGTGCTGATCGGCGTGGCGGCGAACGACCGACGTTTGACGCTGACGCTGCTGGTGGGAGTGATGCTGTGGGGACTGTTGTCGGTCGTCTTTCAGGAGATCGCCAACTCGATCACATACGAGCGTTGGGAGGGGACGCTCGAATACACGTTCATGGCCCCGGTCTCGCGCCTGATACATCTGGCGGGCGTGAGCCTCTTCGCCACGGGTTACGCGGTCGTGCGCTCTTGTATCATCGTCGTGGGGATGCTGCTCTTCGTCGATCTCGATCTGTCGCGCGCGAACTGGGCGGGGATGGTCGTGGTGCTGGCGGTGTCGAGCGCGGCCTTCATCGGGCTGGGGTTGATGGCGGCGACGCTGCCCGTCTTTTCACCCGAGCGCGGGGCGGAGGCGACGAACATCTTTCAGGGGATACTTCTTCTGGTCTCGGGCGTCTACTACCCGGTGGCGGTTCTGCCGCGCTGGCTCCAGCCGCTCTCGGTCATCTCGCCAGCGACCTACGCCCTGTCTGCGAGCCGCAAGCTCATAGGTATCGGCGATGGCGGCGAGCTGATGGCGGGTGCGCCGCTCTCGGCCTGCACGTATGAGTTGACGGTGCTCACGCTGATGGGGTTGGTGATGATACCGCTCGGCCTCTACGTCTTCGCACTGGTCGAGCGCTGGGCGAAGCAGACGGGCAAGCTGAAGCGCACGGGGTGATGGGCAAGACGGGGAGATGGGGAGATAGGGAGACAGGGGACAAGCAGACGGGGAGACGTTCTACAACGCAGTTTCTTTCTCCCCGTCACCCCGTCTCCCTATCTCCCCGTCCCCGTCTGCTTCTAATTTCGTACTCGGCAATCGTTAGTTCTCGGGCGGGGGCGCTGGGCGGCGCATGCGGCGGACGCCGGGCGCGCCGGGCGCTAAGGGTGCTGCTGTCCTGTCCTTGAGCGTGTAGTCCGGGGGCACCTGGAAGAGCGTGGCCGCGGGTTCACTGCGTGTGATGTTGGTCAGGCGATAGGTCGTCTCGCCGAAGCGTGGGTCGCTGTGGCGCGTCATGACGACGACCTGTAGCTCGGGCGAGTACCAGCGCTCGTTGACGATCTGAATCGGTTGCTCGTTGCCGATCTCGCCCACCGCGATGGTCGTCGTGTAGCGTTCGCCTTCGGCCTGCACGCCGTCGAACGAGCGCGGCTCAAGCTTCTCGGTCTTGGTCTCGGCCTTCGACTCGCGGCCCGAGAAATGAAACTCCACCGGCCCATCCGCTGCGCCCGGTGGGAGCGAGCCTTCCGCTGCACCCGGCGGCGCGGGCGTTGTGAAGATGAAGGAGCGCGTCTCGACCTCCTTCCGCTCTCGCACAGGAGGCGCAGGCGACGCGGGCGACTCGGGGCCGCCCGCCTCTCCCTCATCCGTCCGCAGCTTGTTCAGTTCCAACGTCTTCAACTTGTCCGCCGACCTCATCTTGATCTCCATGCGCGGCATCTTGCGCGCCACCTTCGAGCGCGGGTCGAGGATATAGCTGAAGCCCGAGACGGGGTCGTTGATGAAGAAGGTCTGCGGCGGGTCGCCCGCGGCGGCGTAAGGGCCGATGGAGCCGAGCGCCTGATCGCGGCGCGTGCGCCCTTCTGAGTCGCGGTAGATTTGCGCCGTCGTCTTGTGAACGATGCGGTTGCCGTCGGCGAGCGCCTGCACGCTCTCGGTGACGGACTGCGCCGAGTAGGGCGCGCCCTTCACGACCGGGCCGCCAAAGCTCATCTCGGTCGCGATGAAGATAAAGTTGTCGCCGCCCATCTCGTCATCCGGCGACGGCGGCGGTGGCGGCAACGCACCGGGCCCCTGCTGCGAGACGAAGACCTCGATGGCAGCCTTGCGCTCCTTCGAGTCCTGCGCGCTCACGCCCAAGGTAGTGCCCAGAAGGCCGAGCGCGATGGTGAAGAGCATCCACTTCTTTTGCATAACTTTGATTTCCTTTCGCTCACTTGCGACGTTTGATTGCCGTCCCCTTTTACGAATGCGAGTGTTTCCAGTGTCGAGTTTGAAACCGCCCTTCGCTTTAATCTGAGTTACCGCGCTTTAACCAACCGTGAGTTACCGCACGAAGCGGATAGCACGCGCCAGCCCGTCGTCGCCGAGCCACACGTCTGCCTTCACACGCCCGCCCGACTCTGTGTTGACCGGCAGTCCGAACGAAGCGAGCGCCGAGCGCGGCAGCTCGACTCGGACTAAGTGTCCGCCCTCGGCCTGCGCATAGTGCGTGCCTTGCATCAGCGGGATGAACTCGGTCGCGACCTCCTGCTGAGAGTCCGTCCCTTCGGTCGCGGCACTGCTTCCGGCCTGAGAGTTAAGCGCACCATTCGCGTTGAAGACGGCGTTCACCGGCCGCACACGGCCCGTCGGACGGCGCAGTGCTGAAGACGCGCGCGCAATCTTATCGAAGCCGTCATCGGTCTTAAACGGCGTATGCACGGCCTTGTCGTCCGACGATGAATCATTCTGCGCGACGCTCGGCGCAGACACCTGCACGGGGTTCCGCTGCTCGCTGTCAGGCATCTCCGCATGAGTCGGCGCTTCTGCCACCTCGCCTTTCGTTCCAAGCTCGGGAACGGACGCGCCCGGACGAACGAGCACGAAGAGCGCGAGCGCCGCCGCCGCGGCCAGACCTGCGACCGCAAGCGTCTTCACCCAAGACCAATGCTCGGTCTTTGAGTGAGCCGAAAGCGGAACGACGTTGTCACTGGATAGCGGAACGATGTTGCCCGTGGAGGGCGGAACGACTCTGTCGATGTTGCCCGCGTTGCTCGCTCGCTCCAGGACTTTGCTCGCTTCATCTCCGACGGCTATTGACCCGGCGCGTGCGCGGAAGGTCTTGAGCAGCGCCGACTCGACGCGTGCGGGCGCGTTCGTATCCTTCATCTCTGAGGCCAGCGCGCGGAGTCCCAACGAGAGGGCACGCTCGTCCGCGAGCCGCGCGGCGCAAGCGGCGCAAGACTCTTCGTGCAACAGCGACTCGGCTCGCGCACGCGCGTCGGCCAGCGCGCCCCGCGCCAGGACTTCAATGCCGCGCTCAAATTCCTGACAGTTCATGCCGCCCTCGTATTCCTGACAGTTCATGCGAAACACCTCGCCGTCCTTAAAGCCCGCGCCGCCGCTCCGTCTCCACTTTCGCCGCCCGTCTGCGCCTCTGCCTCTGCTTCACGCTGCGCCTCTGCTTCGCGCTGGCCTCGAATCTTCTCCGCAAGCATCGAGCGAGCGCGGTGCAGACGCGAGCGGACGGTTCCGACCGCGCAACCGAGCGAGGCAGCGGCCTCCAGATAGCTCATCTCGTGCAGCTCGCAGAGCACGACGACCTCCCGGTAGTGCGTCGGGAGCGCCAGCACGGCCTGCCTCAAACGCTCAACCGTCTCGGCGCGCGTCAAATCGCCGAGCGGGTCTGGACGCGTAACCAGATTTTCATGCGGCGCTTCCCCGCAATCCTCCGCTTCGTCGTCGAAGCGTACAAGCGAGCGCTCGCGGTCGAAGGCACGCAGGACGTGATTGCGCGCGATGCCGTAGAGATACGCGCTCAAGCTCCCGCGCGTCGCGTCGAAGTTATTAGCGTCGCGCATCAAGACCATAAAAGTCTCCTGCACCACGTCCTCGGCCAAAGCCTCCGAGCCGCTCATCTGCAAGGCGAAGCGATAGACCCCGCCCTGCCTCCGACGGTAGAGCGCCGTAAAGGCAGACTCGTCACCGGCCAGCATCAGCCGCAGCAACTCCGCATCCGTTTGTTGTTGGGAAGCCGACATCCCTTTCGCTCCGAACCCGTCCTCGAAGACCAACGCCGCCGGACACTTCTGTTTCGCTCGGGCGCGGAGAAAAGTTCCACTAAAAAGTCTGGAGTCTGAAGTCTGGAGTCAAGACAGAGCCGCTCTTCCAATGTTACAGACGGTCGGGCATGTCTGCGACGACGTAGGCCATGACGGCCATGGCGGCGACGCAGGCGGCGAGTTCCTGCGGGTTGACCTTGTCGAAGGTGTCGGCCTGCGTGTGGTGTATGTCGAAGTAGTGTGAGCCGTCAACGTCGAGCGATGCGCCGGTGACGCCCTCTTTCATCATGGGGCCGATGTCCGTGCCTTCGCCGTCGGGGTCGATGCGGTCGGCGCGGATGCCTGAGAGGAGCTTCGCGATCTCGTTGAAGTCGGCGCGCGCCTGTGGCGTGGCCTTCTCGGAGAGGCCGAAGCCCGTGGGACGGAAGACGCCGCTGTCTGACTCGATAGCAAGGATGTGGTTCGCTAACTCGGCCTTATGCGCGTCGTGATAGCCGTTGCCGCCGCGCGTGCCGTTCTCCTCATTCGTAAACAGCACGACGCGGATCGTGCGACGCGGCCTGAGGTTCAACTCTTTGAGCAGGCGCACCGTCTCCCAAGAGACGATGACACCGCCGCCGTCGTCCTGCGCGCCCTGACCTACGTCCCACGAGTCGAGGTGGCCGCCGATGACGACGACCTCTTCGGGCCGCTCGCGCCCCTTGATCTCGGCGACGACGTTGGCCGACTCGGCATCGGGCAGGAAGTGCGCGCCCATCGTGAGATGAAGGCGTGGGTGCTCGCCGCGCTCCTGCATGCGCTGCAAGAGTTCCGCGCCCTCGATGGTGACAGCCGCGCCGGGGATGTGCTCGGTCTCACCCTCTGCGTAGCGGAGCGCGCCCGTGTGCGGCGTCTGCAAACTGACGGGCGTGACCGAGCGGACGATTGTCGCGACCGCGCCGTACTTCAAGGCGCGCGAGGGCCCGAAGCCGCGGTACTGCACCGTCTGGCCGTAGGTCGTAAACGGCACGTTGTAGACGACGATCTTGCCGCGAACCTTTTCGCCGAGCGCCTCCAGCTCGTCGAAGCTGCGGACGACGACCGCCTCAGCCGTGATGCCTTCGGGCGGCGTGCCGACGCTGTTGCCTAAGCCCAGCATGGAGAGCTTTCGACTCACCGGCTCGACTAACTCAAGGCTCTCTTCGCCGCGCACCCAGTGCGGCACCAACACACGTTCGGCGCGCACGTTGTCGAGTCGCTCGCGCTTCATCTCCGCGAGGGCCCACTCTATCGCGCGCTCAAGGTTTTCAGACCCGCTCAGGCGATTGCCGATGCGGTCTGTGAGCCATGCGAGGCGGCGGTAGGCGGCGTCGCTCGTCAGGGCCGCGCCGATGATGCGCGACGCGCGCTCGCGGTAATCTTCTATCTTCACGCGCGGCGGGGGCAGAGGCTTTGGCGGCTGTTGTGCGGCGGCGGCCTCGCCCTGTCGCGCGGGCGCTTGCGCCGCCGGTTGCGTGGGCGTTTGCGCGGGCTGCTGCGCGAAGACAGGAAGGATGACGAGTGCGAGTGCGAGAATTAAGGGGAAGGTGCGTCGCAAGGCGTTTCCGTGCCTCCTCATGTTGCGTAGTGGCGTTAGGGCGTAGGGCTTGATGACGTTCGGGGCCGGGGGATGGTCTTTTAGAATCAGGCGTGGAGCCTGGTCTTTTAGAAGACGACCTTCCCGTTGACGATCATCTTCGACACGTCGAGATCAAAGTGTGTGATGGTGGAGTCGCCGCCGAGGACAGCCGGGTCGATGTTGAAGACGACCCTCTTGCTCGAAGGCGTAATCAGCGGCTCGCCCTTTTCATTGAACTTCGGGAAGAAGAAGACGACCTCCTGTCCGGGCGACTTCGGCGGCACGAAGTGGACAAGCTCGCGCCGCTGGCCGCGGTCGTCCGAGAGCTGGACGTAGAGCTTCATCGTCTCTAAAGAAGCCGACTTCATCGAGGTGGGCAGCGTCATGCGCGCGTCGGCACCCGAGGGCGGGACAAGCGCGATGACATAGTTGTCGTCGCAGGGCGGGCAGTCGATGAGCGCCTTGTTCTTCTCGTCGAACTCGGCCTTCTTCTTGTCGCTCATCTTGTCGTATTCCTCCTTGAGCTGGCGCAGTCGCAGAAGCCCCTGGCGGATGGGCAGCGCCGAGCGCAGCCGGAGCGTGTATATCTTATCCGGCATGTTCTCGCCGTTGAACTGCGGCCCCGTCCTGGCAATCGTCTTCGCCCACGGAGAGTCGCTCAGAACCTTCTGCACGTCCTTCATCGTCCACTGCTGGTAAGGCTTCGTCTGCCAGTCTTCGCTCTGCGCCAACGCGCTCGCCGCCGCGAGCAGCGCAAAGAGCGCCAGCGCCGACAGTAAAATCGCTCGACGGGTCTTCATGTCACACACCTCTTTGGAGGAAATTGAAGGGAGCGCTCGCCGACGGTCGTTCGGCGTCGCGCGGCTTAAGATAACTCAGAACCCGGAATTTTGACGAGCGAAGTTTGGCGAGGCGGCAAAGGGAAGTTTGACGGTGGGCATCGTTCAGAAGTTTGAAGAGCGACGGGCGTCGTCGTCCTCCGTGCCGTAGAGCGGCGCGTACTCGCCCGTCTCCTCCGCCGACTTCAGCTCAAGCTTGAGCTTGCCGAGCGCACGCGAGACTGCCTTGAACTCTTCGGCGTCGAACAACTCAGGCTCGCCCGCGAGTTTGAGCGCCCAGTCCATGCGTCGCGCGGCGGCATTGACGGCGCGCATGCTCAGATGCTTCTCGCGCATAGCCTTGACCAACTCGTCGCGCGCGGCGACGACGTTCTCCTCGCTCTCGCAGATGAGAACCATGTCGGAGCCTGCCTCGACGGCGCGCAAAGAAGCTTCGGGAACCGTGAGCGTCTGCACGACCGCGCCCATCTCCATGTCGTCTGTGATGACAAGCCCGTCGAATTTGAGTATGCGTCGGAGCAGGCGCGTGGTGACGTTGCCGCTGATGGTCGCGGGGAATTCGTGAAGCCCCTGTAAGGTCGGCGGGTCGCCCTCCTGCCGGAAGAGGTCTTGCAGAAACTCGGAGATGTCTGGGAACGCGGCGTGGCTCACCATCACCGAGCGCAGGCGCTCGCCGGGACGGTGGAACATCAAGTCCATGAAGGGCACGAGGTCGCGCTGGAAAATCTCTTTCCACGTGTGCTCGACGATGGGCAGACGACGATGTGAATCGACCTTCGAGCCGCCGAGTCCGGGGAAGTGTTTCCCGCAGCCGATGACCTGCCCGCGCTGCAAGCCTTCGAGGTACGCGCCCCCGAGCAGAGAGACCGTCTCTGGATTGTTGCCGAAGGTGCGCGCGCGCAGGCCGTTCTCGTCGTTGTCGCCCGAGAGGTCGAGCACCGGCGCGAAGTTGATATTGAAGCCCATCAGCCGGAGAGCGCGCGCCGTCAGCGCGCCGAACTTCTCCGAGAGGTCTGCGCGCCCTGCGTTGCGCACGGACTTGGCCGAAGGCATTGGCTCGCAGATGTCGCGGAAGCGATCAACGAGTCCGCCCTCCTGATCGACGCCGAAGAGGACTTCCTGACCTGCGGCATCGCGCACCTGCGCGCTGAGCAGCGCGACCTGCTCCGCCGATTCGATGTTACGCCCGAAGAGAATAACGCCGCCCGGTCGGACTTCGCGCAGAAACTCTCGCCAGTGGCGGTCGAGGCGCGGGACGGGCAGCCCGACGAAAAGAAGCCGCCCGGCCTTGCGCTCAAGCGACTCACTCTCGCTCTCCTTCAAATCTGTCGGCGGCATCGAAACCTTCTTCCCTCCTTGCTCCGGCGACGATACGACTCCACGGCCATACGACTCCTCGGCTGTTCAAGCGCCGCCTGAAGTCGGTCTCGGCTCTAACCAAAATGTACCGGGGGAGATGTCGCGCCGTTTGAAGATTGTAACACGCCGTGCACGCGAGTCCTCTTGGAGGCGGCGCGCAGGCCGCGGGACTCGCACCGGGGGCGCTGCACGCTCGCTCTGTTATAATTTCTCCCGCGAAAATCAACTATGCGCGACATGTTTAAGGTATGAGCACTACTACGTCGAACGAGGCGGCACAAGTACGACTCTCGCACGCACAAATCGCGGCGGAGGTGAAGCGTTGTGCGCTCGCGCTGGGCTTCGAGAAGGTCGGCGTCGTGCGCGCCGAAGCGTTGGACGAGGAGCGCGCGCGGCTCGAAGAGTGGCTGGCGCGCGGCAATCACGCGTCGATGCGTTGGATGGAGCGTGCCGTCGAGCGGCGCACAGACCCGACGGAGCTTCTGCCCGGCGCGCGCACGGTCGTCGCCGTCGCGCTCAACTACTACACGCCGCACACGCACTCGAACGCGCCGAGCACCGGCAAAATCTCGCGCTACGCATGGGGCGACGACTACCACGACGTTCTGGGTGAAAGACTGAAAGCGCTGCTCGCCTTCGTCAGAGAGATTGTGCCGGGCGCGTCAGGGAAAGTCTGCGTGGACGCGCAGCCAGCGATGGACAAGGCTTGGGCGGTGCGCGCGGGCCTCGGCTGGATCGGCAAGCACACGAATCTCATCACGCGCGAGTACGGCTCGTGGGTCTTCCTCGGCGAACTCCTTCTCGACGTGGAGATGCAGTACGACACGGCGCGCGTTGAAGACCACTGCGGCTCCTGCACGCTCTGCATCGACGCGTGCCCCACGCAGGCCATCAACGCCCCTTACGTCGTTGACTCGAATCTCTGCATCTCGCACGCCACCATTGAGCTGCGCGACCCGGAACTCCCGCGCGCTGTCGCAGAGCATCTCGACGGCTGGCTCTACGGCTGCGACATCTGTCA
>JAVRON010000003.1:0-82083 GCA_032162705.1 Acidobacteriota bacterium
AGACCCTACGGGCACGCCCGGCTCGCTCATCAGCTCGTACCCGATGAGCTACCAGTCGCCGGAGGCGCGCGTGGCGATCCGCGTGAACCGCAGGCTCGACTGGAATCTTGGCTACCAGTATTACAACTACAGAGAGAGTCCGCTCGTCAGCATCAGGCCGCAGAACTACCACGCGCACATGCCCTACACCTCGCTCCGCTTCTACTTCGGCGGCGAGCGGTAATACACCTCTGGCGGCGCGTGCCGTCGCAAGCCTCCGGACGTTGATAACCTGCCGCTGGGCCCCGGAGTCCATCGAAGATGAGGACTGCGGGACTTGCTCCAAGTGCCGAGTTCGTCGCCCGGCGCTTCCACGCCTTCAGTGATGAAGTGCGTAGGCTTCCCCAAGAAGTTATTTCTTGTCGCTAACAAACGTCTTGCGAAAAGATCCGCAGCCCCCTGCGGAAAATCCCGCTGACCCGAAGGCATGGGCCAAGAGATGCGTCTTTTTCTCAGAAAATGCGCTGACTCGCGACCCCCACTGCGCGGCACAGGCATTGCCCAATAAAGGGCGGGCGGCGTGGGCGAAGATTCTGCCGACAACCCGACGCCGACAGTTTCGAGGAAAAAAGGTCGAACCATGAAAAGAATAAAAACGCTCGTGATCGCACTCATCACACTCCCGCTCTTTGCGCTGATCCTCTTTAGCCCGACCCCCGCGCCGGCACGCGCCGTAGCGCAGGACTTCGACGCGGCAACTACCTTCAAGGCCAAGTGCACGATGTGTCACGGCCAGAAGGCAGAGAAGAAGTTCGACGCGACGAAGGCCGACGACGTGCTCGCTTCGACGGTGCTAAAGGGCAAGAACGATGTCACGCCCAAGATGCCGAGCTACGAGACCAAGGGCGTCACGCCCGAGCAGGCGGGCGCGCTCGTCGCGCACATGAAGTCTCTGAAGCAGTAGGGACGGGCGGCCCTACTGGAATTATCCAAGGCGCTTTAACAACTGCTGAATAGGACTTACGGCGTGAGTTGGGCGGGCGACTTTGAGGTAAGCCTCCAGCTGTTCGAGGCGCGGCGATAAGGCATTGCTTTGTGGCATGTCTGCTACCAACTCGGCGCGACCGATGAAAGTCTCCATGTCCACCAACCCCCGATCTAACAGTTCCTTGATGAAGGCAAAATCTTTCTCTCTCCCGGCCATCCTTATCCACGGCG
The DNA here is from genome assembly GCA_032162705.1 of Acidobacteriota bacterium. Classification (GTDB taxonomy): domain Bacteria; phylum Acidobacteriota; class Blastocatellia; order Pyrinomonadales; family Pyrinomonadaceae; genus QHXN01. The sequence continues at coordinate 1,198 of JAVRON010000003.1, forward strand.
CGATACAAATACTTACAAGACTACCCAACCTTGATGTATGTCTCATCCACTCGATATGAAGTGCTGCTCAACTTTAGATATTGGCGCACACGTTTATTGATCTCCGGGGCATAAAACATACAAGAGGCGAAATACATTGTGTCCGATAATAACGTTCTGTTCGCGGTTCACCCGCACATTTGGTGCTTTAGGGAGTGACGGCTAGACTTTCAACGATGCCGACTTCGCCTGTGGGTTAACGCTGACCTCAAGGCCGTACGCGCGGCGCTGGAGTAAACGACTCTGTGAAAACCGTGCTTGCAGCACCAAGTCTGCGGGTGAACCCGATGCTTTTTATCGTTATCAGTCTCACTGAACTTCGGGCTTTTGAGGCCCACAGACTTTCGCCAGCCGGTCGAACGAAATGAGCTTCCGTGGCGACCAATTGTTCCACTAGTGCCTCGTGTCGAAGATAGGCTGCGAACGGTAGCGGGCGAAGGAGAGATCAACCGTCGGGCGGACTTGATGAATGACGCTCCGTTTGTAGAGAGGAAGGGCAGTTTGAAGTCGATGACGTTATGCCCGACGACGAAGTCGATGACGTTATGCCCGACGACGAGGTCGCGCGAGACGTTGAAGCCCTTGAAGCAGCTTTCGGAAGCCGCGTAACGTCCGCGCCTCGTCAAGTTGGAACATCATGGTCTGCCACTCGCGTCCGAGCAGCCCGCAGTGGATCATTCGGTCGTCATGCTCGATTTAATGGGCCAGGCGTCACGCGGGCCTGAGCGGCCGTGACCCTTTACAACTTCCGTAGGCCGTGCAGCACATCGCGCCTCTCCGCATCGCCGCAAGGCGGGGGAGGCTGCTCCGCTTGCCGCATCGCTCTTCCAGTCCGTCGCCTGCTAAAATTCCTCTTGAAGAAAATCCGCCGATGAAAGAGAATGTGTGCTCAGTTCCAACCAATTTTCCTTGAAAGATGCCGCCGTCGAAGAGCCGGAAGTTTCGGGCGTGAGCACTGACGGCGCTGACGTGCGCGTGGGACTTTTGCCCGGTCATGCAACAAACCCCGCCGGGACTTCCGGAGCGGGCCGCTTCCGCCGCGAACGCCCCGGTCGCTTCCGAGTTCCGACCCGGCGCGCCCTCGACGTAGTTTGAAGCGGCGGGCTTTACGACTATGAAAATCAACATGCGTCTGTTCTTGCCGGCGCTCGCGCTTCTGCTCTTCTGTCTAACTGGCTCGGCGCGCGCGGACGTACGAGTGCCTTCGCTCATCGGCGACCACATGGTCTTGCAGCAGGGGCGCAAGGTGCGCGTCTGGGGGACTGCGGAGCCGGGCGAGCGCGTGACCGTCACATTCAACGGTAGTACCACGCCAGCGCCCGCCGACGAGCGCGGGCGCTGGCAGGTCTTCGTCGGGCCGTTCAAGGCGGGCGGCCCTTTTGAGATGACCGTGGCCGGCAAAAACACGCTCATCTTCCGCGACGTGTTGATCGGCGAAGTCTGGGTCTGTTCGGGCCAGTCGAACATGGAGTGGCAACTAGTCAACGCGCAGGACGGCGCGCGCGAGGTCGCACAGGCCGACTACCCGGAGATACATCTCTTCACCGTCAGGAAGAACACGTCGGCCACGCCGCTCGAAGACGTTGAAGGACGCTGGGTCGTAACGAAGCCGGAGACCGTCGCGCAGTTCTCGGCGGTCGGCTACTTCTTTGGCAGGGAGTTATACCGCCGCCTCAAAGTCCCCGTCGGGCTGATACATACTTCGTGGGGCGGCACGCCCGCCGAGGCTTGGACGAGCCGCGCTGCGCTCGCCGCCGAACCCGCGCTCAAGCCGATGCTCGACAGGTTCGACGCCGAGTTGAAAGAGCTACCGCGGCTTCAAGGCGATTACGAGCGAGCGCGCGTCGAGTGGGAGCGTCAGTACGTTACACAAGACCCGGGCAACAAGGGCGAGGCGATGGGCTACGCCAATCCAGAGAGCGCGTTCGCCGACTGGAAGAAGATGCGCGTGCCGCAGGCTTGGGAGTCGGCGGGACTCGACGTTGACGGAGCCGTCTGGTTCCGAAAGGAAGTGAACGTCCCCGCCGCGTGGGCGGGCCGCGACCTGATGCTCAGCCTCGGCGCGATTGACGACTTCGACACGACCTACTTCAATGGCGTGCGCGTCGGCTCGACCGGCGGCGAGACGCCGAACTCCTGGACAGTGCCGCGACGCTACCGCGTGCCCGGCTCACTCGCCCGCGCGGGGCGAAACGTCATAGCCGTGCGCGTCTTCGACCGTGTGGGCGGCGGTGGATTCGTCGGCGGCGAGATGTGGCTCGCGCCCGCGGGTGCCGCGAAGGTAGAGGCGGTGCCGCTCGAAGGCGATTGGTACTACAAAGAGGAGTTCACGGTTCCGTCCAGGCAGATAGATTACTCGCGTCAGCCGCAAGCTCCGGGTTCAGCTAACCAGAACAACCCGGCCGTCCTCTACAACGCGATGCTCGCTCCGCTCGTGCCCTACACGATACGCGGTGCCATCTGGTATCAGGGCGAGGCCAACGCGGGCCGCGCTTATCAATACCGCAAGCTCTTCCCAGTGATGATTCGCGACTGGCGCTCGGCCTGGGGCGAGGGCGACTTCCCCTTCTACTTCGTCCAGCTCGCTAACTGGAAGGCGAGGCCGATGGACTCGATTGACAGCGAGTGGGCGGAGCTGCGCGAGGCTCAGTTGATGACGATGAGGAGATTGCCGCACACAGGCATGGCAGTCACGATTGACATCGGCAACCCGGAAGACATACACCCGCGCAACAAGCTCGACGTTGGCCTGCGCCTCGCGCGTTGGGCGCTCGCCGAAACCTACGGTCAGAAGACAGAAGAGTCCGGGCCGCTCTACGAATCATTCAAGGTCGAGGGCAACATGGTGCGCGTCCGCTTCAGTCACGCAGGCGGCTTGAAGACGCGCGACGGCTCGCCGCCCGCGGGATTCTTCGTCGCGGGCATCGACCGCAAGTTCGTTCCCGCTGAGATACGCATAGACGGAAACGCCGTCGTCATCTGGAGCAAGGACGTGCCGCATCCCGCAGCCGTCCGCTACGCGTGGGCCGACAACCCGGCAGGCAATCTCTACAACGCTGACGGGCTGCCCGCCTCGCCCTTCCGCACAGACGACTGGCAGGGGCTGACCGCCGGACGAAACTGAAGGCACGACCGTAAAGGCACGCGCCGGACGAAGACGCCTCGCTGCCGACTACTCCGAAGGGATAGAGAAAATGAGACGAATCATAACGGCCTGCCTCGTCACCGCGACCGGCGTGTTATTCCTTGCCCAACTCCCCGCCATGCGGCGCGCAGGCGCGCAAGGTGCGCCGCCGCCCTACCGCGACCCGCATTTGCCCGTTGAGCAAAGAGTGGCAGACCTGCTCTCACGCATGACGCTCGAAGAGAAGGTCGCGCAGCTCGAATCCGTCTGGGTCACGAACCAGAGCAAGCAACTCCTCAACGACCGCGGCGAGTTCGCGCCCGACCAGAAGATGCAGGAGACACTCAAGAACGGCATCGGGCAGTTCGGGGGGCCTAGTCAGGCCGCGTCCGACGCGGAGCGCGCCGCCGCGCCGCTCCACGGCAAAGACGCGCGCGCGACGGCTCTCTTCACCAACTCGATACAGAAATACGTCATCGAGCACAACCGCCTGCGAATCCCCGCGACGTTTCACGAAGAGGCTCTGCACGGGCTGATGGCTCCGGGCGCGACCAGCTTCCCGCAGGCCATCGCGCTCGCGAGCACCTGGGACACAGACCTCGTCCACCAGGTCTTCAACGCGGCGGCAGCCGAGGCGCGCTCGCGCGGCGCAGACCAGGTGCTCGCGCCAGACCTCGATCTGGGTCGCGAGCCACGCTGGGGGCGCATCGAAGAGACCTACGGCGAAGACCCTTACCTCGTCTCGCGCATGGGCGTCGCCGCCGTCACGGGTTTTCAAGGGCCGGGACCCACGGTTGACCGCCGCCATGTCATCGCCACCGCCAAGCACTTCGCCGCGCACGGCCAGCCTGAAGGCGGCACGAACATCGCGCCCGCGAACTTCTCCGAGCGCATCCTTCGCGAAGACTTCTTCTACCCCTTTGAGGTTGCGGTAAAGGAGGCGCACGTGATGAGCGTGATGCCTTCGTACAACGAGATCGACGGCGTGCCGTCGCACGCCAACCACTGGCTCATCCAGAAGGTCTTGCGCGAGGAGTGGGGCTTCGACGGCTACACCTCCTCAGACTATTTTGGCGTCGCTGAGTTGATACGCCGCCACCACGTCGCCGCCGACGAGGCGGACGCCGCGCGCCGCGCCATCAATACGGACGTTGACATGGAACTTCCATACATCGAATGCTATGGCACGCTCGTCCAGCAGGTGCGCGACGGGCGCGTCTCCGAGGCCACGATTGATAAGGCAGCAGCGCGTATCCTTCGAGGCAAGTTCCTGCTCGGTCTCTTCGAGAATCCTTACGTAGACCCCGACGAAGCGGCGCGCACGAACGAGTCGCCGGAACACCGCGCGCTTGCCTTGAAAGCCGCGCGCGAGGCAATCGTGCTGCTGAAGAACGAAGGCAGCGTCGTCCCGCTCGACCGTAATCGCGTTCGCTCCATCGCCGTCATCGGCCCGAACGCCGCGCGCGCCGACCTCGGCGAGTACAGCGGCACGCCCTCGCGCACCGTCAGCATCCTCGACGGCATCAAGGCAAAGGTCGGAAACAGCGCGCAGGTCAACTACGCCGAGGGCGTGAAGATAACCAGGGGCGACCCGAAGACAGGCATCCCGACCTGGGGCAACGATGACGTGCGCCTCGCAGACCCTGCAGAGAACGCGCGTGAGATAGTCGAAGCCGTGAAGGTCGCGCGCGCATCGGACGTTGTTGTGCTCGCCATCGGCGGGAACGTCGAGACTTCGCGCGAGGCTTGGGCTGAGAACCACATGGGCGACACCGACAACCTCGACCTCGTCGGCCAGCAGAATGATCTCGTCAAAGCCGTGCTCGAAACCGGCAAGCCGACAATCGTCTTCCTCACCAACGGTCGCCCACTCTCGGCCAACTACGTTTACGAGCACGTGACCGCGGTCTTCGAGGGCTGGTATCTCGGCGAGGAGACGGGCACGGCTGTGGCCGACGTTCTCTTCGGAGACTACAATCCTTCGGGCAAGATGCCCGTCACCGTCGCGCGCAACGTCGGACAACTCCCCGTCTATTACTACCAGAAGCCCTCGGCCAAGCGCGGATTCCTCTTCACAAGCGTCGGCCCGCTCTTCGTCTTCGGCCACGGCCTGAGCTACACGACCTATAACTATTCCAACCTTCGCATCACGCCTGACAGGACGGGCCCCGCGGGTCAGGCGACCGTCAACATTGACGTGACCAACGCGGGACGCATGGCCGGCGACGAGATCGTGCAGCTCTACATCCGCGACGACGTAAGCTCCGTGACGCGACCCGTCAAAGAGTTGAAAGACTTCCGCCGCATTCATCTTGAGCCGGGGCAGACGCAGACCGTCCAGTTCGTCGTCACGCCCGACAAGCTCTCGTTCCTCGATGAAGACATGCATCGCGTCGTCGAGCCGGGCACGTTCACCATCATGGTCGGCCCAAGCTCAGCGACGGACAAGGAACTGACGGCGAAGCTCGAAGTCATCGCAAGGTGACGGCGCTCGCGTCTCGCACGGCTTGCGAAAGTCACGTTGATGAACACATGAGCACGACGCTGCGGAAATTGACGGCTGCGCTCGGAGCGCTGGCATTCGCCGTTACGCCGCTCGACGCACCGCGGCTCCCGGCGTTTATGCCGTCCCCATCAAACTTAAAGCGACTTCGAGCGACGCCGCGCGCGGAGTCGAAATGCCCGGTACTGTGCTGGAGTTGAAGGTTGTCGCGAACGGAGTGAGCGATTGATGTAACGGAAACATCGCCGCGATTTCACTACTTCAAGACCAGATGACCGAAGCGGCAAGCGCCCGGCGAAGAGCCGCCGAGCACGAGTGACGGCACCGCCGCGCGTTCGGTGTACTCAGCCGCAACCTTTGCAACCTCAACGCCCGCGTTGCGCCGACCCAAGACCGCAACAGTGCCGCCGCTCCCGCCGCCCGTGATCTTTGCGCCGTAAAGCCCGCGCGCCGGGCCGACCTCACGAACTAGCCGCACAAGCTCGTCTGTCCCGGCAGAACCCAGACCGCAGGCGGAGTAGCTCGCGTGCGACTCGTACATCAGTTCGCCCAACCGCTCGGCCTGTGCGAGACCGCGCCAGTCTCGCAATGCTTCGGCGAACTCGCTGACGCGTGCGTGCTCGCGGATGGGGTGGCGTGTCGCAGCAAGCACGGGGTAGATACGAGCAGGCTCGACGTTAGTAACCTGGTCTGTGATGCCGCAGTAGCCCGCGAGGAAATCAGCGCCCGATACGCGGTTTGGCAGCAGCGGCATGTAACGTTCCTCGAACTCGACGGGCGAGATGTTGGCGAGGTAGCCGTGCCACTCCGGGTCTTCTATTGTTAGATGGCCTCCCGCGTCGCCCTCGTTCGCACGCAGGCCCGCAAAGTCCGCGACCATTCGGTAGCCCATGAAAGCAGCCGTGCGAACCGTGCTGTAGTCCGCGCCGACGACCGAGTGCCGGACGCCGGAGTCAATGCCCCAGACCGAAAGCTCCGGCGGCAAAGGCACGTACCCGCTCGCCTCACACGGCTGGCACAGGAGCGCGAGCAGGCGACCCTCCTCGCCGCAAGCCGCAGTCATCTGATCCATCACGCCGCACGGCGCGCCCGCCACCATGTTCTCGACGCGTTGGCAGAGGAACGCCGTCTCGCGCGGCGAAAGCTCAAGACGGTATGCAGCGGCAACCGCGCGCATGACCGCCACTTCGAGCGCGGCAGACGAGCTGACGCCTTTGCCCTCCGGCACGTCGGAGCGGATGAGCAAGCGCGCGCCGCGCTCGAAACCACACCCGCGCTCGCGCATCAGCACGAGGAACGCGCCCGCAACGTAAGACGCCCAATGACTCTCTGCGTCCGCCGCGAAACGCGCGCGCGCCTCTTCGTAAGAAATGGGAGAGCCGTCGCGCACGAACTCCGCGAGCGACATCACGTAGCGGCGCGGCACCGACGCGATGTTGGTCGAGAGACTGACGACTGTGAGCACGTCACCTTCTTCGAGCTGCAAGGCGGCGTGCGTCGCCGCGGCGGTGGGCAGTTCCAGCACGAGCGCGCCTGAATAGTCCGCGATGCCGCCCATCAAATCGAGCCGGCCCGGCGCGCGCGTGACTACAATCTCGCGCCGCGGGCGGAAGAAAGTCCCGCCCTCGTGCGGCAAGTGCCCCGGTAGATTGCCCAGCAACTCGACGTGTTCCGGCAGACTGCCCAACAGCGCGACGAATGACTCCGTGTCCGCGAGGCCGTGCGTCGTGCCGGAGACGATCTCGAACGTCATGCGCTTGCCCTCAACTCGTTTGGGTCAACAGCCCGCGTCGCACGAGGGCTGCGCGCAGAAGCGGCTCGACCTGCGCACGTATCTGCGCGTTGGCGTAGCCGGCCCAGGCCACGTCCGGCTCGACCGCGAGCCGCGCGCGCAAAGGGCCGCCACCGATATCCGTCACGATCACTCCGGCCTCGCGCGCGATCAGCTCGGTGCAGAGGTCGTAAGGGTGACAGCAGATGCCGAGTGCGAGTCCGCGCGCGCGCAAAGTTTCTTCCATCAGCGGGCGCAAGTCTGCCGTGAAGCGGTCGTGCCCGCACATCAGCTCGTAAAGCTGCCCGCCGCTCGACGCGTACTGATCCTCGAAGCAGTGCGCCTTGCCCGGCTGCACGGGGCCGAGCGCGTCGACGACTATCTCCTCGTCAATGGCGGCCAACTCCTCGCGCGCGCCGGGGAAAAAGCGCGCGACCTGCACGTAGCCGTGCGCGATTGTCGGCGACTGCGAGGGGCGCAGAGGCAATGGTGTGCGCTCGCCCGTCAGCCGGTTGAAACGCTCCGCGTGCGCGCCATCGCCGCGCACTGCCCACGCCATGTCAGAGAGATGTTGCTTGACGAGCGGCAGCTCGGTCTGCAACGCAAGCTCGATGTCCGCGAGGCAAGTCTCCGGGCCGCGGTTGCGCGCGACGCCGGTCAGGATCCACGCACTCCGTTTCTGATACATCAACCCGCGCGTGCCGTCTATCGGATCAACAATGATGCGCCACACGCACACGTCTACGGACGCGCCGCGCGGCAGCACGACCTGACCGCGTGGCAGCCCTTCGGCGATGAGCACGAGCGGTGCGTGCGGCGCGACCTCGCGCTCGAAGAAATCAATCAGAAGCTCCTCGCTGACACGATCCACCGCGTAGATGGTGTCGCCCTCCTCATCGCGCGCAACCGCGGAGAGCGCCTCAACCTCGGAACGCTCGCACGCCTCGACCACCTCGTGTCGTATCAACTCGTGCAGCCGTCGCAGCGGCGCGAGAAGTGATTGTGGGTCGGTCAACGGCGACGAAGTCATATGCTTTGCTTGTTTGCTTACTTGCTCATCAGTCATACGGTCTGCGTCCGGCCCGCAATCTGGACTCATACGATCCGACCGGGCTGACTCGACTTATAATGAATGGTCGATTGCGCGCGCAACTCCGCCGCCTTCTCTTCGGGCGCGGTGTCGCTAAGGAAATTGCCACCGCCGATCTCGGGCCCCGCGAGGTATTTCAGGAGGTTCGGCTTTCGGAGCGGCGGGTGAAACTCGATATGGAAATGAAACGAAGTGTAGTCGCCGCCGTCGGTCGGGGCTTGATGTAGCGGCATCACGTATGGGAAAGGCATCCGCCAAAGGTTGTCGAAACGTATCGCCACCTCGCGCAAGATCGCCGCGAGGTCGCGCGCCTCGGCGTCGCTCAACTCGGCGACGCTCGTGCGGGTCGCCTTCGGCGCGACGAAGACCTCGTAGGCGTAGCGCGCGAAGTAGGGCAGGAATGCGATTGCCGTCTCGTTCTCGCAGACGACGCGACGCCCGTCGCGCTGCTCGGCGGCGATGATGTCGCGGAAGAGCACGCGGCCCGTCTCGTCGAAATAGCGTCGGCTCGCCTGCGCCTCGGTCTCGACGGTCTTGAAGACGAAGTTGGTCGCATAAACCTGTCCGTGCGGGTGCGGGTTCGAGACGCCGACGACTTCGCCCTTGTTCTCGAAGGCGAGGACGTGTTTGACCTCGGGCCTTCTGCCGAGTTCGGCGTACTGTGCCTGCCAAGCGGCCACGAGGTTCTCGACCTCGCGCGGCGCGAGTTCGGCGAGCGAAAGGTCGTGGCGCGGCGTGTAGCAGACGACGCGTGCGACGCCGCGCGCAGGCCGATTGCGGTAAGGCGCTTGCGCCGGCTCCGAATGTTCGGGCGCGTCCGCGCCGACGCACGGGTGGTCGTTGTCGAAGACGAAGACGCCTTCGTAATTCGGGTTGCGCTCACCGCTCACGCGCAGGTTGTTGGGACAGAGGTAGCAGTCGGGGACGTAAGCGGGTGTCTGCGGCTGGTCGCGCGCGACCGACTCGCCGCCCCAAGGCCGGTTCTGCCTGTGCGCCGCGACGACGACCCACTCCTCACGCAGAGGATGCCAACGCTCCTCCCAAACCCCGCCGCTGCCCTGCCTTGTTTCCGGCATTATGTTAAAGCTTTCGACGCGAGCGCTCCCGGTCAACGCGAGTCGCCGAACGCATGACGTTGATCTCCAGCGTTCTGCGTAACGTTAATCCCCCGCACTGCCTGCGGCCATGCGCGGAGGCGTCGCTGCGCCGCCGCCCGCCGACTCGCGCGCCGCGACGTGCGGTCGCTGGCGCTTGAGAAGTTGGTCGGCGACGACTCCGATTAGAATCACCGCGCCCATGACGGCGAAGTTGAGCGAGGAGGGGATGCCGAGAAGGTTGACCAGATTCTGCAAGACCTGCAACAGCGCCGTGCCGATCAGTATGCCGACGACCGAGCCTTCGCCGCCGCGTAAACTGCAACCGCCGAGCACCGCCGCCGCGATGCCGTAAAGCTCGAAGAAGTTTCCATGCGACGAGGGTGAGACGGAGTTCGTGTAGAAGGCGAGGAGTATTCCTGAAATGCCGGCGGTCAGCCCCGCTACGACGTATGCGCTCGCGATGATGTTGCGCGCGTTGATGCCGGAGTAGCGCGCGGCCTCCTCGTTGCGCCCGACGGCGAACAGGTAGCGCCCGTAGACCGAGCGGTGCAGCACGACCCACATCACTGCCGCGATGACGACGAGCAGGACGAACGGAGCCGGAACGCCGAGCAGGCTCCCCGTCGCGAGTTGCGTTAGCCACTCGAAGCCCTGGCCCGTGCCGAAGCCTTTTGTCTCGTCGTTGGCGATGAAGCGCGCGAGTCCGCGGTAGAAGAGCAGGCCGCAGAGCGTGACGATGAAAGGCTGTATTCGAAGACGCGTAATCAGCAGGCCGTGGACGAGGCCGAGGCCGACCGAGACGCACATCACGGCGACGATTGCCAGCGCGGCGGGCCAGTGCCAGGAGGCGAGCATGATCGAGAGCAGCACGCCGAGGAGCGCGAAGACTGAGCCGACGGAGAGGTCTATGCCGCCCGTGATGATGACGACGCCGAGGCCAATCGAGAAGATGCCGTACATGCCGATGAGGCGCGCCATGTTCTGTAGGTTGGCCCCGCCGACGAAGCGCGGGTTGATGGCTGCCACGACGACGCACAGCACGACCAGCAGTATGAAAGTGCCGAGTTCTTTTCTCATAGCCTCATCAACCTTGCTTTAAGAATACTACTCTCCGCCATCCGCGCCCCGACGAAAGCAACAGCGGTTACGCTGAAGTCCGCCCTGGAATCCATCACGAACTGAGCGATGATGGAATCGGCACGAACTTTATGATGATGCAACGACCGACGCTCACAGCCGAACCGTGACGACGTTACGCCCGTTCTCATTCCTCGTGACTTCGGCGCTCACTGCGCGCGTGCGACCCGTGGGGCCGGCGACGGTGATTTTGTACGAGCCGAGGAAGGCCCTCGTCTCATATTTACCCGCGCCGTTCGTCTGCCCCGCAGCGCGCGTCCACCACTTCCCGTGGACGAGATGGAGCAGACGCTCGTATGCGGGCTTCGGCGTCATGTCGCGCCGCAGCAGCCCCGCGGGCGCGCCGAGCCAAGCGCCCTCGTCGCTCAAGTCCCACCACGTTATTGCCCGCACCGATGGATGGCTGAAGAGGAGCGTGTAGAAGTTTATGACGTAGTCGGCCTGCCGCGCCTCGCCCGCGGGCGTCGTCGGCCAGTCGGTCGCGGGCGCGCCGTGGTAGTTGATTCCGGTGCGCGTCTCTGCGCTGACGACTGTGACCTCGGTGAAGTGCACGGGCCGACCGAAGCGCGCGAACGTCTTGCATGTCTCCCACACACGCGCGAGCGGCCACACGCCCTGATGCATGTGCGACTGTATACCGACCGCGTCGGGCAGTGAGTTCGCGTCGCGCAGCTCTGAAAGGAGCGCGACCGTTTTCGGTCCTGTCTCGTAATCGTTATATGTAAATGTCTCGCCCGCGCCCGCGCCCGCCTCACGCGCCCACGAGAGCGCGGTGCGAACGACCGTTGCCGCGCCGTCGCGTTTAACCCAGTGCCCCACGCCGTTATCAAAGCCCGCGGCGGCGTTCGCCTCGTTGACCACGTCCCAGATGTTGATGAGGCCCTTGTAGCGCGTGATTAAATCCCCGACGCGACGATGGAGGAGCGGCACGACAACGTCGGGGTCGTTCAAAGCCCACCGCGGATAGACCTCCTGCCAGACGAGCGGGTGTCCCTTCGTCTTGATGCCATGCGCCGCGCACCAGCGGGCCATCGCTTCGAGCCGCGAGTAATCGGGCCGGCCTTCGACGCGCTCGAACGCGCCCCAATAGAAGGGTAGCGTCGCGTAGTTGAAGAGCGCGGCGAAGCGCTGCTGGTAGGCGAGCTGTTGCGACGAAGTGTCGCGCGGGTCGAGGCGAAAGATGTTCGAGCCGAAGAGGAAGGCGTGGCGCGTCTGCTCGACCGTGACGCTCGCGTTCTCGAACGGATGGCCTCTGCGGTCAACGACGCTAACGACGAGCGCGCCCATTCGGTAGCGCGTGATGCGCTCGTCGGCACCCGCGAGCAACTGCTTGTCAGAAGTATCGCGCGCCGGCTCGATTGTTTGCGCCCTCGCCGCGTGCGCCGCGAGCAGCGCGAGGCAGAGCGGGAGTGCGCGGCTGAGATTGCCGAGTGTTTTCACTTGCGCACCGAGAAGCGATAGATCGTCGTCGAGCGGAAGCGACCGCCCGGTCGAAGCACCGTCGAAGGGAAGGCGGGCTTGTTCGGCGAGTCGGGGTAGTGCTGCGTCTCCAGGCAGAAGGCCGTGCGGCGCGGGTACGCGTGGCCGTTCTTGCCACCGCCCTCGACCGCGAGGAAGTTGCCGGTGTAGAACTGCATGCCCGGCTCGGTCGTCCAGACCTCCAAGACCCGGCCCCGGGTCGGCTCGTAAACTTCCGCCGCTTTTTTGAGCGCGCCCGCTCGACCGTCGAGGACGAAGTTGTGGTCATAGCCGCTCCCGAACTTCAACTGCTCGTCCGTATCATTGATGCGCGAGCCGATCTCCGCGGCTCGCGTGAAATCGAAGGGTGTGCCGCGCACGGCGCGCAGTTCGCCCGTCGGGATCGAGGTGGCGTCGGTCGGCGTGAAGCGCGAGGCGTTGATCTGAAGGCGATGGTGCAGAACGTCGCCGCTCCCCTCGCCCGCAAGGTTAAAGTACGAGTGTTGGGTCAGGTTGACGACCGTGGGCTGGTCGGTCGTCGCTTCATAGTCAATTCGCAGGGTGTTGTCGTTCGTGAGCGTGTAGATGACCCTGACCGAGAGGTTGCCGGGGTAGCCTTCTTCACCATCGTGGCTCAGGTAAGTGAGTTCGAGCGCGGCCCCTTCTTTCGCCGTTAAGGGTCGCGCCTGCCAGAAGACCTTGTCGAAGCCGCGGACTCCGCCGTGGAGGTGGTTGCCGTTGTTGTTCGTGGCGAGTTGGTACTCGACTCCGTCGAGCGTGAAGCGCCCGTTGGCGATGCGGTTGCCGTAGCGACCGATGAGAGCGCCGATGTAGAAGGTCTGTTTGAGGTAGCCTTCGAGGTCGTCGAAGCCGAGAACAACGTCGCCGAGTTTGCCCGTTCTGTCAGGCATCCTGAGTGAGACGACCGCGCCGCCGTAGTTGATGACGCGCGCCTCCGCGCCGCGCCGGTTTCTGAGCGTGTAGACGCTCACACGCTGCCCATACGGCATCCGCCCGAAGTCCGCACGGCTGACCGTCCCCGCACCGCGGCGTTGGGCGCGCGCCGCGCCGGTGCCGATGGCGAGCGAGCAGAGTAAGACCAACAAAGCCCTGCCGATCATCATTCTCCGGTATCCCTCGCCGAAAAAATTTCTTCGGTCGCGTAGCTGGCTTCAGGCCACCGCATTTTCCGTCCGCCCGACCGCGAGACGCATGACGGCCTCCTCGCTGCACTCGTCGCGTTCGAGGATGCCTGTCAGATGGCCCTCGTGCATGACGGCCACGCGGTCGCTGACTCCCAAGACCTCTTCCATGTCGCTCGAAATCATGATGATGACGACGCCAGCGCGTGCCAGTCCCCGCATCAGCTCGTAAATCTCGTGCTTCGCGCCCACATCGATGCCGCGCGTTGGCTCGTCGAAGATCAAGACCTTCGGCTCGCGCGCGAGCCACTTCGCCAAAACAACCTTCTGCTGGTTGCCACCACTGAGCGTACCCGCCGCGACCTCGACCGAAGGGGCCTTCACGTTCAGCCTGCCGCAGACCTCCTTCGCCGCGCGGCCTTCGGCGTCGGCATTGACGAGTCCTGCCGAAGCATAGCGCGCGAGCGAAGGCAGCGACACGTTCTTGCGTATCACCTCTTCGAGAATAAGCCCGGCGCGGCGGCGATCCTCCGGCGCAAGGTAGATGCCTTTGAGTATCGCGTCCCGCGGCGAGCGGATTTTGAGCGCGCGTCCGTCGAGCACGAGTTCGCCCGCGGCGGGCGGCTCGACCCCGAAGATGGCCTGCGCGAGTTCCGAGCGCCCCGCGCCAATGAGACCCGCGAAACCGAGTATCTCACCACGCCGCGCCGCGAATGAGACCGAGTGCTGCGGGTATCGCCGCGTGCGCAAGTTCCGAACCTCGAAGGCCACGTCGCGCGTGCCCCCATCGGGCCGCGTGTAGAAGTTCGAGATTTCGCGACCGACCATCATCCGAACCATGCGCTCGTGCGTGATCTCGGAGCGAGAAAGCTCGCCCGCGTTGCGCCCGTCGCGAAGGCCCACGACGCGGTCGGCAAGTTGTTCTACCTCGCCGAGTCGGTGCGAGATATAGATGACACACACGCCCTGCGCGCGCAACTCCCTGACGACCCCGATCAGTCGCTCCGTCTCGGTGAGCGTTAGGCTCGAAGTCGGCTCGTCCATGATGAGTATGCGCGCCTGCTGCGAGAGCGACTTGGCGATCTCCGTCAACTGCTGCTGCGCGATTGAGAGGCGGTTGAGCGGCGTGTCGGGCGGCACGTCCAGTCCCAGCTGTTCGAGATAGACGCGTGCATCCCGGTACATCCTTCTACTGTCAATGAGACGGAGCGGGCCCAAGCGGCGCGGCTCGCGACCCAGAAAGATGTTGCTCGCCACGTCGAGGTTGTCGAAGACGTTCAGCTCTTGGTGGATGAAGCCGATGCGGAGTCGGATTGCATCGGCAACCGAATTGATGACGACCTCCTGCCCTTCGATGAAGACAGCGCCCGCGTCGGGCTGATAGACGCCGCCGATGATCTTCATCAGCGTTGACTTGCCCGCGCCGTTCTCGCCGATCAGCGCGACGACCTCGCCAGGATAGACCGCAAGCCCCACGTCGTCTAAGGCCACGACGCCGGGGAAGCGCTTGACGATCCGCTTCATTTCAAGGGCGGGAGTCGGCATAAGCTTAAGTAACCGTCGCGGGTGGCTAGCTGCGCCCGCGGAGTTGGTTAAGCTCCTGAGTGAAGGCGTCAACGTTGCCGCTGTTGATGATTCGCGTGGGGACGAAAATCTGCTTGGTCGACGGGATGATTGAGCGGTCGCCGCCGAGTATCTGCGCCATCGCCCTGATTGACTGGTGGCCGAACTCGTAAGGCTGTTGAACGATTGTGCCGACGATTGAGCCTTCACGCACGCCCTTGAGTGTGTCGTCCTCCTCGTCGAAGGCGATGATCTTCACCTGCCCCGTCTTGTTCGCGTCCTTGACGGCGCTCAGTATCGCCGGGCCGTTGTAGGCCCAGAGGCCGACAAGGGCTGACACGTCCGGGTACTTGACGAGCGTGTCGGCGGCGTTGGCTTTGGCGCGCACGCGGTCGGCGTCGTCCGTGCGCAGGTCTATGATCTGAATGTTTGAGCCTGCGAGCACCTCTTTGATGCCCTCGAAACGCTCCTTCGCGTTCTGCGCGTCGGCCTTGCCGACGAAGACCATGATCTTGCCGCCCTGCGGTAGAGCCTGCTTGATGAGTTCGCCCGCCTGCCGTCCGGCGGCGCGATTGTCGGTGCCGATGTAGCAGGAGCGTTCGCTCTGTGGCGCGTCGCTGTCCTGCGTCAGCACGAGTATCTGTTTGGCCGCATCGTTAAGCATCTGCGTCTGGTTCGCCGGGTCAACGGGGCTGATCGCCATGCCGTCGATGCCGCGCGCGAGCAGGTCGTCCACAAGCCGCTTCTGCTCCGCCGCCGTGCCCTCGCCGGGAATGCGGAAGTCAACCTCGACGTTCGGAAGCTCCTGTGTGGCCTTCTCGGTGCCGCGCCGCGCGATGGTCCAGAAGTCGGAGGCGTTGTTTGTGACAAAGGCGAGGCGGAGTTTCTTACCCGATGCACCCGGCTGCGACTGCTGACGGTTGCAGCCGGCGAACGTCGCGGCCAAAGCGCACACAAGCAGACAGAGAGCGGTGATTCTTTTCATGGTAGCGAATGACCTCTACTGACGTGATGAGACTTTCGAGTATCACTATACAAAAGTCCCGGCCACGTGGAAAATGGTTTTATCGTGCCGCACAAAAATTTAAGCCGCGCCCGTGACCGGCGTTCACGCGTTGCGACCCGAGACTCTCGCGAAGGAGCATTCGGATGAAGACGACCATCAACAGGACTATCCTCGCCGCCGCTCTCTTGATCGCCGCCGCGCAGGCATGCGCTGCTGCGACGCCCGACCGCGTCAAGACCGCGAATGGCGTCGTCGAAGGGGCGGGGAGCCAGACTTCCGGCGTCCGCATATTCAGGGGCCTCCCATTCGCACAGCCGCCCGTCGGCGATCTGCGTTGGCGCGAGCCGCAGCCCGTCAAGAGTTGGCAGGGCGTGCGGCCGGCCGTCAAGTTCGGCCCGCGCTGTATGCAGCAGCCCGTCTTCGGCGACATGAACTTCCGCTCCGACTCGATGAGCGAAGACTGCCTCTACCTCAACGTCTGGACTCCGGCAAAGTCTGACAAGGGGCGTCTGCCGGTGCTCGTCTATTTCTACGGCGGCGGCTTTGTCGCTGGCTCCGGCGACGAACCGCGCTACGACGGCGAGAGCATGGCGTCGAAGGGCATCGTCGCCGTCACGGTCAACTACCGCCTCGGCGTTTTAGGATTCCTCGCACACCCCGAGCTGACGAAGGAGTCGCCGCACCACGCGTCGGGAGACTACGGTCTGCTCGATCAGGCGGCGGCGCTCCGCTGGGTGAGCCAAAACATCGCGGCCTTCGGTGGAGACCCGAAGCGCGTGACCATTGCGGGCGAGTCGGCAGGCTCGGCCTCGGTCAGCGCGCAGATGGCGTCACCTCTGTCGAAGGACTTGATCGCCGGGGCCATCGGCGAGAGCGGGTCGGTACTCTCGACGATGAACGCCGTCCCGCTCGCGCAGGCCGAGCAGGAGGGCGTCAAGTTCGCGGCCTCCGTCGGCACGACTTCACTCGCGGCGCTCCGCGCGCTCACGACCGAGCAAATTCAGGATGCGATGAAGCAGCCGCCCGGTCGCTTCCCCCTGACGTTTGACGGCTACTTCTTCCCCGAAGAACCCGCGGCGATCTACGTGTCGGGCCGTCAGGCGCACGTGCCGCTGCTGGTCGGCTGGAACTCAGGGGAACTGCCCTGGCTCGCGCTGCTGCGCGGCAAAGAGCCGACGCCGGAAAATTACGCGTGGGCAGTGCGCGAACAACTCGGCGAGCGCGCCGACGAAGCGCTGAAGCTGTATCCGGCCTCGTCGCGCGAGGAGGTGATCGAGTCGGCCACGGATTTTGCCAGTGACCGCTTCATCGGCTACAGCACATGGAAGTGGTTCGACCTGCACGTCAAGACCGGGGGAAGCCCCGTCTATCGCTACCTCTACGCGCGCCCACGCCCGTCGATGAGACCGGAGATGGGCGGCACCGTTCCGGGGCTTGCAGGCGGAGTGTTGAAAGAGCCGAGCGCGGGTGTCATCACGATGCCGCCCGCGCTCGGCGCTGTGCACTCCGCGGAGATTGAATACGCGCTCGGCAATCTCTCGACGAACAAGGTTTACGCTTGGACACCGGAAGATTACAGGGTGTCGGAACTCATACAGGCGTACTTCGCGAACTTTATCAAGAAGGGTGACCCGAACGGCGCGGGACTTCCCCACTGGCCCGCGGTCAAGGCCGGCACGTCCGTCAGCATAATGCGACTCGACGTTCAGCCTCGCGCCGAGGCGGATGAGCACCGCGTGCGCTACGTCTTCCTCGACCGATTATGAACTCTGAGATGCTGGGATGCCGTGGCCTCGTCCCTCCGACTGCCGATTCGTGTAAATGCAGTTCTGGCGCGCGAAGGCTTCGGAATCCTCACGCGCGCCAGAAGTTTTGGCCCCTTGCGGTGACAGGGTCGAAGCTTAGAAGTAGAACTTGAGCGCAAGCTCTATGCGCCTGTGCCCATGCTTTTTGACGATGTTCCCGAAGTTAGTCAAGGTGTTCTGCGTGAACGTGTAACCCTTGGTCGGGTCGCAGACGTTGTTCGTGGTGCCCACGCCGTTCGGCACGTTGTTCACCAGGAAACACGTACCCGTGGCGGGGTTGATGGCGTTCTGCGTCTCCAGCGTCAGGTTGATATCGCCGAGGTCTGGGTTGGCGTATGCCTGGTTGAATGCGTTGAAGAGTCCGACGCGGAACTGGAGCTTCTTCGTCTCCGTGAAGTCGAAGTTCTTGAAGAAGGTCACGTCGAAGTTGCTCCGGTTCGGACTGCGCATGTAGAAGGGCGTCTGGTACGGGCCCGACTGCCCAAAGCCCGGAATCTGGATGGCGCTCAGGTCGAAGTACCTGTCGCCGACGCCGGAGTTGCCCGTCTGCGGGTTGCGCAGCAGGAACGGGGCGATGGCGCCCGCGTTACCGCTCGACTGTGTGAAGGCGTTGCTGCCAAAGTAGGCGACCTCCGCCGAGGTGCCGGTGAGCGCGCCGGTGAACTTCAGGCGGATGGGCCTGCCGCTCTCGAATGTAGTGATGCCGGACATCTGCCAGCCGTTGAAAAGGCCGCGCGTGAATGAGTTGTCGAATGAGCCGCGCGCCAGCTTCGGGAAGTTGTAGTTGTACGACAGGTTGAAGATGTGCGTGCGGTCGAAGGGCAGGATGCCGTAGCTTCGCCCTCGCGTGTCTATCGGGTCAACCTGGTCCGAGCCGCTGCTCTCCTGCACAGAGGTCGTGCCCAGCGCCTTTGAGAAGGTATAGGTAGCGAAGTATTGGAAGTTCCGGCCCAGTTGGCGGTTGAGCGTCATCTGCAACGAGTGGTAGTTCGATGTGCCCGTGTACTCGTTGAGCGTCACTTGGCTGTAGTCCGGGAACGGCTGCGGGTTGATCGAGATGGGCAGGTTCGCGAGGTTGTTGCCGACCGCCGCACGCTGAATCGGGTCGGACATGTTCGCGTTGCCGATAGTGCCCGACAGGATCGCGTGCGGGAAGAAGTTGTAGTTGCGCGTCTGCGGCAGGTGGCGACCGAAGGTGGCGACGTAGGCGACTTCGAGGACGTTCTGGAACGGCAGGCGCCGCGCCACCGAAAGGCTCGCGGTCATGATACGCGGAACCTCGTTCGAGGTCAGGTTCTGCGAGCTGACGGCGCTGCCGGCGAGCTGCGTCAGCCCGTTGAATGTCCCCAGATTGCTCAGCGTCAGATCGTTGTTGGGCACGCCCCACGCGTTGATCGCGGTGTTCAGCGTGTTCGGCGGCGATGTCAGCACGCCGTACTGGTAGTTGCCTTGGACGCGATTGTAGAAAAGGCCCGCCCCGCCGCGTATGACGGTCGTGCCCTTACCACCAATGTCCCACGCGGCGTTCAGACGCGGCGCGAACTTCGGTGCCGCAGTCGGCACGACGCCCTTACCGACCTGACCCTTCGAGGCGAGCAGGTAGCCGTTCGGCTGTTTCGCGTCTCCGTTAATGAAAGCGCCCGCGCCCCGAACGTACTTGCCGGGGTCGAAGATCACGCCCAGCCCGTTGGTCTCGTAGACGTTCGGGAAGTAGGAGAAGCGCACGCCGTATTCGAGCGTCAGGTTCGAGCGCACCTTGTAGCTGTCCTGCCCGTAGATTTCGAGGTTGTGCCCGAGGAAGTTGCCGGTCGGCACGACCGTGCTCTGCTGGAACTGGTTGATGACGCCGGTGTAGATGTTGGCCCAGAGGTTGCCCGTCGTCTTCGCCTGCCCGCCGGGGTTATCGTTGACTTCGATCAACCCTTCGGGCGAGCCTGACTGGTTTTGCAACTTGGTGAACCTCTCGAAGAGCGCGCCGAACTTCAGGGTGTGGTTGCCATAGACCTTCGCCAACGTGTCCGTGATCAGGTAGCTGTCGTTGTTGGCGAAGAGCGGCAGGTTGCCCGGCTCCCACAGTTCGGAGTTGGTCGGGTCCCAGTTGCCCAGAATCGCCACTGGCGCGTAAGGCGTGTTGGCCGAGAACGGCAGTTTAAGGTTCTGTAGACCCAGCGACGAGCGGCTGACTTTCGACGGGTCGGCGTAGTCATTATTAAGTATCAGTTTGCTTGCGCTGAAGACGACCTCGTTGGTCATCGTCGGGTTGAGCACGCTGGTGACGTTGACCGCCGCCGAACGGCCCAGGTTCTTGCCGATCACGTGGCTCGGCAACTCATAAGTTGACGGCCCCCACCACAGACCATAGGGGTAATCCGCCGTCTCCGACTCGCGCGCCAGGCGCAGGTACATCTTCGTGTTGTTTGTGATGTTGTAATCGAATCGCATCTTCAGGTCGGTGCGGTTCTGCGGCGAGACCACGTTCGAGGCGTAGTTGATCCCGCGCCGCGCAAGGTCACTCCCCGGTGCCGCGGTGAAATTCGGCATCGGGAAGAAGTTCAGAAGCGCCACGCCGAACGGGTTGGCGAACTGGGTCAGGATGCCGTTCGGCACAGGCGTACACGAGAAGTCGAAGGAACTGGGTGTGCAGACATGGCCGATGGTGCCAGTCTGATTGATGGGCGTGGACGACTGGCTGAAGTTTCCCGCACGCTCAAGCGCCGTCGGAACGATGCCCGTGCGCGTGCCCGCGTCAACCTTCTGGCGCTGCACCTCAAAGCCGAGGAAGAAGAAGAGCTTGTCGCGGTTGCGGTTGAAGTGGGTGAAGGGCAGGACGACGGGGCCGCCGATGTTGCCGCCGGGGAACTGGAACTGGCTCTTCGGGCGTGGCGTGCCGACGATGCTGTTGGAGCGGTCGTTGGCTGCCAGTTGGCGCGGGCGCCAGTAGTCGTAGAGTTCGCCGTGGAAGCCCTTGCCGCCGCCCTTCGTGGTCGCCGTGATCTGCACGCCGCTCGAGCCATACTCAGCGGCGTAATTGCTCGTCTTGACTGTGACCTCCTGCACCATGTCGTTGTTCGGCGTGATGATGGTGCCGTTGTTCGAGCCGGGGTCGATGACGCGCGAGCCGTCGATGTTGACTTGGTTGTTGACGCCGCGGATGCCGTTGACGGTGTAGTTGGCGCTGGCGTTTCCACCCTGGTTGAAGCCGACCACGTCGAGGTCGTTCTGCTCCGGTGCTACGACGCCCGGCAGGACGCGTAGAAGCTCGAGGCTGCTGCGCCCGATGATGGAGAGGTTATCGATCTGTTTGGCCGTGATCGTGTCAGACCTCTCGCCCGTCTCGGTCTTTAGCTGCGAGGCGGTGTCGGCGGTCACTGTCACGGTCTCGGTCGCGCCGCCGACCTCGAGCGCGATGTCGAGGCCGCGCGTCTCGCTCGGCGCGAGCGTCAGGTCGGTTTGCTGATAGGCTTTGAATCCGCCGGCCTCGACCTTGAGGCTGTAAGCGCCGGGATCAACGGAGGTGAAGACGTATGTGCCGTCGTCGCTCGTCTTCACCGTGCGCGTCGCGCCGCGTTGAGTGCTCGTGAGCGTCGCCGTCGCGCCGCGCACGACCGCGCCGCTCGGGTCTTTGACGACCCCGCGCAGTGTCGCGCTGCTGGTTGCTTGAGCGAAGGCGGATTGCGCGGCGAGCAACAGCAAGAAGGCGGCCAACGCCGCAGCGGCGAAAGTGCCGGCGCGCCCGGAAACGAAGTTCAGGGTGCGCTGGCTGCGCGCGGGCGCGAACTCGGAGAACTCAACTGTGGGCATGAGAAGTGGCCTCCCGAAAAACCTACTTGGCGGTGAAAATTGCAGCGATCAAACTTTGCGTCGGCCTCGCGGCTCTAGAACAAGCCCGACACGTGAGACTGAGCTGCGTCGCTCCCGCTGGGGGATGGCTGACGCCCCGTCTCACGTGCAGATAGTGGGTCATGTGACCCGCAATAGATGTTGGCCGACCCGTCTCGCGGGCGCTTTGTCCGTGCGACTAAAGCGCGTGGAACCTGTGCCGCGTGGCGGAGGCGTGTTCACTTTTTCTTGAAACTATCAGCAGGACTTTGTTGCAAGGCCTAACAAAAGCTTTTAATTCTAACGCCCGTTTTTGTCAAGAACTTTATTTAAAAATTGATCGGAAACTTTGTTGCATGACTGAACGAATGCTACGTCTGCTGCGCGACCGACATGTATGTCGCGCCTCTTTCGGCGGCACCCGTTCAGGCCGTGGCGACGGAGGCGAATTTACTGGTGAGTACGAGGCCGAGCGCGCCCATCAGTTGCGGCTGCTCCCCGAGGCTCGAGACATCTATGCGCGGGGGCGGCAGCCCTTGACAGATGCTGCTTTTGGCGACGGACTTCTTCAAGTCTTTGGCGATCAGCGGCCACGCGCGCGATATGCGCCCGCCCACGATGACCGCCTCCGGGCTTAGCCCTTTTATGAGGTTGGCGATGCCGACGCCGAGGTAATGCGCCGTCCTGAGCAGCGCGTTCCGCGCGGCGCGATCCCCCTCGAAGGCGCGGTCTATCAACTGCGTGAAGGTGACCTCACGTTGCGTGCCGGCGCGGCTCGAATGTTTCCGATAGCGGGCGAGGGCGGTTCTCTCGCAGGCGAACGCCTCCCAGCAGTCGCGGCTCCCGGAGGCGCAACTAATCGGTGCGGCGGAGCCGATCGTCATGTGGCCGAACTCGCCCGCGGCACCCGACTCGCCGCGGTAGATTTGGCCGTCGAAGACGATCCCGGTGCCCAAGCCCTCCTCGACCAGCACCATGATGAAATCGCGGACTTCGCGAATCTCCGGACGGCCGAACCAGAGTTCGGCGAGTGCCGCGGCGTTGGCGTCGTTGTCAACCACGACCGGCAGTCCCGTGGCGTCTTCGACGGCGCGCTTCACGTCCCAATCGCGCCATTTGAAATAGGGTATGAAAAGCGCGTTGCCTGTCTCGTAGTCAACGAGGCCGGGGAGACTGACGCCGATGCCCTCAATGCCCCCGCGAATCTTCCCCCTCATCAACTTACGTATGCATTCGATCACGCGTCTCAGCACCTCGTCCGAGCTTCGGGCCGTTGGGAACTCTTCCTGTTCGAGCACGCGCCCGCCGAGGTCTGAGGTCGCGACGACTGTCTGCACCGTGCCGACGGCCACGCCTATCGCCACGGGCCCGGCGGCCCGCAGGCGCAGCAGGGTCGGCGGCCTGCCGCCCGTGGACTCGCCCTCGATCTCCTCGACCAGCCCGTCCTCCATCAACTCGCTGACGATGAGCGAGACGGTCGAGCGCTGCAGGGCCGTCTCCTGTGCGATCTCGGCTCGCGAGATCGGCGACCGCTCGCGCACGTAGTTGAGTATGATCCGACGGTTGATGCTGCGGATGGTGTCGGCGCGGGCGACGCTGTCCCGCTTCAGGTCTATTCGTCGCAATGTACCGCCTCAGGGTCAGAAGGAGAGTTCGTCGCTTCGCGTGAAATTGTGAACCATTACAAAGAGAAGCATGTTTCTTCTCAATAAGTAGAACAGGTGCGATTACACGTCAACTCTTTTTTGGTCGCGGGCGGGCCGCGCGACAGTTTTCCGAGTGCGTGCGTGGGCTAAATGTTTAGCGTTTGGCAGAGGCCGGATGAAGGGATGAGCGCGCGGGCGCCGCGAAGAAAGTCGAGCGCCGCGTGAAGCCTTACGCGGCGCTCGACTCGGCTGGTGCGAATTGCTGAGCTATCTAACACCGAGCAGGATATCGATGGTCAGTTGGTCGAGCCGCTCGTACTTCAGTCCCTTCGAGGCGAGCGCCGCGCGGTCGAACTCGCGCGACAAAAGCCCCTCGACCTTCCCCTTCTCGAAGCGGCCCACGGCGTTGCCGTTGCCGTCGAGCTTCGCCATCTCGGCTAGCAGGGACTTAATCTCCGGGTCGGCGTTCCAGCGCTCGGCCTTCTCCTTCAGAATCAGGTAAGTCCTTATGCTCCCGCGCGCGAACTCCTTGACGCCCGCGTAGTCTTCTGTGCGGTACGCGTGCGAGTCGAAGTGGCGCGGCCCGTCGTAGTTCACGTCTTCGAGAAACTTCACCAGCCAGAAGGCCGCCTTCGGGTTCGCCGACCCGAACCGCAAGTCCTGATCGTAACGGCCCGGAACCTGATCGTTGAGGTCGATGTGGAAGAGCTTGCCCGCCTCCCACGCCTGTGCGACCGAGTGCGTCATGTTCAGGCCCGACATGTGCTCGTGCGCCACCTCGGGATTGACGCCGACCATCTCCGGGCGGTCGAGCGTCGTGATGAAATGGAGGTACGCGCCCGTCGTCGGCAGGTAGATGTCCGCGCGCGGCTCGTTCGGCTTCGCCTCCAGAGCGAAGCGGTAGCCGTAAGATTGCGAGAGCGAATACTCGCACAGGTAGTTCACAGCCTCGCGCAGACGCTTGATCGCATCGTCCGCACGCCGACATCCATCGGTCTCCGTGCCCTCGCGCCCGCCCCAGAGGACGAAAATCTTAGCGCCGAACTCGGCACCCAAATCCATCGCGCGGCACGTCTTCTGCACGGCATAGGCGCGCACCGACGGGTCGTTCGACGTGAAGGCTCCGTCGCGGAAGACCGCGTCGTAAAAAAGATTCACCGTCGCCATCGGCACAACGACGCCCGTCTCTTCCAGCGCTTGGCGGAATTCTTTCACGATCTGATCGCGCTCCGCCGTGGTTGCGTCAATCGGCACGAGGTCGTTGTCGTGGAAGTTGACGCCCCACGCGCCGACCTCGGCCAGCATACGCACAGCCTCGACCGGCGGCAGTGTCGGACGGACGGCGTCACCGAACGGGTCACGCCCGCGGTTCCCCACCGTCCACAATCCGAAGCTGAACTTGTCCTCCGCACGCGGCGTGTATTTATCGTTCGGCATGATTACTCCTCCGGTTCAAAAAAGGTTCGCGCGCCCGCGCGAGAGTCAACGTCACGCGTCGGCACTCGCGTGCGCGGGGGAATTTCTGCGCGCCCATCCCGGCCTGACTCTTAACACGGAAGGCGCGAGATTAAGTCTTGGCGGCTTCGGCGTCAAGACAATTTAACCGGGCGGCGCACTCCGCCAGTCAAAGACGATGGGCGTTTATTTGCGATTAACTTTGGCGGCTCTTGACTGACATGATACTACTTTACTGCTCTCTCACACCCAACGCGCGGAGGCGCGCGAGCCGCGGTTAAGCCCGGCCCGCTCGACGAACGCTGGCACACACCGAGCGGGCCGCACGACGGGTCTGACGGCCCTCCGCGCAGGAAGTCGAATGAAGGTGAAGCGGAATCAACACATATGACGAACGAACGCGACCACAGTCACACAAGCCCGGGCCGGACTGCGTTCGTGTTCGCGCCGCGGAGCGAGTTCACGCCGCTTGACGAGCCGCGAGTTTGCTCTGCGTGACGGATGTGCCTTAACGTCTCAGCATGAAGTCCGCCCTGAACCTCTCGCTCTTGCTCGCGCTGTGTCTCTCGCAGGCCGCCGCGCCGCGAACGCACGCGCAGACTTCGCAGCCCGCGCAGCAGACACAGGCCGCGCGGAAGAGCGCGCCAGTCGAATTCGTTGACGTGACGAAGGCCGCGGGGATCAAGTGGGGCTTCAACACGCTCGCGCCCGGCAACCGCTACATCATCGAGACGATGGGCGGCGGCGGCGGCTTCGTTGACTACAACAACGACGGCCTCCTGGATATTTACTTCATTTGCTACACACAGACTCCGCAGACGAACTCCAACACGAAACCGCGCGACGCGCTCTACCGCAACAACGGCGATGGAACTTTCACCGATGTGACCGACAAGGCCGGCATCTCGAACAGCATGTGGGGCATGGGCCTCGCCGTCGGCGACTACGACAACGACGGCTGGCCCGACCTTTACGTCACGGGCTACGGCGCGAGCAAGCTCTACCACAACAATCGCGACGGGACGTTCACCGACGTGGCCGACAAGGCCGGCGTCAACAACCGTCAGTGGGGTGCGAGCGCGGCTTTCTTCGACTACGACAACGACGGCTACCTCGACCTCTACGTCTCGAACTATCTCAAGTTCGACCCCGACGGGAAAGTCCCTTGCGAGTTCTTTGAGGGGCGGCCTTACTGCCACATCGCGCAGTTCAAAGGCTCTTCGCCCTCGCTCTTTCACAACAACCGCGACGGAACGTTTACGGACGCGAGCGAGAAGTCGGGCGTCGGCAAGAAAGTTGGAAAGGGCTTAGGCGTAGTCGCCTTCGATTACAACAACGACGGGCGCGTGGACATCTACCAGGCGAACGATAACGACCCGAACTTCCTCTTCCGCAACAACGGCGACGGCACGTTCACCGAGGTCGCGTTCGAGTCGGACGCCGCTCTCGACCCTGATGGCAACGCGCGCGGCGGAATGGGCGTTGACGCCTCGGACGTGTACGGCGACGGCCTGCTCGACATCTTTGTCACTAACTTTTCGGGCCAGACCAACGCACTCTTCCGCAACGCGGGCGACGGCACGTTCACCGAAGAGACCTACCCGCTCGGATTGGGCCGTGTCAGCATTCCGATGAGCGGCTTCGGAACGAAGTTCCTTGATGACGACGACGACGGGCGCGAAGAACTCTTTGTTCTCAACGGCCACCCGTTCGAGCCGATCAGCAAGGTCTTCCCCGACGTGACCTACGCCGAGCCGCCGTTCCTCTTCGAGCGCGCGGGCAAAGTATTTCGCGACGTGGCCGCCGAGCACGGCGCGGCGCTCAAAAAATTTTACTTGGGGCGCGGCCTCGCCGTCGGCGACTACGACAATGACGGCGACCCGGACTTGCTTCTGCTGAATTCGGGCGAGCCGCCCGTGCTTCTGCGTAACGACGGCAGCAACCGCAACCACTGGCTCGGCGTCCGCCTCGTCGGAACGAAGAGCAACCGCGACGGCGTGGGCGGGCGCGTCACCGTCACGGCGGGCGGCGCGCGAAGGAGCAAGTACCTGCTCGGCGGGACGAGTTACCTCTCGGCCTCGGACTCGCGCCTGCTCTTCGGCCTCGGCGTGAGTCAGAAGGTTGACGAACTGGAGGTGAAGTGGCCGAGCGGGCAGACGAGCACGCTCAAGAACTTGAGCGCCGACCGCTATCTGACCGTCAAGGAAGGCGCGCCGCCGGGCGTCACACCTTAGGCTGTGTTCGACGGGCGAGCCGCCTCAGCAAACTGACTCTTTGACCGCTCACTCGGTCGACCTCGAAGGCGTCTGTGTTACAGTCGCCCGCACCCGAGCTACTTTTTGCCGCGGCGAGCGCACCCGCATCAATCGTCGCCGGAGGGAATTTATGTTTAGAACAAGCCTTTCAATTCTCGTGCTGCTCGCGGTGGCAGCAGCCGGGCTGCCGTCACACGCACAGACGACCCAGAACAAAGACCAGCAGGAGGAGGTCGTGCGCGTCGGCTCGAATGAAGTCGTGCTCGATGTCGTCGTGAGGGACAAGAAGGGCCGCGTCGTCAAAGACCTCTCGACATCGGACTTCGACGTCTACGAGGACGGCGTGCGGCAGAACGTGACTTCATTCCGCCTCGTCACGCGCGGGGCCGGCGCGGCTCCATCGGTTGGCGGAGCCAAGGCGGGCACGACCTCGGCGGCGAGTCCTAACGCGCCGGGCGGGGCGGGTCGCGGCGTCGAGCGCGTGGGCGCGGTCGCGCTCGTCTTCGACCGCCTCTCGCCGGAGTCACGCGTGAGGGCGCGGCAGGCGGCGCTCGCGTACCTCGGCGGCGGCCTCACGCCGGAAGACCTGGTCGGCGTCTTCGGCATAGACCTTTCGCTGCGCGTCTACCAACCCTTCACGAATAACGAGCAGTTGGTGCGCCGCGGGATAGAAGGCGCGGGGTCGCAGAACTCCGCGCCGAACGTCTCGCGCGCCCAAGAGATCGCCGGTGCCGCCCAGAACACGTCGCAGCTACAGTCCGCCGCCGACCAGACGCAGAGCGGTGCCGGCCAAGGCTCGTCCGACGCGCAGAGCATGGGGGGGACGGGCGCGACGATGATGGACTTGGCGGCGGCGGAGATGACGCAGCGCTCGCTCGAAACCTTCGACATGCTTGAGCGAAACCAGCAGGGCTACGCCACGACAAACGCCCTGCTCGCGGTCATCAGCTCGCTCGCACGGCTGCCGGGCCGCAAGACGCTCGTGCTCTTCTCCGACGGTATGGCAATCCCGTCGGACGTTCAGTCAACCTTCCGCACCATCATCAGCAACGCCAACCGCGCGAACGTGAGCATCTACTCGGTGGACGCCGCGGGCCTTCGCGCGCTGAGCGCCGATCAGGCCGCGGGGCGCTCGCTCTCGACCCTCGGCCGGCAGCGCCTGCGTCAGGCCGGAAGCCTCAACGACCCCGGCACGCCGATGATGCGCGACCTTGAGCGCAACGAAGACCTCATGCGCTCGAACCCCGACAGCGGCTTGGGCCAACTCGCCGAACAGACTGGCGGCTTCCTCGTCAGCAACACGAACGACCCCGGCGTGCGCCTCCGCGCCGCGGGCGAAGACATGCACACCTACTACACGCTCTCCTACGTTCCGAAGAATCAGAACTACGACGGACGCTTCCGGCAAGTCAGCGTCAAGCTCGCGCGGCCCGGCCTCGAAGTTCAGACTCGCAAGGGCTACTACGCGATCAACGCCGACTATGCCTCGCCCGTGCTCGACTATGAGGCCCCGGCACTCGCGCTACTCAGCGGCGGGCACGCGCAGGACTCGTTCCTCGTCCGCACCGCTGCCTTCAGCTTCCCCGAAGCCACGAAGCCCGGCCTCGTGCCCGTCGTCGTTGAAGTCCCGGCAGGCTCGGTCAGCTTCAACGTTGACGCCGAGAAGAAGACTTACCATACAGACTTCTCCGTCGTCGCGCTCGTCAAGGACGAGTCGCAGCGCGTCGTCAGGAAGCTGAGCAACCGCTACCTCCTTTCGGGGCCGCTCGACAGGCTCGATGCGGCGAAGCGCGGCGCGATCCTCTTCTACCGAGAGGCCGAACTCCCGCCAGGTCGCTACACGGTCGCCGCCGTCGTGTACGACGCGCTGACCGCGCGCTCCGGCATCGCAACCGGCGCGCCCGTACTCGTGCCCGGCGACGACGACGCGAAGAAGCCGCGGCTCGCGAGCATCGTCATCATTGACCGCGCCGAGCGAGCAGGCGCGACCGACAAGCAGTCGAACACGCCCTTCCGCTTCGGCGAGATGCTGGTCTATCCGAACCTCGGCCAGCCGCTCCGCAAATCATCCACGAAGGAGTTGGCACTAATGCTGACGGTCTATGCCGCGCGCGGCGAGAAGGACGCGCCGAAACTCACGCTCGAAATCGCGCAGGGCGGTCGAACACTCGGCAAGGGCGCGCTCGAACTGCCCGCGCCCGACGCCGACGGGCGCATCCAGTACGCCAGTACAATCCCGACCGACAAGCTACAGCCCGGCGACTATCAGCTCGTCGTCACCGCCAGCGACGCGCATGGCACCGCGACGCGCGTCGAGCACCTTACGATTCAGCCGTAAGAAGAAATGATGAACGCGGAATGAGGAGTGATGAATGATCGGCAGCCTGGCCTTCATTCATCACTCCTCATTCCGCGTTCATCGTTTTCTCACTTCGGGAACGGCTCGTCGGGTTTGACGATGCGTATGCGGTGGTCTGTGAATTTGAAGTGCGAGCCGGGCAGTTCGATCTTCGGCATGTGGCATGAGGCGCAAGCCTTCTGCGCAACGAGGCAGGGCTTGGCATTGCGGTTGTCGTCGGCCTCCTGCTTCGCTAACCGCGGGGACTTCAGGCTCGCCTGCGAGCGGTGGCAGGCAAAGCACTTCGAGTCGTAGAAGGCTTCGTCCTTGCGCGGGTTGTCGTGCGGGTCGTGGCAGGCGGTGCAGCTCATGCGCGGGTCGAAAGGCTCGTGGCCGCGGCTCGTAAACAGCCGGTATGGTTGAAAGCGGACGCTGTGCAGCCCCTGTAGCGCCTTGTTCGAGAGCACCTGCTCGGCGCTGCGGTGGCACGAGCCGCAGAACTCCTGCGACAACTCGTCTGGACTCAGACGGCCCGGGTTGAAGATGTGCTTGTTCTTGAGGTCGCGCGCCTGCATCGCCGCGATGTGGTCGCGACCGGGCCCGTGACACGACTCGCAACTGACGCCGGGCACGAGATGTTCGAGTCGCAGATTGGTTCCATTCACCGCAGCCGTGCCGTGGCACTGAAAGCAACTGCGCGCCTCGTCGCTCGCGATGCGCCGGCCCAAAGCCTCGTCGAGAGTGGGCGGGGCCTTGCGTTCGTAGCCGATGGTGTAGTCCAGCCCGTCAATCTCTCTGTAATAGCTTAGACGGCTCTCGTAGAATTCGCCATCGAGTTTGAAGACGTAGGTCTGACCGGCCTTGCCCTGGCCGAAGGCGTAGAGTATCGGCGCGGAGACGGTGCGCGTGCCGTCGGTTACGGAGTAGACGCTCTCCGCGCCCTGCCTGACGATCTGGAACGTGAACGGCCCCGCGCGGAAGGTCATGCGAGAGTGTGAGCCGAGCACGCGGCTCTCTGCGACGGTTTCGATTGCACGCCCCATCGCCGTCGTGTGCTGGCTCGCCGCCTCCTGCTCGTGGCACTTCGCGCACGCCTCTCGCCCGACGTAGCCCGCCTCCTCGAAAGGTTTGCTCGTCCGCCAAGGCGTCGGCGTGTAAGGTGTGGGCGCGGACATCTGCCCGCGCGAAAGCAGAGGAAGGCAGAGGCATGCGAGCGCGAACGCGCAGGCCGCGAGCGTTTTGATTTTCCCGACCTTGGTGTTCATCGAAGCGCGTACCGCCGCAGCAGGGCGGCGCTCACTCATGCTGCCGCTCAAGGCTTATTAGGAGCCGCCGCGCTCGGCGCGGCTTCGTCGCCGGCGGCCATGCCGTCGGCGCGCGGCTGCTGTGGATCGGCCTGCTCGGCCTTCTTGTTCAGTTGCAGGAAGGTTTCGCGCGCGCGCTCGGCGTCGGCCTTTCGGTTTGCCTTGGCGTAGGCGCGCGCGAGCTGAAAGTAAATCTGCGGGTATTCGGGAGCCATCTGCCGCGCCAGCTCAAGCTCCTCGACGGCGCGCGTGTTCTGCCCCGCCTCCAGAAGCATTCTCCCCAAGACGAAGTGCGAGAGAGGCAGGCGCGGGTAGAGCTTCGCGGCATCTTCGGCGAAGGGGAGTCCGGCCTCCGGGTCGCGGTTCTTGAGTTTGATGTAGGCAATCTGTATCCGGGCGAGCGCGTGCTTCGGATAGTTCTCGATCTCGTGTTGGAAGGCAGCGAGCGCGCCGTCGTCGTCGCGGTTGGCGAGCAGGAAGCGACCGTATGCGTACTGCACGTCGGGCGTCTTTGCGTAGTCGCGTGCGACCAACTCGTACTCGCGTTGCGCATCGGCAATGTCCTTCTGCGCGGCGAAGTGCTCGGCGAGTCCCACGCGGCGTATGAGGTCGCGGTCGGGGTAGGAGTTTGTGACCTCCCTCGGGAGCATCCCGCGCCTGAGCGAAGCGAGGCCGAGCGCGACGATCAGGTCGTCGGTCTTCAGACCCTCGAAGGAGAGCGTGCCGAGCGTCTGCTGCGCGTGCTCGAACTCGCCCCGGAGGATCGAGAGCAGCCCCTCGTGGTAGCGCATCACGCGCGTCAACTCCTGGTTGTCGCCGACGCCGAGGGTGCGCCCCTGCTGTATGTGGTTGAGCGCGTCGCCGTACTTGCCGAGTTGGAACTCGCAGAGGCCGAGCATGGCGACGGGCGAGCCGGCCTTTGGCTGCTGGCGCGCGGCGACCGAGAAGGCGCGCGCGGCCTCCGCGAAGTTGTCCGAGTCGTAGTAGAGCGTCGCCAGAAACCACCAGCCTTCCGTCCAGTCGGAGCGCAGCGCGAGGCCTCGCTTGTAGAGACCTATCGCCTCCTCGACGCGGTCGCCATCGCGCGCGGCTGCGGCCTGCGCCGCGACCTGCTCGAACTCCTGTTGCGCCGCGGGCGATGGCGTCGCAGGCGCTTGCTGAGCGGCGGTCGTCGTGGCCGGACGCCGCTGCTGCGCGGCACGACGCTGCGCCGAAGCGGGCGCGAAGCCGGAGAGCAACTGACAGCAGGCGAGCGTGTAGATGACCACGCGGGGATGACTTGGAGTCAGACGCTGACCATCGCCGGCCACTCTTTGTGACCTGACGACGGTAGGATTGATTCTCATTTCGTAAAGCACTTCGTAACGCACTCCTTCACACTCGGCGCAACTCTCGACCTTCTCACTTTGCGGCGACGCCCGCTCCCTTGAGACCTTCGCCTTCGACGACTTTGACGTAGGCGTTCATGGGCGGGTTTGTCAGCTTGTCAACCTTCCCGCTCGGCCAGCGTACCTCGACCGAGTCAATCTTCCCGCCGCGCCCCGCGCCGAGAATCTCGCGCGGGTCGTGGGAGGCGAGATAGCTCCCGCCGCTCGTCTTCAGGCGTGAGTGCTTGACGCCGCCCGCCGTCCAGGTGATGACCGTCCCTACGCCTGCGGGGTTGCTCTTCGTCGTGACCAGTTGAAGACCGAGCCAGTTGTTGCGGTTGCCGCCTTCGTTTCTCAGAAGCAGAGGCGGCGCGCCATTGTTCGAGACGAGCACGTCCAAGTCGCCGTCGTTGTCGAAGTCGCCGACCGCCATGCCTCGCGCCGGGTAGTCTTTCGAGAAGGCCGCGCCCGACTGCGCGGAAACGTCCTTGTACTTCCCGCCGATATTCTCAAACATCAAAACCGGCTCTTTGTATTTGACGCGCGCCGTCAGCGTCTCGACCATGTCATCCGGGTGGCCGTTTGCCAGAAGCAGGTCGAGGTCTCCGTCGTTGTCGTAGTCGAAGAACTTCAAGCCCCAGCCGGAGAGCAGGCGCGTCGCGGGGCCGATCTCACCCGGCTCGTCAACGTATGTCCCATCCTTCTGGTTGTGATAGAGGCTGAAGAGTTCCTGATCGATGTTGGCGACGAAGAGGTCTTGCCAGCCGTCGCCGTCGTAGTCGGCGGCGTCCACGCCCATCCCTGAGCGGGGGCTGCCCGCGTCGCTGTAAGCCACGCCCGCGGGCAAGCCGACCTCCTCGAACTTTCCGCCTCCCTTGTTGAGGAAAAGGAAGTTCGGCATGGTGTCGTTGGCGACGAACAAGTCCATCCGCCCATCATTGTTCACGTCCGTGGCGACCGCGCCGAACGACTTGCCGGGAGAGCCTGCGATGCCGCTCCCCTTGCTCACGTCGGTGAACGTACCGTCGCCGTTGTTGTGGAAGAGTTGGGAGGGCATCGGCTTGAAGACGCGCGGGATGCAGTAATACTTCTGTCCGAGGCGATTGTTGCCGCAGCTCATCTCCTTCGTGTACTGGACGAAGCTTGAGACGAAGAGGTCAAGTTTGCCGTCGTCATCATAGTCGAACCACACGGCGCAGGTTGACCACCCCGGCGAGGTGAGGCCCGCCTTCGCCGTCATGTCGGTGAACGTGCCGTTGCCGTTGTTGCGATAGAGAATGTTCCGACCGTATGCGGTGACGAACAAGTCCTGCCAGCCGTCGCCGTCGTAATCGCCCGCCGCCGCGCCCATGCCGAAGGTTCCCCCCGCCACTCCCGCCTTGTCCGTCACATCTGTGAAAGTGCCGTCGTGATTGTTGTGGTAGAGCGCGTTCTTGAGCGGACTCTTCGGCGTGAAGAAGTCCGAAGGGCCGCTGTTGACTAAGTAGATATCCATCCAGCCGTCGTTGTCGTAATCGAAGAAGGCGCAGCCCGCGCCGACGGTTTCAGGCAGGTAACGCTCCGAAGAGTGCGCGTTGTCGTGCACCCACGTGATGCCGCTGACTTTGGGCGGCACTTCTTCAAACGTGGCGCGGTCTGACGCCGCGGCGGGCGCGGGCGGCTGCTGCTGCGCGCGCGACGCGGCGGCGTTGGCGCAGAGGAGGGCGAGGAATAGAAGAAAGTTGATGGTTCGTCGCAATGCTTTTCGAGCCTTTCTACTTCAGGGCTTGGGGGTGCCACCGCCTGCGCCGCCGCGCCCACCGTTCGCGCCGGGTCGTGCGCCCTGGGAGTCAGGCGTCGGCTGCTTCTTCTGTTGCTCCTCGTTGAGCCGCTGGATGGTCGCTCGCTCGCGCTCGGCGTCGGCATTGCGGCTGAGTTTATAGTAGAGCCGCGCGAGGAGCACGTGCGCGGGCGTGAAGTCGGGCGCGAGCGAGATGGTGCGTTCGAGCAGCTTGACCGCGCCGGCATTGTCGCCCTTCGCCTGCGAGAGCTGCGCGAGTTGGTAGAGTGCGCCCGTGTCGTTCGGCCTCAGCTCCAAAGCTTTCTTGAGGTACGGCGCGGCGTCATCAAGCCGACCATCCTCGCGGTATATCCACCCAAGTCGCGCGTTGGCCTCGAAGTCACGCGGGTTGACTTCCAACTCGGCGGCGAACTCTTTTGTAGCCTGCTCGCGGTTGCCGGAGAAGAGGTACGCGTGACCCAATTGCGAGTGAAGCGTCGGGAGCCGCGGGTTGATCGCGGCGGCGGCGCTCAGCTCCTCGATGGCCGGGTTCATCTCCTTGAGCGCGAGGTGGAGCGAGCCGATGATGAGATGTGACTCCGCCGAGTCAACGCCGCTGAAGACCTTGCCGATTAGCTCGCCCGCCTCGTCCGTGCGCCCGAGACTTATGTAAGCGGAGCCGAGCGCGTATGCGGCCGCTAGATTGTCGGGCTGCGCGCGATAGACCACCTGAAGTTCGGAGACGGCGTCGTTCACACGGTCGAGTTGATAGAGCGAGAGTCCGAGGAGCAGTCGCGCCTGCTGGTTTTCGGGCCGCGCGGCGACGACCTTCGTGAGTTCGCGCGCCGCCGAGTCGGGGTCGTCCGTCTTGTAGTAGGCGATGCCGAGGTTGAGGCGGATTGCGTGCTGCGACGGGTCGAGCGCGAGCGCTTCCTGGTAGCATTTGACCGCCTGCTCGTACTTACCCATGCGCGCCAAGACGACGCCGAGGTTCGAGAGCGCGTCGAAGCGGCGCGGCACCTTTTGGAGCGCCGACTCGTATGCGGCGCGCGCGCCTTCTAGGTCGCCCTTCTGCTGAAGTTCGACGCCGCGCGCGAAGTCGGCTTCCGACTGCCGCACCGCGTCGGCGGTCGGCGCTTGGGCGAGCGTCAGCGCAAAGATGAGAGTCAGGTGAGCGAACATAAAGCGTTCTTCACACGGCGTCTTTGTTCGGCTTTAGTGAATCGCGTTGGCTCTTTTCAGGCGGGCAACCCACCTCGGACGCGGCGGAGTATAGCACCGCGTTTTCCGGCGCGACAAACGGCCCTTCGGTAAAGCTTGAGACGCTTCTCCGGCGCACGAGGGTTGACACGTCGTGCATAATACTCACGCCTTCACTATAAGCGAACGGGGTTTTCGCCAACACCTCTCGGCCCCGTCCGCGACGGTTTTTTGCATGAGCATACAAAAGTTTTCACGAAGGAGTGACGCGTGGTGACGAAAAAACGACTGACCTCGTCGGCCTTCCTTCTGCTGCTGCTGCTCGCGGCGGCGCACATGGTTCTCGCACAGACCTCGGCGACCGTCTTCGCGCAGACAGGGGGCGCGCGGCAGGGATCGAAGACAAAAATCTTCCTGCACTCCGGCTGGCAGTTTCGCGAAGCCGGTAAAGGCGAGTGGCGCACAGCCCTCGTACCGGGCTGCGTCCACACAGACCTGCTCGCGAACAAGCTGATCGAAGACCCCTTCTACCGAGACAATGAGCAGAAGCTGCAATGGATCGGCAAGACCGACTGGGAGTACCGTGCGAGCTTCGACGTACCGGCCTCAATGCTCAAGCGACGACATCTCGAACTCGTCTTCGAGGGGCTTGACACGTACGCCCAGGTCTTCCTCAACGAACGCCCCGTGCTCGACGCCGACAACATGTTTCGCACGTGGAGAGTTGACGTAAGTTCGGCGCTCAAGGTCGGCGCGAACACGCTCCGCATACACTTTCGCTCGCCCATCAATGAGATTCTGCCTTTGATGTCGAAGCTCGGTTACGAACTCCCCGCGTCGAACGACCAGGGCGAGAAGACAAGCCCGCACACGCGCAAGGCTCCATACCAGTACGGCTGGGACTGGGGGCCCCGCTTCGTGACGAGCGGCATCTGGAAGCCTGTCGCGCTCGAAGCGTGGGACGAAGCGCGCCTCGGCGACCTGCACATCACGCAGAATCAACTCTCGAAGGACGCCGCACAACTGACCGCGGAGGTCGAGGTCGTCTCTTCCGGCGCGCTCGACGCCGTGCTGGTCGTCGAAGACCCCGCCGACAAGCACATAACTGCGCGTCAAAGCGTCAAGCTCTCGGCGGGCGCGAACCGCTTTGCACTGAAAGTCTCGATTCCAAACCCACGGCTCTGGTGGCCTGCGGGGATGGGCGAGCAGACGCTCTACACACTGCGCGCACGCCTCCTCGTCGGAGGCAAAGCGACGGACGAAGGCTCGACGCGTGTGGGGCTTCGCACGCTTGAGCTGCGGCAGCGCCCCGATGAAGACGGCAAGAGCTTCACCTTCGTCATCAACGGCGTGCCCGTCTTCGCGAAGGGCGCGAACTGGGTTCCCGCCGACAGCTTCCCCACGCGCGTCACGCGCGAGCGTTATCGCCGTCTCCTCGAATCGGCGCGCGACGCGAACATGAACATGCTTCGTGTGTGGGGCGGCGGCTTCTACGAGTCGGACGACTTCTACGAGCTATGCGATGAGTTGGGGTTAATGGTCTGGCAGGACTTCATGTTCGCGTGCAGCATGTATCCCGGCGACGAGAAGTTTTTAGACAGCGTCCGCGCCGAAGCCGAGGACAACGTCAAGCGTCTGCGGAATCACCCGAGCATCGTCATCTGGGTCGGCAACAACGAGGTCGAGACGGCGTGGCAGCACTGGGGCTGGAAACAGCAACTGCCCGCGAAACTCTGGGACGACTACAAGAAGATTTTCCACGGCGTACTGCCTGAAGTAATCGCCGCTCTCGACCCCTCGCGTCCGTACTGGCCCAGTTCACCGAGTTCAAATCTTGAGGAAGACTCGGACTCGCAACGGATGGGCGACGTGCATTACTGGGAAGTCTGGCACGCCGCGAAACCTTTCACCGAATACGAACGGCAGCACCCGCGCTTTATGAGCGAGTACGGCTTCCAGTCCTTCCCCTCGATTGAAACCGTCAACGCTTACACCATCCCTTCAGACCATGACATCGGGTCGCCCGTCATGCTCGCGCACCAGAAGCACCCGCGCGGCAATCAACTCATACGCGAGTACATGCTGCGCGAATATCCGGAGCCTAAAGACTTCGAGTCGTTTCTCTACGCGAGCCAGGTCTTGCAGGCCGAGGGCATCCGTGTCGGCGCGGAGCACCTGCGCCGCATCATGCCGCATAACATGGGGTCGCTCTACTGGCAGTTGGACGATTGCTGGCCGGTCGCCTCTTGGTCGAGCGTCGATTACTTCGGGCGTTGGAAGGCGCTGCAATACTACGCGCGGAGGTTTTACAGCCCCGTACTCGTCAGCCCACACGCGGAAGGCGGTAACATAAATTTCCACATAGTCTCGGACAAGGCGGAGGCGACGCCGGCGGAGTTGGTCGTCACCCTTCTGGACTTCGACGGGCACGCGCTCTCCGAAAACAGAAAGACAGTCGAGGTCGCGCCGCTCGCGAGCAAGTCTTACCTGAGCCTGCCCGCGGACGGTCTGCTCCGCGGCCACGACACGAAGGCTATCTTCCTCAACTGTGAACTGCTCGTCGGCGGAAAGACCGTCTCTTCGAATCGCGTCTTCTTCCGCCCGTTCAAAGAGTTGACGTTGCCCGCGCCGCACGTCACGACGGACGCCGTGCGCTCGCGCGGCGGCTTCACGGTGACTGTGAAGTCAGACAAGTTCGCGCGCGCCGTTTACCTGTCGGCGGAAGGACTCGACGGCTCGTTCTCCGACAACTACTTCGACCTCATTCCCGGCAAGGAGGTCAAGGTCGAGTTCCGCGTGCGGCGCACGGTCTCGCCCGAAGAGTTCCGCGCGCGTCTCAAGGCACGAACGCTCGCCGAAGCCTTCGTGGGACGTTGAAGCATGGAGCCGAAAGGGTCGCGCGGCGGGAGTCGCTCTCATAATTTTCTGCGTGTGTGTGTGGCGCTCGTCACTCTCGTCGCGCTGAACGGGGCGGACGCGGCGCGGGTCGAGCGCGGGACGGACGCGCGCATTCGTCTCAATACGGTCGGATTCCTTCCCGGTCACGAGAAGCGCGCGTCCGTCGCGGTGCGCTTCACGGACTTTAGCCTCGTTGACGACGCGAGCGGCGAAGTAGTCTTCCGCGGCAAGACGACCGGCCCCGTTCACAACTCAGATACGGATGAAGACCTCTACATCGCAGACTTCTCTTCGCTCAACAGGCCCGGCGTCTACCGCCTCGAAGTCGCGGGTGTCGGTCGCTCAGCACCTTTCAGAATTTCACGCGACGTGTACGACGAGCCTTTCCGCGCAGCCGTGCGGGCCATGTATCTGTGGCGCTGCGGCGAGGCGGTGAGCGTGACCAAGGGCGGCATTACTTACTCGCACGCCGCGTGTCACACAGAAGACGCCTGGCTCGACTTCATCGACGGCGGCGGGCACTCTCGGCGCGACGCCACGGGCGGCTGGCATGACGCGGGCGATTACAACAAGTACGTCGTCAACGCGGGTGTCACCGTCGGCACGATGCTCCTCGCTTGGGAGCAGTTCGGCACTCAAATTCAGAGGGCACATCTCGACGCGCACGGCGCGCAGGACGGACTGCCCGCCTACCTCGGCGAAGTCAAGTGGGAGACAGACTGGCTGCTCAAAATGCAGGCCGCCGACGGCTCGGTCTATCACAAAGTCTCGACGAAGGATTTCGGCCCCGCAGGCCAGCCCGAAGATGAGAAGACCACGCGCTACTTCACGCCCTGGAGCAGCGCGGCCACGGCAGACTTCGCCGCCGTGACGGCGATGACCGCGCGCGCCTTCGCTTCCTTCGACCGTCTGTACGCCCGCCGCTGCCTCGATGCCGCGCGCGCGGCCTACGACTTCCTGCGCGCGCATACTGAGAGCCACCGCGCCGATCTCAAAGGCTTCACGACCGGCGCTTATCAAACCGGCGACGCGGACGACCGTCTGTGGGCGGCGGCGGAGTTGTGGGAGACGACTGGCGAGGCCGTGTACCTCAAAGACTTTGAATCACGCGCTGTAGCATTCGCTGAGAAGTTTGATTTGGACTGGGGCTGGGGCAATGTGAAGAACCTCGGCATGCTCACCTACCTCTTCTCGAAGCGTGCGGGGCGTGACGCCGTGATCTTGCGTCAGGTTCGAGAAGGCTTAATCGCGACGGCGGATCGCATCGTGGACTTACGCGACGCGCACGGCTACGCGCGACCGCTCGGCACAAAATACTACTGGGGCTGCAACGGCGGCGTGGCGAATACGACCGTCCTGCTCCGGTCGGCTAACCTCGTCGCGCCGAAGCGCGAGTATGTCGAGACGACGCTCGACGCCATCAGTCACCTCTTCGGACGCAACTACTACGGTCGCTCGTTCCTAACCGGCGTCGGCGAGAAGCCGCCGCAACACCCGCACTTCAGACCCACTCTGCGGCAGCCGGGCAAGGCCACTTGGCCCGGCTACTTAGTCGGCGGCGGCTGGCCGCGCGCGACCGACTGGCGCGACGAGGACGAGAACTACCGCGTCAACGAGGTCGCGATCAACTGGAACGCCCCGCTCATCTACGCGCTCGCCGGCTTCATCGGCGGCGAATGACCCGCTCTCGCGGCGCAAGGGCTTTGCGGTCGAGGGCGACACGATACGCGTCATGGTTGGTCGCTCGTCTGCCGACCTCGTGCTGGCGAAGAACCTCGGAATTAGGCCGTAATCGCCGTGCTCTAAATCTGCGGCTCTTCCCAACGGCCCGACTCCGCCGAGCGGAAGACCGCGTCAATCACGGCCATGTTCTTCAAGGCGTCTTCGAGCGGGATGGGCTGCTCGCCGCCCTCGCGCACGGCGCGCGAGAAGTGGTCGCACTGGATGGTGTACTGGTCGCAGGGCGCAAACTCGCGCACCTCGACGCCGGAGCCGAAAATGTCCGAGCCGTCGTCAACAAATATCCGCGTCGGACGATCCGCAGGCGCGTTGAAGGGAATCTCGATCTCGATGCGACCGCGCGTGCCGAAGAACTGCATGCGCTGGTATGGGACGAGTTGCGTGCCGCAGGTGAAGACCGCCTGCCCCGATGGGAAGTCGAGTATTGCCGAGGTCAGGCGGTCTGTGCCCATTTCGGGATCGCGCTCGACGAGGCCGAGACAGCGGCGCGGCTCCTCGCCGAAGACGAAGCGCGAGACTGTGATGGGGTAACAGCCGATGTCCATGAGCGCGCCGCCGCCCGTCTCGGGCCGGTTGCGAATGTTTCCGGGGTCGCGGTTGAAGTAGCTGAAGAAGCCCGCAGCGGCGCGAAGCTCTCCGACGCGGCCCGCGCGAATCAGTTCGACCGTGGTAGTCCACTGCGGGTGCGTGCGAACCATAAAAGCTTCCTGAATCTTCACGCCCGTGCGGTCGCGCACCGCGAGCAGTTCGCGCGCCTCGGCGGCGCTCATCGCGATTGGCTTCTCGCAGAGGACATGCTTCCCCGCTTCGGCGGCCTTCACCGTCCAGGGCACGTGCAGGTTGTTTGGCAGGGGATTGTAGATGGCCTCTATCTCTTCGTCGGCCAGCAGTTCTTCATATGAGCCGTATGCCTTCGGGATGCCGAGCGACCGCGTCGCTTCACGCGCCCGCTCGACATCCCTCGAAGCTAACGCCAAGACCTCAGACCACTCGCCACGCTGCATCGCAGGTATGACCTTCTTGACGGCGATGTTCGCCGCCCCGAGAACTCCCCAGCGTACCTTACTCGTCATAAAAGTTCTGCCCCAACGCTTAGTTCAAAGTTCCGACCCGGCGCTCACTTCTCGAAGACGATGTTGTCCATGACGACCGTACCTTTGGCCGGCGTGCACTGGTTGCAGTACGCGGTGACGGCGACGGCGGTCAGCTTCTTCAGAACG
The DNA here is from genome assembly GCA_032162705.1 of Acidobacteriota bacterium. Lineage (GTDB taxonomy): Bacteria > Acidobacteriota > Blastocatellia > Pyrinomonadales > Pyrinomonadaceae > QHXN01. The sequence goes on from JAVRON010000003.1 coordinate 41,934, forward strand.
TCCTTCGTCGAGACGCGCGGCTGCGCCCATTCAGGCTGGAGCAAAGACTTGAGCGGAATCTTGTAAGTGTTCAGGCCGGGCGCGACCTTGAAGGTCGTCTGCGGGAAGGCTTGCGGCGCACCGAGTCCCTGCCCGCGGCTCTGGAGTTCGAGCCGGAGCGAGGGCACGCCCGGCGCGTAGATTTGCAGCGAGACGAACTTGTAGTCGCTCACGTCGTCGGGCACGGGCTTGCCGTCCTTGTCGGCCTCGCCGTGCACCTCGACGCCGACGCCCGCGTACTGGTTCGGCGCGATCAACTCGTAGTCGAAGGCGGCAGCGTGGTTCGGGTCACCCTGCTTCAGGCGGACGAGTTCGGGTGCGGGCGGGTTGCTGCCGTCGAGTCCTTTGAAGCGGCTCGGACTCGAAGGACTCTCCTGGTAGGAGACGATCTGCACGAGTCCGCCGTGGCTGCTCACGGGCCGGTTATCCTTCATCGTCTCGAAGTCGGCGTACACCAACTTGTCTGCGCTCTGGCTCGGCTTGGCCGGAGCCTCCTGCAACGACGCCGCGCCCGCCTCATGGGTTCGCGCGCCGGCGAGAACGAGCAGCGCCGGCATGGCTAGGGAGAGAACTATCGTAAACGCTTTCGTGAGTCTCATACGATTCACCTCCACGCGGCGGGCGAAGGAACCCGGTGCCCGCCGTAAGCTTCAACGTCAGTCATAAGTTCAACTGTAGGCGAGTGACCGACGCGGGAGCGAAGCGGTAGACGAGTCTGCCGCCCGCGCCAACGCCAACCTGTTCATCCCGCGGCTCGACGGCGCGCGGGTTCTCGAAGCTGTTGTGTGCGTGCATGTCGCCCGCTGTGAGTACGCGCGCGTTGGTCGAACGCACGGTGGCCCCGCGCGTGATGATCTCAGCCTCGCGCGGCTCGGCGGCGTGCGGGTTAACGACAGTGAGCGTCAGAGTCTTCTCGCGCAGAGAGGCCGAGCCGTTCAGTCCCCAGAATGTCGCCGGCTTTCCCGCACGCGTGTACCGTACATCGGGCGCGTCGAAGATCGCGCGCAATCCCCGCGCGCCCTGATGCGCGGCATACATCTCGAAGACGTGGAAGTTCGGCGTGACGGTGAACTTGTCTTCGTATGCGAGAAAGAGCGAGTGCAGACAGTTGATGAGCTGCGCGACGTTCGCCATCACGACCTTGTCGGCGTGTCGGTTGAAGGCGTCGAGCGACAGAGCAGAGACGAGCGCGTCGCGGAGCGTCTGCTGCTGGCTCAAGATATAACCGGGTCGGACTTCCGTGCCGGGCTTGTACCACGCGCCCCACTCGTCAACGGCTAACTTCACTCGGTGCACGCGGTCGAACTCGCCCATCGCGGCCCAAGTCTCTTTGACGAGCGACTCGACACGATCCGCCTCGCGCAGCATCTCGTACCACTCTTCGAGGCCGAACTCCAATGCGTCGCCCTTGCCCTTGTCCCAATCGGTGGTCGCGCCTCGGCTCATGTTCCAGGAGTAGTGGTGGAGCGCCCAACCGTAGAAGTCGAACGGCCCCTTCTCGGCCATTCGCGAGAAGAAGCCGCGCGTCCAGCCGAGGTCGCCGTCGCTCGGCCCCGACGCGATGAAAAGCGTTCGCAGGCCGTAGCCCGGCACGGAGGCGGTGAAGCGACGAAACTCGGTGGCGTACTCCTGCGGCGTGAAGTTGCCTCCGCAGCCCCACGCCTCGTTTCCCACGCCCCACAGGCGCACGCCGAAAGGGTCGCGGCTCCCGTCATCGCCGCTCGCGCGCAGCTCCGAAAGAGTGGTGCTCCCGACGGGCGAGTTGCAGTAGTCAACCCACTCGTAGAAGCTCTGGGCGGGCAGACCCCGCAGATTCGCGGCGAGGTAGGGTTGCGCGCCCGTGAGTCGGCAGAAGCGCGCGAACTCGTTGGTGCCGAACTGGTTCGTCTCGGTCGCGCCCCAGAAGCCCGTGCGTCGAGGCCGTCGTACGCGCGGCCCCACGCCATCGCGCCAGTCGTAGCTGTCTGCGAAGCAGCCGCCGGGGTAGCGTATGACCGGAGGCTTGATGCGCCGCATGTGCTCGACGAGCGCCGCGCGTATGCCGCCCGTGTTCGGAACCTTAGACCCCGTGCCGACCCACACGCCATCGTAAACGACGCCGCCCAGGTGTTCGACGAAGTGGCCGTAGATGTCAGGCGAGATCGTGCCGACTGACTCGTCGAGTAAGACTTCGATCCTCGCGCCCGCGCCCTGGCTCCCGCGCGCCGCGAGGCATGCGAGGCCGCCCGCCAAAGCGCCGCCGAGAAAATGCCTGCGCCCGATGTTGTTCATCAGTTATCTCCAGACCAGAACGTCGGCGGGCTTGAGCGGCTGAGTCCCGTAGAGAATCTCCGCGCTCTTCGGCGTGCCTAGCTCCGCCGGACTCGAAGAGTAGTTGACGGCGACCCAGAAGCCGTCGCGCCAGTCAACATAGATGCCCCGCGGGTAGTCAGCGGTGATGATGCCAGCACGCTTATACACTTCGCGGAGTACATTCTTTTCGAGCTGCCCGTCTTTCGTCTGCACGCCTATGTATGTGACGCTCCCCTTGCCGAGTCGCCTGTAAGTCACAGCGGTCTGCCCCGCGTAGAACTGATTTGAATACTTCGCAAGGCTCTCCGTGCCTTCGTTCGGCTTCAACACGTCGGCCCAGACGTTCCACTCGTAAGTCTTGCCGTTCGACGCGACTTCGCCTCGTCCGTCGTCGAGCAGCAGGTCGAAGAAGGAGACATCCGCGCCGATGAGCGGGCGGATCGGCGCGGCCCACGGCGCTTCCCAGAGTTGGCCGTTCCGACGCTTCTGACCCGTGCGACAGGTAAGTATGAGGTTGCCGCCCTGCTCGACGTAGCGCGTCCACTTGGCGACGAGTCCTTCGTCAACGAGTTGGTAGGCTGGCGCGATGAGGACGGGGTACGAGTTGAAGTCCGCGTCTTCGGAGATGATGTCGAGCGGCGCGCCGAACGACTTGGCGATCTCAAGGTAGCGGAACACATGGCCCCACGTGTCCCAGAGCGCGGTCTGCTTCTGGTAGTCGATGTTCCAGAGGTTCTCCTCGTTCCACAGGATCGCCGTCCGGCGCGCGAGGTAGCTCGCGGGCGGGCGGGCGCTCGCGTCATACTTCGCGCGCATCTCGCGCATCTCGCGCGCGACCTGCGAGTACTCAAGGCCGCCGGGCGATGTGGTGACGCCGTCGGTACGGACGATGCCATAGTGATAGAGTTCGCTGCCGTAGAGCGGCTGGCGGTAGCGATAGTTGCACGCGAAGGAGAGGCCGCCCGCGAAGGCGTGCCAGAGCCACATGCGTACGACGCCCGGAGCGGGCTGCGGGTTGATGCGCGCCCAGTTGACCTGACCGGGCTGCAACTCCATCACGCCCGTCACGCCCTTGATGTTTTTGTAGAAGGCGTTGGCGAAGGCGATGCCGTCGGGCCACCCCAAACGGAAGCCGTCTTCGCCTAAGTTCCGACCGCCCCCCACGGGGTACATCGTGTAAGAGATGAAGTCGAGATCGCTTGAGCGTCGCGGGTCGCTGCTTCCCGTGGTCGAGATGTAGTTCGTCGTGATGAACTGGGAGGGCGAGGTGTGGCGGCGCAGGAGCGCCGCCTGCCGGTTGAGGAACTTCGCCGTCTGGTCGGCGGTGAAGCGCCGAAAGTCGAGTAAGGCGTGCGGGCTGACGCCGTAGAGCATTGACGGATTGGGCGCTCTGACTTGCTCGAAGCTATCGTACTTCAGACTCCAGAAGGCTGCGCCCCACTCGCGGTTCAAAACGTCAACCGTCTTGTAGCGCGAGCGCAGCCATTCGCGGAAGGCCGCTTGCGCCGAAGGGCTGTAGTCGGGCGGCGCGCCAGGCTCGTTATCAAGCTGCCAGCCCCAGACCGCGGCGTTCTGGCCGTAGCGGATTGCGAGCTGCGTCACGACGCGCTCGGCCAAACGAAGATATGTCGGGTCTGCAAGAGCGTTGTTGCCGCGCGAGCCGTGCTCCCGCCTGCGACCGTCCTCGCCGACAAGGAAGATGTCGGGGTACTTCTCCGCCATCCACGCGGGCGGCGTCGGCGTCGGCGTGCAGAGGATGACTTTCAGGTGGTGTCGCGCCGCGAGTTCTACCGCGCGGTCGAGCCAGGCGAAATCAAACCGCCCCTCCTCCGGCTCCATGAACGCCCATGCGAACTCGCCCATGTGAACGAACTCGAAGCCGAGCCGCTCGATGTTTGCGAAGTCCCTGTCCCACTCGCCCTCCGGCCAGTGCTCCGGGTAGTAGTAGACGCCGACCCTCATCAAGTCCTTCGCCGGGAAGAAGCGCGACGCCGCTTCGTTTCGGTCGGGCGACTGCGGCAGCAGCGCCGCCGCGTTCGAGACGAGCAGGAGGAGCGCGAGCGAGAGGCGCAGCGTGTAACGGAGCATTTTCATAGACGAGCTGTTATTCCGTGGTCACATAGGGACGCGCGGCATCGCGTCGTTACCGCGACGGGAAGCGCGTGAACTGCCACTTCACCTGGCCGCCGAGCGGATCGCCTTGCAGTGCGTAGCCTGCGGCCGTGCCGCTCAGGTTGAGCGTCTGAAGTTTGCCCTGCGGCAGCGCGAAGAGGCCGCCGACCGGCGCGCTGTCCGTGCTGAAGACTCTCAGCTCGACGTTCTTCCAGTCAATGTCCGCGGTGCTCTGCGCGACGCGGACGTGCGGGATGACGGAATGATTCCTCACGAGCAGCACGACCGGAACCTGCCCCGCCGTGATCTGGTGCCACTGCGCGCCCGCGTAAACTTTGCCGGTCTGGTAATCAATCCAGTCGCCCGGCGGCAGATAGACCCGCCGGCTGTCGGCGCTCTCGAACAGAGGCGCGACGAGAAGGCTTGAGCCGAACATATACTCGTCGTCAACCGTCCAGGAGGTCGGGTCATCCGGGTACTCGAAGAAGAGCGCGCGCAGCACGGGGAAGCCCCGCGCCGAGGAGTCAACGGCCTGCGCGTAGATGTAGGGCATGAGCGAATACTTGAGGCCGAGAGCGCGGCGGAAGTCCTCGGTCAGAGCCTCGTCGTACTCCCAAGGCTCGCGCGGCGGCGCGCCGTGCGCGCGCGTGTGAGAGGTGAGCACGCCCCAGGCCATCCAGCGCCGGTAGAGGTCGCGCGGCGCGCGATTGACGAAGCCGCCAACGTCGTGGCTCCAGTAAGTGAAGCCGGAGAGTCCGAACGACAAACCGCCGCGCAACTCCGCAGCCATCGCGGAGTCGGTGTTCTCGGCGTCGCCACCCCAGTGCAGAGGGTAGCGCTGGCTCCCGGCCCAAGCGCTTCGTGCCCAGATGATATTCTCGCCCGTCGTCTCTCTGGTAATGTCGGCGACGGCCTTGTTGTAGCGCAGCGGGTAGAGGTTGTGCTCGTACCAGCCCGTTCGGCCCGAAGCGTATTGACCATTGACGGGCGCGCCCTCGCCGAAATCAACCTTGATCGCGCCGACTCCCATTTTGAGCAGTGCGGCGAGCTTCGACTGGTACCACTTCACGGCTTCGGGGTTGCTCATGTCGAGCACCGCGTCCTCGAAGGGGAGCGTGCCCGCCGCGTCTTTAACCTCGTAGCCGCCGGAGACGATCTCCTTATACAGTTCGTTCTTCGGCGTGAAGTATGTGTACTGCCAGAGGCTAATATGAAAGCCCTGCTTCTTCAGGTCAGCGATCATCCGCGCCGGGTCGCGAAAGCGCGACGTGGAGAAACGGTAGTTGCTGCGCCAGTCGGTCTCGAACCATCCGGTGTCGAGGTGAATAACGTCCGCCGGGACGCGGTGCTCGCGCAGGCGTGCCGCCACGTCGCGCACCTCATCCTCCGACTTATACGTGATGCGGCTCATCCAGAAGCCGAAAGACCAGAGCGGCGGGACGGGGCTGCGGCCCGTCAGGGCCGTGTACTCGGAGAGGATGTCTTTGGGCTGGCCGAGGAAGATGAAGAGGTCGAGGTTCTCGTCGCCGGTGTAGATGGTGTTGTGAGAGTCGTAGGTCTTGCCGAAGTCGAAGGTGACGGGCGCGCTGGTGTGGACGAACATGCCGTAGCCATTGCTGCTCAAGAAAAATGGGATGGGCTTGTACATCAACTCGTTCTGCGCGCCCATCGCGTCGCGCGTCCAGGCGTTGACCTTCTGCCCGCGCTTGTCGAGGCGCGTGAACGACTCGCCGCAGCCGAAAATCTTCTCGTCGTGTTGCAGCTCAAACGTCGCGGCCGTCATGTGGCCGAGATCGCTCGCGCGACGGACGAAAGAGAAAGGGATGGGCGTGAAGTAGGTCGCCGGGTCGCCGATGGTTTGCGTGCGCGTCAGGAGGCGGCCCGCCGAGTCGTAGAACTCTACGTGCCAGGGGTCTTTGATGAGTCGCACCTGCCCGTAGGCGCTCGTGTACGTAACGCCTTTGTCCGTCTGCTCGACCTTCCACGTGTGATCGACGGGTGGCGTGCCGACGAGCATGAGCGAATCCGAGTCGCGCGGCATCTCGGAGCGCGAGGTGAAGCGCAGGCGGATGGTGCGCGGCGTGACGAAGGAAATGGAGAATGGCAGCACGGGGTCTTGGTCGTATTCCGTGCCGGGGAACTCGGTCGCCCGCCCGCGCGTGAGCGTCACGTCAATCTTGTTGAAGGAGAGTGTCGTACTCCGCAGATACCTGTCCCACTGGAGTGTGCCCTGCCCGGTCGCCGCGTCGAAATCCTTAACGCGGCTCCCGACGAAGTAGTTCTGCTCCATCTTCTGGAACTCCTGGCTCACGTCCACGGGGTCGCCCATCACCTGCGCCGCGACGCCTACCGCTGGCAGTAACGAAAGAACCAGTGCGAGAAGCAGACGCGCTCTGGCGCGTCGCACTTTGCTGATGAGATAAGGGATCAATTCCGTATTCTCCTCTCGATCCGGCGAGCGCCGGCGATTGAAAGGAAATGTCGCGCCGCGAAGGCCGTCGGAGCTGTTCACGCCGAACGCGGGTCAGCGCGGACACGCGCGTCGGCGAGCACGTAAGACACACTTTGAAATGGCTTGTGCCGAAACACTCCGCGCAAGACAAAGGTTGTTGACAAGGTGCGGTGGCGAAGTTACGTTACCGCTCACGGCCTTGTCAAGATAAAGAAATTCCACATCACACAGACGTTTCGGTCTCCAGATCAGGGACGCTTATAAAGAGCCGCGGACTCTTATGAAGAATCGCACCAGCCGCCGGGAATTCCTTTTCAAGAGCTTGCTTGCGTGGGCCGCGCCGTTCGCCTTCATCAAGTCGAGGGGCGCGCGGCGGACGCCGTTCGCAATGTCGCCGGTGCCGCTCGCATTAGATGATGATGCCACCGCGTCGGCGGACTTAAAGCTCTGGTACGACAGGCCCGCTGCGCAGTGGGTCGAGGCGCTGCCCGTCGGCAACGGGCGTCTCGCCGCGATGGTCTTCGGCGGCACGGTCATTGAGCGCCTGCAACTCAACGAGGACACACTCTACGCGGGCGGCCCCTACGACCCGACGAACCCGGAGGCGCTTGCTACACTCCCTGAAGCGAGGCGGCTCATCTTCGACGGCAAGTACAAAGAAGCGAACGACCTCATCGGCGAGAAGATGATGGCCCGCACAATCAAGCAGATGCCCTTTCAGCCTGTCGGCGACCTCAACTTAAACTTCCCCGACCACGACGACGCATCCGCCTACCGGCGCGAGCTTAACCTCGACACGGCCATTGCCTCGGTCACTTACACGGTTGGGGGCGTGCGCCACATGCGCGAAGTTTTCTCAAGCCCCGTTGACCAGATGCTCGTCGTCCGGCTGACCGCAGACCGCCCCGGCCAACTCAGCTTCACGGCCTCCATGAAGACGCCGCAGGAGGCGACGATTACAACCGAGTCCGGCCACACGCTCGTCATGCGCGGGCGCGGTGGCGACGCCTTCGGCATCAAGGGCGCGCTCAGATTTCAGGCCCGCGCACGCGTTTTCGCCGAGGGTGGGAAGACGGCGGCGGACAAAGACGGCATCAACGTCAGTGGAGCAGACGCAGCGACTATACTGATTGCCGCGACCACCAGCTACAGAAGCTACAAGGACGTGTCGGGCGATCCCGAACGACTCGCCGCCTCGACCTTGGACAAGGCCGCCGCGCGCAGTTTCGAGAGGATGCGCGCCGAGCACGTCGGCGAACATCAACGCCTCTTCCGGCGCGTCCATCTAGACCTCGGCCCAAGCGACGCCGCGCGTCTCCCGACGGATAAAAGAATCGTCCGTCTCGCCGAAGGCAAAGAAGACCCGCAACTCGCCGCGCTCTATTTTCAATATGGCCGCTACCTGCTCATCTCCTCCTCACGCCCCGGCACGCAGCCCGCGAACCTGCAAGGCATCTGGAATGAAAGCATGACGCCGCCGTGGGAGTCGAAGTACACGATCAACATCAACACGGAGATGAACTACTGGCTGGCAGAACCGACGAACCTCGCAGAGTGCCACGAGCCGCTCATCCGCATGGTCACGGAACTCGTTGAGAACGGGAGCCGCACGGCGCGCGTTCACTGGGGCGCACGGGGCTGGGTCTGCCACCACAACACAGACCTGTGGCGCGCGTGCGCGCCCGTGGACGGGCCCCTCTGGGGCATGTGGCCGGCGGGCGGCGCGTGGCTTTGCAAGCACCTCTGGGATCACTACGAGTTCGCGCCCGACAGAAACTACCTCGCGAAAATCTATCACGTGTTGAAGGGCGCGGCTGAGTTCTTCGCCGACACGCTCGTTGAAGAACCAAAGCACAAGTGGCTCGTCACCTGCCCCTCGCTCTCGCCGGAGCACGTCCACCCCGGCGGCGTCTCGGTCTGCGCCGGCCCCGTGATGGACACGCAGATCATCCGCGACCTCTTCAAACACTGCGCCGCGGCCGCGCACATTCTCGGCATTGACAGAGAGTTCGCGGCGCGTCTCTCATCTCTGCTCCCGCGCATGGCCCCGATGCAAATCGGCAAGGCCGGGCAGTTGCAGGAGTGGCTCGAAGACTGGGACATGGAAGCGCCGGAGCGCACGCACCGACACGTCTCGCACCTCTACGGCCTGCACCCGAGCAACCAGATCACGCCGCGCGCCACGCCCGAACTCTTCGCGGCGGCCAGACGGACGCTCGAAATACGCGGCGACGCAGGCACCGGCTGGAGCCTCGCTTGGAAGATAAACTTCTGGGCGCGCCTCCTCGACGGCGAGCGCGCTTACAACCTTTTGAAGACCGCGCTCACGCCCGTTTATACGGAACATGCGGCGCACAGCGGCGGAGGCGGCGTCTATCCGAATCTCTTCGACGCGCACCCGCCTTTCCAGATAGACGGCAACTTCGGCGCGACCTCCGGCATCGCCGAGATGCTCTTACAGTCGCACGCGGGAGAGATACACCTTCTGCCCGCGCTGCCCGCCGCGTGGCCGAAGGGGAATGTCACGGCCCTGCGCGCACGCGGCGGCTTCGAGGTGGACATAAGCTGGGACGGGGGCCGACTCACTCATGCCACCCTTCGCGGCGTCACGGGAACGACTTGCAAAGTGCGTTACGGCGAACGTACTGTCGCGCTCAGCGTCGGGCGCAGTCAGACCGCGCGGCTCGACGCGAACCTCCGGCGGTCATAAAAAACTTTAGCTTTGACTTGCGGCGACGCGAGGCGTGACGGGCGGCCTCGCGTCGCGCGCGTGCATTGATAAAGACTTTTATGCGTTCAAGCTGAATATCAAGTCCATCACGGTCGAGCAGGCTATCGAAGCCGTCCCTGCCTTAACTCAAGCTTCTCGCCTCAACGCCCCGTCTGCTTTTGAGCGTGAAGCCCCAGGGCGTCGGCGGTCTGCGGGTCGGGTTCCGCGCGCCCATCTTTCCTGACGGCGACTCCGAATCCGCCCGCGTAGTCCCACATCGCCCAGCCTATCCCGTGACGCTCAAGCGCGACGCGCACGTCCTCAATCCAGCGCAGGCGCGCGTCCGCCGGGGCGTAGGCTCGATAGACTCCGAACTCGTTGCACGTAAGCGGCACGCCGCGCTTCTGCGCCCAGTCGGCGGCGAGCACGATCATGCGTTCCAGACGCTCCGCGTCCCAGTGCTCTTCACCGTAACCCTTCAGAGCACCGCGCGCGGATTCGTTCCCCGTCGAGGGCAGAAGGGCGGCGACCGCGTCGGGGCTGGACGGGTAAGGGACGCCTTTGAGGTAAGGCCAATACTGCGCGCCCCACGTTGCGCCCTGATGCGTGAAGGTGTGCGGGTCGTAGAGGTGAAAGTTGTAGATGACGTTCCGGTCGGCGAGCGGCTCGATGAGAAGAAATTGGTCAACGGAAGACCAGCGCGGGCCAGTGGCGATGATCGTGTGGCGAGGCGCGCCCTCACGTATCGCTGCGGCCACACGCGCCTGAATGCCCATCCATCGGTAAGGGTCTTCGATCATCGGCTCGTTGAGGATTTCGAGGAAGAGGCGTTCAGGGTCGCGCCCGGAGAGGTGACGGGCGAGCGAGCGCCAGAACTCTGCGAACGCCTCGACGTGCTTGTCGTCCGTCCTGAGTTTGATCTTGAACTCATCGGACGGGTGTATGTCGAATATGACCGCGAGGCCGCTCGCGAGCATCATGTCGAGCGCGTCGTCCAAGCGGCGCAGGTACTCTGCGTTGAGGTCTGCGGGGTGCGCCTCGTTGAAGAGCGGGGCGGGTTCGACCGTGAAGCGCACGTGGTCGAAGCCGAGGCTCTTGATGAGCGCGATGTCTCGCGCGGTCGTGTGCGTCTTCAGGTGATTCTCCGAATAGTCGCCGCCCGGAGACTGCGCGAACCAGTGGCTCAGGTTGATGCCTCGTCGCAGGCGCGCGGCTCTCGACCAAGCTACTCGCGCGGTGTTATCGCCGGGACGCTCGGCCTGCGCGGCTGTGCTCGGAGGAAAATCAACGGCAAGCTTCGCGCGCGTCGTCCTCGCGCACGGCGCGGCGAGCGGCGCGAGCATGGTTAAGAGTGCGAGGAGTATTCGTCTGAACATGGCTGCGACCTTAAGGCTCGACTTTGACGAGGACGACACCATGCGCCGGCACATCAGCGCCGAAGCCACCGTTGTACTTACCCAAATCCTTCTTCGCCCAGAGATCGCGCACCGTGGCGGAGAGGCGGGCGGGGTAGCCGATCTCATTCCAAGAGACGGAAATCTTCGCGGGCGCGGCTCCGCGGTTCAGCAGCGCGACCGCGCGCCCGCCGTCCGAGAGTTGTTTTGCCCAAACGTCTGAGTCGCCTTCGCGCTTCACCCTCCGCCCCTGAAGTCCGAGCGGGTCTTGGTCAATCGCGATGACTTCCCTATTCGTCAGTATCCCGGCAATCTCCGGCGTCATCGTGCGGATGTCGTTGCCGGCCATCAGGGGCGCGGCCAGAACGCACCAGAGGCTGAAGTGCGCGCGGTACTCGTTCGCCGTCATCCCGCCGTTGCCGACTTCGAGCATGTCGGGGTCGTTCCAGTGTCCGGGGCCCGCGTAAGACTCAAGGCCGTCCTGAAGGTCGAGGATATGGACGAAGCCCATGCCGCCCCAATCCTTCTTACAGTCCCAGCAGTCCTGTATGTCGCCGGTCGTGCGCCACAGGTTCCCCACGTCGCGCGCCCACGTCCAGGGCTTCGACGATCCCCACTCGCAGATGCTGAAGACGATGGGGCGGCCCGCCTTCAAGAGCGCGTCGCGCATGATCGAGTAAGACGCTTGCTGGTTCTGTGTGCTTGTCGAGCACCAGTCGTACTTCAGGTAGTCAACGCCCCACGCCGCGTACTGCCGCGCGTCTTGGAACTCGTAGCCGCGACCGCCCGGCCGCTTCTGGCAGGTGAGCGTACCCGCGTCGGAGTAGAGGCCGAACTTGAGTCCCTTCGAGTGGACGTAGTCGGCGAGCGCCTTCATTCCTGAAGGGAATCGCTGCGGGTCGGGGATGATGTTCCCCTGCGCGTCTCTATCCACCTGCCAGCAGTCGTCAATGACGACGTAAGTGTAACCGGCGTCGCGCATCCCCGACGTGACGAGTGCATCGGCCATCTCCTCAATGAGCTTCTCGCTCACGTTGCAGCCGAACTTGTTCCAACTGTTCCAGCCCATCGGCGGCGTCCGCGCAAGACCGTTGTCGAGCGCGCGCGCACGCGCGACAGTCACCGACGAGAACACGGCGATCAATACACACAGCAGCCGACAACAGCGGCGGAACATCACGGCCTCGTTCATAAAATCACTCCGAAATTTTAATCCGAGTTCCGGCGGCGGACTGCGCGCGCCGGGAGGAGCCTGCGGATTTCGATTACTCTCGACAAGCGGCCCGGCTTGTTGTTAAGTTTCAGTCTCACCCGAACGGTAACGCCTCCGCGCTTCAGCCGCGCCCAACTCGACGGCGGCTTACGAGGTGACGAAGCGTGACCCTTTGTTGCATGGCCTTGCGAAAGTCTTTCTATTACTCGACGACGACGCCTGTCAATAACTTTTTCCTCCCGCGCATCGGGCGCAACGAATTGTCGTGTCGGTCACGGGGAGGCGAACGAGTCTTCCGACTCGTACTTCGTTCCGCCGCGATCACCAGGCGCGCCGCGTCGGTCTGTTCAAGGAGCATCGAATGAGAAGGTTCTCTGCCGCCGCCACCACCATCGTATGCCTCTGCCTGCCGCTCTTCGCTCTCGCGGCGCGGGCACAAGACGGTCAGCCTCAGACGCCGCCGCACGACTGGGAGAACGCGCGCGTCTTCGCCATCGACAAAGAGCCGGCGCACGCGACGCTCACGCCATACCCGGACGAAGCGTCGGCGCTTCGCGCGGACTCTCCAGACTCGCCCTTCGTCCGCTCGCTCGACGGAGTGTGGAAGTTTCACTGGGCGCGCAGGCCCGAAGAGCGGCCCGCGGATTTCTACAAGCCGGACTTCGACGTGAGCGCGTGGCGCGACATCCGCGTCCCCTCGAACTGGGAGATGGAGGGCTATGGCACGCCCATCTACACGAACATCACTTACCCCTTCAAGCGCGCCGCGCCGCGCGTGACTGAAGAGCCGCCTGCGGCGTGGACTGCCTACAAAGACAGAGACCCGGTCGGCTCCTACCATCGCACGTTTGAAGTGCCCGCCGACTGGCGCGGGCGGCAAGTCTTCCTCGCCTTCGGCGGCGTCAACTCGGCCTTCTACGTCTGGGTCAACGGACAGAAGGTCGGATACAGTGAAGACAGCAGACTGCCTTCGGAGTTCAACATCACGTCTTACCTAAAGCCTGGCGAGAACATGCTGGCGGTCGAGGTTTATCGCTGGAGCGACGGGAGCTACATGGAGGATCAGGACTTCTGGCGTATGAGCGGCATCTTCCGCAGCGTCCAACTCGTCTCTCGCGCGCCCATCTACGCCCGAGACTTCTACGCGCGCACCACTCTCGACGCCGACCACCGCGACGCCACGCTCAGAGTGAAGGTCAAAGTCAGAAACGCCGAGCGGCAGAACGACGCCGTGGCGGTCGAAGCGAAACTGCTCGATGCCGCGCACCATTCGGTCTTCCGCGCGCTCAACGAGAAGGCGAACGTTCAGGGTCAGTCAGAGACCGCGCTCGACTTCGAGCAGAAGGTGTCGAACCCACTCAAGTGGTCGGCGGAAGAGCCGAATCTCTACACGCTGCTCATCACGCTTAAAGACTCGTCAGGTCGCGTCATCGAAACAATCCCCTGGCGCGTCGGCTTCCGCTCGTCGGAGATTAAGGACGGGCAGATTCTCTTCAACGGCAAGCCCATCATCATCAAGGGCGTCAACCGCCACGAGTTCGACCCCGACCGCGGGCAGGTCGTGACGACCGCCGGAATGATCCAGGACATCAAGCTGATGAAGCAGCACAACATCAACGCGGTGCGGACGAGCCACTATCCGAACGTGCCCGAATGGTACGACCTGTGCGACCGCTTCGGACTCTACGTCTTAGACGAAGCCAACATCGAGTCGCATGGCTACGGCGCGAACGAGGAGCAGCGCATCTCGACCGGCGAGGACTTCACCGACGCGCTCGTCTCGCGTTACAGGGGCGTCGTCGAGCGCGACAAGAATCATCCTTCGGTCTTCATCTTCTCGATGGGCAACGAGGCGGGCTTCGGTCGAAACTTCGTCGCCGCGCGCGAGTGGGCGAAGACGAACTACCCGGAGTTCATCGTCTCTTACGAGCCGGGCAACAGCATACACTCCGACGTATTCTCGCCGATGTACACGCCGCCCAGTCAGTTGATTCCTCAGTGGGAGAAGTACGGTCGGGGGCGTCCCATGTTCCTCATCGAGTACGCGCACTCGATGGGCAACAGCGACGGCAACCTGCCGGAGTATTGGTCGGAGATCGAGTCGCATCGGCAGCTTCAGGGCGGCTTTATCTGGGACTGGGTGGATCAGGGGATTCGCAAGCGCGGCGCGAACGGACGCGAGTTCTGGGCCTACGGCGGCGACTTCGGCGACGTGCCGAACGACGACAACTTCTGCACCAATGGCCTCGTGCTGCCCGACCGCACGCCGCACCCGACGATACTCGAAGTGAAGAAGGTCTATCAGTACGTCAAGGTCGAGCCAGTTGACCTTGACGCCGGCCGTGTGAGAGTCCGAAACAAGTACCTCTTCCGCGTCCTCTCACACTTGCGCGGCACCTGGGAGTTGGAAGAGAGCGGGACGGTCATCGAGCGCGGAAGTCTGCCGCGCCTCGCGGTCGCGCCCGGCGCGTCGCAGGAGGTCGCGCTCGGCGTCCGTGCGCCGCAACTCAAACCCGGCGCGGAATATTTTTTGAAGGTCACGTTCGCGCTCGCGTCCGACGAGTCCTGGGCGAAGAAGGGATATGTCGTCGCGTGGGATCAGTTCGAGATGCCTTACAAACCGCCGCTCCTGCCCGCGCGCGACGCCGCTGCGATGCCGGCTTTGAAATTGAGCGAGTCGCGCGACGGCTTCACGGTTTCGGGCGAACACTTCACGGTACGCTTCGGGAAGAAGAGCGGCGCGCTCGACGACTACGAATTCGACGGCAGGCGCTTGCTTGCGGGCGCGCTCGTGCCGAACTTCTGGCGTCCGCCGACGGACAACGACCGCGGCAACGGAATGCCTGAACGCCTGCGCGTGTGGCGTGACGCGGGCGCGCGAAGAACAGTGGGCGGCGTCACAGCCGAGCAGACTACGCCGCAGGTCGTCCGCGTCAATGTGTTCTCGACTCTGCCCGCGGGTGATTCGCAGTACCGCAACACCTACACGGTCTTCGGCGACGGCTCAATCGAGGTCGAAAGTTCGCTCGCGCCCGGCGTGGGTCTGCCCGTGCTGCCGCGCTTCGGCGTACAGTTGCGAGTGCCGGGCGAGTTCGCCTCGGTCGAGTGGTACGGGCGCGGGCCGCAGGAGAACTATTGGGATCGAAACTCCGGCGCGGCTGTCGGTCGCTACTCGATGGCGGTTGACGAATTGTTCTTCCCCTACATCGAGCCGCAAGAGAGCGGCAACCGGGCGGACGTGCGCTGGGTCGCTTTCACCGACCGTGAAGGCTTCGGGTTGAAGGCCACGGGGCTGCCACTTCTATACTTCAGCGCGTGGCACTTCTCCGCGGAAGAGTTGGAGCGGCACAAGCACCCTTCAGAGATCGTTCGCTCGGACGACATCACCGTGAACCTCGACTACAGGCAGATGGGCGTCGGCGGCGACGACAGTTGGGGCGCGTGGCCGCACCCTGAATACCAACTGCCCGCACAATCCTATCAATATGTGTTTCGACTTGAGCCGGTGCGCGGACGTGCGCGCGGGTAACTGAGGGCGCGAGCATCCAATCCGTTCGAGCAATCTCTCTTTGCGCCTGAGCGGCTTCGCGTGAGATGGAGATTCACGCGAAGCCGCTCAGAACCGCAGAGGGATTTTTTGTTAACGCGAGAGGAAGTCGGCGACCGCCGGGTTCATCTTCCGCCACTCGCAGCCCGGAGCGAGATGGCCGCAGTCGCCTTCGAGCGTGAGCACCTGCGCTTTGAGCAGGCGCGCGAAATCTAAAGCGGGGCCGGGCGTGACGACGTGGTCTTGTGCCGCGACGACGACGAGCACGCGCGCCTTGACCGCGGCGGCGGCGCGCTCCATCGAGCCGCCGAAGGGCGCGGACACGTCGAGCGTCATCATCGCCTGATCCTGCCTGATCTTGTCGTTGGCGTCGAAGCCCCTCAACGTCCTGGCCTTCGCCAACTCCTCGAAGACTTTTTCACGCGTCATGCGCCGGTTGAACTCTTCGGGCGTGCTCAAGAGCAGCGCGCCGAACTCGTACTCGGCGGCGCGCGCAGGCTCCTGTGTGTAGTCGCCGTTCTGCCAGCCGGGGTCGTTCATGATCGCGTCAATCTGCGTCTGCCAGTCGAGCAGGTCGTATGGCGCGAGCCGCGGCGAGCCGACCACGGGGACGCCGCAGTCCATGAAGTCCGGGTACGCGACGATCCATTGGAACGTCTGCATCCCGCCCATCGAGATTCCCAACACGGCCTTCAGGTGACTTATGCCAAGCACCTTCGTCAGAAGCTCGTGCTGAGAGTTGACCATGTCGCGGACGGTGAAGCGCGGGAACTTCATGCGCGGCTGGCGTGTGCTGTTCGACGGCGACGAGGAGACTCCGTTGCCGAGCGCGTCAACGGCGATGATGTAGAACTTCGACGTGTCAACGAGACGGCCCGGCCCGAAGTTCGACATCAACTGCTCGGTCGTGCCCGATGCCCAGGTCGGAAACAGGATCGCGTTCGACCTATCGGCGTTGAGCGCGCCAAAGGTTCTGTAGCCGATGCGGCAGTCGCGTAAAACGTCGCCGCTCTCCAGCCTGAAGTCGCCGAGTTGCGCGAACTTCAACGCCTGCGCGGCGGCGACGCCCGCACTCATCAACAGGAAGAGAAGAATGGACGCGGCGACTCTGATCTGCCTCTTCAACGGAGCCTCACTTTCGGGTTGCGGGCAGCGAGTCCGTGGGCCATTTTGCCGCACGGCGAGCTACTTGCCCGCGTAGCTGACGCGCCAGATCGTGTTTGAGCCGTCGTCGGAGACGAACAGCGAGCCGTCTTTCGCCTCCGCCACGCCGACGGGCCGGCCCCAAACGTCTCCCGCGGGCGTGACAAAGCCGGTCATGAAGTCTTCGTACTCGCCGGTCGGCACGCCGTTTCGCAGGAGCACGCGGATCACTTTGTAGCCGGTGCGTTTTCCGCGATTCCATGATCCGTGCTCGGCGGCGAAGGCGTCGCCGACGTACTCGCTCGGGAACTGCCCCGTGGCGTAGAACATCATCTCAAGTGAGGCCGAGTGCGACTGTATGAGCACGTCCGGAACGACGACCTTGTCGCGTAACTCCGTGTGCGCGCCGGGGTGACGAGGGTCTTGGTTCGGCCCCGTGTAGTACCAGGGCCAGCCGTAGAAGCCGCCTTCACGCACGCGCGTCACGTAGTCCGGGACGAGGTCGTCGCCCAGCCCGTCGCGCTCGTTGACCGAGGCCCAGAGGTTGCCCGTCAACGGGTTGACCGCGATGCCGACCGCGTTGCGGATGCCGGTCGCGTAGAGGCGGAAGCCTGTGCCGTCCGGGTTGTATTCGAGTATGTCGGCACGCCGCTCCTCCTGCGCGTTCGCGTCTTCATAGACGTTCGTCAGCGAGCCGACAGAGACGAACATCTTTTTGCCGTCGAGCGAGAAGGTGATGTCGCGCGTCCAGTGGCCGCCGCCGCGCAGTCGTCCGCCGCCGGGCAGGTCTGGCACGACGGTCTCGGCGGGGCCGCGCGCCTTGAGGTCGCCGCTGCGGTACGGGAAGCGTAGCACGGCGTCGGTGTCGGCGATATAGATGTAGCGCGGGTCGGGGCCGGGTGGGTAGAAGGCGATGCCGAAAGGCTGGTGCAGGTCGGCGGCGAAGACTTCCGAGGTCTCGGCCTTGCCCGCCGCGCCGCGCAGCAGGCGCACGCGCCCCGCATAACTCTCCGCGACGAAGAGGTCGCCGTTCGGCGCGGTGCGTATGAGGCGCGGGGTCGCGAGTCCCGCGGCGTACTCCTCGACCTTGAAGCTGGCGGGCACCTGCGGCCACGCGCCCTCGGGTCGCTTCACAAGCTTTGAGCCGGCGTCCACAGAGCGCGTGGCGTAAGGCTTCGGCAAGTCCGCCGGCGTGATGCGGTGGCGCACGCCCGGCGCGTCCGTCGTCCAATCGCCCGCCGCTCCCTGCCCTGCGAGCACACGGCCCGGCGTGGCCGGCTGTTCGTGCCGACCCGTCTGCGCTTCATGCCGCTGTTGTGAGCACGCGTCCCCGGCCGCCACCAGCAACGCCGCCGCGAGCGTCGCCAACGATACGAGCGCCGTCAAACCCTGCTTGCGCATGTAGCCTCCGCCCTCTTGCTCTGCCATGAAGGTTAACAAGCATCCGTCTAAAGTCGGTTGAATGGTACGGCGATCATCTTAGCAACAAACATGCCCGCGGCTAAATGCACGGTCGGTCTCGCGCCCCCGCGAGTTTGGGCCGCGCCTCTTACGGGCCGTTAACGCGTATGGCGAGCGTCGCCGGGGCCAACCCTTGTGTCGAAGCCCTGATGACTACTCTGCCGGCCCGCCTTTCGGACTTCAACACTAAAAGGCACCGCCCTTGCCACGCCTTCCTCTGCGGCTGCTGGTAGCTCTCCGTGCTGACGGGGTTGGCGTTTCCGACGGCGACAATCGTGCCGGGCCCTTCGACCGAGAACCTGACGAGGTTCTCGGCCTTCGGGTTGCGCACGCCGCGCGCGTCTGTCAGCTCGACCGTGATGTAGCTCAAATCCTCGCCGTCGGCCTTGATGTCGCTTCGGTCGGCGGAGAGCGTGATGCGCGCCGGCTCGCCCGCCGTGCGCAGCTCAGCCGACCCCGCCTGTTTGCCCGCGTCATAGCCGACGGCTTTGAGCACGCCCGCCTGATAAGGGACATTCCACCTGGCCGTCAACTCGGTCGAGCGGTTCGTTGGCTTCCTGCCCAAAGACCTCCCGTTCAAAAACAGCTCGACCTCTTCGCACGATGAATAGACATTCACCTCAAGCGGCTTATTCTCGTAGCCCTTCCAGTTCCAGTCAGCCGCAACGTCGAACCAGTGCCACTTCGACCACGACTGCCTCTTCGGGTTCGGGTCGAACGAAGGGCGCGGCGGCTTGACGAAGACGGACACCTGATCCTTCTTCCAGAGCGCGTCGCGATAGAAAGATTGTGGTCGCTTCCAGCCGCAGATGTCTATGTCGCCGCAGTAGGCCAGCGTCCAGGGGTAAAAGTTGTGCTCCTGCCAGTAGCCGCGCCAGCCGATGCTCGCCTCGCCGATGTAGTCGAAGGCCGTCCAGACGAAGTCGCCGACGACGTAAGGGTGGTCAACGACGCCCATCCAGTAGTCGAACGCTTCGAGCGGGAAGGACTCCGTCGCGACCATGACGCGTCTGGACACGCGCCGGTGGTCTGCGTCGTACTTGTCCTTCATGTAGTTGTATCCGGCGAGATCGAGCGTGGCAAAGTAGGGGTCTTTGTCCTCGCCCATGTCATTGACGGCGGAGGTGACGGGGCGCGTCGGGTCGAGCCGTCGCACGTAGTCGGCCAGAGCTTTCGCCGTCTTCACCACTTCCGGCTTGTTCCTGTTCGGGATTTCATTTCCCGTGCTCCACATCACGACGGACGGGTGGTTGCGGTCGCGCACGACCATGCTCTCGACATCGCGCTGCCACCACTCGTCGAAGAAGAGGTGGTAGTCGTGCGGGTTCTTCCCGTCGCGCCACATGTCGAACGCCTCGTCGATGACCAACATGCCGAGCCGGTCGCAGGCCGCGAGGAAGGCGGGCGACGGCGGATTGTGCGCGAGCCGAAGGGCGTTGAAGCCCGCGGCCTTCAATAATTCGACGCGGCGCTCTTCGGCGCGGTCGTATGCGCGCGCGCCGACGGGGCCGTTGTCGTGATGGAGGCAGCCGCCTTTGAGCTTGAGCGGCTGGCCGTTGAAGAGGAAGCCGCGCGCCGCATCAAACGAGATCGTGCGGACGCCGAACCGCGTCTCCGCGCGGTCGGTCAGCTGACCATCTCGATAGACTTCGGTGACGGCGGTGTAGAGCGCGGGCGAGTCGGGCGACCACAGCGCGGGAGATTTTATCGCCGCATCCTGATCGAACTCGTATGCGGCTTTCGCTTCGACTGTCTGACTCGACTCGACCTTCGCGCCTTCAGCACCTGCGGCGTCAACAATCCTCGTGATGAGTTTGATTCGCGCCGTGCTGTCGCTCTCGTTCATCACTTTCGTCTTCGCGTTGACTTTCGCGGATGACGCGCCAACCTCAGGCGTCGTGACGTAAGTGCCCCACTGCGCGACGTGCACAGGCTCCAACGTCTTCAGCCAGACGTGTCGATAGATGCCGGAGCCGGAGTACCAGCGACTGTTCTCGCCCTCGTTCTTCACCTTGACGGCGAGCGTGTTCGCGCCGCCGAATTTGACCTTGTCCGTCAGGTCGAACCAGAAGCTTGTGTAGCCGTAAGGATGGCTCCCCAATGGCTGGCCGTTCAGCCATAGGTCGGCGTTCATATAGACGCCGTCGAACTGAATCACGATTCGCTTCCCCTTCGCTTCGGCGGGGACGTTGAAAGTTTTGCGATACCAGCCGGTGCCCCCCGTCGTGAAGCCGCCGCTCACCTGACTGATCGCTTCGGGGTCGAAGGGCGAGCGAGTGCCGGGCAGGTCTTCGATGCTCCAGTCGTGCGGGAGGTCGAGCCTGCGCCAGCCGGAGTCGTCGAAGTCGGGACTCTCCGCGCCCTGTGCGCCGCCGCGATGGAAACGCCAGTCAGCGTCGAAGAGTGTGACGTTGTTCTGTTCGCCGTCAAAGAGTGCGATGCTGTTTTGTTCGTCGCTTGCGGGCGCGACGGAAGGTGAAATCAACTGCGCCGTCTGCGCCTCGGATGACGTTCCCGCCGCGGCTAACAAGACGAGCAGCGCAATCCCCATGACCCTTATCTGATCTTTGATTGAGAACTCTTTTCTCGGCGCTCTGCCTGCGCCGGCGCGCGTTGACCTCATCATTCCCTCACTTTGATAGATGTGCAGACTGTCTTCATGCACACGCCTCTGAGCCTTTCGAGGCGGGCTGCCAATGATTCGGGCCGAAGTGCGGCGAGCCTTACTTATAATCCGTCTTCTGGCTGTCCGAATACGCCTTCCGAATGAACTCGGGCGGCGTCGGCGAAGCGAACTTCTTTCCCTTGCTGATTGACCACGCGCCTAACCAATCGGATGTGCCAACGTATTTGTCGGGCGACTGATACACAGGGTCTTTCAACGCCTGCTCCAGGGTGATGAACCGATAGCCTCTGTCTCTCAACACCTTGACCAGCGCGTCGAAGTTGTCGGCGTTAAGCTCGTTGGCGTGCAGCAGGAGGATGTGCCTGATCTGGCGTCCGAACAGCTCTGCCGAAACCTTCTCGCAGTGGTCGAACTTGAGCGCGGCGAACAACAGATACTCTTCGGAGACGCGCTTCAACTCTTCGGCGTCGCCCTGCGCGCGTGCCTTCTCATAGGCGGCGAGAAACATCCAGTCCATCGTGTCCACGGTCACGGGCGCGATGCGATAGCCCCTTGCGGCGATGAAGTCCTCGAAGGATTTCTCAAGCTCAGGCGTCGCGCCCATCTGAAGGAATGGGTGGCGGAAGTATCTCGCCTTCTGCCCCTTCTCCTTCAAAAGCATCTCCGTGACCGCCTCGCCGCGTATGAAGTCGTCCTCGTAGTCGGCGAGCGAGGTCGTCTTGAACCCGAGATGGGTGAAGGTGTGGTTGCCCAATTCGACGCCACTGTCTGACCATTCTTTCAACACCGCGATGCGCGCGTCGGTTTCGCCGGGCACGTACAGGAGCGACTCGTTGACGAACCCGACGACGGGCATCTGATACCTGTTAAATCCCGACAGGAGTTTACCGGTCATGGCGCGCAGCCTCGCGAGTTCGATCCGCGGGCCGCTGAGGGGCAGGTCGTCCATCGTCACCGCGATCTCTTTTTGCCGACCGTTCGCATCGCTCGGAGTTTGCGCCTGAAGGCTAATTAAACAGACGCCCGACATCCAGACCGTCAGCGCCGCCACACATAAAATTATTCGCCCCATGTTCCTCCCTCGTTAGCCACGGGTATTACGACGTTTCAGCCAACTGTCAGTCAACCGGCGAGCGCACCACGAAGGTCTGTACTGTTGGCTGTCATGGTCTGTGCTCTGAAGCATCTATCGTCAGCAGACTTTTAGTCATGTACTCTTCGAGCGTCCTCTGTGGCGGCTCTACGCCCAAAGGCAGTGGGCGTTTCGAGAAGGTCTGGAAGTAGAGCAGGCAGGCGTCGCGCCACCACGCGGCGTCGCGATCTTGAACCAACAGCTTCTTTGCGATGGCGTCGCGTCGCTCCGCGTCGATCACGCCGCCGAGTCCTTCCCAACTTTTACGAGCGCCGCGCACCCAATCCACTCCGCGCTGGTAGTGAAGCGCCAGGCCTTCCCAAAGCGTGCGCCCCGAATGCAGGCGGTAGTCCCAGGGCACATGATGGAACCAGAGCAAAAAATTTTCGGGGCAGGTCTTTAAGTCTGCGAAGCGTTCGCGCACCGGCACCGTGTAGTCGGCGACGGCGTCGCTGCCCGTCTCGGTTCGGTCAAAGCCTACGCCGCGCGCGTCGGCGCGGTGATAATAGACCGGATTCCAGACCAGACTCGGCTCCGTGTTCCACCACGGCGCAGGCCCGTAGTGGTGGCCTCCCCACATGAGGTGATGCAGGCCGAGCGGCGTCATATAGTCAACCGCCGCCTCGTGCGACCCGAGCATGATGCGTGCGATTGTCTCCACCGCCTTCGGATCGCGCGTGAAGGTCATCCTTGTCCACTCTTCCGCGATCTGTCGCGAAGGGGTTTCGGGGTTCCACGCGAGACGCCCGAAGGCGTACCAGTTTCCTTGCGCGAAGTGGTGTCCCGTCCAGTTGCGATCCGAGCCTGTGTTTGCGACCCCGGCCATGCCGGTCAGCCGCCCGCCGAAGAGGCTCCCGTCAATCACCCGGCTGACGGTCGAGCCGGGGCCCCGCGCGTATGTGTCGGAGTCGAGCACTTCGCGCCACATCGGCGCGAGGAAGACGAGGTGGTTAGACGCACCCAGATACTCCTGCGTGATCTGCACTTCGAGCATCACTTGCGTCTTCGGCATCGCGCCGAAGAGCGGGTGGAAAGGCTCGCGCGGCTGGAAATCGACGGGGCCGTTCTTGACCTGAAGCAGAACGTTCGGCGCGAACTTGCCGTCGAAGGGTTTTAGCTCATCGTATGCTGCGGCGGCACGGTCGCCGTCGGGCCTCTGGTCATAGACGAACGCGCGCCAGATGACTACGCCTTCATGCGGGGCGAGCGCGGCGGCCAGCATGTTCGCGCCGTCGGCGTGCGTGCGGTTGTAGGTGCGGGGGCCGGGCTGCCCCTCACTGTTTGCTTTGACGAGGAAGCCACCGAAATCGGGGATGAGATTATAGATTTCGTCCGCCTTGCGCCGCCACCACTCTTTCACTTCCGGGTCGAGCGGGTCGGCTGTCCTCAGGCCGCCCAACTCGACGGGCGCGGAGAAGCGCGCGGAGAGATAGACGCGCACGCCGTAAGGTCGGAAGGCATCGGCGATTGCCGCGGTCTTGCTAAGGTACTCGGCGCTCAGGCTCTGCGAGCTGGCGTTGACGTTGTTGAGCACCGAGCCGTTGATTCCGATTGAGGCGTCGGCGCGCGCATAATCACGCAGCCGCGGGTCAACCTTCTCCGGCAACGCCTGCCAGTCCCACAACGAGCGACCCGCGTAGCCGCGCTCTATCTGGCCGTCTAAGTTGTCCCAGTGGTCGAGCACGCGCAGTCGCAGCCGCGGCCTCTCGCTCACGTCCATCCTGTCAATCGGCTGGAGCGTCTGCAACAGGCGCAGGAAGTGGAACGCTCCGTAGAGCGCGCCCGTCTCGCCGTCCGAAGCGATGACGGTGACGGCGCGACGGCCCAGTCTGACGGAGCGGATGATGAACCCTTCCGTGCCCAGCGCGGCGAGTTGCCGATCCAGCTTGAGGCTTGCGACGAGCGGCGAACTCCGCGGCGTGCCGACGACTACGGCTCCACCGGAAACTTCCGACGCGAGGGGCACGGCGTGGCCGAGCAATCCGTTTAAGCCGTTGACAAGCTCGGTGCGGACGGCGTCGAGCGTCGGGGACTTGCCTTGCACAACCACGGAAGTGACGCGAGGGCGGTAAGCATTCGCCGTCTCGGCGGGCAAGGGGTCGTAGCGGAGCCATAGACGGTAGCCGTCTTCGGCCTCGGCAGTCGCGGCGGCGAACAACTGCGTGAAGACGATCAGGCAGATGAAGAACCCGGTACGGTTTCGCTGATGCTCGAACTGCATCCTTCCCTTTCATGCGCGCCGGGCGGTCGGCGAGTGCAGCCGCGTCAACGCGCGCCGTGTTTCCTCGGCACATAGGCGGTGAACGAACGCGCGGCGCGCGAGCGTGTATAATGCCCTCATCGCACGACAGACTCAACAAGTAATTCACGCACTCCGATGTGGCTCGTCAGGCGAAGGCAGAGTGAGAAATTCCTGAACGCTTGCGAGTTTTCATCCTCTCGCCGCTTTATGATTCAGGGCAGGAGGCTCGGATAATAGTCTTCGGCGGCTGTTGCGATAAGCTGTCGATGCGGCAAGTTCACAACTCCGAGGAAACTTTCGATGAGCAAAAAAATATCGAGACGCACATTCGCGAAGGTGGCCGGCGCTGCGGCGCTGGCTGCGACTGCAACTCCAACGCCCTCGCTCGGCTCGCCCGCGTTGCCGCAGCAGAACCGAGGCGCGGGCGCGGGCGTTCCCGGAGGGCACGAATTCCCGAAGGGCTTTCTCTGGGGGACTGCCACGGCGTCCTATCAGGTCGAGGGCGCGGCGGGCGAGGACGGTCGCGGCCCTTCCATCTGGGACACCTTCTCACACACGCCCGGCAAGGTCGCGGGTAACGCCACGGGCGACGTGGCCGACGACCATTACCATCGCTACAAGCAGGACGTTCAACTCATGAGGGCGCTCGGCGTCAAGTCGTACCGCTTTTCAGTCGCGTGGCCGCGCGTCTTCCCGCAGGGGGCGGGTGCGCCGAACCCGAAGGGCCTGGATTTCTACAACCGTCTGGTTGACGAACTCATCGCCAACGGCATCGAGCCGTTCGCCACCCTCTACCATTGGGACTTGCCGCAGGCGCTTCAGGAAAGGGTCGGCGGCTGGGAGTCGCGCGACACCTCGAAGGCGTTCGCCGACTACGCCGCCTACGTCGCCGGGCAGCTCTCGGATCGCGTGAAGCATTTCTTCACGATCAACGAGTTCGGGGCCTTCGTCGAACTCGGCTACCGGATCGGCATCCACGCGCCGGGTCTGAAACTGCCGCCCGCGCGCTTTAACCAGACGCGCCACCACGCAGTGCTCGGCCACGGCCTCGCGGTGCAGGCGATCCGTGCGAGCGCGAAGCCGGGAACGCGTGTCGGCCTCGCGGAGAACATGACGATCTGTGTTCCCGTCATCGAGCAGGCGGAGCACATCGAGGCCGCAGAGCGAGCGACGCGTGAGATGAACGCGCCGTACATGACCGTGATTCAAGAGGGGAAGTACACGGACGCGTACCTCGCCGCGGCTGGCGCGGACGCGCCGAAGTTCACTTCGGAAGACCTGAAGATCATCTCCAGCCCGCTCGACTTCACGGGCATCAACGTCTACACGCCCACCTACGTCCGCGCGGATAATTCGCAGCGGGGCTTCGCCGTCGTGCGGCACCCGTCCACGTTCCCGCACATGGCTTCGCCCTGGCTCTTCGTCGGCCCCGAAGCCCTCTACTGGGGGCCGCGCCACGTCGCGAAGATTTGGAACGTCAAGGAGATTTACATCACCGAGAACGGCTGCTCGTCGGCGGACGTGCCGGCGACGGACGGGCGTGTCTACGACACAGACCGCATAATGTACCTGCGCAATTACCTCACGCAACTCCAACGCGCTACGTCGGAGGGCGTGCCCGTGCGCGGCTACTTCCTGTGGAGCCTGATGGACAACTTCGAGTGGGCCGACGGCTACACCAACCGCTTCGGGCTGCACTACGTGGACTACGCGACGCAGACGCGGACGCCGAAGCTGAGCGCAGGGTTTTACAGAGAGGTCATCGCCCGGAACGCGGTCGCCTGAGTCGTTCGTCGGGCTTCAAGACAACACTGCCATGACCATTCATCTGAGGCCTCCGCTTCGATTCCTGTCGGCGGCGGTCGCCGCCTTGTCGCTGTCCCCCGTCGTGCCGCGCATCGCCGTCGGCTTCATCGGCTCGTCCGGCGAGGGCGGCGCGAAACTCCACCGCCACATCTTCGGCGAATCGGTCGAGAACCTGACCGGCGGCGAGTTCTACTGGATGGCGGGCAACTTCTTGAAGTACGGCGCAGCGGACGCCGTCTTCGGGCCGAAGACCGCCGGCGACCTGCCCGTTGATACGCACGAGCTGATCGCCCTTTGTGCGCCGCGCCCCGTCTTCAACAGCTACGGCGTGGTCGAGCGCGGCGACGCGAAGTGGGTGGACGCTCGCGGCAGCTTCATGGCGGCGGTGGCGGCGGGCCCGGCCTACAGATTGCTGGGCAAGCGTGACCTCGGCACGCCCGGCAACTACCTCACCGACCCGATGCCGCCCGTCGGACAGTTGATCGGCGGCGAGCTTGTGTGGAGGCAGCACAGCGGCGGCCACAGCGTCGCCGAGAACTGGCCGTCGTTCATCGAATGGGCCAGCCAGTTCATCAAAGTGGAACGCACGCGCGCAGACCAACCCTTGCCGCGAGCCGAACGGAACTCTCAGCTCGCGCACGCCGAGTTGCTGGAGAAGGCTAAGAAAGGGCGCATCGACGTTTACTTTGAAGGCGACTCCATCACGAGGCGTTGGGGTACGAGCGACGAGCAGTACAAAGCATTCTTGGCGAACTGGCGGCGGAACTTTTTCGGCTGGAATGCCGCCGACTTCGGTTGGGGCGGCGACACCGCGCAGAACATACTCTGGCGGCTTGAGAACGGCGAACTGGATAACGTCAATCCTAAGATCATCGTGCTGCTCGCCGGCACGAACAACGTCGGCAAAGAATCTCCTCAAGGTAGCAAAGACCCGAGGGTCGCGGACACGGTTCAGGGGATTAAGGCGATCTTGGACATCTGCCGGCGGAAGGCTCACGCGGCAACCATAGTGTTGATGGGAATCACTCCGCGCAATGACAACATGGCGGTGATGCCCCTCATCAACAAGATCAACCGGAATATCGCAAAGTTCGCCGACGGGAAAAAGATCAGGTATGTGAACATCAACGACAAGCTGGCTGATCAAGACGGCAAGCTGTTTGAAGGCATGGTCAGCCGGGACGGGCTGCACCTGGATGTCAAAGGTTATCAGGTGTGGGCCGACGCGCTGAAGCCGATCTTTACCGAATTGCTCGGGCCGCCGGCGAGAGAAGATCACGCGCCCGCGCCCACCGGAGACCCGAGCGCAGGAAACGGTCGGTGATCGCCCATGCGTGTGCAAGATACGCCTCTTCAGAGTCCGCCAACCTCACGTCACAGCAGACGAAAAGTCTTCCGCGCGGTTACTCCTTACACCTGTCGAGCGCCGCCGCGAGATGGAAGCAGATGAGCGCCCACAGGCCGTATCGCTCGGGCAACCCCTCTGCGATCTCCTGCACACTGTCGCTCGGCAGCATCTCAACCCATAAGGCGCGCTGCACCTCAAGCCGCGCCTCGGCCTGCTTCAACCCTTGCGCCATCATCTTGCCGTTACGCACAAGACGGCTGTGCGCGCGCCGTTTGTGCGGCACGTTCCAGCCGATGCCGGTCTTGCCGCGCAGGGGAGCGGCGACGATGTTCCATCTAAAGTTGCGCTCACAGAGCGATTCGCGAAGTACCTGGCGATGTGCGAGGCCGTGCATCTCGCTTACGGCGTGCTGAAGAGCGGAAGACCTTTCGACCCGCAGCGGGCGCGTATGGAACAAACAGCCTGACAAGCAACACTGTATCTCACACGCGCCCACATTTAACGTGCATGAGAGGCTTCGTGATGCGGCGGCGGGTGCATGCCGGGCGTTAGATCGCGCGGATAGCAGGGTGCTGTGTGAATTTCCATAAACCAATCAACGAAAGCATTTCAGCGATGAGGAAAAAGAACATTCGTACATAATTTAACGTCATAAATCGCTCTGCCGTCTGCTTCAAAACCTCTACAGAATGTACCGCCGTGCCGTCAACGATCATGACTCTAAGCAGAGGATAGATGAAAGTGAAAGTGACGACTTCTAAACCGACTGACAAAACTATGGCGGCGAGGATAAAGTTTCGCGCAGGTTTGATTTTCCAGCCAAGAATGACAAACGCAATTCCCGTCAGGATTGCCAGAGGATAGAGCGTTTGAAAGAATTGGCCCGGATTTCTCGCCTGCAAAAAGTTTTTCGCAGCATCGAGCGAGGTCGGAATATTATGAAACCAGTTCGGGAAATTGATAAAGGTTTCCATAATCGCTCCGCCGAAAACGATCATCATCAGGCAGAAGTGGGTGAAAATCAGTATTGTCTGGAAAGTTTGTTTCTTCATTCGCCTTCTCCTCAAGTTAAGCGTGCGAAAACTACTGGGAATCCAACAATCCGTCAAGACTGTCGGTGACAGAGCGGGAAGCCATCTAACGCCCTCATGTGAAGGCATTGACCGCTGGAACCGGGCGAGTGTGATGCCCACCCGGTTCTTGTGCGTTATCAAGACGGTGGCCGACGCCGACTAGCGCCCGAACCGCTTCCGGTACTCATCAGACGCGAGGAACCCCTTGACCATCTCGGCGCGGCGGAAGTCTCCGCCGAACTGGTCGAGCTTACCCAACCAGAAGTTGTAGCCGTCGAAGTTCGAGTCAGGCGCGTCGTTCGGGTTTCTTCGGAGATACCCGAAATACTGTTCAAGGACGAACGCTCGATTCACGTCACGCCGGTGGAGTGTGTCGCTCTCCGCGACATGGCGCAAGGCGCGGGCGCGCGCCTGCACGTTTGAGGTGTCCGGAGCGCCGCCGAACTCGGCCACGGTCGCCTGCCGCTCCTCCGCCGAAGGCGTCAGCCCCGCGTGCGCGTAGAGCGCGTCGGCGTACTGCGCGGGAGTCATGGCGACGGTGTACTTCGCCGCGAACTCGGCGCGCGCGACAAACTCTTCGGCGAACGCCCCCTTATTCGCTTCGAGACGTGCGCGCCAGTCTCCCTCGCCCACCACCACGCCGCGCCGGATGGCCTGCGTGTCTTCGAGAAACTCAAGGTAGCGCGGCAGCCCTTCGGGGCGGTCGAGCGCCGCCGTGTAGAAATGGTAGACGAGGCAGCCCGTCTCCTTAAACTCGATGGAGAGGAAGAAGGCCGCCGAGACGTTGATGCGCTTGATCTCGCGGCATCGTTGCCGCTCAACCTCGGGCCGCGATTCGCACTGCGCGATCTCACCAGTCCAGAAGGCGAGGCCCGCGGCGTCAGGCTCGCGGTTGAGGAAGTCGTGGTAGTGCTCGCGCACGAAAGACTCGGCCCCTTCAATCGCGTTCGGTGAGTTCGGATCAGCATCGTCGCTGACGACAGTGATGACGGCGAAGGAGGGCGCGCCGAGTGCGACGCCATCCGACGGGTTAGACAGTTCGAACGTGAAGCTCTCGTCCGGCTCGACATAGGCGTCGTCGGTGAGGAGCACGTTGACGGTCTTCAACGTTTCGCCGGGAGCGAAACGCAGCGTGCCGAGCGTCGCGGTGTAATCGGTGCGCTGGCTGGCCGTGCCGTCAATCGTCCGGTAGGCGACCCACGCGGCGCTCGCAGCGTCGCCCGCGCGCGTGACCGTCACCTCGACGACGTGCTGGTTCTCGAACGCGCTGTAAGCCGTTGAAGCAAGCTGCAACGTGTTCGCAGCCGGCGTTGGCGAAGGCTCCGGCGTCGGAGTTGGCGAAGGCTCCGGCGTGGGACTTGGAGTCGGCATCGGTGTTGGTGTTGGCTCCGGCGTTGGAGTCGGAGCTGGTGTTGGAGTCGGAGTCGGGCTAGGCGTCGATGTTGGCGTCGGACTAGGCGAAGGCGACGGTGTCGGACTCGGGGTCGGGGTCGGTGTTGGCGTCGGCGTCGGCTGCACATCGTCGTTAATGATGAAGCAGATGCCCGTATTGTCTGCGATGGTCGCGCCCGCCGCGCCGGAGAGTGTGACAAAGAAACTCTCGTCGGGTTCGACCTGTGTGTCTCCTGTGACTTGGACGGTGATTGCTTTCTGTGTCTCGCCGGGCGCGAAGGTGAGCGTGCCCGATGCGGCGACGTAGTCCTGCCCGGCAGTCGCGGAGTTGTTGCCGGTCGCGTAGTTGACACCAACAGTCTGGCCGCTCGCGGCGGAGAGGCTGACGTTGAAGACGGCGTTCGTCGTCCCGCTGTTGCCCTCCGTCACGGTCACGTCGTTGACGGAGAGGGACGGCGTCGGGTCGTTGTCAATGATGGTCAGGGTGGCTGCGCTCGGCGTGCCTAAAGTCGCGCCGCCCGTCGGATTCGAGAGCGAGAGGCTCACCGTCTCGTCCGCTTCGTCCAGAGCATCGTTGATGACGGTCACGCTGAAAGATTTGCTCGTCTCGCCATCGGCGAAGGTGAGCGTGCCGCTCGTCGCGGTGTAGTCCTGTACCGCGGTCGCCGTGCCGTTACTCGTGACGTAGTTGACCGTGACCGCGCCGCTCGAACCATTCGTGCGATTCACAGTGATGATGGCCGCGCCGCCCGCCTCGCCGATCTCGATGTTCGGCCCGCTGAACGAGAATGTGCCGGGTTGTGGCGCGGCGTCGTCGTTGGTGATGGTGCCCGTGCCTTGCCCGCGCGCAATCGTTGCGTTGGACGCATTGCTCAGATTGACAGTGAAGGTTTCATTCGGCTCAAACGTCGTGTCGCCGTTGATAGAGACGCTGATGGTTTTACTGGTCTGCCCCGCGTTGAAGGTCAACGTGCCGCTCGCGGCGACGTAGTCGGAAGGCTGTGTGGCCGTGGCGTTCGCCGTGCCGTAATTGACCGTGACGGTTTGCGCGCTCGCGGCTGAAAGCGTGACGGTGAACGCGGCGTTCGTCGTGCCGGAATTGCCCTCCGTGACCGACACGTCGTTGATGGAGAGCGTCGGCGTCGGGTCGTTGTCGAGAATGGTGATGGTGGTTGCGCTCGGGCTGCCGAGCGTGGCCGTGCCGGTCGGATTCGAGAGCGTCAAGTTGAAGGTCTCGTCCGGCTCGTCGAGCGAGTCCGGCGTGGTGTTGAGTTGAATGATCTTGAAGTTCTCGCCGGGCGCGAAGGTGAGCGTGCCCGATGCGGCGGCGTAGTCTTGTCCGGCAGTGGCCGTGCCGTTTGCGGTGGCGTAATCAACCGTCACCGTGCCCTTCGTGCCGCCCTGACGCCTGACGGCGATGGTCGTGGCGTTGCCTTCGTCCACGTTGAAGGTGGTCGTGTCGAACTGGAAGGTGCCGGCGATGTCGTCGTCGAAAATAGTTCCCTTACCCTGATTGTCGTCGATGACGGCATTGGTCGCGCCCGACAAATTGACGAAGAAGGTCTCGTTCGGCTCGGGCGTGTTGTCGCCGTTGACGGGCACGGAGATGGTCTGCGTGCCTCCGGCGGGAAGCGTCAGCGTGCCGGAGACGGCGGTGTAATCTTGCCCGGCGGTCGCCGTGCCGTCGGCGGTCGCGTAAGCGACGGTTACAGGCTGACTGCTCGCGCCATTGAGCGTGACGGTGAAAGTGGCGTTGGTCGTGCCGGAGTCGCCTTCGCTCACGTTGGCGTCGCCTATGGAGATGGTGGGCGTGGCGTCGTTGTCGAGGATGGTTAAGACCGACGTGCCCGGATTGCCGAGCGTGGCCCCGCTCCCGCTCGTCGGTGTGATCGTGAGGTTGACCGTCTCGTCCGGCTCATCCATCACGTCGTCGAGAATCTGCACGTTGAAAGTCTTCGAGGTCTCGCCCGGGCTGAAGATGAGATTACCCGAAGCGGCGGTGTAGTCCTGTCCGGCGGCGGCCGTGCCGTTTGCGGCGGTCGCGTAACTAAAGCTGAAAGTCGCGTTGCCGCCCGTGCGCGTGACGGTGATCGCCGCGCTGCCGCCGTTCTCGCTAACGCTGTAGTTGGCCGCGCTGAATTGAATCGCGCCTGCCGTGTCGTCGTCGAGGATAGTGCCGACACCTTGCCCATCGGCGAGGGTCGCGTTTGACGGCGGCGAGAGGTTGACGAGGAAGTTTTCGTCCGACTCGTCGAAAGCGTCTCCGCGGACGGTGACGCTGATGGTCTTCTGCGTTTCACCGGGGCTGAAGACGAATGAGCCGCCGCCCCCGTTGTAGTCGCTGCCTGCCGTGGCCGTGCCGTCGGCGGTCGAATAGTTGACGTTGATGGATGCGCCGCTCGCCTGCGAAAGGCTGATGGTGAAGACGGCATCGACTGTTCCAGAGTCGCCTTCGGTCACGCTCACGTCGTTGATTGAGACGGCGGGTGTCACGTCGTCGTCGAGGATGTTTAAGACGGCTGTGGAGGGGCTGCCGAGAGTCGCACCGCCGTTCGTGTTGGAGAGCGTGAGGTTGACGGTCTCGTCCGGCTCGTCGGTCGTATCGTCAAGGACTAGCACATCGAAGGTCTTGGAGGTTTCGCCGGGGGCGAAGGTGAGCGTGCCCGATGTCGGCTGATAATCCGCGTTGGCGTTGGCTGTGCCGTCGGAGGTCGCGTAGTTAACCTTGACCGTGCCGCCCGCGCCGCCCATGCGTGTGACCGTGATGGTGGCAGTCGGGTTGCCGGTTTCGTTGACGCTGTAGCTGGTGGAACTGAACTGCAAGCTTCCCGGCGGCTCCGCCACAACGCGCAGGCATTGAGAGAACTCGGAGGTGTTGCCCGAAGGGTCGGTCGCCGTCGCGGTGAGATAGACGCCGGTGTTGACGTTGGTGTTGAAGCCGAAAGAGGTGTTGCCGTTGGCGTCCGTGCCGACGGTCGTTGAGGCGAGCAAACTCTCACCTTCTCCAAAGCCGGTCGGGTCGCAACTGTTGCCGGCGTAGAGTTGGACGTTGTAAGAGGTGTTGGCGGCGCTGTTGAGCGTGCCGGTGACGGGCGTCGTGCCGTTGAAGCTTCTGACGGCGGAAGTAAGGACGGGGAAGTTCTGAAGATTGTTGGCGCCCGCGTCCGCGTCGCCCGCGTCGTTCGGGTTGACGCCGTCGGCGTCGAGGTCTATGCCGAGGCCCGTGTTGAAGGCGATGGCGTTGCCGAGGACTTTGTTGCCCACGCCCGAAGCGATGTAGACGCCGTCAAGGCCGTTCGAGGTGATGGTGTTGTAATCGGAGGCCGACGAGCCGCCGATGGTGTTGTTGCTTGCGCCGGAAACAAAGGTGATGCCGTGCTGAGAGTTCTGCGAGATGGTATTCACCTTGATGACGTTGCCGGTCGCCGACGCGCCGGTGATGCCGATGCCGTTCTTCGTGTTTGACTTGATGGTGTTACCGGCGGCGACGCCGATGGTGTTGCCCGGCGCGTCGCTGATGACGATGCCGTTAAAGGCATTCGGGAAGGCCGTGCCCGCTTCGTTGACGCCGATGTAGTTGTTGTCGATGACATTGCCGGTCGTCGTGTTGCCGTCAATGAAGATGCCGTCCACGCCACTCGCTCCGATGACGTTGCGTCCGACGTTATAGTTTTGTCCGATGATGTTGTTCGAGGCACCGGCGACAATGCGGACGCCGTTAAGACCATTGCCGACGGCGGCGGTCTCGGCGTCGTTGAGGCCGATGGTGTTCTCGTGCAGGATGTTGCCGTTCGCGCCCACGCCGGAGATGGCGACGCCGCTCTTGTCGTTGCCGGAGAGCACGTTGTCTTCGATGGTGTTGTTGGCTGCGCCGGTAATGACCACGCCGTTAAAAGCGTTGCCGAGGTCATTGTTGCCGCCCGCGCCCGTGCCGATGTAGTTGTTGAGCGCTTTATTGCCGGTCGAGCCGCTGCCGTCAATCCGCAAGCCGTCAACCGTGTTGCCGGAGATGAGGTTGGAGTTAATGCCGCTGGCGTTGCCGATTGTATTGTTCGGCGAGTTGGAGATGAAGATTCCGGTGGCGTTGCCGAGCGCGGCGGTGCCGGCGGTGTTCGTGCCGATGAAGCAGTTGTTGACGGTGTTTCCGCCCGCGCCCTGAATAAGAATACCGTGGCCGCTGAACCTGTTAATCACCAGCCCTTCAATGACCACGCCGCCGCCGGTGATGGTCAGCCCCGTCGCGCCCGCGCCCGCGCCCGCGCCGTTCAACTCGATGCGCGGGTTGACGCCGTGTGCGCCGTTGAGCGCCTGCGTACCGTCAAAGGCAACCGCCTCGGTAATCGGCGGCAGCGCGCTCAGAAGATTGATCGTGCGCCCGCCCGTTCCGAGGTCGAAGAAAATCTCGTCGGTGCCGGGGTTGGCGTTCGCATCGTTGATCGCCTTGCGGAAAGAGCCTGTGCCCGCGTCGTTCGTGTTCGTCACGGCGAAGGTCATCGGAGCCAGCAGCATCGCCCTCATCATGGAGGCCGCATAAGCTCCATAAACTCCCGTTCGCGGCGCAGACGTGCCGCCCGAATAATCGAACGGCGCGACGAAGAGTCCCCAGTCCGCGGGCGACTTGTCATCATGGTTTTCGACCGCCGCGGCGCGAGGTTGGCTCGACGTGGAGACGCCACCCACGGCGGCGGCCTCGGCGATGGATGATAGAAGCGGAGCAGCGGCGAAGGCCGTGAGCAGTAGCGAGGTAAGAAGCAGGCGGCGTAAGTTTTTCATGGGACTCTCCTGAGAATACGTTCCGGCGTTGGGGTTAAGGGCGTTGCGAAGTCGAGTCGAACCTGACGGGCGTTTAAGTCTCCCGCGGGGCGGGGTTGAGCAGGAGCATGTTGACGCTGCCGTCAGCTTCCGCCCCTTGTTTGAGCGAGGCGAGACAGACGAGCAGTGTGCCGTCGTACGTCTCCGCGAAGTGAACGACGCCGGCTTCAACGAGCCGGAAGACATGACGTGTGTTGGCCCCGAGGGCACGCGCCGCCGCGTCCGGCGAGAGCATCTCCGCTTGTACGCCGCACGCCGCGCACCAGCAGTTGACCGGCGCGTTTGTGGCACGCACGCCTTCGCACAGGACAAAAATCTCGTCGGTCTCGATGATGATCTCTGTGGTCTTCGTCCTCTTCATCCCGCCTCCCCGAAGGTCAAAATCGTGACCTAACTTGATTTGAGTTCCGGCGCGGCTCTACAATCCGGCGCGGGCTTCGTGCGCTCCCACGCTCGTTTCAGCCCTCACCGTCAACCATCACCGGGCCAGACGCATCTTGCGACGGGCGGGTGTCGAAAGTCCTTATCCTTTTCCGGTATATTTCCGGTAATCTTCGGGCCGCCTGTTGAAGGCACAGGAATGAGCAAGCGCGCAGAGCACTTCTACGAGTTCGGTAGGTTCCGGCTCGACCCGGCGCAGCGCCTACTGCTGCGCGACGGTGAGCTTGTGCCGTTGACTCCGAAGGTCTTCGATCTGCTGATGCTGCTCGTCGAGAACAACGGACAGCTCGTCGGGAAGGACGAGTTGATGAGCACGATCTGGCCCGATGCCTTCGTCGAAGAAAGCAGCCTCACCAAAAACATTTCCATACTCAGGAAAATGCTGGGCGAAGACCCCGACTCTCCGGCGCGCATCGAGACGCTCTCCAAACGCGGCTACCGGCTCGTGGGCGACATCAGTCGCGCGGCGAACGCGGGCGACGAGTTGGTCGTCCGCCGCCGTCGCATGCGCGCGCGCATCGTCACTACCGAAGAGATCGAAGACGATGCTTTGGGAGGGAGTATCGAGGTGGCGGCGCTCAAGGCGACGAGCGCGGAAGTGAGGTCGCTCGCGGTTCTGCCCTTCAGGATGCTGGGGCAGGAGCAGGCGGACGAATACCTCAGGTTGGGGCTAGCCGATGTGCTCATCACCCAACTCAGCAACACCGGCGAGATCGTTGTGCGTCCCACCAGTGCCGTGCTCAAGTACGCCGACGCGCGGCCCGATTCGGTCGGCGCTGGTTTAGAGTTGGGCGTGGATGCCGTGGTCGAGGGCAGTGTGCAACGAGACGGCGTGCGGCTGCGCGTGACCGTACAGATGATCGGCGTGCGCGACGGCGTGGCGCTGTGGGCCGACAAGTTCAATACCGAGTTCACCGACATCTTCGCCGTGCAGGACGCAATCTCCGAGCAGGTCGCGCGCGCACTCACTCTGAAGCTGACGAGCAAGAACCGCGAGCGACTGCGAAAGCGTTATACGGAGAGCACGGAGGCTTATCATTCGTATCTGAAGGGTCGCTATTTCTGGAACAAGCGGAACATCGAAGGATTCAAAAAGGCTATCGAGCACTTCAAGGCTGCCATCGAAGTTGATCCGACCTTTGCGCTCGCCTTCGCCGGCCTCTCAGACACATACGTCCCGCTCGCTTCATGGGGCGAGCAGCCGCGGGAAGCTCTCTCTCGCGCGCGCGCCGCCGCCGAGCAGGCGTTGGAGATTGACGATTCGCTCTGCGAGGCGCACGCCTCGCTCGGCAATGTGCTGTTCGGGTTGTGGGACTTGGGCGGCGCCGAGGTCGCGCTCAAACGAGCGATTGAGTTGAACCCCAACTACGCGACGGCGCATAACCGTTACGCGCAGGTGCTGGTCTCTCTCAGGCGGTTCGACGAAGCTATCGCCGCCGTCGGGCGCGCGCAGCAACTCGACCCGCTCTCGGCGATGATTAACACGGCGGTCGGCGCTCCATACTTCTACGCGCGACAGTACGAGCGCGCCGTCGAGCAATACCGGAAGGTGCTCGAACTCGACCCCGATTTCGTCCCGGCGCTCTTTTCCATCGGCAGCGCGCTCTCCCAGCAGGGCTTCTTCGAGGAAGCCATCGTTGCGGCTCGCAAAGCCGTCGGGCTGACAGACGGCCACCCGCTCATCGTCGCGCATCTGGCAAACATGTACGCCGCGGGCGGGCGGCGCGATGAAGCATTGCAGGAGCTGGACGGGCTACTCAACGGCGGGCGCGGGGTGCTCCCTTACACGCTGGCGCTCGTCTATGCGCGGCTCGGAGAATGCGACCGTGCGATGGGGTATCTCGAAGAGGCGTTCGAGCAGCACAACACACACCTGCACGACCTGAACATCGACCCGGAGTTTGACCCGTTGCGCTCCGACCCGCGCTTCATGGCCCTCGTCGAGCGCGTTGGTCTGACGCCATGAATCAGGGCCGTGTTGCAGGAATTGCTCCGGCGACTATAAGCCGCTCGTCATTGCATCCAGCACTCTTCAGGAATCATCTTCGTTAAGCAGAATAAGTCTCCGTCAAATGGCGGCACTACGAGCCGTCGCTCATCCTTTTGTGCGTCAGATGGTACTGTCGCTACCAGCTATCTTATTGCGATGTCGAAGAGATGATGCGTGAGCGAGGTCTCGACGTAGATCACTCAACTGTCTTTCGCTGGGTGCAGCATTATGCCCCGGAGATCAATAAACGTGTGCGCCAACATCTAAAGATGAGCGGCACTTCATATCGAGTGGATGAGACATACATCAAGGTTGGGTAGTCTGTTATGAAAATAAGAGGCCAAGTTGTTGATGCCATTAGACCGGCCTTATTTTCATCCGTGGTGGCGAAGCCACGCTTCATGATGGCTAACTTTCAATTCGTATCACCGGGCGGATTGCTTTTAATGATTGGTTTGCGGAAGACCTTCTGAGCCAGCGGAGGCAAGGGTAAGATAGGCGCGAGGAGATTTTGTTATGGCGACGGTGACAATCGAAGTACCGGATGAACTCTCAGAGTTGGTCGCGCAGGCCGGCGACTGCTTGCCCAAATTGCTGGCTCAAAATCTCAAAGAGCCGATGCTGCCCGCACACGTCTACCGCTGCGTGCTCGACTTCCTTGCCAGCCGCCCGACTCCCGATCAAAATAGCGAAGTGCGACTGATTGAACGCCTCCCCGGTGGAGACGAAGCCGATGAAGTAGAGGGGTCACAGGCAGAAGGGTAGGTGGCGCACAGGGGGATCAAGAGGCTCATAAGGTCAGGAGTTGAAGGGCATATGCTCGAAGAGCTGCTCCATGAGGTGGCATGCAGCCGTGAGTCGATCACAGTTGTGTTGGAGGAAGGCGAGTCGGTCTCTATTGAATTGGCTTCGCAGTCGGAGCCGTTGCCGCAGTTGGAAGGCCGCAGTGAAAATCAGTAAAACCAGCTTACCGATCAAGAGTTTCGTGCTATTTCTAGCCTTGTGTTTAGGTGCGATTGGTGTTCCCGGTCAGACGACGCAACCAACCACTGCGGACGGTTACTTCGCAACGGGTTTGAAACTTCAACAAGCTGGCGAATATGAAAAGGCTGTCGAAACTTACCGCGCGGCTCTCAAACTCGACCCGAAACACTTCGGCGCTCAAGTTAATCTCGGTCTCTCAAATCTCGCGCTCAAAAAGTACGAAGACGCTATCAGCGCATTCAAGGAAGCTGCCGAGTTGAGACCGAATGAGGCTCATGTACAGCTTTTTCTCGGTCAGGCGTATCTCGGTGCAGGGAATAAAACGACTGATGCGGTCACGGCTTTCAAAGCGGCGCTCAGACTTGACCCTCAACTCAACGAGGCACGGCAACTTCTCGCCTCAGTGTATGGCGACTCCGGACGTTATGATGAGGGCGTTGACATGCTCACGCAGGCCATTCGGTTGCGTGAGTCAGACCCGGCATTGCATTTCGAGCTGGGGCGACTTTACTTCAAAGCCGGAAGGATGGAAGGGGCGGTTGATTCCTTCAAGCGTGTCGTTAGCATCGTGCCTGATTTTCCTTGGGCGCATCAATATTTAGGTCTCACCTACGAGCGGATAGGTCGT
The DNA here is from genome assembly GCA_032162705.1 of Acidobacteriota bacterium. Classification (GTDB taxonomy): domain Bacteria; phylum Acidobacteriota; class Blastocatellia; order Pyrinomonadales; family Pyrinomonadaceae; genus QHXN01. Next base: position 80,771 of record JAVRON010000003.1, read on the forward strand.
TTGCCGGAGGCTGCGGCAGAGTACAGAGAGGCTGTCCGGCTTGACCCGCAGGACGAGATTTCTCAGTATAACCTCGGCATCGCCGCGCAGAAACTGGGGAGGCATGATGAAGCGATTGAAGCCTTCCTGCGTGCCATTAGCCTCAAGCCTGATGCGGGCGATGCGTATTTATGGTTGGGCGAATCCTATGAGCTGAAAGGCGAGTACGACAAGGCCATCGCCGCCCTGCAACAAGCTGTCCGTTACAAGCCCAACGACATCACGGCCTTTGCCTCTTTGGGGCATGCCTGCCTCCAAGCTGCCAAATTCGACGAAGCGGCGGAGGCGTTCCGGCAAGTAGTGCGCCTTCAGCCTGATGACCCCGAATCTCGCTACATTTTAGGCAACACCTACATGGTCGCTGGTCAGTACGACAAGGCCATCGCCAGCCTCAACGAAGCCCTGCGACTCAAGCCCGATCACGCTCTCGCCCAAGAGCGCTTGCAAGTGTCAGTGGCGCGCAAGCATCTCGCGCCACAGTTGGAACTTTATCGGCAAGCCGTGGCCGACCATCCTCAAAGCTCGGCGGCGCACGCTGAACTGGGTGATGCTCTCAACGGGCTGGGGATGTTCGGGGAAGCGGAGAGAGAATATCAGGCAGCCGTTAGTCTCGATCCTAATAGCGCAGACTATTACAATAAGATAGGAATAAATTACAGCGAATGGGGAAAGCCGGATAAAGCCATCGAAGCTTATCAACGCTCCGCGAGCATCAAGCCACACCATGTCTTATATTTCAGCATGGCGAAAGAGTATCAAGCACTGGGCCGGCTTGATGAAGCGATTGAAACCTATAAGAAGTCGCTTGAGCTGAAGCCGACCTTTACTTACTCGTTGTATGAGTTGGGAATGATTTACTTCAAGCAAGGGCGTTATGAGGAGTCTAAAGAGAGTTTTGAGAAAGTCGTGCAAGCTGATCCGACCCATGTCTTCGCTCAACATGGGCTAGGCTTGGTCTATGTCGTGACTGGAGATAAGGCTGGCGCGATGAGGCAATACTACATTCTCAAGAATCTTAATGCAGACATCGCGGCCAATCTTCTGCGGTCGATCCAGAAGTAAACAGGTGTGTCCCAAAATGTAAAGTACATAATAATTCCAGTGAGCTTTCTGTCGAGATACGGATGCGAATCAGTAGTTGGACAGAGGGCCTAAGTTAGATTTTGTGTAAGTGAGTTTGCGCCGATGCCGCCCATCGGCACGCGTCCGTCGAAGAGGATCGCGAACTGATTCAACGCCGCGCTCCAGTTCGGGATTGGCATTGTCCATCGCTT
>JAVRON010000004.1:0-21561 GCA_032162705.1 Acidobacteriota bacterium
ACGAGGCCCGGCGACAGCATGTTGATTTATGGCGATTACTATCTGCTCGAAGACCTTCTGTGGCTCGACGAGCACAAGCAGAGTTGAGACATTGGAACGCAAGGGAAGGGGAGACACATGAGCACGCAAATGCAAGAGACATCTGAGCGCATGATCTTTCGCCGCACGAACGAGCGTAAAGGGCGGCACATCTCCATCACGCCGCAGAACAGTTCGATGAAACATCTGGTCTATGGTCGAATCATTCTCGACGAGGAGACGCCGCGCGCTGCCTTCAATACGGGAGAGCTTGAAACGGGACTGATCTGTCTGTCCGGCGAATGCACGATCAAGACCGGAGGCGAGACACACAAGATTGAACGCTACGACTCGATCTACATTCCGCGCGACACCGACGTTGAAATCACAACCGAGAGCGCGGTCGATCTCGTCGAGTGTTCGGCGGAGGTCGAGAAGAAGTACCCACTTCAGGTCGTGCGCTACGCGGACGTAGAGCGTGACAGCTCGCTCAAATTCAAGACGGGCGGCGCGTCGAACACGCGCACGGTCAACATCACGCTCGGCAAGAACGTCGAGGCGGGACGCATTCTCGCGGGCTTCACCACCTCAGAGCCGGGCCACTGGACGAGCTGGCCCCCGCACGAGCACGCCGCCATACTCGAAGAGCTTTACGTCTATTACGACATGCCCGCGCCCGCCTTCGGCGTGCAGTTCGTTTACACGAACCCCGAAGAGCCTGAGTTCGTCGGGGTGGTGCGCGACGGCGATGCCGTGATTATGCCACGAGGGTTTCACCCGAACGTCTCCGTCCCCGGTCACCCGATCAACTTCGTCTGGCTGATGGCCGCGCATCGTGAAGTCGAAGACCGACAGTTCGGCGTCGTCACCGTGCAGCCCGGCTTTGACAAGGGCGGCAGCGGTCTTGAGGCGAGCCGCAAGTAAAGCGAGCGTGGCGACGCGCGGTTGCTACTTCATCGGATGAGTGGAGGCGTGATCTTGATAAAGATAAGCCGCATAGGCGGAGCGTTGAGCTTCCTTGTAGCTCTCGCCGTAACATTGTCGGCGCAAACGTCTGCAACCGGCGAAGCGCAAAGAGCGCCAAGCTCACCCGCGCGTCCTTTCGTCGTGCTCAACGCGCAATCGCTCGGCGACCTTGAGCAGAAATTGAAACCTGATAACAAGGTCGAGGACTTGATCGGCGGCGCAGGGATGCAACTGCGCGTGGCTGTGCAGCACGAGAAAGGCAAAGGCGATGCTGCTGCCGAACTCCACGATGCGTCAGACGATGTTTACTACGTGCTCGATGGCTCAGCCACACTCATTCTTGGTGGACGGCTGGATGCGCCGCGCGAGGCGACGCCCGGCGAGTGGCGCAGTCAGCGCATCATGGGCGGGCAGACGATTGAGATCAAGAAGGGCGATCTCGTCGTCGTGCCGCGCGGCACGCCGCACCAGCGCCGCACCGCCGGTCAAGACTTCACGATGCTGTTGGTCAAAGTCTTCGCAGAGCCGCAACGCGCGCCGCCTGCCGCGCCTGCGAAGGGGAGCAAACCATGATTCGTGAGAGCGCGCGGACGGAAAAGGCAACATCGCCGCTGAAGTCGCCGGAGGGTGTCGCGCCGCATCAGTGGGGTGGTGGGAGCGCGGTGGGCGCTGCCATCGCCGCAAGTGCGGAAGCCCCGCCCACGCGCATCGGGCGTTATCGCTGGACGATCTGCGCGCTGCTCTTCTTCGCCGCGACCATCAACTACATGGATCGGCAGGTGATCGGCATCCTCAAGCCGACGCTGATGGGTAAAGACGGACTGGGCTGGGACGAGATTGCTTACAGCAACGTCGTCTTCTGGTTTCAGTTGGCTTACGCCGCGGGCTTCATCTTCATGGGGCGTTTGATGGATCGGCTCGGCACACGTCGCGGCTTCTCCCTCTCCGTCATCTTCTGGAGTCTGGCGGCGATGGCGCATTCGCTGGCCCGCTCGGTCACGACGTTCAGCGTCGCGCGTTTCGGTTTAGGGATAGGTGAAGCCGGAAACTTTCCGGCGTCTGTGAAGACCGTCGCCGAGTGGTTTCCGAAAAGAGAACGCGCGCTCGCCACGGGCATCTTCAACGCGGGCACGAACGTCGGCGCGATTGTGACGCCTTTGACCGTGCCGTGGATTGTCGGTCGCTACGGCTGGCGCATGGCTTTCATCGCGACGGGCGCGACCGGATTCGTCTGGCTCGTCGCGTGGATCGCTCTCTATCGCAAGCCGCACGAGCATCCGCGTGTGACGAGAGCGGAGCTGGACTACATCAACAGCGATCCGGCTGAGAGGGAGACTAAAATTCCGTGGCTGCGTCTGATTCCACATCGCCAGACGTGGGCTTTCATCATCGCCAAGTTTATGACCGACCCGATCTGGTGGTTCTACCTGTTCTGGATTCCCGGCTTTCTGCACGACCAGTTCAAGCTGCCATTGAACAGTCTCACGAGCGGCTTGCCACTGGTCTTGATTTACATGATGGCGGACGTTGGCAGCATCGGCGGCGGCTGGCTCTCTTCATCGTTGATCAAACGAGGACTGCCCGTTAGCCGCGCACGCAAAACGGCAATGCTCGTCTGCGCCGTGTGCGTCGTGCCGATTGTGCTGGTCTCTCAAATCTCCAGCATGTGGGTGGCCGTCGTGCTGATTGGTCTGGCGGCAGCGGCGCATCAAGGCTGGTCTGCCAATGTCTTCACGATGACATCCGACATGTTTCCGCGCCGCGCCGTCGGTTCGGTGGTCGGCATCGGCGGCATGGCGGGCGCGGTCGGCGGAATGCTGATCGCCAAGGTCGTCGGCTACGTGCTCCAATGGACGGGTAGTTACCTGCCCATCTTCATCATCGCTGGCTCGGCTTATCTCGTCGCGCTCCTCTTTATTCATCTACTCGCGCCGCATTTCACGCCCGCGCAAGTTGAGTTGGAGGCGGACGCTTGATTCTCGACTCTTTCAAATTAGACGGCAAGACCGCTCTGGTCACCGGTGCAGCGGCTGGACTCGGAGCGGCGATCAGCGTTGCGTTGGCCGAAGCGGGCGCTGATGTCGCGTGTCATGGCAACACACGCTCGCCCGATGCGACTTGCGAAGAGATCAGAAAACTCGGTCGCATGAGCGTCGAGCTGACGGGCGATTTAAGCCAGCTTGAGACGCCGCGCGCGATCTTTGAAAAGACGCTCGACGCGTTCGGTCGCATTGATATTCTGGTCAATAACGCCGGCACTATCGCTCGCGCACCCGCCGTCGAAGTTTCCGACGAAGATTGGGTGAAGGTTATCGAGGTCAATCTCTCAAGCGTCTTCCGTCTCTCACAGCTTGCGGGGCGTCACCTGATCGAACGCGAAGCGCACGGCAAGATTATCAACATCGCCAGCCTGCTCTCGTTTCAAGGCGGCATCACCGTGCCGGCTTATGCCGCGGCCAAAGGCGGCGTGGCGCAGTTGACTAAAGCGCTGGCGAATGAGTGGGCGTCGAAGAGAATCAACGTCAACGCGATTGCGCCCGGCTACATACGAACGGATAACACAAAAGCTCTGCAACAGGATGAGACGCGCAATCGCCAGATACTCGAACGCATCCCGGCGGGACGCTGGGGCGAGCCGCGCGACCTCGCGGGCGCGTCCGTTTTTCTGGCTTCAGCCGCGAGCGATTACATACACGGTCACGTGCTCGTGGTGGACGGGGGTTGGATGGGACGATGAGTAGAAGAGCCTCGCTTACGCTCAGTCTGCTGTTGCTTTGCCTGCCGCCTTTGAGCATTGCGGCACAGTCTCAACCTCCACGTGTCTCCACAACTGTGCAGACCTCAGACCTCGACGCGGAGGTGACAAACTTTCTCGGCCAAGAGCTGTCCGCTCATCTCGCAGACATCAAATCTTACAACCCGTCGCCGAATAAAGTTCTCGGCGCAGGCTCATCCGGCGAGTACACTTGGGGCACTTTTATGAGCGCGCTCGGCAGCTACGCAGAGCTTTCCGGCAAGCGCACGTTGGCGGAGCGCGAACTCGCGCACGAGGTCGGGCGTATTGGTCTGCTCGAATATCGTCTCGGCGGCACGCGCTTCTCGCAGTTGTACGCGGTGCTGGCCTTGCGCCGCTTCGGGCGCGATCTCGATTCAAACCCCGTCTGGCAGAGTCTCACCGAAGAGGAGCGCGCGCAGTGGCGTAAGTTTTTGGACATCTCCGCGTTTTATGATGCGAAGACGCAACGGGTCATCAATCTGCCGGAGAATTATCTGGGCGTGGCTGCGCGCATCGCCAGCATCAGCTATCAACTCGGATTGCTGAAAGATCGCGCGCTGCTCGATGGCGTCTTGACGCGCGCCGCGCATCCGTTTATGAACGGCGGTCTCTACTCCGATGATGCGCCACCGACCGGACGCTTTGATCGCTACTCGAACGAGTACGCGCGTTTCATTTGGGACGCGGCGGACGCGGCGGGCAGAAAAGATATTCAAGATGCCGTGCGGCCTTCGCTCGTGGAACAGATGCGTCTGTGGTGGGATTTGATTCTGCCTGACGGTTACGGCTACGCGTGGGGACGCAGCATGGGCGTCGTGAGTTATGAAGACACTCTGGAGATCGTGGGCTTTCTCGCGCGCCACCCGGAGTTTCGCCCCGCGCCTCTCGCCAACCTGGCGAGCGCATACTATCAGGCCTGGCGCTGGCTGCGCCGAGACTACAACGATAAGCGACACGTCCTTTCAGTCTTCGCCTTCGGACGCGGCAATTATTCCTACATCTCGCTTGACCGCGAGTGGCAACAGACGACCAGCTTCTTCGGCAAAGCCGCGTCGTCGCACGCACTCTTTATGGAGGCGATGGCGCAGGAGAAGATCACTGAGTTCGCTGCTGACATAAAAAGACCCGACCTTGCGCGGTTTGAGTTTTTCCGGCGCGGCGCGCGTCCGTGCGGCGTGTGGCTTGTCCGGCAGGGGGCGATCTATTTCACGTTGCCGATCACGACAGGCACGAAGCCGGGCGTCGCAGATTATTTGCCCGCGCCGCACGGCCTGCCCGGTTTCGCCGCTCCGGTCGAGCAAGTTTATCCGTCGCTCACGCCGTTCATCGAACTCACTGATGGTCGAGTGCTCGTCGCAGGCGACGGCGCGGATGAGATAGAGCCTGCGGGGGACGGAAAGTCTCTGCGTGTGGTCTGGCGACGCTGGGCTGTCGTCGGTGGTAAAGCTGGCGAGTTGACAGACCCGCACCTCACGAGCGAAGTCGTCTGGCGCATTCAAGGCACGACGCTTACGCGCGAGGAGACTTTGAAATCAGACGTGAGCATCAACGTGCGCCGTTGGTGGATTGCCGTGCCGACGACAGTCTCGCGTAGTGAAGGACAATACTCACAGGCGGAGCGTCAGGATCGTTTCGAGTCAGGTGAGGGAACACTTATGGTTGCTGCCACAGCGGACTGGCCTTTGCAGGTCTCGCTGCTGGCGATGGGCGATAGCGCGTTGGGGCGCGGCGCGCGTGGGGCGATACCATTGAATCTGATTTACGAGTCGCGCGACCTGCGGCTGATGCCAGAAAAGAGCGCGCACTGGCAGATGACGATCAAAGTAGAAGGAAAGAAATAGCAGAGCATGGAAACCATCACCAAGATGAGCGCACACCCGCAGCACACGGACTGGTCACAAATTCCTGTGGAGCGAATTGAAAAGGGCATCGAACGGCAGATGATCGTCGGCGAGAAACTGATGATCTGTCGTCTGCGCTTCGCGCCGCACGTGGTGACGCCCGCGCACGATCATCCACACGAACAGATCACGTTTGTCGAGCGTGGCCGCGTACTGTTCACCATCGGTGAAGAGCAGCGTACGGCTTCGGCCGGTGATGTGCTCCACTTCCCTTCGGGCAGTTGGCACGGCGCGACGATGCTGGATGAAGAAGTAGTTCTGATAGATATTTTTTCTCCCGTGCGTGAGGACTTTCTCGATTCGACGCAACGCCGGAACGGCGACGGGCAGCGGGCATGAGCCTCAAGACAAAAGCGAAGTCGGAATGTCGCTGGGACGCGGTGAGCCTCGGCGAAGTAATGCTGCGGCTCGATCCGGGTGATGGCCGCATCTCAACGACGCGCACATTTCAAGTCTGGGAAGGCGGTGGTGAGTACAACGTTGCGCGCGGACTAAAGCGTTGTTTCGGGCAGGAGACAGCAATTGTGAGTGCGCTTGCCGATAATCCGGTCGGACGGCTCGTGCAGGATTTAATCTATCAGGGCGGCGTGGATCAATCTCACGTCGCTTGGGTGAAGTACGATGGCGTGGGGCGCACAGTTCGCAACGGGCTGAACTTCACAGAACGCGGCTTCGGCGTCCGCGCCGCGCTCGGCTGCTCCGACCGGGGACATACTGCGGTTTCACAACTCAAGCCCGGCGACATTGATTGGGAGAAAATCTTTGGCGAGGAAGGCGCGCGTTGGTTTCATACGGGCGGAATATTTTGTGCGTTGTCGGAGACGACACCACTGGTCGCGCGCGAGGCGATGGAAGCGGCGCAGCATCACGGCACGATCATCTCCTACGATCTGAACCACCGTGCATCTTTATGGCAAGCCATCGGAGGCAAAGCGCGTGCGCAGGCAGTCAACCGCGAGTTGGCCCCGCTAGTTGACGTGATGATCGGCAACGAAGAGGACTTCACAGCCTGCTTAGGGTTTGATGTTGAAGGGTTGGACGAGCATCACTCGAAGCTGGATGTCGGTAATTTCAGGCGCATGATTGAACGTGCTGTTAAAGACTTTCCTAACTTTAAGGTCGTCGCCACCACGCTCAGAAACGCGAAGACCGCTACGTCGAACGACTGGGGTGCTGTCTGCTATGTTGATGGCGAGCTTTATCAATCCATCACGCGCGAGAGTCTGGAAATATTTGACCGCGTCGGTGGCGGCGACAGTTTCGCGTCAGGGCTGATCTACGGATTTTTGACGGATAGAGGAGCGCAGTGGGCCGTCGAGTGCGGCGCGGCTCACGGGGCGCTGGCGATGACGACGCCGGGCGATACGACGATGGCGACGCTCGCGGAAGTCGAGCACGTGATGCGCGGCGGCACGGCGCGCGTCGCAAGATGAAGGATGTCAAAGGCTATCAATAAGACGAGCGTCATGGAGCGCATACGCAAGCTCGGCGTCGTGCCGGTCGTGCGCGCGCAGTCAGCGGATGATGCCGCGCGAGCGATTGATGCGGTGATGGCTGGCGGCATCAACGTTATCGAAGTGACCATGACTGTGCCCGGCGCGGTTGGCGTGATCGAGAAACTCGCGCGGCGTTACGGGGATGATGTGTTGGTGGGCGCGGGCACGGTGCTCGACGCAGAGACGGCGCGCGCCTGCATGTTGGCCGGCGCACGGTTCATTGTCAGTCCCGCGCTCGATGAAGAGACGATTGCTTGCTGCCGACGCTACGGCGTGGCCGTGATGCCCGGTGCTTTGACGCCGACCGAAGTGGTGCGCGCCTGGACGCTCGGCGCGGATGCGGTCAAGGTCTTCCCGGCGGGCGCGTTGGGCGGGGCCAGCTACCTCAAAGCTCTCAAAGCGCCTCTGCCGCAAGTTGAGATGATCCCGACGGGCGGCGTGTCGCTCAAAACGGCGGCGGAGTTCATCAAGGCGGGCGCGTTGGCGCTCGGCGTCGGCGCTGATTTGATCGACCTCAAGGCTCTCACAGAAGGCAATGAGCAACTAATCACCGAACGCGCGCGACAATTTCTGGAGATCGTCAGCGAAGCGCGTCGAGGTTGATGGCAGGCGAGAGAGAGTTCGAGCGATAGAACAAATGATGCGTGCTCGAACTCTCTCGTCACATGTCATCATCGGGACCGATAACGATTTAAGTGCGTGGGGTCTCCCGCGATTTTGGTGCTTCCAGCACGGTTCCCGCCGGATCGACTCCGCTCTTTCATTAAGCCGCAGACAGCGCCCGCGCTCTCAACAGTCCCGGTTTCGCGCGCCCGTACATCTGCCTCTCAAACATCTTTAGCCGGGGAACTTGCCTCTCTGCTTGTCCGTGACTCCGAGCAAGAGTGCGTGTGCGAGTTGGTAGACAAATAGAGCTATCGGGAGATTTTGCCCGCTGCCTGCGATGCGGGGATAATGCTTTCGATCACCTCCGTCTTGGCGTCCGCGTATGCGTTCATGTCGGGCCACTCTTTCGCGGCCAGTTCGCGCTTCGTCTGCTCGTAGCGGCGTCTGTCGTCGTTGTTTCGGCGCAGGCGGTCCCGGAAGGCCAACATCCGCTGAATCTCCGGGCAGCCAGCCGAGTAGATGTGGATGTGCACGTCCTTTTCAGGAGTCCGGAACATCCGGTGCTCGTTCCAATCCGGCTCCCGCACCCGCAGGACATAGCCCGCCGCTTCCAATCGCGGCAGGTAGGCGGACTCATCCGCGGAATCCGGGACCACGACAAGAATGTCGATGATGAGCTTGGCGGCCAGACCGGGGACGGACGTAGACCCGACATGCTCGATTCGCAGGGCGGAGCCGCCGAGCGCATCGGCGATGACGCGAGCGTGCGCCTCAAACTTCTTCGGCCAATCCGGGTCGTAGTCGGCGATCTTGATCTCGTGTTTTTCGACGCCCCCAATCAGCCCTGTTTCCAACGGTTCATCTGCCATGATAGCCCTTTCGCGACCGGCCGAGACCGATCATACTTCAATGAGCCCGATCAAAGAACCCTCTCATCAGTGCCAATATTGAACGACGATCCTCGCACTTGGGATAGCGGCGCTCTTCAGCGCTTCCTATCGGGGACTGTACGGGCCTCGGCCAAGGCGACCAAAAAAATCCTGTGAGTTCCTCCCTTACTTCAGCAGCTTAATAGCGATCCTTAGCACCAAAATCGCGGGAGAATCGACACATAATACCTATTATCGGACGTTATCAATTCAACCGAATTCATAAGAAATTATTATTCCCCATAACCCCTGATGAGAGTGTCGGGAAAGATTAGCCTTTAACTACCGATGTTTGCCGACTGGCCTGCGTGGTGTTCGGGAATGCGCGGGACGCTCGTGCCGCACCCTTCGCCTGAGCAGCGTTCCAGGGTTGGAGTTACGGTTCCCGGCCTTGACGCTGCGCCCGGTGGAGCGACGCCGTGTAGTTTCTGGCGAGTTGCGTTCGCGCCCCCTCCGGCGGTCTAGAATGCCTGCGTCTGGGTTGAACGGCGGTGTGGGTAAGGTGACTCTGCCAACCCTGCGTCCCTGCCTCCTACGGTAAATCCCTATATCTTGGCTATATGCTGGAGCGGCTGAATCCAAGAAAAAGATAAATAGCAGGACGCCCGCCGCAGCTACTTTGGTGAGTCGTTTAGTCAATGCGAGACTTTCCTTTCACTTACCGCTCAGCCCCGTTTGTTATCGCAGGGCATCTTAGATAAATAGAGATGCCGTGACGAGAGGTCACGGCATCTCTGGATCGTTAAGCTGTTCTTTCGACTGCCGCCCCTGCTAGGGTCTGCCGAAGATGCCGCCGAGGATGTTTCCGATACCGCCGCCCGTATTGCCCCTGCGGTAGCCGCCATTCCTATTGCCGGCGTATTGGCGATACCCTTGGTCGTAGCCTTGCACGAAGCCGTCGCGGAACGCCTGCGATGAGGCATTCCGGTAGAAGTGTGAACGCTGCGGGCTGAAGCTCTGCCCGCGCTGCGCATCACTCGCGCCGGTGTTCAAGCCGCTCTGGTAGCCCTGATTCATGGCAACCTGGTAGGCGTTGTTGTAGCCGCCGTTGTTGCCATATCCACCGTTGTTGCCATACCCGCCATAATTGCCATAACCGTCATTGCGACCGTAGCGATCATCACGACGATTACGGCGATCACGGTTGTTCTGATCGCGTTGGTCTCGATCACGACGCTCCTGTCGGTTCTGTGCGTTCGGGTACTGCCGATACTGTGCCTGGGCTGTAGCACTCGTCGCCAGAGAGATACCCGCCACCATTAGAAGCGTTATGATTGCCCCACCAATGCCATTAATCAATTTCTTCATGTTTATACTTACCCTCCCTGGCTTAATATTAGAGCAACCCACATGCCATCCCGGGGAGAGAAAAATGACTGATTATTGCCGGATAAATGAACCGGCCTGTTCCGACCGTGTCACCATTTCGTGCAGTAATCGCGCAGATCGGTGGATAGTCTATTTTGAACCTAATGGCTTAGCTACAACGCTAAAGCCGACGCTAAAACTTCACACGGAAGGAGAGTTGCAATCTCCGCGGAGGCTGAGCCGCAACGGCCCGGCTGAAGAAGGGTGAACTCAGGTTCCCAACGTAGCCCGAGTAGTTCACACGGTTGAGGACGTTGAACGCATCGACGGCAAACGTTGCTTTCACGCCTTCGTCCTTCTTCTTCCCTTTGACCAGAGAGAAATCACGCGACCATCGAAGGTCGAGGTCGGCGTAGCCGGGCCCTTGCAGGCTATTGCGTGCCACCCCTGCGGGACGGGCGTTTGCCGTACCGGTGTGAAACTCGTCGAGGCCGGTGGTCAGTGTGTAAGGAAGCCCCGAGTAGAGCGAGACCGAGACGCCGAGGTTAAAGAGCTTGCCGGGGTTGAGAGTTCCTAGCATCTCGAAGCGTTGGCGTCGGTCGAAGTCTGAACGCGCCCACTCGCCCGAGAGGTCGTAGGCGTTCGGCGGGAGATAACCGATGCCGCTCGTGTTGTCGTGTGCAGAGGCCAGACGGTATTGCGCCATGCCGTTGAAGTAGCGCGTGACGTTGCCGCGGAAGGTGATTTCCAGAGAGTCACTCGCGCGCCGCCCTGCGGATTCGATCTCGCGCAGCACGCCGAGCGAAGGGTTGGGTCGCGCAACGTAAACGGGCGGCAGGGGCGCGTTGATGTCGCGCGAAAGGAACTGGCTCACACCGCGGAAGCCGACGTAGGAGACCGACAGCGTGGTCGCTTTCCACAGTTGATGTTCGACGCCCCCGCTGTACTGGATGAGGTAAGGGATTTTGACGTTCGGGTCGAGTCGCGTGACACTGAAGGGCTGGGCCGTGAGCGTAGACCCCGTGCCGAGCGGATCGGGGAATCCCGGGTTCGGCAACACGTAGAGTCTCAGGCGCGAGCCGTTGAAGAGCAGGATGTCTTGAATCGGGCGCGCGCCCGTCCGGTCGTAGAAGACGCCCGCGCCGCCGCGGATGACCGTCTTTCGGCTCTTGTCCGGAGAGTAAGCGAATGAGAAGCGCGGGGCGAAATTATTATCGTCGTGAAAATAGTTCTGCCAATCGTAGCGCAAGCCCATCGAGAGCATGAGATTCTTGCGGAGGTGGTATTCATCCTGGACGAATAGCCCGATGACTTTTTCAAGGAAGACGAGGTGTCCGTTTCCCTGCTGCTGCGTGAAGGAGAAGGGTCTTTGCAGAAGATAGTCCGCGAGGCTGGAAAAAAAGAACGTGCCCGCCGCGTTGAGGTTGTTATCGAGACCGCGCCGGCTCAAGTCGGGAATGTTAACGCCGCCTTTGAAGAGGTGCTTGCCGGTCGAATAGGAGAGCGTCTCCATCAACTGCGCGTGGTACTCAGTCCTCAGAAGGTCTGCCTGTGCGCCGCCGCCGGTGAAGGCGTCGAGCACGACGAGCTTCGGCGCGCGTGTGACGCTCGCGGCCGACTGTCGTTCCGCCCCGAGCAGGATACGAAAGTTATTAACCAGCTTCGGTGAGAGAACGGTCTGCTGGCTGTAGGTGATCTCCTGCTCCATGTTGTGGGAGTTGATTCCGGCTTCGGGCAGGGTTGTGCCGCCGACACCCTGATTGTTCACGCTCTCGCCCAGATAGGAGTAGCGGAGCGACATGGTGTTGGTGTCGCTGAAGGAATGGCTGACCTGTGCCGCGAATAGGAGCGTGTGAGCGGGAGCGGGCACGTTCTCACGGATAGCGCCGCCAGTCCCCTGCGCGAAGACGACCGCCTGAAGGTCTTCCGCGCTGCGATTGGCAGAGAGTAGGAAAGAGGTCTTCTTGCTGTGACGGACGGGCCCTGTGAGCACGCCCTCGAAGATGCGCCGTTGCTCCGGGGGCCGCGCCAGTGCGAAGGGGTCGCGCGCGTTGAGGTGTGCGTCGCGGAAGGTAAAGTTGAAAGTCCCGTGGTACTCGGGCGAGCCTGGCTTCGTCGTCACCTCGATGCGTCCGCGACCGGGGCGCTGGAACTCTGCCGAGTACGGGTCTTGATTGATCTTTATCTCCTTGATGGCCGACGCGGAGACGCCGAGATTGTTGACCTCCATCCCGTTCACGACGAGCGAGACCCCGCCCGTTCCGACGCTCCCGGCGTCGAGAAATCGCGACATGGCACCGACGTAATCCTGATCGAATACAGGCAGGTTGCTGAGCGACTCCTCGCTTAAGGCGATGCTGTCTTTATTCTCGCTGGCCTCGGTGCTGATCTGCGTGTCCCCGCTCGTGACAGTAGTCTCCAGGCGGACGCTGGCGACCTCCAGGGAGATGCGTAGCGGGGCGAGGGGCTGAGAGCCGACAGTCACGTCTACGGTGAGTGGCTCGAAGCCTTCGCTCGACACCCGAACCTGATATTGGGCGGGCGGGATTCGTTTAAAGGTGAAGCCGCCGGACTGATCGGTCGTCACGGACTGCTGCGAGATGTTGCCGCTGATGAGTTCGACCTTCGCGCCAGCGATGGCGGCGCCCGTCTGGTCGAGGACGATGCCGGTCAAGGGAAAGCGGTTAGCCTGAGGTTGAGCATGGCCTGTCGTGGCGATGACGGTAAGAATCACCGCCAGCAATATTAAACGACGCAACGATAGACGACTCCCATTGGATAAATAGAAGTTATTAAAGTCGAACCTGTCTAGCATAAAACGGATTAAGGGAACCTTAGTGCTTATGCGTGCCCTTCTTCTCCCCCGCCTCTTTCTGCTTCTCGGCGGCCTCCTGCTTCTTATTCTCGTGCTCAACGCGCACGATCTTGCCCGTGATGGCGCTCACCTGCACCTCGGTGATAGTTCCCTTCGCGTTGCGGATGTCGAACGAGTAGACGAGCCGCTTATGCTCGCGTTCGAGTTCGGCGCTCTCGACCGTGCCGGGTGCGCGCTTGAGCGCGGTCTCCTGCGCTTGCTCTTTCGTTATCCGGGCATCGCGGGCTAACCTCGCCTGCTCCTCCTGCGATTCCCCCTTCTCCTGCGCTCTACCCGCCGCAAAGGAGTTCAAGGACGCCCCCGTGGTGAAAACGGAAATCACTACCGCTGCCAGTGTCATATATCTTTTCATGGAAATCTTCCTTTCCTCGTCAAATATTCTTATACAGACCTTGCTGGGAGTCTCAACGAGAGCCCGCATGTTCCGTGTGTCTCATACACTAGCACCAGCAAGATGACGGGAGGATTACGCCAAAGTCTTAGCAGGGGTTGAGTCGGACGCAGGGAGAGAGATGACGAAGGCGCTGCCGCGCGCGTCCGAGCTTTCGAGCGCGACGCGACCACCGTGGAGTTCGGCGATCAGCGAGGCGATGGAGAGACCAAGCCCCGCGCCGCCGCCCGCCTCGCCCGCGCGCGCGCGCGCCTTGTCTACGCGGTAAAAGCGCTCGAAGATGTGCGACTGCGCCTCGGCGGGAATCCCTGAGCCTGTATCCGCAACGCGGATAAAGTAGCGCCGCGCGGCGTCTCGCCCGACCTCGACGCTGACACGCCCGCCCGCCGGCGTGTACTTGATCGCGTTGTCCAGCAGATTCAAGAGCATCCGGCGGATCAACCCTTCGTCGCCGCGCAGTGGCAGCTCATCACCCGCGTGTTGGTAATGAAGCTCGACGCGGCGACGGACGGCGAGCGAGCGTACGGCGCGCACGCACTCGCCCGCAGTTTCGTCCAGATAGAAGTTCGTGAAGTCGGGCTGATACTGTCCCGCGTCGGCGCGCGCCAGCATGAAGAGGTCTTCGACGATGCGCGTCAGCCGCCGCCCCTCGTCGTTGAGTATAGAGAGCGACTCGCGATACTCTTCCGGGCTCCGCTCCTCTTGGGAGAGCGCGACTTCCGACTCGCCGCACACGATGGCGACGGGCGTGCGCAGCTCGTGCGAGGCGTCAGCCATGAAGCGGCGCTGCTGCTCGAAAGAGTTATCGAGGCGCGCGAGCAGCTCATTGAAGATGCGCGCGAGGCGACCGAGTTCGTTGCGCGCGCTCGACTCCGGCAACCGCTCGTTCAAGTTCGACGCCCCGATGCGCTCCGCCCGCGCGCCCATCGCGACGACCGGCGCGAGGCTCCGGCGCGCGATGAGGTAGCCACCGAGACTGGTGAGGAGGAGTGCGAGCGGCACGGCGGCGTAGAAGGCTTGACGCGCCTGTTCGAGCGCCTCCGCCTGCTCGTGGAGCGGGAGCGCGACGGCGACCGTGTAGCGCCTCCCGCGGCTTGTGATCGTGGAAGCGTAGGCGCGGAAGCCTCCGCGCCTACCGGGGACGGTTGCGAAGGCGCGACCCGACCGCGCGGCTGTAGCAACGAGACCGCCCAGACTTTGAGACAGCGCCGACGGCTCGGGGAAGACGACTGTACCGCCCGCTCCGGACGGGGGGGCGGAGGCAGCGACGAGGCGACCCGCTTCGTCGAAGATGAGCGCCTGCCTGTCGCCGAACTGGAAGTTGCGCGTCACCTCGGCTGCGTCGTCTTCGCCCGGCTGCTCCTCGTCGTTCGACTCGGCGACGAAGTTCGAGACGAGTGAAGCGGTTGTGTCGGCGAGTGATTGATCGGTGCGCTCGCGCGCCGCCCGCGCGAGATACGTATAGGTGACGAAGGCGAAGGTGATGAGCACGAGCGCGAGCACGCCCGTGTACCAGATGGTGAGGCGGGCGCGCATTGACTCAAGCATGTTTGTCCTTCGATTCGTCCTCGACATCGCCGCGCCGCAAGTCGTCCGGCGCGGCAAGCAGGTAACCCTCGCCGCGGCGCGTGTGGATGAGAGGGGCGGCGAACCCATCGTCCACTTTGCGCCGCAGTCGGTTGATGTTCACGTCGATGAGGTTCGAGAAGGGGTCGAAGTTCTCATCCCAGACGTGCTCGGCGATCTCGGCGCGACCGAGGACACGCCCGCGCTCGCGCGCGAGGTATTCGAGCAGTGCGTACTCCTTCGCCGTCAGCTCTATCAGCCGCCCTCCGCGCGTGACGCGATGAGCGCGTGTGTCAATGACGAGATCGGCGACGCTTATTGCAGGGGCGTTGACCACGTGCCCGCGCCGCAACAGGGCGCGCAGGCGCGCCAGCAGCTCGGCGACCTCGAAGGGCTTGGTCAGATAATCGTCCGCGCCGGTGTCTAGCCCGGCGACACGATCCTCCAAGGCGTCGCGCGCCGTCAGCATGAGCACGGGCACAGCCGAACCCGCTGCGCGCAACTCGCGACAGACCTCGAATCCGTCGCGCGCCGGTATCATCACATCAAGGATGACGGCGTCGTAGTCGTTGACGGCCAATTTGTAGAGCGCATCCTCGCCGTCGCTCGTCACATCCACCGCGTAGGTTTGCTCCCGCAAGCCCTGCGCGACGAAGCGGGCAACGCGTGGATCGTCTTCAACCAGCAGCACTCTCATTGCGGCTTCCTCAAAGGGCGGAAATTCCTGCTCATTCTAATGAATGAGGCAAAGGATTAAAATCCAAAGACACTTTAGGCGGATTAAAATGAAGGGAAGATTACATTCAAAACCCGTTGCTCGTCCCTTCTCTTTTGGTCGCTCTGATACTTGTCCAAAGTTAAGGAAGGACATTTACCGCGCGCGGGCGCTGATGAACGTCACCGAGCGACTGCACAGGCTTAGCGCGCCTCGTTTGAGCGGGCGAGTCCATGCTTCATCTCTTCACGGGCTGTGAAGTATGCCGGACACACAGAATCAGGCACGCGGAGGCCAGCGCAGAGCAGGAGAGATAGATTACCCCTGCGTAAAAGGAGCCGGTGCTCTTAGTCAGGTATCCGACGACATAAGGGCCGACAAAGCCGCCGAGATTGCCCACAGAGTTTATGAGACCGACGGCCACGGCTGCGGCCGATTCGGTCAGAAAAGCGGTCGGCAGCGCCCAGAACCCCGGCAGGTAGCTGTATAAACCCGCTCCGGCCAGACAGAACATGCCGACGGCCAGGCCCACTCTCTGATTCGCCACCGCGCTCAGCACGAGGCCGAGGCTGACCACGAGCAGCGAGACCGCTGTGTGCCAGCGGCGCTCCCCCGTCCGATCTGATGTCCAGCCGACAAGTAGCATCGCTGCCAGCCCGGCGCAGTAAGGCAGCGCGGCCACACTCGTGACGAGCAGATTGGACAGTCCCGACAACCCCTTCACAATAGTCGGCAGCCAGAAGTTGAAGCCGTAGGCGCTCGTGACCGAACAGAAATAGGCGAGAGCCAGCAGCAAGACGTTCCTGTGCTTCACAGCCTCCCACACGCTGTACGTCCGCTCAGCCCGGCGCGCGCTCTTCTCACGCTCCAACTCGTTTGTGATCCATTCGCGCTCCTCGGTTGTAAGCCAACCCGCGTCGCGCGGCCAATCGGTCAGGTAGAAAATGGTGACGACGCCGAAGATGAGCGCCGGCAGCCCTTCGAGGATAAAGACCCAGCGCCAGCCCGCCAGCCCGAGCCAGTGCACGCCGAGAATCAGCCCCGAAACGGGAGCGCCGAAGATGTTCGAGACGGGGATGGCGGCCATGAACATCGCTACGGCCTTGGCCCTGTCCTGCGTGCGAAACCAGTGGCTGAGGTAGACGATCACTCCGGGGAAGAACCCGGCCTCGGCTGCGCCCAAGACGAAGCGCGCGATGTAGAATTGCGTCGAGTTTTGAATGAAGCCGGTGAGGACGGCCAGCAGCCCCCAAGAGATGATGATCCGGGCGAGCCAGAGGCGCGCGCTCCAGTTCTCGACCAGCAGCGTGCCCGGAATCTCCAGAAGGAAGTAGCCCACGAAGAAGATGCCCGCGCCGAACCCCAACACTTCCGTGTCGAAGCCAAGGTCTCGGCCCATCTCCAGCGCGGCATAGCCGAGGTTGACCCGGTCGAGAAAAGCGATCATGAACAGGCAGATCAGGAACGGCATGAGGCGGCGCGTGATCCGCCTTCGCGCGCTCTCCGCGACCGCCTCATCCGATGTGAGAAGTTCCGCTGCTTTCCTCACGGGAAACATGTCTCAGCTTTGCATAGTCATCCACGCCCGGACGTATCTATTTCTTCGGAGGTTTTTCAAAGTGCTGATAGTCTTTGGGATTCGTCCAATTGCCACCCCAGGCCCAACCGAGCCGTAGAAACTCAAGCACAATCGGATTATTAGCAGTGAAGGTTCCATCAATCTTCGGGTCGTAGGTCGCCCCGCGCGGGAGAATCAGATCGCCCTTGATGTAAGGATTCAGGAATGTGTTGATGTCAATCGCCCTACCGTACGCGTGATTCGACAAGCGACCGCCGCCGGTGACCTCTCTGTAATTGAACGAGGAGGTGTTATCGGCTTCCATCGATAGCTCATCATCCCAACGATTCTCCTTGCGGAAGCGTTTATCCGAGATTGGAATGACGGAGTAGATGGGGAACCGCTCCTTCAACGCAAGCGCGAACACCTGCTTGATGTCGCCCGTCAATTCCTCATCAATTACCAACTGGCCTTGGTGAACCTGTTTGTCCATTGAGTAATATTTGACCGTGACTAACCTTTGTCGCTTCCGAATCTCGTCAGGACATTTCGGATCCAAGCCGTCGAAGGCTTCCCTCTCGGTCATCTTGCTGTCAATGATCGGATGCTTCGGAGTCCCACGACGCGAAGTCTGACTGTGAACGTCGCCGCCGCTAAGGGCGACAGCCAGAACCAGAGAGACCGAGACCCATAATGCGCGAAACCAACGAATGCTCATAATCATGGACTTCATTGTATCCCGCTTGAAGGCGTGCCTTCTACGGCCGCGTGACTATCACCGGGATGGTTTTCGAGCCGCAGGATGTCGTGAAGCGTAAAGTATAAACGCCCGCCCTTTTACTGACGGATCTCACCGAATATCTCACCCAACCATTATTCCCGGCACCTCGTCCTTCGGAAAACAAAGCGATGTCCGACCAATCAGGCGTGGTGACTGTGACGTGTCCCGATTCGCCCGGCCCTC
Source organism: Acidobacteriota bacterium (assembly GCA_032162705.1). GTDB lineage: Bacteria > Acidobacteriota > Blastocatellia > Pyrinomonadales > Pyrinomonadaceae > QHXN01. The sequence goes on from JAVRON010000004.1 coordinate 18,070, forward strand.
CGAGGACGAGGGTTGCCGCGCCACCGTTACGGATAGTAAGGGAGCCCGTGCTGGCATATAGCGCGCAAGGTACTACCCTGCCCTGTCCGGCTGCTGCTTTCTTATCAAAGCCCGGTGTCCCGCCGGAACGCCCGGTTGTTCTCGCTGGCGGGCTTGCCTCGCGCGTGGCTGATATCGTGGCGGCAGCCCGTCTTCCCCCGGGCCTCTCATCCGTCGTTCCGATGAGATTTGCTCCTGGCGGCTCCGCGCCTCCCGGTTCATACGAGCCGACCGAGACCGTAGCTTCGTCAGCCGCCAAAGAGGTGTCGTTATAAACGCTTGGCAGAAGCTCTGTCGCGGCCGTGGGCGCAAGCGCCTTTTGCCCGGCTGTATGGGCGACAGGCATTAACTGAGCCGGCGCGGGCGGGACTACGGAAGTGGCAAACGCCAGTTGGGCGTTGATCCAAGACCCGCAGGCAATGCCGAGGGCTACTGCGATTGAGACCGCGCAGGCGAGCGTAGCGGCGTCCGACCGGGCCCGCGCCCTGTTGCCGGGTTTCTCCCGAGAAGCCGGCCCGAGCATCAAGCCGCGCGCCAGCAGCCGGGGCGGTGTCGTGGCAGACTCCGCCGTTGTATTCGAATCGGACTTCATAACCGTCTCAAGTGGGTCGGCTGGGCAGATCATAGCTGTGTCGCCGCAGCCGAGAGGTTAGGCCGCATCAGCATTACGGCCATGGTATGGCGAATACCCGGCACTTTCATCCCTTCAGGCGACGATGGAGGCAGTGTGCCGGGCACACCCGATCCATTAATCTCTTGACCGTTCAGTAGGGCAGCACCATCCTCTTGATGCGCCCCTCCCGGATCATGCGGTCGATCACTCCTTCGGCATTCTTCATCGTCGCCTTGAGTCGCTCATAACCGTTCGCGTCCAGCATCACTAGGACGCCAGCCTTACCCGCGCTCGACGGGTCGGTGGCGTAAAGCTGCAAATGCGCGTCACCTTCACCGCTGACCACGAAAGTAAACTGGAGGTTCCCGATGAGGGTCTCCACGATGCCGAGGTCTACTTGAAGTGGGGCGTCCTGCATTGATGATTTGCCTTTCAGTGCCACTCCGTCACGGTGTTCATTATCATTCTGAGATAGGCCATTTTATGATAGCAGCCGCGACAGCGCGTCCGGATGAAGACTCCAGCCGAGCAGCCCCGCCAGCCCCATCAACACCCCGAAAGCTGTCGGCACGAGCGCGAGGTAGTAGAGCCAGCGCTTCTGCGTCAGCGCCGTCATCGCGAGCAGTGAAATCGCCAGCGCCAACATCACGTCGGAGAGGTCGAACTGGTCGTCGTGGACGTTGAGGTCGTTATAAGTTTTGTCGGCGTTCTCGGCAGCCTCCTGCTGCTGTTTCTTCTTCTCTGATTGTTCCCGGGCTATACTTTGATATTTGGCGATCTGCTCAGAGTAGGCAGCCTGTGCCTGCGGTGGTGCCGAGGCGGCCTGTGCGGTCAGTTGGGCGACAGTAGCACCGGCGACCTCTTCCCGGATATTACGGGCCTGATACCATGAGTAGTTGTCAATCTTGTCGGCCTGTGCCTGCTGCATGGCCTGGACGATGTTGTCATCCTTCACCTTGCAGACACCCATAAAGGTCGCCAGCAATGCGACCGTGATTGCGACCAGCGTGTTCAAACGACCCTTGGACTTCTCTTTCTCCGAGGCTTCGACATTCTGCTGCCCTGCGTCATCACCTAGGTACTCCATCGGGTCTGGCTCCATGTTAGTAAGTTTCCTCTGAAAAGAAGTGGGGGTTCGTAAAGATTAGAGTTCACTTCCCTTTCTTCGGTGCAATTCGCGCCAGTGCTGTGCTCCGAATCGTCGCCCAATCGACCTCGTGTATGTCTGGTGCGAACCTCGCCAGCTTGTTTTACACTTCCCTTCCCATCGCCTCACTCCATCTGCGCCTTCCCTGCTTGAGCATGATCTCGATGGTCTCGTTGGCGAGCGGAGTTTCCAGGGCTATGTCGATTTCAGTCGCGTAATATTTGAAGCTGTTTACTTTCTTGAAACGGGCGTTGAATTGGGTCTGAATGATGCCGAGTTCAACGAGCCTAATATCCTTGTCGTTGTACTTGATTCCTTCATAATCGTCCGCGGGTTTCCAACGATTTTCGGGGTTGTACTGGAGATAGATGTTGATGATAGAGGGATGTGTTTTGAATAGCATCATCAATCTTCTATCATCAAGGGCTAGCCTGCTATCCACCTTTTCGACTTGGTGGCTTTCCACCGCGTCCATAAAGTGGATAGCTGAGAGTTCAGCAAACTCCTGCTGCTCAAGGTCGTGATCAACGATGAAGTGTTTGATTCTATTGAGGGTATCTTCGCTGACGCGATTGTTATATGGTAACTTATCACCCCTGTGTCTATCACCTTTACGGTTATCCACCCGCTTGCGGCGGTGGCTATCCACCTTCCGACGGGTGGCTTGCCTGATAGCTGGTTGTTGGGTGGTGGTGGATAGCAGGCTAGCCGGTGGAATCTGGCTATCCACATTGGTGGATAACTGGCTATCTGATGTGGTGGATAGCTGGCTATCTGATGTGGCGACCTTCCTTTCTTCCTGCGCCTGAACCAGTTTGGCAAACCTGCTGCTCAAACGGCCACCTCCGGTGTTGCATCAAGGATGTAACTTGCGTCGATCTCCGTCTCTCCAGCCATCTCCATCATCTCGTAAGCTAAGGCGCAAAGCTTCAAGATGTTCCGGGGGATTCCCTTGCTCTTAATAAAGACGGTTTCCATGGCCTCGTCAGTAAACGGGTTCTTGATACTTGCGTACTGGCACCGATATTCGATCATGGACTTGGTTTCTTCAGGCGTTAACGGGTCGAGCATAGAGTATGTGGAGATGCGTGAATAGAGCGCCTTGTTTTTCTCGGTGTTCAGTTTTTCTTTGAGTTCAAGCTGTCCGGCGAGGCATATCTGAATAAGCTTGTGTTCGTCTGTCTCGAAATTCAGGAAGCCACGGATCAACTCTAGTTGTTGGTTGTCGAGGAGTTGCGCCTCGTCGATGAATAAAACAACGTTCTTACGATCTTGATACGTTTGGAGTAGGAAGTCCTGTAGGGCGTCCTGCTGGGCTACAAAGCTCCGCTTCGGCTCGATCTCGAAATCCGAGCAAATATATTTGAGCATGGAAAACAGGGAAGGGAACTTGGGCGTCGGAATGAGGGTTGTTATGCAGTCTTCCCGCGCGGCATACTCCCCATAAAGGAACCGCAAAACCGTTGACTTTCCTAGACCTACATCGCCCAAGGCTGCACAGGTCAATCCTTGACGCTTGTTAATCGTGAACCGTGCTTTTGCTAATACGCCCTTTAAGGAAGGCGTGACGTAAAGGCTATTTGGATTGGGGCTAATTGAGAAAGGCGTCGATTCTAACTTTTGACTCGCTACCATAGCCGCGCGTTATATCACGGAAAAGGGAAGCGTGACAATGGTAATTTTGGTCGGTTCG
>JAVRON010000005.1:0-5759 GCA_032162705.1 Acidobacteriota bacterium
CAGTACGTCTTCCCCGCCCGCCACAGATCATTCGACCCGCGCACGGGGCGTGAGCAGCGGCATCACATCGCGGAGACGGCCTTGCAAAAGGCGGTCAAGGCGGCGGTCAGGGCGTCCGGAAATCAGAACTTTAAATTCCCGTATTCCTTTTGTGCCGATTGAAGTATAGGAAGGTCCGCGTCGGCATCTTTCCAAATGTTAAGAAAACTTTCGTAGGCTTCGTGTGCACGAGACGTGTCACCCGTTTGCAGGGTCGCGCGCGCCAGACCGAGTTGGGCGAGCGGACACAGGGTTGATAACGGTGACTCGCCGCGGTGTGAAAGAACTTGCTGGAATTCGGCGGCGGCTTCCGAACCCCTGTTGGATTTGAGGTACGCCTGTCCGCGCAGGTAACGCGTCCAGAGTTCGGCGGCGGGTTCGTAAACCCGCGTCGTGTCCAGCAACTCGACCGCTTTCGTGGCGTTACCGCGCGCGAGTTCGAGTGCGGCGTGAACGACGGGCAGCCACAGGCCGTTGGCGAGCGTGTCGCTCGGATGTTGTTTAGCCAGTTCGTCGAGCAGCGATTGGGCCTGGCCGTTGCCGCAAAGGGCTTCGCCGAGCGCGACGCGCTCCAGCGTCACCTGATTGCGTTCTAGCGCGAGCGACTGCGCGTCGTATGCTTTAGCCTCGTCGCACCTGCCCAGGGCTGCCGCGCGCAGACCCTGCTCGGCGGCGTAACGCGCGGCCACTTCTTTGACATCAACGCGAACGGCCAACTCAATCGCACGCCGCGCGGAATCCTTCGACTGCCGCCAACGCCCCGCGTAGGCCGCTGCGCCCGTCTGCAAGTCGGCGGCGATGTATTCCTCCGGCACGCCGCGCAGGCTTTCGAGTTGTTGCTGCATCGCCGCCGCGTCGCCTTCGACGAACGTGACCTGATACAGCCCGCCGTGCATCCGCGCGTCGCCCAGTCCCATCTGAAGCGCGCGCCCGAAAGCTTCCTTTGCCTCGGCGAAACGGCTAAGGCGCGTGAGGGCCGTCCCCAATGTTACATGCCAGCTCGAGATGTCCGGATTGAGGCGCACGGACTCTCGCGCCTCGTCGGCGGCCTTGTCGAAGTGGCCTTCGAGCAGGTAGGCGTATGACATGTTGCCAGACACGCGGAAATCGTGCGGGTACGACTGGTCATAAACGTGGAGCACTTCGATTGCCTTGTCTAAATCTCCGAGCGTGTAAATGTCATAGACGTAAGTGATGTAGAGCTTCTCGCGGTCGGAAACTTTTTCCTTGAGCGCGAACGCCTTGTCGGCGTTCTCCGCGGCGCGGCGCGGCTCGTTGACAATCGTGTAGTTGCCGGCCAGCAGCGAGTAGCCGTAAGCGAAGTTCGGGTCGAGTTCGGTCGCGTGTTTGAAGAGGGGGATTGACTGGAAGTACTCGCCCTTGTTCGAGCGGTCGAAGCCGAGCGCGAACGACTTGAGCGCATCGAGCGAAGGCGTCGTGAGCTGGTAGAGCGGGATGTCGGACTGTTGGATCGAGCTGAGGCTTTCGCCCAACTGCTCGCGGATGCCCGCGGCGGCTGTCGAGAGCGACTTCAGAACCTCCTCTTTGCTTCCGGCTTCGACCTGCTGGCGCGCGAACGTCTCGCCGCTGCGCGCGTTGACGGCTTCGAGCGTGATGACGTAGTGGCTGCCGAGCGCGGCAATCGAGCCAGCGATCAGAGCCTTCAGGTCGTTGCGCTGGCAAATCTCGCGGCCCGTCTCGACCGTCACGCGCTCGTCCGCTGGGTGCTCCATCTGGCGCAGCGTTTCGCGCACGCGCGCGCTGGGGAAGATGTTGAGAAATGGCGACTGCTGCAACTGCATCGCTAGGCCCTGCTTGAGCGTGTCGTCGAACACCGCGTCGCCCGTCGTGTTGGTAAAGTCCGCGATGAGGATCGTGTCTTTGACGGTGAGCGCGGGCGGGCGGCGTCTCGAGTAGAAACCGTAAAGCAAGATTGAGGCGACGACCGAAAGGGCCGCGACCGCCGCCAGTCCGACTTTCCAGTTCAAGCGCGAGGGACGGCGCAGCCTCGTCGGCTTGAAGTTTTCGAGAAAATTCTCGGTGCTGCTTTCTTTCGATTCCGGCAAATCGCGCAGGACTTCGAGCAGCTCGTCGCGCATCTGCGATATTAGTTGGTAGCGGTCGGCAGGCTCCTTCGCCAGCGCGCGCCCGACTATCACTTCGAGCTTCGCGGGTATCGCGCCGCCGCGCGCTTCGCCGACCGGTTTCGGCTCGGCGTGGAGCACGGCGTGGCGCACGTCGACTGCCGTCTTGCCTTGAAAGGGCCAGATGCCCGCGAGCATCTCGTAGAGCAGGACGCCGGTCGAGAAGATGTCCGCACGGTGGTCAACCTTCTCCCCGCGCGCCTGCTCGGGCGCGGCAGAGGTCGGCGTGCCGTAGGGCGAACCCGTCGCGGTCAGCTCAGTCTGATCTCCGGCTTCGTTTCCTTCCCTGATCAGTTTCGCGAGGCCGAAATCGAGAACCTTGGCCTGCCCGTTTTCGGAGATGATGACGTTGTGCGCTTTGATGTCGCGGTGAATGATCCCTTTCGCGTGCGCGGCGGAAAGCGCGTCGCACACCTGGATCGCGATCCTGAGAGCGGCTCTTATCTCAAGTGGGCGGCCTCGGACGAACTGGCGGATGTTGCGGCCCGCGACGAACTGCATGACGATGAAGGTCGCGCCGTCAACCTCCGTCAGGTCGTGAATCGTGCAGATGTTCGGATGATCCAGTGAGGAAGCGAGCTGGGCTTCGCGCCGAAATCGCTTGCGGCTGGTGTCGTCAACCGCCGTCAACTCCGGCGGCAGGAGCTTGAGCGCCACGGCGCGCCCCAGCTTCGTGTCGAGCGCCTTGTAAACGGCACCCTGTCCACCCGATCCGAGTTCGGAGATGATTCGGTAGTGCGCGACAGTTTGGCCTTCGGAAAACTTTTTAACCTGGCTCGCGTTGATCTGCTCGGCTACTTCGGCGACCGCCGGCTGCTCCATGAAACCCGCAGCGCCGTTGAAAGACTCCAGCAGCGATTCGACTTCGCAGCGCAAGTCTTCGTCGCCGCCGCAAGCGGCGGCGAGGTAGCTCCGTCGCTCGTCCGGCGAGCGCTTCAGCGCGTCGTCGAATATTCGCTTGATCTCCTGCCAGCGTTCGGGGGTCATCGGTCGGGACGGGTTGGCAGTTTTATCTGGTCAGTTCCCGGTGCAGCCAGGCGCGCGCCATGTTCCATTCGCGGGCAGCGGTCGCGCGCGAGATGTTCAGGATCGCCGCCGTCTCTTCCAGACTCAGGCCGCTGAAGTAGCGCAGTTCAACGACCCGCGACTGTTGTTCGTCAATTGCTGCCAGACGCTTCAGGGCCTCGTCGAGCGTAATCAGGTCAAAGGCTTGTTGATCGCCGACGGCCTGATCGGCTGCCGCCAAAGAGAGTCGGATGTCGTCGCCGCCGCGCTTGGCCCGCTTCCGCGCGCGCGCGTAGTCCACGAGAATGCGCCGCATCGCCTGCGAGGCGATGGCGAAGAAGTGCGTGCGGCTCTCCCACCTGACGTTCCTCTGGTCAACTAACTTCAGGTACGCCTCGTGAACCAGCGCGGTCGTTTGCAGCGTGTGATCAAGCCGCTCCCGGCGCAGGTGGCGCGCCGCCTGTCGGCGCAATTCGGCGTAGACGAGCGGCAGAAGCTGTTCAAGTATCTCCTCCTTGCCGTCGCTCCATTCCTGAAGCATCTGCGTTATGTCGGGTGGGCTTGCAGACTCGCTCATAGCTTCGCGCGCCAGTCCGGGGTGCCTACGCAAGAATATGCTGGCCGGACTGACAAGTCAATTTCCTCACGGAAATTTTTTGAGACGCTTTCGCCCGCAACGTCGCGCTAATAAATGAGGGCGGTTAAACGAAGGAAAGCGCCGCGAGCCGAAGCCGACCGACGGTCAGCTAAAGCCCAAGCGATTCGCCTCGGCACAGCTTGCCCAAGCCATAAAGAGATAAGGAGGCGCGACACGTGAAAAAGTATTTTCTCGGCGTCGTGATAGCGCTACTCGCGCTTGCGACGCAATCAGCCGCGCAGCAAACGGCGGACTACCACAAGTGGGAATTCTACGCCGGCTACTTGAACGGCAAGAACGTCTTTACCGCCAAGCAAGATGTCGTCACCTTCGGCGGGACGACGCAAAACATAACCCTCTGCACGCCGGCTGCGGACGCTAACTTCGGCGCGAACTTCGAAAAGCTGCTGTGCGACCGTAACACGTTTCATGGCTTCGACGCCGCGGCGACCTACAACATCACCCGCTATTTCGGAATCAAAGCGGACTTCAGTTGGCAGCATCACAAGGCGACTTACGTTGACGACTTCGGGGCCGGCGGCGTCCAGACCAGCATCAACACGGAGACCAAATACGAGATTTTCGGCGGCGTGCAGATCAAAGACAACGCAACCGAGAAGCGCTGGAAGCCGTTTGCCCACGCGCTGGCGGGCGTGGCTCACGAGAAGGGTTCGGGCGTAGACCTCAATCCCGTACAGGGCACGGACAACTTTAGCAACCAGCCCACGAGCTTCGCGCTCAAACTCGGCGGCGGCCTCGACGTCCGACTGAACCGCCGACTCGACCTGCGCGCCATCGAAGTCGATTACGTTCCCATCTTCGCGGGCGACCGCGCCCTGACGATCTCGCCGCCCGCGTTTGGGATCAACATCATCGGCAGAACCGCGAACAACCTCAATTTCGGTGTGGGTCTGGTCATTCACTGAACGTAACTTCGGAAGCGAACAGGCGGGCAGGTTTCCGCCGGACTCACTGAGTGCGCCCGAACCTGAGAAAGACTTGCCTAAACAGTCCTGAGTTTAACCCGGCGGCTTTTCAGTTATCACAAACCGGCCTCCCCAGGCCGATACCTTAAGGAGACGAAATGAAATTAACGAAGCTAATCGCCATGTTCAGCTTGGCCGTCGGTCTTTGCGCCGCGCTCGCGTCGCGCGCCGAGGCACAGTGCGGCCTGTCGCTACACCAGGGAAGTCGGGCCGCGCTCGCCGCCGCAGTGCCATTGGCGTCTGGAGCCAACGGCGTGCAGGAAGCGGCGGTGAAAGACGCAGGAGCGGCGGTGAAAGACGGGGGCGACGCGACAATCGTCGGGCTGTGGGACGTGAAGTTCATCTCCGACAACCAAGTCGTCGACGAAGGATTCGATCAGTATCACAGCGATGGGCTAGAAATCCTGAACGACACCCCGCCCCCGGCGACCGGCAACGTCTGCCTGGGCGTGTATGAGAAGACGGGGCCGCGAACGATCAAGCTGAGGCACCCGTCCTGGATCTACGATCAGACCAACACGACCGTTATCGGTCGGGCAACCATCCTGGAGAACGTCAAGCTCGACAAGGGCGGTCGCACGTTCACCGGCACTTTCACCGTCCAGTTGCGCGACCTCTTCGGAAACCCGCTCGGGCCTGACCTCACCGGCGAACTGAAAGGCGACCGTATCACGCCCTAACGCTCGCGCCGACGCGGAGTCATTTTGGGTGATCATCTACTTGAAACACTTGGCAGATTCCAACCGAGCAACGCTTCGGCTAGTTCGACCCATGTGTTTAGATAAATTGCTTAGCTTGCGTCAAGTAGATGATCACCTAAATAACCCAAGTTGCTAGTTGAGCTTTGACCAGTTCTTTGAAAGCAAAGGAAAATCCCCTCCGTCTCGTCGCCAAACGAAGACAGGAGGGGACCGGTGATCGATCACACGACCGCACTCTACTGCATTG
>JAVRON010000006.1:0-12100 GCA_032162705.1 Acidobacteriota bacterium
CAATGCAGTAGAGTGCGGTCGTGTGATCGATCACCGGTCCCCTCCTGTCTTCGTTTGGCGACGAGACGGAGGGGATTTTCCTTTGCTTTCAAAGAACTGGTCAAAGCTCAACTAGCAACTTGGGTTAAATATGTACATGGCTACCAGCGGTGATAGGCGGGGTGGCCGGGGCGGACGGCGACGAAGGTTCCGCGGCAGGTGGCCGTAGTCTTGCCGTCGGCTGTGATTGAGGCCTCGACGACGACGGCGCGTTCGTCCGTCGATTCGACGACGCGTGCCGTGAGTTGGAGCGTCGTGTTGGTCGGCGTGGGCCGCAGCAGTTTGACGGCGTATTCGGCGGTGACGGTGCAGGGCGCGTGTTCGGCTCCGGTGCGGCGCATGAGGTGGTAGCTCGCCGCCCAGTTCGAGTGGCAGTCGAGAAGCGTGCCCGCAATGCCTCCGTTGAGCATCCCCGGATAAGCCTCGTGATGCGCCTCCGGCTTCCAGTTACAGACGACCTCTTCGCCGCCCTCTGTGGGGAAGCTGCGTATACGCAAACCCTTCTCGTTCACGGGGCCGCAACCGAAGCACGCGCTCCGCGGCGAGTAACGTTCTTGCAGGCTCAGTAGTTCAGTCATGGCTCAAAGATTTTGCCACCGCAGACACAGAGGCACAGAGATTCTCATATCTAAAATTCTCTGTGCCTCTGTGTCTGCGGTGGCAGACTCAGACACGTCTTCTCAATCTACTGGCGGGTCGTCGGCGGTGGCGTGCTGGCCCTTGCGGTCAGCGCCGCGCATACGGCCCGTCTGGTCGAGATAGAAGGAGCGGCGGCCCGTCTTGCCGTAGGTCTTCGGCGTGGCCGTGACCTCGAACTTGTCGCTGGCCGCGTTCAGCTCAAACGTATACTCCAGGTGCTCGACGAAATTCTTCTCCAGCAGCTCTTCGGCGACGAGTTCTTCGAGTGTGCCGTAACGCTCCTTCTTCTTCTCGTCCTTGAAGGTGGCCTCCGCGGACTCGATGCGGGCGAGCGTGTAGATAGCCATCATCTCGCCATTGATGACGGGCGCATCCTTGACGCCGACTCCCATCGCGATGGCGTACGAGCGGATGAGCGAGAGCGGCAGGCGCATCTCGTGTATGACGACATCGCCCTCGTTCGTGGCCTCGTAGGAGGCAGGCTCGGGCTGAACGGTCTCAAGCTGTGTGAGCATGGCGCGCACGACGGGGTCGTTGCTACTGCCCGAGCGCTTCTTCGTCTCTTCGACCACGCTCCTCATGATGGTGTCGGAGACGAAGAGGTGGACGAGCTTCTGCTTGGCCTGCCAGCTCGTCGCGTCGCGGTACGAGTTCGAGGCGGCGAGCGTCTCCCGCTTGTCGTAAGAGTCTATGCAGTGGCGCACGGCCTTCAACTCGCCGAGGACGAGGAAGTTGTTGATGATGGTATAGGAGAGCGAGCCTGCGGCGCGTATCTCGAAGCCCTCGCGCTTTTCGGTCGGGCGCGCGGCCTCGCCGATTGAACTAAAGCCAAGCACGACGAGCACGCGCGGCAGAATCTCGCGTATCTTGTCCGGATTGTTCAGAGAGGCGATGTAGATGAAGCCTGGCTCCGCGTCCTTCTCCCTCCACTCCCTCTCCTCTTTCTTCTCGAACTCGACGAGGCCACGCGTGCGGAAGCCGAAGCTGGCCGTGTCGAGCGGCATGCTGAAGGCGACCTCGTTGCCGAGCGCGGGCAGGAGGTCTTCCTTGAACTTGAAGCCGAAGAGTTTCTCGACGGCAGCGATTGACTGCTCGGCGGTCGGCGGTCGCTCGCCCTTCGCTGCCGCTTCCGTCTCTTCGCCCCACGAGCCAAACATCGCCGGGTTGACGGAGGCCGCGCCGAGCGTCGAGTTGTAGATTTGCGTCCAGTCGAGAGAGGCTGCGAAGAAGAGTTCGGAGTCGGCGGGCGCGACCGAGGCGGCGTCGGCGGTGACGGGCGGCCCCGAGACGATGTTCGGCAGGAATGGGATGAGCGCGATTGTCCCGTCCGGCGTATTCTCGACGGCGAGGCGCATGACAAACGCGCCGCGCTCAAGCCTGCAACCGAGCGCGACCGCGCCGGGGATGCGCGGGATGCCGCTCCAAAGATTCCTGAGCACGCCGCCCAAGCCCTGCACGGCCAACTCCTCCTCGGTCGGTGCGGGCGGCGGAGTGACCGCGGCCACCACGTTCAGCTCGCCGTCCTGCGCTCCAGCCTCGGCCCTTCCTTCAATCGGCCGCTCTTCTTCTGTCGGCTGCCCTTCGTTCAGGACGGCTATCTCCGGCGGTGTCGGCGCGTTTGCGACCTGAGGCTGCGCCATTGTTGTCGCCGTCTGAGCGGACTGCGTCGGCTCCTTCTCGACCACGCCGACGCCGAGTCCCGGATTACCGCCTCCCGTCGTCGCCGTCAAACCAACCTCGGACTGCTCCGCGTTCGCCTTCTGCTGTTGCAGCGCCCAGCCCTGCTGTGCGACGTTCGTGTCAACGTAGACGAAGAGCGACTCGGAGCCGAAGCGGCCACGTACCGCCTGGAAGCGCGTGCTGTCCGCGAACCGCGGCTCGCCCTCGTCGCCGCGCAAGGCTCGGAGCGTGAAGGGCGACTCGGCAGCGATCAGCCAGCGCCCCGCGCGCCTCAATGCAAAGTCCTGTGCGGCGGGCTTCGGCTCGGCTTTCTGCTCAACCTTCGACTCAGCCTTCTGCACGACCTTCGGTTCGATCTTCTGCTCAACTTTCGGCTCGGTCTTCTGCTCTTTCAGCTCGGCTTTCGGTTCGGTCTTCTGCTTCAAGGTCGGCTGCTGGGGCTGTTGGTTGGGCGTCTCGGACTTGACTGGCTCCGGATCGATAGCTTTTTTGACCGCACGCACCTCCTCGCCGAGCATGCGCCGGAACTTCGGCTCGAAGGCGATGGCCGCCTCGGTGGATGGGAGTTCGACGGCGAGGAGCGTCTGCGGCAGACCCGTGCGCGCGGGCAAGAAGGTGACGACCACGCGCGCTTCGGCCAGCGTCTCATTGTTATCGGAGACGAAACGAAAGAGGTCTATCAACGGCTTCGTCTCGTCGCCGCCGAAAAGATTGAGCGCGCCGACGGCCGTCTTCAACTCCTCTCCCTGCGCGAGCGTGCCGATGCGGCGCACCTCCGCGTACACGCTATAGCTGTCGGCGGCCAGCATCTCCTCAAGCGAGAGGTCTGGCTCCTGTCGCCGCGTCTGTTGTGCGCGCGTTGGCTGCGTTGGCGGAAGCGTCGGGTACGACGCGGGCGTCTGCGTCGTGGCAGGCTCGGGCATGTTGACGTTCGGGCGCGGAGTCGTCGTCGTGGGCCGCGGAGTCACCGGTTGCTGGCGACGGCCCGGTTGCTGGCGACGGCGCTGCGCGGCGACGTGCGCGACGGGGACGGAGCCAAGCAACAACAGCGCGGCGACGACGACATGCGCCAAGAGGCGTAGAAAAAATTTTGGGGACTTCATCTCTTTAGGGACTTCATCTCTTTATGACTATCGAGGCCGCAGTGTTTGGAAGACCCGGCGCTCCTCGTGGGACTTCGGGAAGAGATAGTTTCGGGGCCTCGCTCAACAGAGCGCCCGCCGAACAGCCGAGATTGTAACCCACGCCCGCCGGGATGCGAACGGATAAACATCTCCGCTGCCGACGCCGAACGGCAAAACTAAAGAGGCCGTGTGGCGGTTGACTTCGCCACGCCGCGCGGCGAAACTCTCGACGGCTCCCACTTCCGACTTCCAAAGCGAGGCAACAACCGACGATGAATAGACGCTCCTTCGCCCTCTTCGCGCTCGCGGCGCTGCTTGCTGCGGCACCGGGCTGCACAACCACGCCGCCGACCAACCAGACGGCGACGACCGCGACGCCCGCGCCGACGCCGCCGGGACTTCCGGCGGAACTCAAGCCCGCGCTCGACTCCGTCAACGCCGACGACCTCCTGCGACACATCAAGACGCTCTCCTCCGATGAGTTCGAAGGACGCGGCCCCGGCACGCACGGCGAGGAGCTTTCGGTCAAGTACATCACGGAGCAGTTTCAGCGCCTCGGTCTTAAGCCCGGCAACCCGGACGGCACCTTCGTTCAGAAAGTCCCGCTCTCAGGCGTCCGCGCCGAGCCGCAGCTTTCCATCTCGGTCGGCGGCAAACAACTCAGCTATAACTCGCCCGACGACTTCGTCGCCGCCTCGCGCCGCTCCACGCCGCAGGTTGACGTGACGGACTCCGACATCGTTTTCGTCGGCTACGGCGTGGTCGCGCCCGAGTACGGGTGGGATGATTACAAGGGTGTTGACGTAAAGGGCAAGACCATCGTCATGCTCGTCAACGACCCGGCTGTCCCAGACCCTGCTGACCCCTCAAAGCTCGACCCGAACACCTTCAAGGGCGACGCCATGACCTACTATGGCCGCTGGACGTACAAGTACGAGATCGCCTCTCAGAAGGGCGCGGCAGCCGCCATCATCGTCCACGAGACGGGGCCCGCCGGATACCCCTTCGAGGTCGTCAAGAACAGCCGCTCGAAGGAGAACTTCGACATTCAGTCGCCGGACAAGAACATGAGCTTCGTCGGCGTCGAAAGCTGGATCACGCTCGACCGCGCGAAGGAACTGTTCAACGCTTCGGGTCAGGACTTCGATCAACTGAAGAAGGCCGCCACGACGAAAGACTTCAAGCCCGTCGCCTTGAATGCGAAGGCGACCTTCCATCTCAAGAACACTCTGCGCGAGATCGACTCGCAGAACGTCATCGCCAAGCTCGAAGGCTCAGACCCGACGCTCAAGAACGAGTACGTCATCTTCACCGCGCACTGGGATCATCTGGGCAAGGACGACAAGGCGCAGGGCGATCAGATTTACAACGGCGCGATTGACAACGCCTCGGGCGTCGCCACCATGCTCGAAATCGCCGAGGCGTTTACCAAACTGCCCACGCCGCCCAAGCGCTCGATTCTCTTCCTCGCCGTCACCGCCGAGGAGAAGAACCTGCTCGGCGCGAAATACTACGCCACGCACCCGCTCTACCCGCTTGAGAAGACTCTGGCCGACATCAACAAGGACGGCGTCAACCAGTGGGGGCGCACACGAGACATCGTCCTGATCGGCCTCGGCAACTCGACGCTTGACGACATCGCGAAGGACTTGGCGGCGATGCAGGGGCGAACCGTCAAGGGCGATCCCGAACCCGAGAAAGGCTTCTTCTATCGCTCCGACCACTTCGAGTTCGCCAAGCAGGGCGTGCCCGCGCTCGACCCGGACTCAGGAGTTGACTACATCGGCAAGCCGCCCGAATACGGCAAGCAGAAGCGCGCCGAGTTCACGGCGAACGACTATCACAAGCCTTCGGACGAAGTGAAGCCCGACTGGGATTTGTCCGGCGCGGTCGAGGACGCGCAGCTCTTCTTCGCCATCGGCTACCAGATCGCGCAGGGCGACAAGTATCCCGAGTGGAAGCCCGGCACCGAGTTTAAGGCCAAACGCGACGAGATGCTCAAAGCCTCGCCAAGCCCGTCGCGCTAATCCGCCGGGGCGACGCTCTACGGGCGGCTGTCAGTAAAGCGTGCTCATGCCCGCAGTTGAAAAAGCTCGCTCTCACGTGAGGCAAGAAAATGGTTTGCGCAAAATATTTTATCTCCTTGCTCTGCGCCGCGTGCCTTGTCGTATCGGCGCACGCACAGCCGCCGCCGCAGGAACAGAGACCCGAGACGTTGACGCAGCAGGGCGCGCAGACCAAGCAGGAGCAGCCGGGTAAGGAGTCGTCGCCGGGTAAGGAGTCGTCGCCGGGCAAGGAGACGCAGACGAAGCAGGAGCCGCCGCCCGCGAAGAAGAACGCGCGACCCGAAGTCGAAGCCGCCGCGCCGCCCGAGCCTTTCGACAAGGCGACGGTCGAGCAGATGTCACGTCAGTGCGTCACGCTCGACACAGAGGCGGGCGAGATCGCCTTTGAGATGCTCGCCGAGGCCGCGCCCGAGTCCGTACGCAACTTCCTCAACCTCGCCGCCACACGCGCCTTCGACACCACGACTTTCAGCCGCGTCGTTCCCGGCTTCATCGTACAGGGCGGCAACATCACGACGCGCGAGAAAGTGACGCCCGAACTCCTGCGCCGCGCCGCTCGCCCCGTGCCCGACGAGCCGAGCGCCGCCAAACACCTGCGCGGCACGGTCTCGCTCGCACGCACGGACAAGCCCAACAGCGCCACCACGCACTTCTTTATTCTCCTCGCCGACGCACCGCACCTCGACGGAACCTTCGCAGCCTTCGGCCGCGTTACCTCCGGGATGGACGTGGTTGATAAGATCGCCGCCGCGGAACTCGACGGCGAGAAGCCGAAGAACCCCGTCCGCGTCAAACGCGTCACGGTCGCCCCCTGCGTGCCCCTGCCTTGAAGAATATAAAGTGAGCATTGCGGATTGAGCGATGAGAGCCGCGCCGTCTTCAGGATAGAAAAAGTAAACGGGGCCGCTTCCACACGTAAGCGGCCCCGATTAATTTTCGCTGAACGGCTAAGGTGCAGAAGCCCGACCGTGAGGGAGGGCGTCTCAACTACCATGAAGGCATGGTAACGAAACTATAACGCCCTCCCTCACGGTCGGGCTTCCGCCTTGAACTATCGCGTTTGGCGGTTCCGGGGACAGTCCCGTTCCCCCGATCAGGACTGCCCTCGGAACCGCGCTCCACACCACTTGAACGCCAGCATGGCTTGCCCTCCGCGCGTGCGTTCTCGTGGTAAGCCTTTACTGCACGATGAAGTCCGAGCCGGTGGCTGAGTCGGAGTTCAAGAGCAGGCCGCCCGTCGCCGACGCGCCGATAAGTATCTGCGCCTTTGCGCCCGTCCCCGTCGAGGTCGTGCCGACAACATTCGTACCCGCCAGCGCGTTGATCTTGCTGACGGCGACGCGAACGATGATCTGGTTGCCTGTGATCTGTGCGGAGTCGGGTGCGCCGTCGCCGACCTGATTGGGCGTGCCGTTCGGGAGCGTCTCGAAGTGGCCGTACTCGTAAGCCATGTCGCCCGTCTCGGTCACGCTCGCCGAGACGAAGACCTCGACGCCGTTGAAGGTCGAGTTGATCGTCCAGGTGTTGTTCTGCGTGCGCGCCGAGGCGCTGGTGAGCGTCAGCGTGTAGACGATCTGATTGTTCGCCGCGTCGTATGCGAAATCGACCGAGCGGATGTCCTGTGCGTCAGTGCCGAACTGGTCATTTGAAGGATCGACGATCTCCGGGCCGCCCGCGCCCGGCATCAGGTTAAAGGGATGTCCGACGGCCACGAGTCCCATCGAAGAGCGCACGGCGTTGTGCGCGTCAACGTAGCCCGCGCCGACGACTCGCTCGTCGAACGGCATCGGGTTCGCCGTCTGCCTGAGTATCGTCACCACGTCGTCGGGCGTGAGCAACGGGTTGGCTTCGATCATCAGGGCGACGACGCCCGAGATGTGCGGGCAAGAGAAGGAAGTTCCCTGCGAGGTCGTGTAGTAAGGCAGGTAGCCCGGCGGGATCGTCGTCAGATCGTTGCCGATGATGGGCACCGTGCCGAGCGTGTTCGTCAGTCCAGCGCCGCGCAGGCGCGCGCTCTTGATATCGACGCCCGCCGCCGTGATGTCGGGCCGCAGGTTCGGCGCGAGCGTGGGGTCTGCGGGCATCCCCGCCACATCCGCGCCCGTGCCGTTATCGACGCCGCGCGAGCTGAAAGAGGCAGGACTGCCAAGCCCCTGCTTCTCGCCCGCGGCGACCGAGATCGTCCAGGGCATCGTCGAGTAAGGATTGATCGAGGTCGGCGTGTCGCCGTCGTTGCCCGCGGCGAAGACGACCGTGATGTTGCGGTCGTGACTGATGCGCGTGGCGACGTTGATGGGGTTATCCGGGTTGATGCCGTCGGCGTCGAGCGTTGACCCCCAGGAGTTGTTGATGACGCGAATGTTGTAGAGATACTGGTTCGAGAGAAGATAGTCGTATGCGCCGATGATGCCGACTAAGGGCAATCCCAGCTCATTGCCGGAGTTGACGCCGACGAGGTGCGCGCCGCGTGCGACGCCGCCATAGAAGCCGCCCGACGCCTCGCCCGTCCCGGCGGCGACCGCCGAGCCGAATGTGCCGTGGCCGGATTCAACGTCGGACATCTGCTGGTTCTCGACGTAGATGGGCGGGACGAAGCCCGTGTCGTTGATGAGATCGCCGATTGAGACGCCGGGCGCTCCGACGAGTCCCGCGTCGGAGACGACCGTCTCGGACAAGGGCTGGATGACGTTCTGCAAGACCTTCTTGCCGTACTGCAAATCCTTGTGCGTCGCGTCGATGCCGGTATCAACGTAGCCGATGCCGACGCCCTTGCCCGTAATGGGCAGGCCGGGATTGCTCTTATTTGCCTTAGTCACCTGCGTGTCGGCCTGCATCTGCGGAACGCCGATGAAGGGACGGCTGACGTTGGTGAAGGTCTTCAAGAGACGGTTCGAGTAGACGGAGGCGACGCCGGGCTGGCGACTGACCGCGCTCAACTGCAAAGCGTTCATGTCGGCGATGACCATCGGCAGCTCGCGCGTGGCGAAGCCCTTCTTGATGCCCGTCAGTTGAAGACGCGAGAACTCTGCCGCGCCGGGCTTCTGCTTGTAGGTGATGACCACGGGCACAGTCGCACCAGCGGCGTGCGTGGCGAAGAAGCGTGTGAGCTGCGAGTCAATCTTGACCGACGTGACTGCCGACGCGCCGTCTCCGTGGAGCGCGCTCAGGCCGAGGATGAAGAGCGCGGTTATCAAAAGTGCTTTTCTCAACATGGCCGTTTTTTCCTCTTCGGGTTCAGTCTGTTTAATCTTCGACCGCGAGGCCGTGGCGTCCTGAAGTCTTGCTCTGCGTCTTCCGGGTCGGTTGAATTCTTTTTCGATTTTTTTAGGTCGGCTCAGGGGGTTCACCCGTCTCTGCCAGGCAGGTCAACCCCCCGAGCCGCTCGCCTCGCCGCGCCCTCCGTCCCGACAATCGGCTGGCGCGGCGAGAAAGCGTCAAAGCTCAGTTGCCCGTCACGAAGTGCTGGCGGAAGTTGTCGAGCGCGTAGGCCATGAAGGCACGCGTCGTCGCGTCGTTCGCTTTCACCCTCGCCTTCAAGACGGGCTGGAAGTCGAAGGGCCCCTGCTCAAGGCTGAAGAAGGCTTGCAGCAGTCCCTTGTCGAGCGCGATCTGCACATAGCCACGCATCGCCGAAGGGATGTCCGAGTTGTCCGTGAGCGCAATCGCCTGCCCGTTGTAGCTCGCAGTGACGACCGAGCCTGCCTTCGCCTTCGCCTCCGCGTCGAGGCCGAGGGCGCGGACGAGGGCGACGGCCGTCTCAAGCCGACTCACATTCGCATCGGGGTTGAAGGTCGAACCGTAGGCCGCGATCATCCCGGCGGGCTGGAAGCTCCAGTCGCGCAGGGTCGAGCCGTTGGCCGTGACCGCCTCGGCGAGCGCGGAGAATTGCGGGGTCACGTCGCCGTACTTCGGCGTCGAGCCGAGCGTCTGCCGGAGCGGCGTGTTCAGATAGAGCATCTCTGCGAAGTCGTGGCGCGTCACGTTCGAGTCGGGACGGAACGTGCCGTCGGCGAACGTGTCCATCTGGCGATTCTTCAAGACGGTCTCGATCTGCGTCTGCGCGGGATGGTTCTGGATGTCCGCGACCGGGTCGAGCGTGAACAACTGCTGCGTGATCGTGATGTCAACGGGGCCCGGCGCAGCCGCGCCCGAGGTCGGCAGGCTGACGTTCGGAGCCGCCGTGAGGCCGCGCACGCCGCGGACTTCAAGGAGCCACTTGCCCGCCGAGGGGTTTTTGACGACCACCTCGCGGCTCGGCGAATCGAGAATCGGGAGCGCGAGGCCCGAGCTGTACTTGTTGCCCTGCGGGTCTGTGACGATCAGGCCGATGGTGTTGCCGTCGGACGTGGCGATGTTGCTAAAGGTGGCGAATATGTCGAGCACGCTCATCCCGTCGGCCACGTCGAACGAATGCGCGTTCGCGGAGGTGCAGGTCGCGTTGCTGCCCGCGGCGCAGGGCATGCCCGCCGGGCTGTAGTCGATGTGCGTCTGTTCGGGCGCGGGGCCGCTCACCGTGAAACGAGCGTTGAAGTTGTGCGTAAAATTCTGGCCGTAGGGCTTCGAGCGATTGAAGACCTTATCGACGGCGGCGTAAGCGTTGACGTAGCCCGCGCCGACTTCCCACTCTTCGCGGCCAGGCATACGCGAGGCCGTATCCACGAGAATCTGCTTGATCTCGTCGGGCGTAAGCGTGATGTCGGCGTCGAGCATCAGTGCGACGACGCCCGCGATGTAGGGTGTCGCCATCGAGGTGCCGGAAATCTGCGTGTAGTAAGGCAGGTATGCGGGCGAGAGTTCCGCGTCGTCGGTCAGGCCGTTGGCGAAGACGTTCGACTTCGAGCGGGTCGAGACATATGCGGCGCTGAACTTCGCGGCGTTCGACGCGAACTCGCGGCCCGTGCCGGGCGCGGTGATGGTCGGCGCGTTGCCGTCGTCAAGCGGGTCGGAGTTTGAGAGCCGCACGTCCTTAGAGACGCCGCGCGAGCTAAAGGAAGCGAGGCCGCCCTCCTTCGTGCCCGCCGCGACGCCGACGACCCAGGGAGCCTTCGCGTAAGGGTTCATCGTGTCCTTGCCGGGGCCCGAGTTTCCGGCGGCGAAGACGACCGTGATGTTGTTGTCGTGCGCCGTCTTCGTGGCGATGGCGACGGGGTCGTCCGGATTGAACGGGCCGTTGCCGCCGTATGAGTTCGAGATGACGCGAATGCTGTAGAGCGACTGGTTGGTCAGAGACCACTCGAAGCCGCCCAGTGCGTTCAGGATGAAGAGCACCGCGCCCGAGCCTGTGCCGATCAGACGCGCGCCCGGCGCGACTCCGGCGTAGAGGCCGCTTGACTGCTGACCCGTGCCGGCGACTATCCCGGCGCAGTGCGTGCCGTGGCCGACATTAGCGTCTGTGTCGGGCACGTTCTCAACGACCTGAAGAGTTGTGAAGCCGTCGAGCGGGTGCGTATAGACGACCGTGTTGTTCGTCTGCTCGTCGGTCGCGATCAAGACGTTCTGGATGACGTTCTTGCCGAGCTGAAGGTCTGGGTGCGTGGCGTCGATGCCGCTGTCGTTGATGACGACGGAGAAGTCGCCCTTACCGGAGACGGGCAGGCCGCCGTTGGCGATGGTCAGCGAGCGGTCAGTCTTCAGACGCTCGACGCCCGTGAGCATCCGCGCCTCTTTGTCCAGGTAGTTGAGCTGGTCGTTAGCCCAGACAGAGCGCACCTCGGGGCGTGTGCTGAGCGCGCGAACCTGTCCGGCGGTCGCGACCGCGGCGACCATGCCGAGGCGGTTGAGCGTGATGCCGCTGGTGATGCCAAGCGAGCGAAGCACGTCGAGATGCGACGGTTGAAGCCCCTTCGTGGTGTTGAAGGCGATGATGACGGTGCCGACCTTCGCGTCCGCGGCGAGGCCGGAGAGCCTCGTCTGGAGCGACGGGCCGAGCGTGGCCGCCGAGATGTTGCCGAGGGTAAGAAGACCAAACAGGACGAGGATGGCGAATGCGGCGGAGATTCTTCTGAGCATGGGTTTCAACTTTTCTCCTTCGGAAGTTTCTTTCAAGTTTTCGGCTCGCCCTTGTCGGGGCTTTTCTAAGAACCAGCGTGGAGAAGATAGCCAAAAGGGATTGAGAGAAACTTGAGCGCCGAAGAATTTTTTCGGGGCGCGGGCGGGATTTTTGAGCGGCTTAGTTTTCAACAACTTAAGGGCGCTTGAGGAATACTTGAGGCGCAACGAGGGTGAACGGGAAATCTTTCCGCAAGGAGTGGCGGCGGGTTTCGGCGGGTCTAGAAACAAACTCGGAGGCGGGTGCAGTCGGCGTGTGAACGTCGGGCTGAATCAATCGGCGAGTTGCGCTATTGATGTTCAATTGAGTGTAAACGCACCATACTTTCACCACAGAGACACAGAGGACACAGAGGATGCACAGAGGATTTCAAATTACAAATCTGAAATTTGAAATCTTAAACACTCTGTGCTCCCTCTGAGTCCTCTGTGTCTCTGTGGTGAAAGCCGCCCCTCGCACTACACGCAAGTTAAAAGACAAGAGCGCGACTCTCATCAACCGGG
>JAVRON010000007.1:0-60743 GCA_032162705.1 Acidobacteriota bacterium
GAGTACACCACAGAGACACAGAGAGCACGGAGTAAGCACAGAGTAATTCATTCCTCCGTGCTAACTCCGTGCTCACTGTGTCTCTGTGGTGAACTGCTCCCTACTCAACACACAACTTTGAGTTGAACACGGGCGGGCTATTTCCCCACAGAATTTTTAGATGCTTCAACTGAAACTCATCGTCGGCGCGTGGCTTCTGGACGGTGCGCGTTGGGCGCGCGCGAACCTCTACGCGCTGGTCGTGCTGACTCCGCTGGTGCTGGGGATGACTTACTTCGGCGTCGGTCGAATGGTGCGCGAGGCGGAGTGGAGTCCGACGGAGTCGGAGACGCTGGCGGCGTCGTTGGTGGCGACGGCGTGCCTCGTTGCGCTCAGTCTGTCGCGTGCGTGCGTGGAGATTTATCACGTGCGAAGACCCGAATGGGTGCTCGACGCGCTTCCGGTCTCGGCGGCGTCGCAGTTGTCTGCGGCGCTCCTCAGACGCATGGCGCACACCTGCGCCGTGGGCGTCGCGGCACTCGTGCTGCGCTGGCTCGCGGGCGGCGGCGTGTTCGACTGGTCGGTGCTCGCGTTGGTCGTCCTGCTCGTATCGGTGCTTGCGTCGGGCGAGGTGCTGGCGGCGCTCGAATGGGTTCATTGGGCGCACAGGCGAGGGCGTGTGCAGGCGGCGGTTGCGTTCATGGCTTTCAGTGCGTGTACTGCGTCGGGCGGGTTGTTGCTGGCGGAGATTGTGAGGCCGGGCGGGTTGACGTTGCTCGGTCGAACGTCGCTGCTCGCGTGCGGGGCCGTGGCGACGACGGCGCTGGCGGCGGTTGCCATCGTGCTTCACGGGAGTTGGCGAGCGGCGGACGCGGAGTTTGCGAAGCGGCTCGGCGCGCGCGACACGTGGGGAGATTTTGTCGAGGGCGCGGCGCGGCGCGTGTGCAGCAGCAGAGGGGCGGATGGGACGGCGACGGCGGTGGCGGCTCAGCTCGCACGCGACATGCGTCTGACGTTGAGGGGGTTCTCGTCGGCTGTGTATGCGGCGGCGGGTGTGGCGTCGCTCGTCGTCGTTCTGCTGGTCGCGTTGCTTGTGGGCGGGGTCGTGCCGGAAGGCGAGGGCGGCGGTTGGGCTTCGGCGACGTGGCTGCCGCGCGTGTTGGCGGTGAAGTTCGCGTGCGTGCTGGCCTCTGCAACGATGACGGCGCTACTGCCCGTGCTCGTCGCGCACCAGCGGCCACACCTCTGGCTCGAACGCTCAGTCGGGTTGAAGGGCGAGGACGCTTGGCGCGCGAAACTCTACTTCGCACGCGTCTTGACGCTGCCCGTCCCGTTCGCGACATGGGCGGCGGGTATTCTGTGCGGCGCAGTGCCGGGCGTTTACGCGTTGCCGCTACTGGCGGAGTGCGCGTGGCTTTGGTGGATGGTGAGCACAATCGCGGGCGGGCTTGCCTTCGAGATGCCGGATGAGCCGGGGCTGGCTTTGATTCTGACGTTGTGCGCGGCGCTGGCGGCGGGCGGACTGACGGCGTTCGTGTGGCCGGTGGGGCTTGCAATCTATGCGTTGGGCGTGCAGCCGCTCTGCATGCGCGGAGTCGTGCGCGCAAATGCTTATCTCAAGGGCGAAGGCAGTTGAAGGGCGGGAGGGAGAATTCACATGGATGGACAGGATGGACAGGATAAGAATTGACGAATTGACGATTTGAGAATTTAAGATTGGAAATTTGAAATTTAAGATTGGAAATTTCACATCCCAAATCGAAAATCCAAAACCAAATCGAATCGAATCGAAAATCCAAATTGCTCTTATCCTGTCCATCCTGTCCATCCTTGTGAATTCTCTGAGTCGAACGGAGGGCGTTTGAACGGAGATAGTCTGTTGGTCGTCGAGTCGGTGACGAAGCGGTACGGCGAGACTCTGGCCGTGGACGGCGTGAGTTTGCGCGTGGGAGCGGGCGAGGTTTATGCGCTGGTGGGGGCGAACGGGGCGGGGAAATCCACCCTGATACGGATGATGACGGGGCTGTCGGAACCGGACGCGGGCGGCGTGTGGGTGTGCGGCGAGGAGATGGCGCGCCGTCCGCTCGCGGCGAAGCGGCGTGTGGGATATCTGCCCGAGGAGCTTTACTTCTATGAGCGTCTGACGGGGCGCGAGTACCTGCGTCTGGTCGCGGGGTTGAAGGGCGCGGACGAGGGACAGACGGGGACGGAGATGGAGTTCTTCGAGCTGAAGGCGGTCGAGTCGAAGTGGGTCGGCGGCTATTCGCTCGGCATGAGGAAGAAGCTGGGGCTGGCGGCGGCTTTCTTAGGCGAGCCGAGTGTGCTCGTTCTGGATGAGCCGCTGAACGGTCTCGATGTTGAGATGATGCGCAAGCTCCGTTTGCGAGTCGAGCGCGAGCGCGATGCGGGACGCGCCTTCGTCGTCTCTTCGCACGTGATGAGCTTCGTCGAGAGGGTGGCCGACCGCGCGGGCGTGATGAGCGCGGGTCGCATCGTGGCCGAAGGAAGCCCGTCGGAGCTGCGCCGTCTCGCCTCGATGGACGATGCGCCCTTCGAGGACGTTTTCTTCCGACTGGCGAAGTGAGCAGATGTTTTCTGAAATGAGTGGATATCTTCTTCCGACTTGGCGCGAGTAACCTCCGGGCGGTTGATGAAGTGGCGGCGCGCGTTTAATAATACTGACGCCGATTCAATAAGAGTGCGCGGGCGGCCCACCCCAGCGCGCGTGAAAGAGCGACCGAAGCCTTCGCCGCCAAGTCGCTACTCGACGTTCTCCTGCGGTAGATTTCGATGACCCCCACGGACGATTACAACCGAAGTCGCGACCGGCTTGTCGCGGCGCTCGCCGACGCACCACACTTTAACGAGGAGTACCTGCGCCTCATCCTCGACGCCGTCCCCGCGCCCGTCTCATACATCGATACCGAACAGCGCTTCCGCTATAACAACCGGGTCTACGACACATGGTTCGGTCGCCCGCACGCCGAACTCTACGGCGTGCACATACGCGAGGTGATCGGCGAAAAAGCCTATACGGAGGTTCGCCCCTACGTTGAGAAGGCGCTCGCGGGCAGCGAGGTCTCCTGCGAGAAAGAGCTTGAGTACGCCGACGGCGTGCGGCGCTTCGTCAACATCTCGTACATTCCGGACTTCGACGACGGCGGGCGCGTGCGCGGCTTCGTCGCGCTCGTCAAAGACCTTTCCAAAACGAAGCGCAACGAAGAGTCGCTGCGCTTTCAGGCGCACCTGCTGGACACGGTCGAGCAGGCAGTGATTGCGACCGACATGGCGGGCACGATCACCTACTGGAACCGCCACGCCGAGCAGCTCTACGGCTGGAGTGCCGCAGAGGCCACGGGGCGCAACATACTCGAAGTCACACCCGCCGAGACTTCGCGTGAGCAGGCCGCCGAGATCATGACGCGGCTGACAGCCGGGCAGACCTGGTCGGGCGAGTTCAACGTGCGGCGACGCGACGGCACGAGCTTCCCCGCGATGGTGACGGATACGCCGATTCAGGACGAGGGGGGAAGCCTGATCGGCATCGTCGGCATCTCGGCCGACATCAGCGAGCGCAAGCGCACAGAGGAGGCACTGCACGAGGCCGAGCGTCATGCGCTACGCGAGTACGAGACGCTTCTGCACCGCCTGACACATCTCGCCGAATCTATGGGCACGGCGCGCGATCACCTGACCATCTTCCGCGACCTGCGCGACTTCGCCGTCGTCAGCGTGCCCTGCGTCGGCATCTTCATCTCGCTCTACGACGAGGGGCGCGACGTGCGTCTCGCAACCTACGGGTGGGGCGACGGCGCGGAGGTTGACGTGTCGGAGCTGCCGCCGATGCCCGTCGCCTCCGAAGGGCCGAACAGCCGTGCCGTGCGCACGCGTCAGGTCGTCATCACGAACGACTACTGGGAGACGAAGCAGAAGGGGCGCGGGCAGCTCGGCGTCCTCATCGGCGAGGACAACGGGTTGCGCCCGCAGTCATCTCTGGTCGTCCCGATGGCGACGATGGGGCGCATCGTCGGAACCGTCGAGGTACAGTCATATGAGAACCACGCCTACCGCGAGGAGCACATCACGGCGATCAAGATGGCCGCCAACCTCGCGGCGGTCGCTATCGAGAACATGCGCCTCTTGCAACACGAGACGCGTGCGCGCGAGTTAGCCGAAGAGGCTTCGCGACTCAAGGACGAGTTTCTCGCCACGCTCTCGCACGAGCTGCGGACACCGCTCACAGCAGTCCTCGGTTGGGCCTCGATGCTGAGCGACACACGGCTCGACGAGAAGACCTTCAAGATGGCCGTTGAGATCATCGAGCGCAACGCGCGCACACAGCAGCAGATCGTGGACGACATCCTCGATGTATCGCGCATCATCACGGGGCAGTTGCGCTTCGACGCCGAGCCGACCGACCTGCATCACGTCATCGACGCCGCCCTCGACACAGTCCGCCACGCGGCCACAGCCAAGAGCATCTCTCTGCGCGCAGACTTCGACCCGGGTGTGGGCCCCGTGATGGGGGATGCGCGGCGCTTGCAACAGGTCGTCTGGAACCTTCTGCTCAACGCGGTCAAGTTCACGCCCATCGGCGGCGAGGTGCGCGCGAGGCTTGAGCGCGCGGGGCCCCACGCGCGCGTCACCGTCACCGACACGGGCGCAGGGATTCGCCCCGACTTCCTGCCCTTCGTCTTCGACCGCTTTCGACAGGGCGACCAATCGACGACGCGCGTCCACGGCGGGCTTGGGCTGGGGCTTTCGATAGTTCGCCACTTAGTCGAGCTGCACGGCGGGACGGTCAGAGTCGAAAGCGAAGGTGAGGGGCGCGGCTCGACCTTCGCGGTCGAACTCCCGCTCGTTGAAACGCGGAACGCGGACGCCGAATCGCAAGCGGAAGAGACCGGAGGCAAGCCGGAGGCACGAAATCCTCAAGCGAAAGTCCTAAAGGGCTTGAGCGTGCTCGTCGTCGATGACGAGCCGGACGCGCTTACTTTGCTTAAGGCGCTTCTGGAGATAAAGGGGGCGAGCGTGACCGCGGTCGAATCGGCGGAGGCGGCGCGGGGCGTGCTCGAAGGCGCGCGGCCTGACCTGCTCGTGTGCGACATCGGCATGCCGGGAGAGGACGGCTACCAGCTTATCCGAAGCATTCGTGCGTCGGAGTCGGAGAGCGTGCGGGAGGCGCTGCCCGCAATCGCGCTCACGGCCTACGCGGGCGAGTCGGATCGCGCCCACGCCCTCGAAGCAGGTTTCGACCTGCACGTCGCGAAGCCCGTCGATCCCGCCGACCTCATCTCGGTCATCGCCGGACTTGTGAAAAAAGGCAGAGGCTAGAGACTAGAGGCTTGAGGCTAGTAGTTGCTCGCTCGCGGCGTTGAATGTCCAAGCCGCGGTTAAGCCTTCACTAGTCTCAAGCCTCCAGTCTCTAGCCTCTGCCTTTTTAGAAGTCGCCCTTGCAGGTGTCGTGACCGCAGTCGCAGTCGATCTGGATGTTGTGCTCGGTGCTCTGGCAGTGAACGCTGCAAAACTTCTCGCCCTTCTCGACGGGGCACGTGCACGGCGCGTTCTTGCACGTCTTCTCTTCCTTTTGGTCAGCCATCGCTCTAACTCCTCCCGGTTGTTCTCAAGTAGCAAGACAGGTCGGTTCTATGCCAAATCGCGTGGGGAGTCAAGAAGAGTAGACAGTAGGAGGAGAGTAGGCAGTAGACAGTAGACAGTAGACAGTAGTCAGTAGGCTCCGCGAGGCAGGCGTTGACGCTGACACTCGGACGATTCAGTTAACGAATGGGTTTCTACTGACTACTGACTACTGACTACTGTCTACTGCCTACTCTCTTCTTCAAAGCCTCTTCCTGAGGAAGCTGACGATCTTCCACGCGTCGAGGTAGACCCAGGGACGCTCGCCGCTCGTGTAGTGTCCGCAGGGAAGCCATGTGACATCGACGGGGACGCCCGAAGCTTTGATGCTCGCGATCACTTCGCGCGAGAGGTCTGAGGGGAACGTCAGGTCGTGGCGCGCGGCGATGAAGCGCATGGGCCGCTCGCGCAGATGCGTGAGCCGATTCGTAAACGACATCGGAGAGATAGGCAGCCACAGAGCGCGAAGCTCTTCGAGCGTGAGCGAGCCTTCGATGCCCGCCCTCACGTGCTGCGTCGAGATGCCGCGCCAGACCACGTCGCCGACGTAGCCCGAGACGTGATTGAAGACGCCCGCGTCGATCCTCTCGTCGTGGACGAAGGCGAGGAAGGCCGTACATGACCCGATGCTCGTGCCGGTCGCACCGATGCGCTCGTAGCCTTGTGCGTCGAGCCATGCGACGGCCGCGCGCGTGTCCACGACGGCCTGTCGCATCGATTGGAGCGTGCGCGCGATGTTCGAGCTGACGAGGAAGTCTGCGCGCTCAAGGTCTGCGGGCCGCCTGTCTTCGTGATATGGAAGCGTCAGACGAAGCGCTGCGATCCCGAGGCGACTCAGCAGCCGGCAGAGCGCGACGTGGCTCTCCCGGTCTGCGTTCCACTGTGGCAGCACGACGACGGCACGGCGCGGCATCTCTCGCCGAGCGGAGGCGCGCTTCGGCGGCTGCTCCGGAAAGAAGCGTGCGCGCGCGATGTTGTTCTCGGGCGTGGGTGTGTGGACGCTGCTCGTCCATGTCAGGCGGTCACCGCGAAGCTCGTAGTCTTCAACAGCGGGGCTTGCGTAGAAGTCCTCGCTGTGGCGCACTGCTTCGCGCGCGTAAGCGGAGACGACTTCGCGCGGGTCGTCGCCGTTCAGATGTTCGGCGACCAACTCCGCGCCCCACGCGAAGGGACGCACGACGCGGTTTGTGTCGCGCGTCGCGCGTTGCCGCTCCTGTGCCCTGATGATTTGCCCCAGCAAGATTTAAGTCCGACCCTCGAAAAAAATCTCAGAAACGTCGAGCATTGAAATCGTAAAGGCGCGCGCGGGGGAAGGCAAGCGGGGGACGGGTCGTCGCCCGAGTATCATCATTCTTGAGCGCTGGAGGATCGGGCAGTTCACCACAGAGACACAGAGGACACGGAGATGGCACAGAGTGTTTAAGATTTTAAATTTCAAATTTGTAATTTGGAATCCTCTGTGCAACCTCTGAGTCCTCTGTGCCTCTGTGGTTAAATTCCTAACGCTCAGGATTCAAGAATGAACAGACCAACGCTTTACCGCCGCCGAACTCTCGCGGCCCGGTCTGTTCTATACTGCCGCGCCGAAGTCTCTCGGGCGGGAAGGAAACTCTGAAGATGCTTTCATGGTATCTCGCGCGTTTGAAGGAGCACGGCTTTCTCGTGGCGACGCCGCTCGTCCTGCGCGTCGTGTGGTCGAGGGCCACGACGGCGCTCGCCAATCGACTGCTGCGCGCGCGCGTCAAATGCCCCTGCTGCGGTTGGGAGGGAAGAAAGTTTTACGACTTCCTTGAGGTCGGCATCACTGGCCGCAACGCGGAATGCCCAGTCTGCAACAGTCACCCGCGCCACAGGGCGTTCGCCATCTGGCTCAAGCGCACGTACCGTCTGGAGTCGAAAGAAGGCGCGGCGCTCGTCTTCGCGCCCGAGCGTGCGCTCGCCGATATGTGGTCGTCGGCGCAGAGGCTCCGAGTCGTCAAGACCGACATCGAACCTTCGCGCGGCGTAGACCTTCTCTCGGACATCCAATGCCTGCCGTTCGCCTCCGGCTCGTTCGACCTCATCTGGTGCCAGCACGTGCTGACGCAAATCCCGGACGACCGCGCCGGGATACGAGAGCTTTCGAGAGTCCTGCGTCCACGAACGGGGGAACTGGTCGTCTCGGTCGCGCAGGAGCGCGGGGGCCGGACGCGCGAGTTCGGGGGTGCGAACAAGGAGTGCCTCGGACTGTGGCGCGTCTACGGCGATGATTTCGAGGAGCGTCTGGCGGAGAGCGGATTGGAGTCGCGCACGGCGGGACACGGTCTAACCGAGGAGGAGTGCGCGCTCTACGGGATAGAGCCGGGCGAAGGCTTCTTCATCTGCACGAGGCCCGCCTCTTCCTGAGAGCGTGTGTCGGGGAGGCGCGGCGTGCGCTCAGGCTGACGAGCCGGAAGTGCCACTGCGCGCGCACGCCTGAGCGCAGCCCTCAGGCGGTCTGACCACCACGTGACGCCGGAGACGCGCGCCGCGAACGTCGGCAGGTCGTCGTCGCCCGCAATCACCACACGCCGCAGCGCATAGAGGTCGCTCTTCATGTCGTTTGCGCCCAACTCGCCCGTGAAGGCGCAGGCATAGCCGAGCGTGCGTGCGATTCCGCACACCTCGCCGCTCGTCTTCCCGTGCGGGTAGGCCAGCGCGGGGCTGGCGTTCCCCGTGTGCTCGATCACGGCGGCGAGGGATTCGGCCAGCTCGCGCTGCGCCTCTTCGGAGGGGACGCTCGTCAAGTCCGGGTGCGTGTGGCTGTGAGAGCCGATCTCGATGCCGGGCTGGCTGGCGAGCCTTCGGACTTCCGCCCAAGAAAGATAGGCGTGGTCGTCGCCTTGCGTCCACACGTCGGCGGGGGGCATGCCGTTACGCTCGGAAGTGTGTTTCGTGATGACGAAGGCCGTGGCGGCCAGCCCGCGCTCGGCCAAAAGTGGCGCGACGACGGTGAAGAAGTTGCGCGTGCCGTCGTCGAAGGTCAGGACGGCGGAGTAGTCCGGCAAGCGCCGACGCTCACGCCGTGCCGCGAGATATTCGCCGAGCGGGATGACATGGTGATGACGTTGCAGGTAGTCGAGGTGCGCGACGAAGCGCTCAAGCGGCGTGTGCAGCTCGGCCTCGTGCGTCATCAGGTGCGGCCACTTCGTGACGCTGTGATAGCAGAGGAAGACCACGCGCCTGCGATGCCGCCAGGCGATAAGTCTGTCCACGCCTGCCCTGTGAAGCAGGGCGAAGAAATGCTTCTTCATAGCTCGAAAAGATTTCGGGCGGGCCGCTCGCTACGGGGCACTCGCGACCATCCACCCACACATGCAAAGAGTTCTATTCCGGAAGGACGACCCCTTAGCGCGGGCGAGGCGGCCCGCACGGTTGCGCCCATGCCGCGTTGTAGGGTTTGCGCAGCTTACAACAGAAACATGCCGACAGCCAAATTCTTTCGCGCAAAAACGGAAAAGGCGAGCGAAAATCGCGAAAGATCGCCGCTTTTTCAGATCAACCAACATTATTTCTTCCCACTGGACGCGCGACCTTTGCGCTCGCGGTAGCGGCGGAGCATCTGCGGCGAGATGAGAAGGGTTTGCAGGAGCGAGCCTGTCGCGAAGCGGCGCGCGAGTGAGCGGAAGAGCGAGGCGGCTCCGGGCGTGTAGCTGAACCACCAGACATCTTGGAGGAGTGTGAGCCGGTTGACGTGGACGTGATGCGGCGCGACCATCTCAAGCAGCCCGAGACGGCCATGCGTGCGACCCAGTCCACTCTGCTTGACGCCGCCCCAGGGCGTCTGCGCGATACCGTGTGTGTAGAGCACTTCGTTGACCATGACGGTTCCCGCTTCGATGCGTGAGGCGATGCGACGACCGCGCCTGATGTTGCGCGTCCACACGCTTGCGGTCAGACCGAACTGGCTGTCGTTGGCAAGCCCGACGGCCTCGTCCTCGTCGCGGAAAGTCATGATGGGCAGGACGGGCCCGAACGTCTCCTCGCGCATGACGGCCATTGAGTGGTCAACACCTGTAAGCACGGTCGGCTCGTGGAACCAGCCGCGCTCGTCCAGACCTTTGGCGCGTCCGCCGCCCGCGAGCACATGCGCGCCGTTTGCGACCGCATCACGAACGTGCTCCTCGACCGTGTGGAGTTGTCGCTCGCTCGACATCGCGCCGAGGTCTGCGCCGTCCGCGTCGGCGACCGTCTGGCGCAGCGTCTTCGCCTTCTCGACGACCCGTCGCGTGAAGTCTTCACTGATTCGTTCATCCACATAGCAGCGCTCGACCGAGGCGCATGCCTGGCCCGAGTTGGCGAACGCGCCCCAGACCGCGGCTTCCGCAGCGGCGTCGAGGTCTGCGTCCTCAAAGACTATCATCGGGTCTTTGCCGCCGAGTTCGAGAACGACGGGCATGAGTCTGCGCGCCGCCGCTTCCGCCACGCGCCGACCGGTAGCGACGCTCCCCGTGAACATGAGCTTGTCCACGCTCGCTTCGACGAGAGCAGCGCCCGTCGAGCCGTCGCCCGTCACTATCTCAAGGACGCCTTGGGGAAGACCGGCGCGCTCGAACACGTTGCCGATCTTCAGGGCGACGAGCGGCGTCAGCTCGCTCGGTTTGAGCACGACGGAGTTTCCGGCCATCAAGGCCATCGAGACCTCGCCCAAGGGTATCGCCCAGGGGAAGTTCCAGGGCGAGATGATGCCGACCACGCCGAGCGGGCGATACTCGATTGTCGAAGTGCGCCCGAGAAAACGGTAGAGACCGATGTCGATCTTCTCCGGGCGCAGCAGCCGTTCCGTCCTGCGCGCGAAGAACTGCATCAGGTCGAGCGTGGGCACGACCTCCATCATGATTGCTTCGGCAGCGGGCTTGCCCGACTCGCGCGAAATCAGAGCGGCGATCTCGTCCAACGCTTCGAGCACGAAGGAGCGTGCGCGCATCACGACCGAGGCTCGCGCGCGGAAAGAGAGTGCGCCCCAGCCCTTCTGCGCCGCGCGCGCGCGTGCGACCGCCTGCTTGACCTCGTCCGTCGAACGAAGCGGAACACGTCCGACCTCTTCGCTCGTCGCCGGGTTATAGGAGATTACTTCGCGCGCCGCTTCCACGTGCGGCGTCTGTGTCTGTGTCTGTGTGATTTGAGTCGCCATCGGTTTAGCCTCGGGCGCGATTATCGCGCGAAAGGGTGAAGGTTAAAAGCCCTGGCCGTTTCCGCGCCGCCTCGGGTCTCGGTTAGAATTACGGCGAGAGGCTTTACGGGCCAGTCAAACAAAGTACGGGGAGACTATTGATGCCAAGACCGCAGCTCGCGGAGTTTATGCGGCGCATGGAGCCGAACTCCGTCGCCATCCTTCCGGCGGCGCGCGAGGTGGCGCGCTCGAACGACACAGAGTACCGCTTTCGACAGGACTCGGACTTCTACTATCTGACGGGCTTCAAAGAGCCTGACGCGGTCGCGGTCGTCGCGCCGGGCAGAGAGGCGCGCTTCACGCTCTTCGTCCGCCCGCGTGACAAGGAGAAAGAGACCTGGACGGGACGACGCGCGGGCGTCGAGGGTGCGCGAGAAGCCTTCGGCGCGGACGAAGCCTTCCCCATCGAAGAGTTGCAGGAGAAGCTCGCGGAGCTGCTCGACGGCGCGCGCAATCTCTACTACCGGCTCGGCAACGGCAACCCGGAGCTAGACCAGACCGTCATCCGGCAGATCGCACGCATGCGAGGATTGGGGTGGCGCAAAGTCCGCCCGCCGCAAATCATCACAGACCCCGGCACGCTTCTGCACGAGATGCGACTCATCAAGACCGAAGCGGAGATAGCACTCATGCAGCGCGCAGCCGACATCGCCTCGGACGCGCACCGCGAGGCGATGCGTGCGGCGCGTGCGGGCGTGAAGGAGTATGAAATAGAGGCGCTCATCGAATACATCTTTCGGAAGAACGGAGCGGCGGCTCCGGCTTACAACTCCATCGTCGGCTCGGGCGCGAACGCGACCATCCTGCACTACGTCAACAACGATGCAGAACTCAAAGACGGCGACCTCCTGCTCATCGACGCGGGCGCGGAGTACGAGTGCTTCGCCTCAGACATCACGCGCACCTTCCCCGTCTCGGGGCGTTTCACAGGGGCGCAGCGCGACATCTATCAACTCGTCCTCGACTGTCAGGAGCGCTGCATCGAGATGATCGCGCCCGGCGTGACGCTCGACGAGATGCACCGGCGCTCGGTCGAGATTCTGACCGAGGGCATGGTTCGACTCGGGCTGTTGAAAGGTGAAGTGTCGAAGCTCATCGAGGAGGAGCAGTACAAGAAATTCTACATGCACCGTCTCGGCCACTACCTCGGCATGGACGTACACGACGTGGGCGTATACCACTCGGACGGCGAGCCGCGCCCCGTCGAGGCAGGCATGGTGATGACGGTCGAACCCGGCCTCTACATCAGTGTGGACGCCGAAGACATCCCTGACGAGTACCGCGGCATCGGTGTGCGTATTGAAGACGACGTGCTCGTCACGCTGCAAGGCTACCGCACGTTGACCGACAAAGCGCCCAAGCAGGTCGAAGAGATAGAAGCGCTGATGGCACGATAAGGGAAAACAGAGGTTAGAGGTTAGAGGTTAGAGGCTAGAGGCTAGTGAAGAGCAACTTGTCTTCACTAGCCTCTAACCTCTAGCCTCTAACCTCTAACCTCTAACCTCTGTTTTTCTACTCGAAGCCTTCGCGTAGCTCGGCGACGATCTCGCGTGCGACCTCGCGTGCGCGCTCGACATCTTCGGGCCGGAAGGAGACCGCGCCGACGACGGCATGGCCGCCGCCGCCATAGCGCTCGCAGATGGCGGCGATGTTGTGGCGGCGTGGGCGCGGGCTGAAGGGGTTCGAGCCGACCGAGATTTTCGTGCGGAACGTGCCGCGCGTGACCGCGACCGAATAGGTCGTCTCGGGGTGGACGTAGTAGGGGATGAACTTGTTGAAGGCTTCTACTCCCTCGTCCACGAGGTCGAAGGTGACGACGCCGCGCTCGTAGGCGGCCTTGCGCCGTATCGTCTCAAGCGTCTCGTGGTGGCGCGTGAGCAAGGGCAGAAAACGCCGCTGCACCTCTTCGCCGGTGGCAACTTCGTCGAGCGTACGCACAGTCAACTCGCGGATAATCCACTCGATGAAGCCGTCTTCGGGAACGTTCTCGATGACCTGCATCAGTTGAAGCGCAGGCTCGCGTAGCTCGACGGGTTGAGCGGCCGATTCATAGAAAGCGCCGTCGATGATGTGCGCCCACTCAATGAGCGGCGCGAGCGACGCATCTTCAAAGCCGAATTGGTCGCGTGCGATGCGCGCGATGAACTCGGTGCAGGACTTGCTCTCGGCGTCCCAGAATTTTTTCCCCGAAGCGTCGGCGTGGAAGTGCGCCTCGTCCTCACGACTCAGGAAGGCGGACTGGTGATGGTCGAACCACCACGTCAGACGCTCCGAAGGGCTGTACTTGAAATCGACGATGGCGTTCTCGTCGCCGTCGAACATTCCGTCGTCGAAGAGAGCGCCCGCCGTATGCAGCAGCGGCGCGTAGGCGACCGAAGCTTCCGGGTGGACGCGCCCGAGGTAGAACCGCGTGAAGACCGCGGCAGAGGCCACGCCGTCGAAGCAGTGGCCGTGATAGAGCAGTCGAAGTCTCATCAGTTATTCGATAGAAGAAGAACTGTCATGGTAAAAAACGGGCTATGATAGCAGCAAAAGGGCGGAAGGATGAAAGAGCAGTAGACAGTAGACAGTAGACAGTAGAAAACCCTTCTTCTGCGAGTAGTCAGCATGTCAACGGCTGCAAACGTGACGCGGAGCGCTACTGTCTACTGTCTACTGACTACTGTCTATTGTTCTTCCCTTTACTGTTGGCCGAACTGGCCGAGGCGGCCACAACTACTTGCGTGTGGCCCTCTCAAGGCTTGACCTGGCAAGGCTCGACGGCGCTCTGCTCCGTGATGCCGAGCCGCTCGCGTATGAACTTCTCCACGTCCTTCTCGATCAGCTCGCCGCCGACGACCCAAGCCTTCTCCGTCAGCACCTCGCCCGTCCGGTTGAGCTTCGCAGGCTCAAGAAAGACGTTGAAGGGCGAGCCCCAGCGGCGCGTGTCGGCGCACGCCTGCCGGTAGCCGTAGTGCGTCGTCTGGTCGCGCGCAGCCGTCGCCTCGGACTCGACGACGACGGGGAAGGGTGCGCCGCCCTGTGTCTCGAAATACTTTTTCGAGTCTTCGACCGAGCCGTACTCGCTGACGCCGACGACCTCGAACCCTTCGGCCTTGTACTTGTCGTAGAGCCGCCACACGACCGGAGCCTCTGCCTTCCAGTTACCGCACCACGGCGCAAAGTAGACGACCATCACGAGCTTTTTTCCCTTCGACAGCTCGCGCAAGTCAACCGGCGTCCCGTCCTTCAGACTTTTGAACGCCCAATCCTTGTAATTGATCTTCTGCTCCAGCAGCGGCGCATACTCGTGCCCGTCCCCGCTCTGCGCGCGCGCGGGCGTCGGCGTTTGAGTCTGCGCCGGTGCAGGTGTCTGCGCTTGAGTCTGCGCCGGTGCAGGTGTCTGCGTCGGCATAGGTGTCTGCGCCTTCGTAGGTGTCTGCGTCTGCGCGCGCGCCGCCGATGCACTCACGAAGAGGAGCACCACGAGCGCGAAGATGAAGGCGGCCATCGTGCGGCTGAGATTCTTGAACATACTACTTCTCCCTCGATTGCGGGTCTTGGGTCGGTTGAACGGTTGTTCGAGTAAAAAGAGTCGGCGCGTGTGCGCGCAGACCCACTCGCCCTTTGCGGATTTACTCGCTCTTGAGCGCGGCGGCGGTCGCCTGCTCTTCGAGCAGAGGACGGATGAGCGCCTCGAACTGTGCGCGCGTTTTTTCGCCGATGATCTTGTGGCGGATGCGTCCCGCGCGGTCGATGATGAAGGTGGTCGGGAGCACGCCGACGGCGTACTTCGATGCGACGCCGTCGTCGCCGAGCGCGATGGTGTAGTCCTGCCTGACATCCTTCTGGTAATCGCGGACGCGGTCGGCGGTGTCGCTCGTGGAGACACCGACGACATGGAGGCCGCGCCCGCCGAGGTCGCGCTGTAACTCGTTGAGGCCGGGAATCTCCGCGCGGCAAGGCACGCACCATGTCGCCCAGAAGTTCAGAAGCACGACCTGCCCGCGCAGCTCGCTCAAGCGTAGAGGCTTGCCGTCGGTCGCCTTTAATTCAACATCGGGCGCAGGCTCGGCGGCGGCACTGTCCGACGCCGTAGCGTCCGTTGCCTTCGCCGTAGCGTCCGCCGAGTTCGATGCGGAGCCAGCGCCGGAGGGCTGCGTGTTCGGCTGCGCTGTCGTGGCCGCATCGGCAGGGCGCGACTGGCTCACGAGGTTCTCGGCGTTGGGGAGATATTTTGAAGCGAATGCTGCGATCACAGTCAGGATATTGAAAGCCACCATCAGGCCGATGACGATGAGCAGGATGCCGGACGCGATTTCGACTTTGTGCAGGTGGCGTCGGAACCAGGAGTAGAAGCCGAGGAACTGGTTCAAGACGATTCCCGTCAGGAGAAATGGCACGCTAAGCCCCGCGGCGTAGAAGGCCGAAAGGATAAGCCCGTTCTTCCATCCGCCGCTCGTCGCCGCCAGACCGATGATGCCGCCAAGTATCGGGCCGATGCACGGCGTCCAACCGGCGGCGAAAGCCACGCCCAGCAGCGCCGCGCCGAAGGGCCCGCGCGGCTTCTCTTCTGAGAACTTCCGCGTGTCGCGATAGAGCGCGCCGATCTTCAGCACGCCCATCATCTGAAAGCCGAACAGGATGATGACGATGCCGCCGACGATCCTCACCCACTGCGTCGAGAACAGGACGTTGCCGATCCAACCCGCGGTCGTGCCCAAAAGGATGAAGATGAGCGAGACGCCCGCGTTGAAAGCCAGCGAGTTGATGATGACCGCGCGCCGCGCTGCCGCACGCGAGCCAGTGCCCTCACCCTTCAGGTGTTCGACGCTCACGCCCGAGATGAGAGAGATGTAGCCGGGAACGAGCGGCAGCACGCACGGCGTCAGAAACGACAGAAGCCCTGCGGCGAACGCAATCGCGATGGTGATGTTCGAGCCTTCCATAGCCGTGCCAGCTTACAACAGAACCGTGATGAGTGATAAGTGATGAGTGATAAGTGAAGATAAAAGTCTCTTGTCTTTATCTTATCACTCATCATTTATCACTCCCTTTCATCCAGGAGCTTCGAGATCATCTTCTTGAGCAGGACGGCCTCTTCGTCGCTGGCTCCGATGGTGATGAAGCGCACGCGGCCACGCCGGTCGATGAGGACGGCGGTCGGGAGTCCGGAGACGCCGTAGAGGCGACTGTTCTCGCCGTCCGTAGCGACGCCGAAGCCGTAGGCGACATTCATCCGTCGCTTGAACTGCCGGAAATATTCAAGCTCCTGCGCCTGCGTCGCGTCGCGTCCCTCGATGTTGCCCTCGAACTCGTTGATGCCGAGGATGACCAGACCGTGGTCTTTGTACTTCTGTTGCAGAGCGCTCAGGCGCGGCATCGTCTTGACGCAGAAGGTACACCACGTCGCCCAGAAGTCGAGAAGCACGACACGGCCACGCAAGGAGGCGAGGCTGACGGGCTGCTGCCCGATCCACTCCGCGACCTTTAGCTCGGGCGAGGCGGCAGGCTCGATGCCCGCGACCTCCGGCGGCACGCCGAACTCCTCGCCCTGCTCTAACAGAAGCTCGGTCGCTTGTCCGTAGAGACGCGCCGAGGGAAGCGCGAAGGCGCGCGCGCGCATCTCCTGTATGACGCGGATGGCCTCCGGGCGGCGGTTCGACTTGACGAGCAGGTTGGCGTAGGCGTTGCCCGCGCCGAAGATGGTCGCGTCACGCTGCGAGGGATTGGCCGCGCCCGCCGTGCGCGCGTATTCGAGCGCCGCCGCGTAAGCATCGCCCGCGCGTGTGGCTGCGTGCGCGAAGTCCTTCTTCTTGAGATAGGCGGCGGCCAGGATGAGGTTCATACGGTGGAGGTCTGCCGTCGTGCGCGGCTCGCCTGCTGCGTAAGCGGCGAGCGTGCGCTCGGCCTCTTCCAACAGCCCGAGCTGCGCGGCCTGCTGCGCGACGACGGCGCGCGCGTGTTGTTTGAGGTCTGCGGGCGCGGCGCTCGTATCGGCGAGGAAGCTGCGCATCGAGTCGAGCGCGCCCTCACCTTTCCCCGCGAGCGCGTAGAGCAGCCCTGCGTAGTAGAGGTCTGTCCCGCCGAGGGGCCCGCGCACGGCGAGCCGCGCGACGTTTTGCAGCGCGAGGTCTTTCTGCTCCTGCAAGGTCTTCGCTTCGAGCGTGCGGTCGAAAGGCGTTTCCGATTTGCGAAACTCGTCGAACTTACGCTGTGCGTACTGCGCCGCCTCTTCGTAGAGCGCACGTGCCTCGCTCGCCTTCGCTGCGTCCGTCGCTGCGTCTCTGCTCGCGCCCTCTCTCTCTGGCGCTGGCGCGGACGTACGTGGCTGGACGCCGGACTGAGCGCGTGCGTCATGCCTCGAAGCGACGACGCAGCACAGCGCGACGAGAAGCGCCAGCATGGCGGCGTGTGCCTGCCCGGAGATGAAAACTCTCTTCGCGGAGATGAAGACTCTCTTGGTGGAGATGAAAACTCTTTTATCGGAGATGAAAACTCTCTTCATAGATGGTCGGCCCGTACTCCTTGAAATTATTTCCCGTGTGAGCCGGCGAGGGCGTGTCGAAAGCGCGCGGGGGCGAAGGCTTTGAGCGCGTGCGACGGCCAGGCGGTTGCCCCGCCCGCGACGACGCCCGCGATTATTTCGCCCGAGGCGGGCGCAAGCAGGATGCCGTTGCGATAATAGCCGGTCGCATAGAAAAGATTCTCGACCTCCGAAGATTCGCCGAGTACGGGCAGGCCGTCGGCGGCGCGCGGCCTCAGTCCCGCCCACGAATCCGTAAGCGTAAGCGACGCGACCGCGGGCGCGATCTCTGAAGCGTGCGACATGATCGAGGCAGTGGCCTCAAAGGTCACGCGGCAGTCAAAGCCCGCGCGCTCGGTCGTTGAGCCTGCGAGCAGTCGCCCGTCGCGGCGTGGGACGACGTAGCCGCGCGGGCTGTAGACGACGTGGCGGACAAATGGAGCTTGAGAGTCGGACGGGCGGAAGCAGAGCATCTGCCCGCGCACAGGCTCGACCCGCGGGTCTTCGTCGAGTTTCGTACCATGTTCTGCGCCGATGCCTCGGTTCAATTCATCGCCGAAGGCTCCGTTTGATTCTTTGCCGACGCCTCCCTCCGAGAGCTTGATGAATTTTGAACTCCAAGCGCCCGCGGCAAGCACGACCGCGCCCGCGTCAAACCTGCCTTCCGAAGTTTCGACGCCCGCAACGCGGCCCGCAAACGTATACACGCCGCGCGCCTCAACGCCCGTCAACACGCGTGCGCCGAAGCGTTCAGCCGAAGCCTTGAGAGCGCGCACGAGCTGCCGGTTCTCGACCTGCCAGTCGCGCGGGAAACGCAAAGCCGAACGCACGCGCGTTGAGACTTGCGGCTCAAGCGCGCGCGCCTCTTTCGCCGTCAGACGTTCGACTTCAAGTCCGGCACGCGCCTGCCACGCGAAGCGCTGCAAGACTTCCCGCTCGTCCTCTTCCGTGAAAGAGAGATAGAGCGTCCCCGTCCGGTCTAACTCGATGTCAATTCCCGTCTCTTCCAACAGCGCCTCGGCGAACGCCGGGTACATCTCGCGGCTCGCCGAGAGCAGCTCGAACAACTCGTCGGCGCAATCGGCCTCCGCTTGCGGCGCGAGCATCCCCGCCGCCGCGCCCGAAGCCCCGATGCCGCACGCCGCGCCCGACTCAAGCAAGACCACGCCGAGTCCGCGCCGCCCCAACTCACGCGCCACACTCAATCCGGCGACGCCTCCGCCCAACACGGCCACGTCCGCCCTCTCATCCAAACTCTTTCGCATTTGAGAGAACTGCTGGTATGATTCGGGAAAATTCAAGAAGACAGTAGACAGTAGACAGTAGTCAGTAGTCAGTAGGTCGTTTCGTGCGTTGCGTCGCTCCGGCCAGAAATTAACTGATGAAAGCTTTTCTACTATCTACTGATGAAAGTTTTTCTACTGACTACTGACTACTGACTACTGACTACTGACTGCGAACATGGCACATATTATCACACTCATTCCGGGCGACGGCATCGGGCCGGAGGTCTCTTCGGCGGTCGTGCGTATCATCGAGTCGGCGGGCGTCGAGGTGCAGTGGGAGACGCATTACGCGGGCGCGCAGGCTCTTGAGAAGTTCGGCTCGACGCTGCCCGAAGAACTGCTTGAATCGATCAAGCGCAACCGGGTCGCGCTCAAAGGGCCCATCACGACGCCCGTGGGCAAGGGCTTCACCTCGGTTAACGTCGGACTGCGAAAAGCGCTCGACCTCTACGCCAACGTGCGCCCCGTCCGCGCGCTGCCCAACGTGCCGTGCCGCTACCCGGAGCTTGATCTCGTCGTCGTGCGCGAGAACACGGAAGACCTCTACTCGGGGGTCGAACACGTCGTTGTGCCCGGCGTCGTCGAGAGCATCAAGATCATCACCGAGAAGGCTTCGACCCGCATCGCTCGCTACGCCTTTGAGTTCTCGCGGCGCGAGCATCGGAAGAAGGTGACAGCCATCCACAAGGCCAACATCATGAAGCTCTCGGACGGGCTGTTCCTCGACTGCTTCCGAAACGTCGCGAAGGACTACCCCGAAATCGAGGCCGACGACAAGATCGTTGACAACGCCTGCATGCAGCTCGTCATGCGTCCCGAACAGTTCGACGTGATGCTTTTAGAGAACCTCTACGGCGACATCGTCTCCGATTTGTGCGCGGGACTGATCGGGGGCCTCGGACTCGTCCCCGGCGCGAACATCGGCGAGCTGGGCGCGGTCTTCGAGGCAGTCCACGGCTCCGCGCCCGACATCGCCGGGCAGGGCATCGCCAACCCGACCGCACTCCTCCAGTCCGGCATCCTCATGCTGCGCCACCTCGGCGAGCGCGGGGCCGCAGACCGCATCGAGCGCGCGTTGCTCAAGGTCTACGCTGACGGCCATGTGCGGACGCGCGACGTGGGCGGCACGTCCCGCACCAACGAGTTCGCACGCGCCGTCGTCGAGGCGATGGAGTGAGATGAAAGAGTCATTGACATAGACTAGCGAGAACAAACCGCACTCAATTCTATAGCCCTCAACGGAAAGCTTATTCAAGCGAACTCTTTGTGGCAGGATTTATTCCACCTCACAAGCGCCAATAACGACATTGACATTACGCTTACCGCAGAGTAGATTCTCCGCCGTAGCCACCGCGCAATCTGCGCTCCTTATAGTTCTTTCATCACCGCATTCTTCCCGCCTTGTAATTACGGGTTCGTGATTAACACTCGCGGTTTGTAAATTCATCCTCAGCCAACAAATAATACTCGGCTGAATTGAGAATTTGAGGTCTCACCATGCGCCACACCCGCCTCTCGTCCCGTCTACTCACTATCCTTTTTTTCTTCAGCCTTCTTCTCTCCGCCGCACAGAATGTTTCGGCGCAGAACTGTGTTTCTGCACCATCGGGGTTAGTAGGCTGGTGGACAGGTGACGGTAACGCAAACGATAGCAGCGGCAATGCGAATAATGGCGCACTGCAAAATGGTGCCGCATTTGCAACTGGTAAGGTGGGACAGTCATTCAGTTTTAACGGTGACAGCCAGTACGTAAGTATCCCCCATTCGGAAAGCCTCAATCAATCACAAGAGATAACGGTCGAGGCATGGGTTCGGCTCGCTGAACTGCCGAGAAACGTGTGGGGGACTGTGGCAACCAAAGATAATCCTGACTCCGGCCCTTATCATCTGCTGATACAACAAGACGGGTCTGTCACTTGGGAAGTTTTTACTTCCGCCTGGGTAGATATTAATTCAGGGCAGAATCGAATTACGCCGGGGGAGTTCTCACATGTGGCGGGCAGTTACAAAGTATCAACCGGCGCGTTCTGCGTATACGTTAATGGCAGCGCCACCTGCACTCAATTGTCAGGTTCGATACGAACCAACTCTAATACCCTAAAGATAGGTGGTGACCTGTATAACGGTCGATTCTTCAAAGGGGAAATTGATGAGCTGAGTATTTACAATCGCGCGCTATCAGCATCGGAACTTCAGGCGATCTTCAATGCGGGGAGCGCGGGAAAATGCAAGCCCCAAGTTTCGCCACTGAAGAGGCCGTTAATTTTCATTCCGGGCTTAATGGGCAGTTCTCTTGATAGCGATAGCACTATAAGAAGTAATCTATGGCCGGGGGTACTCGCTGGACAATTAACAGATCACAGTATACTCACGCTCGATCCGAATAAGTCGCAAACGAACGTCATCCCCAACGACGCCATCGGCCATGTTGCATCGGAAATAATATACGAGCCGCTACTCAACTTCCTGAAAACAACGGGCGGTTATCACGAGTACGTCGTGAATGGCGATCCAACACGCCGCACGACAAACGGCTGCGATCTAAGCCAGCAAGGTAATAATCCCGACCTCTTTGTTTTTGCTTACGACTGGCGGTTTAGTAATGCCGAAAACGTCGCGCAGCTGAAGGACTACGTGGGCTGCATTCAACGCTTTTATCCCGGCACAAAGGTCGATGTTCTGACACACAGTATGGGTGGGCTTCTCGCCCGCCGCTACATCATCGTTAATCCGACCGATCATGCGGTGGATAGGCTCATCACAGTCGCCGCACCGTGGCTGGGAGCACCGAAGGCCATCAATGTTATGGAGACTGGCGAGTATGATGGTCTCAACAGAATAATGAGAAAGAGCACCCTCAAATCACTCTCCGAGTTCTTCCCTAGCGCGCACCAACTGCTGCCGAGTCGCCTATACTTTGGGCTAGGCGGTCGTCCCTATACTAAAGATGGAACAGTTTTCGCCGATTACAATCAGTTCACCGCTACCTTCAACGCCGAATTCGCTCGCAGTTCTCCAGTTAATGCCGGGAAAACATTCCATGACAGATCGGGGCAGGACGATTGGAGGACGGATCAATCGGGGGTCAAGTATTACCATATATACGGGCAAAGGCATGTAGCCGATACTATCGGATCGGTATCAAATACGACGGTCACCAGCCGTGGTATATTCGGCTCAAAGACTTACCACGTCTTCAACAAGGTGCTAATCCGCGGCGATCAGACAGTGCCTATTTTGAGTGCTGAGCGAAGGGGAATTGGTCCCGGTCTCGACCTGAACGCGCCCGGCGCAACTCTAAAGTTGTTTGCTAATTCTGACCCCGCAGCGGATAACCTTTTCGAGCACACCGCGCTGACACAGAACCCGTCTGTACAGAGCTATATACTGTCTATCTTAAAGCCTGCACAGTCGGCGCAACCTGCGACGGGGAAGGCTGACGAGGAGCCGACGGTGCTGCCAGCCTACTATGTCAGGGTGGTAGGGGCGGGAGCCGTTACGGTGGCAGATACCATCGGCAACACAACAAATCCTTTGGCGGATTTGTCAGATAGCGGCGTCCCGAATGTTACTACATTCGTCACGGGCGAAAAGGCAACGCAAA
The DNA here is from genome assembly GCA_032162705.1 of Acidobacteriota bacterium. GTDB lineage: Bacteria > Acidobacteriota > Blastocatellia > Pyrinomonadales > Pyrinomonadaceae > QHXN01. The sequence continues at coordinate 22,203 of JAVRON010000007.1, forward strand.
TCGTCATGCCTGCCGACCAGACGTTCAGCGTAACGATGCGCGCCGACAGCGATCCAATTTCCTTGGAGATCACGAAGGGTTCGGACATCGATACTTCTCAAGCCATCCGCTATCAGGATTTATCCTTACCCACAGGTGTAACTGCCTTACTAAGGTTCACCCCTTCAGGCATCGATCCTTTGAAGTATGACACAGACGGCGACGGCACGTTTGAGACAACAGTAATACCGACTGCCTCGGCGAGCGGCACATCCGCCAAAGATATAACGCCGCCCACCGTCAGTGTTAGCGAGACAATGCAGCAGTCGACACTGCTCGTCACTCTCGCGGCTTCGGATAGCGAGTCAGGCATCAAGGCGATTTACTATTCGACGAACGGGTCGAACTTCCAGCAGTACACGACGCCGTTCAATATCGATCCTAATCAAGGGACGGTCGTTTATGTTTTTGCAGACGACAACTTGGCTAACCGCTCAAGCATTGTTACTTACTACCCATCGTCTACGGCTAATCAGGTTGATAACGCACAGTTCTTCGTCAGACAGCATTACCTTGATTTCCTGAACCGAGAGCCTGATGCGTCGGGGCTTGGCTTCTGGACTAACGAGATTACTTCGTGCGGGAGCAACGCGCAGTGTCAGGAGGTGAAGCGCATTAACGTCAGCGCGGCCTTCTATCTCTCGATTGAGTTTCAGCAGACGGGATACCTGGCCTACCGCGCGTACAAGGCGGCCTTCGGCAACATACAGGGCAAGCCCGTGCCCATCACACGCGAGGAGATGCTGTCCGACATGCAGCAGATCGGGCAGGGCGTGGTCGTCGGCGTCGGCGATTGGGAGCAGCGTCTGGAGCAGAACAAGCGGGCCTTCTTCGATCAGCTTGTCACGCGCGAGCGGTTTACCACTTCGTACTCGCAGGCAATGACGCCGGAGCAGTTCGTGGACGCTCTGAACGCGAACGCCGGGGGGGCGCTCTCACAGGCGGAGCGAGACGCGCTGGTAAACGATCTCAAGAGCAGCGCGAAGACTCGTGCGTGGGTCTTGCAGGCGGTAGCGGAAGACGCAGACCTCGCGCGGGCAGAAACCAACAAAGCCTTTGTGCTAATGCAATACTTCGGATATTTACGACGCAACCCCAATGATCAGCCGGACACGGATTTCAGTGGATGGCAGTTCTGGCTCTCGAAGCTCGACCAGTTCAATGGAAATTTCGTCAAGGCTGAGATGGTCAAAGCGTTCCTTTCCTCAATCGAATACAGGCAGAGATTTTCCGCGAACTAAAGTCCCGCGCGAATCTCAGTTAAGCGCACCATGCTGCGCTACCTTTGACGGTATCAGCCAAAAACTCTCGACGGCCCCGACGAAATCTCTTGAAGGCATCGACGAAAGCTCTTGACAGCTTCATCCCTGTAGGCATAGAGTTTTGCCCGCTTCCATTTTAGTTAAGTTCGTAATCTTTATTTAAAACTCGCTTTCAAACTCGATGCCCCTTGAGGCGTGGTCGGCGGAGGGTGACATTCCCCGACGCGACCGGGCCGAAAAGATTCTAATCTCCCCACTACGGCGGCTCGCTTCGCACGCGCTGCTTTTCATCTTCCGCGCGGGCCACCGTTCCGGGGCCCTGCACGGCGACCGCCGGCACGCCGCAATTTCCGGCCAACCCTTCAGTGGTCGAAAGCTTAAGGAGAATCCCGATGTCTCGTCTGCGCCTGAATCAACGTCGCGCCAGAAAGTCTTTCAGCGTCGTGCTGATGCTGATGCTGCTCCTCGTCGCACTGCCGAGAGTGCCCGCATGGGTGCCTTCGCCGACCGTTGCTAAGGCGGCGAGCGACGACGGCCAGAATCCGGACATTCCGGTCATCGCGCCCGGCTCGGCTTATCGCCAGACGAATCTCGTCTCGGACATCCCCGGCCTTGCGCCCGTCCAAGACCCTCTGCTCGTCAACCCGTGGGGCATCTCTCTGACTTCGTCGAGTCCCTTCTGGGTCGCCAACAACGGCACGAGCACTTCGCAACTCCTGCGCGGCGACGTGTCGGGCAATCCCTTCATCCTTAACCCTAGCCCGCAGACCGTGACCATTCCGGGCGGGCTGCCGACGGGGACGGTCTCCAACCCTTCGACGACCGACTTCCCACTCCCCGGCGCATGCGCCTCCCCGCCGTGCTCGGCGCGATTCCTCTTCGCCTCGATCACGGGCAACATCACGGGCTGGAACCCGAACGCCCCGGCAGCTGGTTCGACGCAGGCGGTCATCGCCGCGAGCCAACCCGGCCACGTCTATACGGGCCTCGCCGTCGCCAACAACGGCACGAACCATCTCTATGCTGCCGACTTCGCCAACGGCAAGATTGACGTGTACGACACCAACTTCGTCTTGCAACCGACCGCCAGTTTCCCCTTCGCCGACCCGACCATCCCGACGACGATGGCGAACACTTTCCATCCCTACAACATCCAGAACATCGGCGGCTCGCTCTACGTCACCTACGCCAAGGTAGGCACTGACGGGCACGACGAAGCAGGCATCGGCAACGGCTTTGTCCGCCGGTTCAACACCAACGGCGTCCGCGACCTGACGTTCGGCATCAACAACGGCCCGCTCAACTCGCCGTGGGGCTTAACGATTGCGCCCGCGTCTTTCGGCATCTTCGGCGGCGCGCTCCTCGTCGGCAACTTCGGCGAGGGCAACCCGAGCATTCACGCCTTCAACCCGACGACCGGCGCTTTCCTCGGCACGATCCAGAACGAGGCGGGCGACGGCATCGTGATTGATGAGCTGTGGGCGCTTCAGTTCGGCAACGGCGGCTCGGGCGGCGACGTGAACACGCTCTACTTCAGCGCCGGCCCCGCCGAAGAAGAGCACGGCCTCTTTGGCAAGCTCAATCCGACGACGGCCTCGGCCACCTCGCTCATCGCGTTCTCATCCGACACCTACGCCATCAGCGAGGGCAGCGGCCACATCGACATCACCGTCACGCGCTCGGGCGACGCCTCGAACTCAGCCTCAGTCAACTACAACACCTTCGACGAGTCGAGTGCAGGCCACGCCTCGCAGAAGTCCGACTACGAAATCTCGCTCGGCAAGGTGACGTTCGCCCCCGGCGAAACCTCGAAGACCTTCCGCATCCTCGTCGTCAACGACAACTTTGTCGAGGGTGACGAGACGGTCTCGCTCGCGCTCTCGAACCCGACGGGCGCAGGCGTCGGCTTGGGCAGCCCGAACACGTCCGACTTGACGATCACGGACAACGACTCGACGCCGCCCACGACGAACCCGATTGACGACGCGCAGTTCTTCGTCCGCCAGAACTATCTGGACTTCCTGAACCGCGAGCCGGACACCGCGGGCTTCAACTTCTGGGTTAACCAGATCACTTCCTGCGGCTCGGACGCGGCGTGCATCGAGCGGACGCGCATCAATGTCTCGGGGGCCTTCTTCCTCTCCATCGAGTTCCAGCAGACGGGCATGCTCGCCTATCTGACGCACAAGGCGGCCTTCGGCAATTCGACGCTGACCGGAACCTCTGTGCCCGTCCTCTACGGTGAGTTCGAGCGTGACATACAGTCGCTCCAACGCGGCTTCGTCTTCGGCGCACCCGGCGCGGACGCGGTGTTGGAAGCGAACAAGGTTGCATACTTCAACGAGTTCGTGACCAAGCCCGAGTTCATCAACAAGTTCGGCGGGCTGACGAACGACCAGTACGTCGATGCTCTGCTGGCAAGCGCCGGTATCGACCCGGCCAACCAGAGGCTTTTCGTCGCGACCCTGACGAACGCACAGGAGAACCCGCCGACGACTCCGACGCTCTCCGGCGGAGGAGCGAGACCCGCGTCCTTCGGCACGGCGAAGTTCCGCTTCAACGCCGCGCAGACGGCCATGACGTTCACGGCCACGGTCAATAACATCGACTTCACCGGCTCGCAGACCACCGACACGAACGACAACCTCGTCGCGGCGCACATCCACGCGAGCGCGAGCGTCACGCCGACCACCAACGGGCCGGTCGTCTGGGGCTTCTTCGGCAGTCCGTTCAACGACAACAACCCGAACGACGTAGTTAACACGCCGTTCACCGGCGGCGCAGTCGGCGGCACGATCAGCGGCAAGTGGGATGCGCCCGAAGGCAACGGCACGACGCTGGCCGCGCAGTTGACGAACATCCGGACGGGTCACGCCTACATCAACTTCCACACAGTCCAGTTCGGCGGCGGCGAGATTCGCGGCAACATCCTTTCGGAGTCATCCTTCCGCGATTCGCTCGTCGCTGGTCTTAACGCCAGCACAGAGACGCGCGCCACCGTGCTTCGCAAGATCGCCGAGTCCGAGGAGTTCTCCTCGAACGAGTTCACCCGCGCGTTCGTCCTGATGGAATACTTCGGTTATCTACGTCGCGACGCAGACGCAGCCGGATACAACTTCTGGCTCAACAAGCTGAACGCCTTCAACGGCAACTTCGTCAATGCCGAGATGGTCAAAGCCTTCATCTCGTCCAGCGAGTACCGGCAGCGTTTCGGGCCCAGCTAAGCCGCTAACGCGGAAGGCAAAAGGCAAAAGGCAAAAGTTGAAGACGGCGGGCCACACGGGCCGTCGTCTTCAACTTTTGCTTTTTGAACTTTGCCTTTTGTCTTTAATGGATGGATGCTGCGTCGATGTCGCCCGCGACGACGATGGTCAAGTGTTCGGGGCGGAAGTATTTGCGTATGGCCGCGTTGACCTCTTCGACCGTGACCGCGCGGACGAGTTCCGCGTAGCGCTCTACGTAGTCGAGTCCGAGCTTGTAGAACTCCGCATTCCAAAGCGCCGCGGCCAGCCCCGCGTTCGTCGCGAGAGAGACCTTGAAGGAGCCTGCGGCTGAACTTTTCTCGTCCTCCAACTCTTCGGGACGGATGCCTTGCTCGACGTACTCTCTGAGCACTCCGAGCGCCGACTCAATCGCGCGCTCGACGTTTCCGGGGTTCACAGAGACGGCGATGTACCATGGGCCCGCCGCGAGCGTCGGCGCGCGGAAGCGCGAGGCGATGCCGTAGGTCAGCCCTTCAACATCACGCACTTGAAGCCCCAGACGCGAAGAGAGAGTCGATTCGCCGAGCGCGCGGTTGGCAATCACCGCCGCGTAATAGTCCCTGGCCGCGCGCCTGAGCGGAGCGGCCGTACCCAACAGCACGTCCACGTTCGCCTTGTCCTTGACGATGACGAACTCGCGCCGCGCCCCCGTGGGCGGCTCCGGGTCTGTGACGTTCACATCAACGCTCTCGGGCCCCTCGAAGCCTTCGAGCGCGTCGCGCAGAACGCCGACGGCCTCCGCGGCGCGCACGTCGCCCGCGACCGAAAGTATCAAAGAGCGCCCGCCATAAAATTTCTCGTAGAAGCCGCGCACGTCCTCGACCGTGATTGAATTGATGCTCTCGACAAGTCGCTGGCCCCCGTGCGTGTAGAAAGGATTCTGCTCGTCGAAGACTACTTGCGTCAGTCGCTCGTATGCGCGCCAGCGCGTGTCCACCTGCTGCTCGCGGATGGCGGCGACGGTCTGTTGCTTCAACTTCTCAAGCTCTTCGGCGGGGAACGAAGGCTCGCGCAGCATCTCCGCGAGCGTCGAGGCGAGAGCGGGGAAATCCTGCGAGAGCGAGCGAGCGCTGATCTCGACGGCGAAGGCGTCCGTCTCGAACTCTATGCCGGCCCCGACCCCTTCGAGCGCGCCCGCGAGTTCGAGCTTGCCGCGAAGGCGCGTGCCGCGCTTCAGCATCTCAGCCGTGATGCGCGCAAGCCCCGGCTTACTTTTCGGCTCGAAGTAAGCGCCCGCGCGCAGGCTGCCGCACACGGAGACGGTCGGCGTCGCCGCGTTCTCCAACACGAGCAGCACCGCGCCCATCTCCAACTCCTCGCGCGTCACACGCGAAGCGAAGCCCGCTCCGCCTGACTTGCCTGACTTGCCCGAGTTACCCGACTCGCTCGACTTGATTGACTCGCTTGACTTGTCCGGCTCGCTCGACTCGCTTGACTTGTTCGGCTCGCCCGGCTCGCTCGACTCTTTAGCTTGAGGTTCGTGGTGAAACTTGTACCCGTGTGGTCGCGTCGAGGCTTTCGCAGAACTTAGCCCAGAGCCGCCCGAACTCGTGCCCGAGCCGTCCGGGTCTTCACCAACGGCCTTGCCGTCCGAGCCGCCGTTGCTCTTTGGTATGAAGTGGCCGACCGTGCGTGCGTCCTCGTCGAAGTATGTGGCGGCGACGCGTCGCACGTCCACGGTCGTGACGCGCGAGATGTTCTGCGCGTAAGCGTTGTAGAAGCGCCAGTCGGCCACCGCCTCGGCCTCCGACATCTGCATCGCAACGTTGTGCGTGCCGTCGCGCTCGTATGCGACGTGCGCCGCAATCTGCCGCTTCGCCTTCTCGACCTCTTCGTCACTCAAGTCTTCCGCGGCGCGGCGAAGCTCCTGATGGATCACGTTCTCGATTCTGCGTGGCTCGACGCCGGGCGCGGCCGTCGCGTAGATGTTGAAGAGGCCGGGGTCGCGAAACTGGTCGAGACGCGTGTCCACCGAGACGGCCAACTCCGTCTCGACGAGCGCTTGATAGAGGCGACTCGTCACACCGCTCGCGAGCGCCGCCGAGAGCACCGCGAGCGGGTAGATGTCATTACCGTCAGGCGGTGCGGCAGAGCGCGCGGCCAGCTCCTTGTTCGAGAGAACCTTGTCTTGCCCGAGCGCGGCGGGCGTGCGGAAGGCAATCTGCACGAGTGGCAACTCGCCCGCGCGCCGCACAACCAGACGGCGCTCGCCCTGCTGGCGCGGCTCGTCCGTATAGACTTCGGGAATGGGCGACGCGGAGGCGGGCGCGGCTCCAAAGTATTTATTAATGAGGTCGAGCGCGTGCGCTTCCTCGAAGTCGCCGACGACGAGGACGGTCGCGTTGTTCGGGTGATAGAACGTGTCGTAGAACTCTTTGAGCCGAGCGGTGGGCACATTCTCGACATCAGCGCGCCAGCCGATGGTCGGGTGATGATACGGGTGCTCGCGGAAGGCGGTCGCGTAGACGGCCTCGTCTAAGACGAGCATCGGCTCATTCTGCCCGCGCTCCAACTCGTTGCGCACGACGGTCATCTCCGAGCGCCGGTCTTCGTCGGCGATGAAGGAGTTGCGCATGCGGTCTGCTTCGAGGTGTACGGCCAGTTCAAGCTGGTCGGAAGGAACGGTCTCGAAGTAGTTCGTGCGGTCGTACCACGTGGTGGCGTTGAAGTCCGCGCCGACCCTCTGGAGCGTGGCCGCGATCTGTGTGCGCCGCCCCTTGTTGAAGGTCGGCGTGCCCTTGAACAGCATGTGTTCAAGCAGGTGCGTCGCGCCCGTGTGCCCCACGGCCTCGTTGCGCGAGCCGACACGATAGAGGACGAGAAGCGTCACGACCGGCGCGACGCGGTTCTCGACCAGCAGGAGCTTCAACCCGTTCGCGAGCTTCAGCTCGCGCACTCCCTCTTCCTCAAAGACGAACTCGACCCCGTTGGGTAAACCTTGCTTCCGCACGCTCAAAATCGCTCTCCTTTTAAATGTCTATCGTTCACACCGCAGCGTGCCGAGCGACACTCAGAGGCTCGCCCGCGACACATGCCTCGACGAAGCAGCGTCGGCGTGAGGTGCTCACGTTTCGGTTGGGACGCGTCTATGCTAACAAATCGGTGCGGGCGAAGGAAAACGCCGTGGCGGCCTTTAACTTCGCCATCACAGATTTAAGACGCTACCGAGTTCTGCATCGTAGAGGCTTTACGTTGCAAAGCACTTGACACGGCTGCTGCCGCGGTGTATTTTCGCTGCGGCATGGCAGTCGTCCACACATTCGAGAAGCCCCAGACGGAAGAGCCGCCCGCGCTGCACGACCGGGCGATGGACAACCTGCGCTTCATCCGCGAGGCGATGGAGAGCGCAACTTCGTTCACGGCCGTGCCGGGCTGGGGGCAGGTCGCAATCGGCGTCACCGCTCTTTTCGCCGCGCTTGTCGCCTCACAGCAGAAGAGCTTCGCAGAGTGGGTCGCGGTGTGGATGGCCGAGGCCGCCGTCTCCGCCGGGATTGCCGGATGGACGATGTACCGCAAGGCGCACGCCTCGGACACTTCGCTTCTTTCGCGACCGGGAAGAAAACTTATCATCAATCTCACGCCGCCCGTTCTGGTCGGCGCGCTTCTCACGGTCGTCTTCTATCGTGCGGGGCTGACCGGACAGTTGCCCGGTTTGTGGCTCCTGCTCTACGGCACGGGCGTCGTCACAGGCGGCGCTTTCTCCGTGCGCCCGGTTCCAATCATGGGTCTCTGCTTCATGTTCCTGGGGGCGGGCGCACTTTTTCTGCCCGCGGGGTGGGGAGACGCTTTGATGGCCGCGGGCTTCGGAGTGCTGCACATTATTTTCGGACTGCATATAGCGAGGAATTACGGTGGCTAGACAGAACGCACTTGCGAAGGATCGTCTAAAGGCGAAGCCGGGCGCGCAAAGTTCGCCCGAGGGTTCACGCGAACAGCGGCGCAGTAAACCCACAGATGGCCCGGCGGCCACAGCGGAACTCGACCGGCTCATACATGAACGCGTCCGACTCGCCATCGTCAGCGCCCTCGCCGTCAACCAGTCCCTCACCTTCAACGACCTCAAACAACTCCTGAACACCACGGACGGCAACCTGAGCGTGCACGCGCGCAAGCTCGAAGAGGCGAACTACGTCGTCTGTACCAAGTCTTTTGAAGGGCGCATGCCAAAGACCGAATACAAATTGACCGCTTCGGGTCGGCGCGCGCTCGAACGCTACCTCGGTCACATGGAGAGCGTCATCCGCGCCGCGCGCGGAGGGTAAGCAGAATCAAGAACGGAAGAAGTCGGGCCACGCGTCGGCCCGAATTTTTTTGCGTGTGAGCTTTACGAGGCAAAGGGCTTTACTTTAAATGGCTGCGTTGGATGTGTCGGTCGGCGCTCAACCGGAGGGGCCCCGGGCGGCTTTGAAAATTCGTCGGAACAAAGGAGGGGAGAAGTCGTGAACACGAACGTGAATCTATCGGCGGCGCTGGGTGTGATGGGGTTTCTGGGCGCGGCTCTGTTGCTCGCTGTCCTGGGGCTGGTGGCGCTGCACGCGCTCGTCGTGAGGCGCTACGGGCGGGCGAAGGTTTCGCTCTTCGCGCTCGCCGCGGTGGGGGCCCTCTACTTCGGCCTTATGCTCGTCTTCTCGCTCGTGAGCGGCGAGCGTGTGCTGGCGCGCGGCGAGGAGAAACATTTCTGCGAGATTGACTGTCACCTCGCCTACTCGGTCGCGGGCGTGCGGCGCGCGAAGACCATCGGCGAGGGCCCCGGTCAGGCGACGGCGCGCGGCGAGTTCCTGATCGTGACCTTGAAGACGCGCTTCGACGAGACGACCATCTCTTCGCATCGCGGCGACGGGCAGCTCTACCCGAACCCGCGCCGCGCGACCGTCCATGACGCAGAGGGGCACACGTACGCGGCGTCGGAGGAGGCGCGACGCGCGCTTTCAGCATCCGGGGGCGACGCAAGCGTGTCGCTCGACACGCCGCTCAGACCCGGCGAGGCATACACCACGGAACTCGTCTTCGATCTCCCCGCCGACGCGCGCGACCCCATCCTTCTACTCAACGAGTCCGCGCCGGAGACGCATTTCATCATCGGCCACGAGAACAGCCCCCTACATAAGAAGACCGAGTTCCGCCTTTGACGTGGGCGGGGGGTTGTGATGTGGTCAGCCACAGACTCGTCCCGTGGCCTCTTCTCCTGCCAGGAGGGGTGGGACGAGAGTTAAATCGGCGAAGGACACAGGAAGGTTTCTAAAGGACACAGCAAACTTACCGAAGGAGTGTTGACGAATATGTTGAAGCGCATCGTAGCCATCGCCTTTATCTTCGTGTTCGCGTCCGCCGCGTGGGTGATACTCGGGACGACCATCTTCTCTCGCACATACGACCTTGACCAGACATTGGAGGGGCGCGTCACCTCTCTGTGGGGCGCGCCGCAGTCGCAGTCGCCGCCCGTCGCCCTGTGTGAGCACGTCGTCCCGAAATCCACGGAGACTTTGGAGAACGGGATAAAAAGGGTTGTGACGGAGAAGGTGAGTGTGACGGACATGCTGCCGCTTGAGTCGAGCCGCGTTGACGTGTCGCTCGGCCTCGAACACAGGCAGAAGGGGCTGCTCTGGTACAGCACTTACAAGGTCGGCTTCGCGGGCACATACGCTTTCCGCAACACGACCGATCAGGACAAGGTGACGTTCACGCTGAAGTTCCCGACCGAGCAAGCCATCTACGACGACCTCGTCTTCACGGTCAACGACGCGCCCGTCGTCCTGACGAACGAGAAGAACACGACGACGGGCGTCGCCACTGTCAAGCCGGGCGAGACGGCGATGCTGAAGATCGCGTACCGCTCGCAGGGCTTGAACGACTGGCGCTACAACTTCGGGAGCGACGTGTCGCAGGTGCGCGACTTCCGGATGCACATGACCACGAACTTCAAGGCGATTGACTTCCCAGAGAACACTCTGTCGCCTTCGGAGGAGCGCGAGACGGCGGACGGGTGGGAGCTTGAATGGAACTACAAGAACCTCGTCTCGGGCTTTCAGATAGGGATGGCGATGCCCGAGAAGTTGCAGCCCGGGCCCCTCGCCGGGCGCATCAGTTTCTTCGCGCCCGTCTCGCTCTTCTTCTTCTTCTTCCTGATGTTCATCATCACGACCATGCGAGGCATTGAGCTGCACCCGATGAACTACTTCTTCCTCGCCACGGCCTTCTTCTCGTTCCACCTGCTGCTCGCGTATCTGGTCGATCACGTCTCGATTCATACGGCGTTCGCCGTCTCTTCGGTCGTCTCGATCTTTCTGGTCATCAGCTATCTGCGGCTCGTCGTGGGGACGCGCTTTGCGGCGCGCGAGGCGGGGCTGGCGCAGTTCATCTATCTGGTGATGTTCTCATACGCCTTCTTCTTCAAGGGCTTCACTGGGCTTGCCGTCACTATCGGCTCGATCCTGACGCTGTTCGTCGTGATGCAGATCACGGGGCGCGTGCGCTGGGCGGAAAAGTTCGCGGCGAAGACGGACGGCGGCGCGGGCGGCATGAAGAATGACAGCCAGGATTTTTCAGGTAAGGTCGCGCCCTCGGTCAGCGCGTGAGCTTCAAGCGGGCGCTTTGAAAATTGCCACAGAGACACAGAGACACAGAGTTTAAGACAGGAGTTACAAACACTCTTTCATTCTTAAACTCTGTGTCTCTGTGTCTGCGGTGGCTAATCTGTCGGTTTTGAGCTGTGGCGCTCAAGGGTTCGAGGTAGAGACCGGCGGGTATGGTCTCACAACCTTGACGCGGTTGGCGAACTTCTCCGCGACCTTGTTAGCGATCTTCTTGCCGAAGAGCACGGAGCGCGTCTTGCCGCTCGTGACCACTTCCATCGTTTGTGGGTCGAGGACAGAGAAGGTGAAGCGGCGTGTCAGCGACTTGCGTGTGATCTCGATGACGAGGTCGGCTTCGGCCTCGTTGCGTGTGATGACCATGCCCCACGCCTGAAACTCTTTACGCTTGCGCAGAGAGTCTTCGACCTCGCTCCCGCTGAGAAAGACCGAGTCCGAATGCACGTAGATGAAGTGCGCCTTGCGCATGACCGTCGCCGGGTCTGTCGAGCGGGGACGCACGAACACATCCTTTGATACGCCCGCGCTCTCACTCTCACTCTCGTCCCTTTCATCGTCAACATCGTCTGAGGCCGAGTTCTTCTGCCGTGCGGTCTGCGGCTGCGACTGACTCTGCTGCCTCTGTATGTCTGCGGCGGGGCGGACTTGTGCGCCCGCACGCCCCGCGCCGAAGTCGCAGCCGAAGAGCAGCGCGAGCAGACAGCACGCGAGCGTGCGTGCGCGCGGACGGACGTTGACGATTGGCGAGGCTTTTGGGGAACGAAGTTTATTCATAACTGTCTCCTGCGTTGAAGTGCTTCCCACGCACGCGCTCGACGGCGGAAGAGTGCCGGGCGCGTCTGCTTGCGACCGACGGCAGAATAGACGTGTGAACGCACACAGCGGGCGGCGCTGTGTCACTTATCGGATTGCCACACGTCTCCGGCGGGGCATGCTCCACGTACTGTTTCAATATTTCGACTGCGGCGGCCTAGTTCTGTTTGACTACAAAAGCGATGGCCCCAAGCGTCGCCGTCCGCACGTCGCAACCGCTTGCAAGCGCAACCGCTTAGGCATACGCATCCGATAGCGGCCCGGCGTTTGCACAGTCCACATGCAAGGCCAAAGTGTCGGCGCGCACAAGAGAACCCACGCGTACGGGCGTGCGTCGTGCTCGAAGACGTACGGGCAGGTCAGGTAAAGACGGGCGAGCAGGTAAGGGCAGGCAAGTGTTGGCCGAGAAGGTTTATCAAGTGGAGGCTGAGAGGTTGATTCGGACGCGAAGGTTCACCGTGTGGGTTCTGTTGGCTCTGCTGTCTTTGCAGACGGCATGCGGCGGGATGCTGTCGGGTGGTCGCCTGGGTCGCTGGGTCGCTTTCACCTCACCGCGCGTGGGCGTGGGCTTCAACCTCTTCAGCCCCGAGCAGGACATCGAACTCGGCGAGGTATCAGCCGAAGAGATCAGGCGGCAGTTGGTCTTGCTCCGAGACGAGCGCACAGAGCGTTACGTCCAGCGACTCGGCGAGAGGCTCGCGGCGCAAGCGCCGGGCTACAAGTTCCCATACAAGTTCGTCGTCGTCGCCTCGCCGGAGGTCAACGCCTTCGCGCTGCCGGGCGGCTACGTCTTCGTCAACCAGGGCGCGATTGAGGCGGCGCACAGCGAAGGCGAGCTGGCGGGCGTGCTCGCGCACGAGATCGCACACGTCGCACTCCGCCACGGGACGACGCAGGCTTCGAGGGCTTACCTCGCCAAGACCTGGATGAGCCTTCTCAACACGGTCACGGGCGGCTGTCAGGGCGAGGTCAGACAACTCGCCGCGGTCATCGGCGGCGCAGGCGCAAACATGCTGTTCATCAAGTCTAACCGCTCGGCGGAAGTGCAGGCCGACGCAGAGGGCGCGCGCATGATGGCCGCCGCCGGTTACGACCCGCACGACATGGCCGACTTCTTCGCCTCGCTCTATGAGCGGAGCGACGTGCGCGCGCAGGAGATTGCCAGCGATCACCCAGACCCCGCGAGCCGCGTCGCTGCCATCGACGAAATCATCGCCGGGCTTATGCAAACGCCCGCGCCCACGCACGACTCGGATGAGTTCCGCCGGATAAAAGCGCGACTGGCTGGCAGGCGTTGAGCGGAAGGCTAGACTACTCGATAAAAAATTCGAGTCGGCAAATAAAAAGTTCGAGTCAGCAAAAAGCCCGACGATTCGTCGCCGGGCTTTTGCTATCCGTAACTTTCTTTAACCTTCTCAATGCGGCGGGGCGGACATCTTCAGACGGTCGCTTCGCGGTCGAGCAGACGCGTGATGGTCGGCACGAGCGCGAGTATGTCCTGCGGCTTTTTTAGAAACGCGTCCGCGCCCGCTTCGCGAGCGGCCGTACGGCAGTTGGTCGCCGAGATGACGACGACGGGCGTCGAGCGCCGGTGCCCGAGAGAGCGCGCGCGCCGGGCGAGTTCGAGTCCGCCCATGCCGGGCAGGTCTTCGTCGAGCAGCAACAGGTCGAAGTGATCCGGGCCCGCCACCTTCTCCAACGCTTCCCGTCCGTCGAGGTACGCCTCGACGTGCCACCCTTCCGACTCAAGCGTGTCGCGGATCGCGTCGGCGACGACAGGATTGTCCTCAACCAAGAGGATCGTGACGGGGCGCGTCTCTCTGTCGGCGCGGTGCTGCGCCGAGCCGCGCGGCGCGCGCACACGCACGATGCTGCGCTTACGCGGGATAATCGGGTTGCGCGCGTGAAGCAGGTTCTTGTGTCGATTGTTCAGGAGCGCGACGAAGGTCTGGTGATGCCTGAAGCCGAGCAGCCTGGCCGCACGCGAGACTATGCCGCCCGCGTCCTTCAAAGCCCGCGCGATCAGCTCTGACTCGTAACGCAGCACCTCATCCTTCAGAGAGAAGCCCGCCCACTTCTCATCAGGCGATTCCTGCCAAACGCTGCTCATGCTCGGCTGCGCTTCACGCGACGAGTCGCGCGACTGGGCGAGCGTTGCCACGGCGCGACGCGCGCATGCGATCAGGCGTGCGAGCGTGTCGTGGCTCCGCGTGTCGGAGAGAAGGTCGTGGGCGCGCGCGAAGGCTTCGCACAACTCGCCCGCGGTCATGTGCGCGGAAAGCTCTTCGGCCAGTGCGAGCGCCGCCGCGCCCGCGCCCGCGCGGTCGCCCACCTTCTCCGCGGTCTCGATGGCGCGCCGAAAGCTCCGGCGCGCTTCGGCGTGCTTCCCGCCCCGCGCTTGCGCCAGGCCGAGCGTCGCGAGTCCTTCGGCCAGAAGCGCCTGCCGGTCGCCCGTCTCCAGACTGCGCACCGCGGCGCGCACTGTCCTCTCCGCTTCGTCGAATCTCCGCTCGGCGATAAGTATGCGCGCGCACGTGTCGTCGCACTGCGCGACGCTGCCCACGTCCTTGAGGGCCTGGAAGAGTGAGCGCGCGCGTTCGATATGCCCGTGCGCCTCCGTCTGGCGGCCGATGTTGTTAAAGAGCATGGCGAGGTTGTTTTCCGTGTACGCCTGATAGCGCGTGTGCCCGGCCTGCTCGAAATGGTAGCTCGCGGCGGCGTAGTCAACGAGCGCGCGGTCGCGTAGCTCTGAGTCGCCACCGATATCGGCGATGGTTCGGAAGGTGAGGGCGCGATGGCTGTGGAAGCATCCCTTGAGCGCGTCGCTCTCGCTCGACTCGACGAGCGGGGACGCGTCGTCGTTGAGTGTAAGAGCGGTCTCGTATCGCTTGGCCGAGAACTCGACGATGGAGAGGCGGATGAGCGTGACGGCCAATTGATCGCCGTCCTCGCCGGAGAGTGCGTCGAGCGAGGTACGCAGAACCACACGCGCCTCGTCGTGCGCGCCCTGACGCCAGTAGCAGAGTCCTAACTCGGCACGCGCCTCGGCGACCTTCTTCACGTCGCCCAGTCGCTCGAAGACGGCGGCGCTCTCGCTGATGAGGTTCTTGGCGGCCTCCTGCGCGCCGTCGATTCGCCGCGCGCCGCCGAGCGTGCTCGTCAGCCTCCCGGCCTGAAGCAGCACTTCGGCGGCGGCGCGCTCGCCGAGCTTTTCGACCGAAGGGCGCTCGCCTGCGCGGTGCCAGAGCCAGCCCATGGCTTCGCGCGCGCGCTCGTAATCGCCCGCCTCAAGGAATGACCTCGACATCTCGCAGCGGAGACATGCCTCCTCGTTGCGCGATGCGGCAACGTCGCTCGATGCGTCAGCGCCGACCCGTGATGTTCGGGAGTGATTCGTGATGCCCATGTGAGGTCTAAGCTTTCCCCTTTGGGCGACCGGAGCCGCACGTGACGAATTTACGCATAAGTTATTTTAGGATAAAACCGGCGCGTGGCTTTCGGGTCAAGAGTCAGGACGGGGCACGGAATCACACGATCTCGCACAGCCCTTTCACTGTATATGAGCGCCGGGGTCGCCGAAAATATACGGCGCGTTGGCGCTCGCGGTCATGGCAGCTTAAACCCGCCCCGTGGGGAAAAGCAACAAAATCGGGGCGAGCGAGTGAAAGGCGAAAGGGGAAGGGCGAATGGCGAAAGTCACGCCGGTCACAATCACGCCAAGCTCCGCCTTGAGTTGAAATTTAACGTGAGTTCGACATCAGAGAAGGAAAGAGTTTATCCACGAAATCACACGAAACGGCACGAAGGCCAGACAGGTTTAAGTGTTCGGTTCGTGTCCTTTCGCTCAGGTGATGAGGTCGAAGTCTCCATCGAGCACGCGTTCGAGACGGCCCGTGCGCCAGCCGCGCGCCGAGTCTCGAACGAGCGGCGAGGGGTCTTCGCGGTAGCGACGCACGACGGGCTGCGTCATCGTCGCGGAGTCGTCGTCATCGAGCGTGCGCGCGGCCTGACGGCGAAGCGCTTCCGCGCCGCGTCCCGCCGGTTCGTCCGGTTGTGCGACGACGCGCACAGACGCGCGCGCGCGGTTAAATGACTTGTCGTCCTGCGGCGTCTCAAGCACATGAAGCCCCGACTCGCCGCGCAGAATCGTATAGGCCGCGTAGCCCGAGACGGCGATGAGGGCGCGATACCCTTGCGCGGCGGCGGCGTTCTGTTGCGTACCGTCGCCGTTCTGCTGCGCGCCGTCCTGCTCTTCGACGACATCGAAACGCATGCGCCGCTTCTCGGCCCAGCGACGGTACATGCGCGTGAGGCTGTGCGCGAAGCGTTCGCTCTGGGCGCGGTCAGCGCTCGGCTCGCGGCTGGCGCTGATGAGCAGGAAGGCATCGCGCGGGTGGCCCGAGGCCATGCCGCGGCAGGCCGAGTCGAGCAGGTAGAGCTGCTGTGCGACGCGTGCGACGAGATCGGGCGGCAGACGCTTGCGGTCGCCGCGCAGACGCGCGAGGAGCGAGCCTGCCGTGTCGAGTCCGGCCTCGATGCGATCCATGTACTCGATTGCGCCGAGCACGGAGAAGCGCGCCGCAGAGTTCCAGAACTCAGCCGACTGCATCTGCCGCAACGCGTCCTCTTTGCGTGACGCCCAGGCTTCGTTCTCGACCTGCGCCGCCACCTCGTCGTACTTCTCTTGCAGGAAGCGCAACTCCTCCGGCGTGCCGCGCGGGTCGAGCGCGACCGCTTCGAGTCGAAGCTCGCGTGCCGCGCCGTCGGCCAACTCTTCTTCTTCGTCGAAGACTGATGACGAGTCGTCATCCTGCGGCGCATCCGTTTGTACGGGTGCGTCCGGGTCTACGAACTGCACGTCGAGCGATTGGCCGTCGGCGGAAGAACGCACGAAGAGGAACTGGTCGCCTTCGGGGAACTGGTGATTGACGATGGTCAGAGCGAGCGGCGAGAGCAGGTAGCGCTCGACGGCGCGCTTCAAGGGACGCGCGCCGAGGTCTGAGGTGAAGCCCATCTCCAAAAGGAACTCGATGGCCGACTCGTCCCACTCGACCGCCCACTGGCGCGTGCGAAGTCCACGCCGCGTCAGCACGTCGTTCAACTCCTTGCGCAGCAGGTCGCGCATCACGCCTCGGCCCAAGGGTCGGAAGACGACGACGCGGTCGATGCGATTGACGAACTCTCGACGGAAGGCGCGACCGACGGCGCGCTCGACCGAAGCCGAGGCAAACTGCGCCTGCTCCTGCGAAAAGCCAATGCTTGCTCCGTGCGGGAGCGTCGCGCCGAGGTTCGAGGTGAGGATGATGACCGAGTGTCGGAAGTCCGCGGTGTTACCGCGCCGGTCGGTCAGGCGTCCATCGTCGAAGACTTGCAGAAACAAATCCCACACGGATGGATGCGCCTTCTCGAACTCGTCGAGGAGGATGACGGAGAAGGGCTGCTTGCGTATGAGATTGACGAGGGCGGCGCTGTCGCTCATCTCCTCGGACTCGCCAAGGATGCGCGACTGCGACTCCCACGACTGAAGCTCGCTCATGTCGAGCCGCGTCATCCGGTCGGGCGAGCCGAAGAGAAACTCCGCGAGCGTCTTCGCGATCTCGGTCTTGCCCGTGCCCGTGGGCCCAACGAAGAGAAAGACGCCCTGCGGGCGCGTCGGGTCTGTAAGTCCCGCCTTGATCATCGCGACGCGCTCGACAAGGCAATCGACGGCCTCGGGCTGTCCTAACACGCGGCGCTCGAAAAAGGCTCGAAGCTCCGAGAGGTCAAGCCCCTCGCGCTCGTCGAGTATCTGAACGGGCAGTCCCGTCAGTTGCGAGAGCGTGACGAGCAGGTCGTCGAGCTTTATCTCCGTGCCCACGTCCTTCTCCTCCGCGACGAGGCGTCGATGTGTCGCGTCGAGTAAGAGCAGGAGATTGCCGGGCGCGGCCTTGTCGCCGAGATACTGCTTGGCGAGTTGCAGTGCCTCGCCGAGCGTCCGCTCGGAGGCGCGCGGGACGAAGTAGGACGTATCGACGCCCTGGTGCGCTCCCGCCCATGCGTACTTCAAACGGCCATGCTTCTCCGCCCAGCGACGACCGAGTTCGAGCGTCTCGTCTTCGGGCAGAGGAGCGAGGCGGCAGGTCTGCATCGCTGTGCGCAGCTTGGGCCGGAGTCGCAGGAGTTGTTCGTATGCTTCGGACGGAACCTCGCCGATGAGCTTGACCGTGCCACTCTCGATTAAAGGCAGCAGCAGGTCGAGCACGCCCGTCGGGCTGTAGCGATGACGGCCCGCCCACAAAGCCTCGTGGAAGTTCGGCATGACCCAGAGGACGCGCTTGCCTCCGATCTGCCGGACGATTGATTGCACGCGCTCTTCGATCTGGCCGATGTAAGTCTGCCCTGCGATCACTTCGGACGCGCCCGCCTCGAAGACCACCCAGTTCTCTTCGCGCAGACGCGCGGCGAGCGCATGCAGGAGCGCGGTCTTGCCCGTGCCCGACTCCCCGACCAGAAGCACGGAGCGCGCAGGCTCGCGTGTGACCGACGCCTTAAGCTCTGCGATGCGCGCGGCCACCGAGTCGAGCACGAAAACCTCTTCGTCTCCCGCGCGTCCCGGCTCCCACACGCGACCGAGCGTCTTCAGGAACTCGGTCGTCTCACGACGGCTTTGCCAGTGTGCCAGCTCCTGCCTGACGGCGGCGGGCAGTACGTCGCCAAGCTCTGTGAGCGTATAGCTGATGTCCGCAATCTGCTCCGCGTCCAATCCCCGAGTCCGGGCCTCGTCCAGAAGTCCCTCGGGCGTGACCGACTCGCCAGACGCGACGCGTGCGGCGACGAATTCACGGAGCGCCTGCATTGGCACGTAGTCGCGCCAAGAAGAGTTGAGGCGTGTGAGCAGGCGCACGAGGACGGCGCGGCCACTCGTATGCGCGTCGAGCGCGCGCAGGGCGAAGAAGCGCGGCCAGTAGTAAAAAGAGTTGATGTCGCGGAGTATCGCGTCGGCGATCAAGTCGTCTTCGCCCTCGCGCCGCGCCAGCGCTTCAAGCGAGATGCAGGCGACGACCGCGTCGGAGTCGGTCGCGCGCGCGAGCAGGCCGTAGCTCGTCTGCTCCGTGCGCCGCGAAAGCTCGGAGCCGCGTAGGAAAATCTCATTGCTGAGCAACTCGCGCGGGTGTGTCGTGGCGTTAAAGAAATCATCGAGACGACGCGCGACCGTGTCTATCGTCTCATCCATCGCGCCGACCGACGCGCCCTCAGTGCTTATAGCGCCTGACCCCCCCGTCACATCCTCATGGGCCGACGCGATCATGCTGTCCAAGTACGCGCAGCCGGTACTGCCGTAGTCGTAAGCCGTCACGTTCTCGCCCCCGCTCTTGTCCTCCTCCGTCTCTGGCTCCGTCTGTAGCTCCTTATCTTTCTCTCTCTCCCTGTCGTGTTTCCTCTCAAGAGCGCGCTCTCTCTCGGCTTCAAGCTCGCGCATCGTCTCCGTTTGAGCGGCGGCGATCTCCGCGAGGCTCGCGTCCTGTCGCTCCCCCCTCAGTCGCTCCGCCTCCACATGACTACGCAGCAGCGCCAACTCGCGCCCGAGTTGTTCCAGGCTCTTGACCGAGCGGTGATACAGCTCACGCGCCTCCGCCTTGAAGTAAGAGAGCGCGAGCCACAGAGCGACAGTGCTCAGCAGAAGTAAAGTGATGAAAATGGCAGTCAGCATGAACCTTGTTGTGGGCTGCGTCCGAGGCGCTTCAGTGCCCTTCAGGCGTCGGGGCTTTGTTGAAGGCGGCGCAGATGGTAACACACCGAAGAAGGGAAGGGAGAGGCTAGAGAGTAGTGACGGGCGACGGAGTTTACCGCAAAAAGAAATTGCGCTGCTACCCACGAGGAGCAGCAGCGCAACCCTTAATCCCGAAGAGTCGCCGAAGCGTCTCAGGGGGACGGCAACCTTTGCTTGTACACGCGCCGGTTGCCTGTTTTGTATTCCGAAGCGTGTGCCAGCGGTGGCTCACCCCCGGTCGGCACGGACTAACTTTCGCCAGTCTCTCATGTCCGAAGACATGGTGCCTGTTGGTTTTTGTTCTGGTGGCTTTACCTCCACCTCCAGTCTACGTTCTGGACAACGAGGCCCAACCGAAGTTGAGCGACGTTCGCTACCCCGATGGTTAATTATTCCTTCGGAGCGCCGACGCGTTTTTATCCGCGCGGCTCGGGAGATACCCGTCAGCTTTCTCCCTGCGCAAGCCTTTCGGCTTCGACCGGGGCGTCAGTGGCAGCAACTTTTACCGCCGGTTGCTGTCCTCAAGCGTCGCGTCACCGCATCGCCTGCCGATCCCCTAGCCGGTCACGGCTCCCTTGAGAACCGCGACGGGAGCCGGACTATACGCACGCGTGTCTGGGCTGTCAAGACTTTTTTTAGAAAATCTTTTTCGTCACTTTTCGCCCGCTTTTCGGGCTTTTCCCATCATTCACACAGTTCATCCACAGGCGTTTTCCACAGGTGGAAAATTCATCTCCGTTTTGTGGAAAACTCATGCGCGCGACCTCCTTTAAGAAAGTAAGATTGGTCGTTTATAATCTTCTTTACAGAAACTCATCAGATAATTTGCATTGATTTAAGAGGAGTGAAGATGACCGCAGAGAAGACGACGAAGCGCCCCGAGCGTTTGAAGTTCGACGGGCGCGTGCTGTTTTTGGCCGAGGACGTGTCGCTCGTCCGCCGACAGTTGGAAGCGGGCGAGGATTTGGAGTTCGAGCCTGAGCGGGCGCTGATGAATAACATCTCGACGGACGAGATTACGCCCGGATGGGTCTGCTTCTATTACGACGAGACGCTGGGCGAGTACGTCTATGTAGGGATGCGGGAAGGCGCGGTCAAGAAGGATGAGGTGCGGGAGGGCGGCTTCGCGGTCGTGGTGTCGGGGCTGTCGAAGGGGTGCGGGTCTTCGCGCGAGACTGCGCCGTTTGCGGAGAAGGCGGCGGGGGTGCAACTGGTCGTCGCGCGAACCATCGAGAAAATCTACGGGCAGAACTGCCAGAACATCGGGCTGCTGACCTCGACCGACTTCGGACTCGTCGAACGCGTGCGGCGCGGCGAGGAGATTCCGCTCGCGGAGTTCACGCGCGGCCTCGACCCCATCTCGCGGCAGATCGTCGAATACGGCGGCCTCTTCAACTACAACAAGGCGCGGCTTGCGGGAGAGGTCGCGCCGCCCGCTTTGGAGACGAAGCGTAGGCCGCAGAACATCGTCGAGAAGATCATCGCGCGCCACGCCTTCGTCCGCGCGGGCGAGGTCGGCGTCGAATCTGTTAGCCCCGGTGACGCGCTCTTCGCCGTCGCGGACGTGCGCTTCTCGCACGAGTACGTCACGCCGATGGCCGAGAGTCTCTTCAAGCAGGCGCTCGGGCGCGGGGCGCGCGTGACCGAGCCTGAATCGGTCTACGCTTTCCGCGACCACCTGACGTTCCTCGGGCGCGTGATGCCGGAGGAGAAGAAGAAGATGGGCCTCCTTGAGCGCGCTAACGGGCTTGCCACGACGCAGGAAGATTTCACCACGGAGCAGGGCATACGTCTCTACGGAGGGACGGAGGAGCACGGCTCCGAAGCCATCTGCCACAACGCAGTCGTCGAGGACATCGCGCTGCCCGGTCAGCTTGTCATCGGCACAGACTCGCATACGTGCATGGCGGGCGTGCTCGGCTGCTTCGCCTTCGGGGTAGGTTCGACCGACATGGCAAACGCCTGGTACACGCGTGACATTCGCGTCAAAGTCCCGGAGGTCGTCCGCTTTGTCTTGAATGGACGCAAGCGCGCGGACGTGTCCGCAAAGGATGTGATGCTCGTCATCCTCGCGACCGATTACATGAAGGAGGGGAAAGGTATCGGGCAGGTCTTGGAGTTCGCGGGCGACGGATTAAAGGACTGGCCCATTGACGAGCGCGCGACGCTTACGAACATGGCGGTCGAGGCCGGCGGCTTCACCGGCATCATCGAGCCTGACGAAGTCACGCTTGAATACCTCAAGCACATGCGCGGACTCCCCGAAGAAGAAATACTGAGCGGCTTCCTTCGCAGCGACCCTGACGCCGAATACGCGGCCCGTTTTGAGATCGAACTCTCGGACGTGCGCCCGATGGTCGCCACGCCCGGCGACCCGCGCAACGGCCTGCCCATCACTGCCTTGAGCGAGCCGGTCAAGATCGACATCGCCTACGGAGGGTCTTGTACGGGCGGCAAGATGGCCGACATGGATATGTATGCGGCGGTGCTCCGGCGCGCGGTCGAGCAGGGAAGGCGCGTCGCGCCCGGCGTCCATCTATACCTTCAGTTCGGCTCGCAGAAGATCAAGGAGTACGCACGCGAGCGCGGCTACATAGAGCTTTTCGAGCGCGCGGGCGCGGAGCTGATCGACCCTTCTTGCGGCGCGTGCATCAACGCTGGGCCCGGCGCGTCGAAGTCTGCGGACAACGTCACCGTGAGCGCGCAGAATCGAAACTTCCCCGGACGCAGCGGCCCCGGCAAGGTTTACTTAGCCTCGCCCCTCGTCGTCGCCGCCTCGGCCATCGCCGGGCACATCGTCGAGCCGGACGAGTTCTTGAAAGACCGCGAAGAGGAGTTGGCCGTCGCATGAAGGGCATCGGCACGGGGCGGGTCAAGGCGGACTACTCGCCGAAGTACACGCGCGTCGAGCGCGAGCGGCGTTACCTTCTGCGCGTGCTTCCAAAGGGGTTCGACCTCAAGGCCGAGCACGCGCAGATCACGGACAACTACATCACGGCGACGCGCCTGCGCCTGCGTAAAAGCCGCTGGGTTCCGACCAACGAGTGGACTCTGAAGCTCACGCAGAAGCACACGCCCGCACCGCCCGACTTCTCGCGCACGCTGATTACGAGCATCTACCTGAGCGAGTATGAGTACGAAGTCTTCTCGATCTTCGAGGGCAACGAGCTACGCAAGAATCGCTATCCATACGAGCACGAAGGCCGACGCTACTCGGTCGATGTCTTCCTCGGGCCCTTGCGCGGCCTCATCCTCGCCGAGACGGATTTTGAAACGGACGCGGAGATGGACGCGTTCCCGCCTCCATCGTTCGCCTTCCGCGACGTGACACGCGAAGAGATGTTCACAGGCGGGCGGCTGGTCGAGCTGACGAGTCAAGACATCTGCCGCGAGTTGGCGGAGATAGGAAGTGCGGAGGGCGGTGCTCAGGCCGTGTGAAGCCTGCCCGCGCTATCCTTTGGTAATCTGTTGGACTACATCGTTGGCGACGGTGAACCACTGTGTGGCCTTCTCCTTACTAACCATCTGCGCGGGCGGGCTGATAGTCCGCAGTATCTCGTCAATGACAGGCTCGTAGCTCGGAGTCATCTTCTTGACCCGGTTGAGAAATTCAACCTCGTTGAGTGTGGCCCTTGCCGACGCCAGCGCGTTGCGACTCTCGACCATCGAGGCCCGGTAGTCTTCTTTCTTCAGACGCTTCTGACTTTCGCTGAGAGCTTGAAGCGCGACGGAGAACATCTCTTCCTGAAAGACGACGCGGAACACGTCGGCCTCGCTGTCCCCTTCGATGTAGCACGGCTCAACCGAGGCGACGCGGTAGTATTCGGGGAAAGTGACCTCCGGCCTGCGGGCATCATTCAGGCCGCTCATCCTCTCCGTGATTCGGGGCAGGGCCGTGTCGAGAAAGCCGTGAATATAACCGCACCAGAACTTGTTGCGCCGCTGCATCTCTTCATCTTCGCCGCTGTCGCTCCTGAGAAAGTTGTTCGTGATCTTGATGTACCACCACTCGGGTTTGTCGGGCGTCTTCTCGGGCAGCCGCTCGTCGTCCTTATCGGGAGACTTTATTAGTTCAAGCGTACCCCAGCCGCCTGTCCTGTCCCAGAAATTCCATAGAGAGATGAAGGCGTCCGCGGAACGCGGCACCAGCTTACCCTTATTGACGATGTTCTCAATGAGGTCGGCTGCCGCCCCGTTGCCTATCTCCCTGCCCACGCTGTGCCGTTCGTCTTCGTTTATGCGCGTGATGAGGCTGATGATAGTGCCCGCGCGCAGGATGACGTGGCGCACGTCCGCGCGTTCGAGGATGCCGCCTTTGTCATTCAGAGAGATGCCGGGGATGATGCTCTCAAGCTGTGTGTTCACCTCGCGGAAGAAGGGATGGACGTTGAGACTCACGGCGTCGAGTTTGAACAGCCTGCCGAAGCTCTTGGCGATGAAATTGATAAAGCCCTCAATCTTATTCAGAGATTCCCGGGCGGCGCTGTCGAAGTTGCTGCGAATCATCTCCTCTTCGCCGACATCGAAGAGTTGCACCTCCTCTTTGCCATCGGTGGGCAGTTTATTCTCCTTGTGCAGCTTGAAGAAATCGGAGACGACTTGCTGTGCGAGTTCGACCGGCGAGTTGAAGAAAGCGGTGGTGTGATTCCCCTGCAGCCTTTTTCTGAACTCATCCTGCTTGACGAGGCTGGGGGCCCCCGCTTTCTTGAGGATGCTGGCGGGCAGGTCAATCCCTTCGTCGGCCAGATAGAGCAGTAAGCGCATGCGGCCCTCCTGCATCAACTCGTATGCGCGCTCGTATTCGCATTGGGTGTAAGAGCGGTCTTCGCCGGGCGGGGTCGAGCCATAGGTGTGGCCGATGATACCGATGTAGATGTCACACTCCTCAAGCTTCTTGAGCGAGACGTTCAGCGGCGTCTTTTCGTCCGAGCCGAAAGTCTCCATCCTGGTGCCCTGTATCTCCAGCTTGTCGAGTTGGTTCCGGACGGCCTCGCGATAATCTTTGAGTTCCGCGAATGTGGAACTGATGAAAACCTTCATGGGCACCTCCGGTCGAAGAGCAGAAGGAGGGAACGGGCGGCCGCGACGTTGCGGCGCGACCTGTAGCTCCTCAGCAACGGTTGATAGACTAAGGATGTTTCCTCTTCCGATGAAGTGAGTCTTTAACTTGGGGCGGCGTTCCTTTCGCGAGCCGCATATAGCGTTGAAACAACCGCGCCGTAAAGGATATGCGGGCGGATGAGGAAACTGTAAACGGCTCGTAGTATTTACCTCTCTATAAAGGCTGTCAAGATATTTGTGTATAAAGGCTGTCAAGATATTTGTGCGGGGGCGGGCCGCTTGCCCGCTTCTATGGCGCGGCTTATCATCCGGCTGGCGGTCGGGACTGAAGACGTGGCCGAGGCTGGCTGCGTCCCGAATCGCAATTCGTAATTTCGGAGTCGAGCTTTAAGATAGAGATGCCTTTCGCACCCGTCACCATCTACACCATCGGCCACGGTCGCCATGCGTGGGCCGAGTTTCTCGCGCTGTTGAGGCAGTACGAGGTTGAGATTGTGTGCGACGTGCGCAGCGCGGCTCGCTCGCGGTGGCCGCAGTTCAACGGGCAGGTGTTGGCGGGGAATTTGAAGGAGAGCGGCGTCGGCTACGAGTGGCTACCCGAGTGCGGCGGTAAGGTTGTCGCGCCGCTTGCCGAGCTGAATCGCGGGCTTGAACGTATCTTGGAGCTGGCGGCGGATGCGCGCATTGCGCTGATGTGCTCGGAGTCGCAGCCCTTGACCGCGCACAAACAGCCGCGCGCCAACTGCCACCGCGTCGGCCTGCTCAGTCCACCGCTCAGCGCACGCGGCGCGCGGCTCATACACATCCTTCCCAACGGCGACGCACTTGAAATTGATGAAGCGTCGCTGCCCTCCATCTGGTGAGACGAGTTACTCCGCCTGATGAGACGAGTTACTTCGCCTGATGAGACGAGTTAGTCCGCGTTACCTCCTCGGCCCGCGGCGATGAGCTGACACGCGCATTAGAGTCAACCGAAAATTTACACGCGCAGTACACTCAACTGAAAATTTATCTGAGCCGCGCCCGAGGCTTACGCGCGCTTCACTGAACGGAGCAGCACGTATCCTATAAAGGCTCCCGCGCTGAAGCCGCCTAGGTGTCCCGCCTTGATGTGCCCTGCCGCAAACACGTCGAGGGCGACCTGTCCTGCGATGACGAAGATCAGGATGATTAACGTCGCGCGGCGCATGTGTGTTCGTCGCAGGAACAGTCCGACCAACGCGCCGCCCGCCAGCGCCAACACGGCCTGCGACGCACCGGAGCTGACGAGCGCGGGCGTTGCGGTCACGCCGACGAGCTGGCCGACCGTGCCGCCGCAGAGGTACAGAATGATGAGACGCCACGCGCCGAACTCGCGTTCCAGCATAGCGCCCAAAAGCATCAGCGCGACCGCGTTGAAGATGAGATGTGGGAAGTTGACGTGGAGAAATTGTGAAGTGACGATTCGCCAGCACTCGCCCGCGCGCAGCAGTTCGCCATTGACGGCTCCGACGCGGAGCAGCAGAGACGAGTTCTGCTGCGCGAACGGCGATAGCCCGTACACGAAAGCCACCACGCCCCACGCCGCGAGGTTCGACGCGACGAGCGCACACGTCGCGACCGGCCACTTGAAGCGTCGGCCCGGTGTCGTGTCTTCTGCGCGGAACCTGACTGGGAGTCTCTTCAACTCAGCTTGACTGGGAGTCTCTTCAACTCGGATGGCGAATCTCGGACGGTGAACTCTCTTTCGCTCTATACGGTCGTCGCGGCGGCGTCGCCTTGATACTCGGCGGCATGCGTGCGCGCGAAGTATGCGGCGAGCAGGAAGGCGACGAACATGATGGCGGCGGCGGCCCAGAAGGTGTGTGCGACGGATTGGTCGCTCATGTTGTGCGGCTTCTGGTCGTAGCCGATTGTCACGGCGGCGCTGTAGATGAGTGCGGCGGAGATGAGGGGCCCGACGACGCGCGCGAGGCTCGCGACCGACTGCGTGATGCCGAGCACGCCGCCCTGCTCGCCCGCGCCCGCGCTCTTCGACGCGAGCGAGGTGAGCGAGGGCGTCGCCAGCCCGTTGCCCACCGCGAAGAGCGCGCCCATCGCCAGCAGCGTCGCAGTCCCCGTGTGGGGGCCCGTCCAGGGAATGACGAGCAGGCTCGTCGTAAAGAGGAGCGCGCCGACGACGACGAGCGGCAGCTCGCCGAACGCTTTCACCAGACGACCGATAAGTCCTCCCTGTATGACCGCGCCGCAGACGCCGACGAAGGCGAAAATCCAGCCCGTGTCGTGCGCGTCGAAGCCGAAGCGATAGAGCGTAAAAAGCCCGAACGTGGAGGTCATGATCGAGAAGGCCGTGATGAAGAGAAAGTAGATGGCGAGCACGAAGGCGAGCCGCGACTGGCGCACGGCGCGCAGGAGTTGCGACCATCTTCCGGTGGCGGCAGACACGCGCGCCGGATGGTCGGGCGTCACCGTCTCGGGCAGCACGAAGTAGAGCAGGACGGCGTTGGCGAGCGCAAGCCCGCCCGCGAAGAGGAAGGGCACGTCCGTCCCCCAGCGGCTCAGGATTCCGCCGATGGCCGGGCCGAAGATAAAGCCCATCCCGAAGGCCGCGCCGATGAGTCCCATCCCCTTCGCGCGATTCTCTTCGGTCGTCACGTCGGCGATGTAGGCTTGCGCCGTCGAGATATTGCCGCCCGTGATGCCGTCGATAATGCGACCCGCGAAGAGCATCCACAAAGTCGTCGCGAAACCCAGTATGAAAAATCCGAGGCTCGTCCCCAGCAGCGAGAAGAAGAGGATGGGGCGTCGCCCGTACCTGTCAGACCAGCGCCCGAGGATGGGAGTGAAGATGAGCTGCATGATCGAGTAGGACGCAAAGAGCAGCCCGACGACGCGCGGGCTTGCGCCGAACTTCGTCCCCTCGACGTAGAACGGCAGGACGGGGATGACGATGCCGAAGCCCACGAGGTCAATGAAGACCGTGATGAAGATGACAAGCAGCGGAGAGCGATTCATGGTTCGTGAATAGTGAATGGTAAATGGTAAATGGTGAATAGTGAACAGGCATAACCCGCTTCAACGGCTCGGGCGACAGGCACTTCCGCCTTGAGGAGGGGGCGTCAACTATTTACGATTACGGCTCGCGATTTACGGCTTATAATTCCAAGACATTTTTAGCACACGCCCGGCGCGACGCGCCACAAGGAAGTAGACAGTAGTCAGTAGTCAGTAGTCAGTAGAAAACCTTCGTCAATAGAAAGCTCTCGTCAATACATCGTCGGCATGTCAGCCGCAACTGTCGTAGCGCGGAGCGACTACTGACTACGGTCTACGGTCTACGGTCTACTGTCTACTTTTTTTGCCGTCCGCAAGCGGCTTGCGATACACTCGCGGCGCTGGACGAATCCTTACACTGAAACGAGTCGGCAACAGGTCTTATGGGAGAGAAGGGCACACGCACTCTCGTCATCAAACGCGTCCAAGAGGAGGCCAGAGATATTCGCGCCTTCGACGTTCTGCCCGAGGACGCCGGGCGTGTTCACGAACTCGCCTTCACGCCGGGACAGGTCGCGCTGCTCGAAGTCGAGGGCGCGGGACGCTCATACTTCGCCATCGCCAGCGCGCCCGAGGACGACTGGGTTGAGTTTCTCGTCAAGCTGTCGAACCACCCGGCGGGACGGGCGCTCTACGAGATGCAGCCGGGCGACCGCGTGGAGTTGGTCGAGATCGTGGGTCACGGCTTCGACCTCAAGGCGCTGGAGGGGCGCGACCTCGTCTTCGTCGCGATGGGCACGGGCGTGGCACCCTTGCGCTCGGCCTTGCGCTCGGTGCTTCGGCGCGCGGAACGCTTCGGGCAGATCAACGTGCTCTACGGCGTGCGGACGCCGGAAGATTTCTGCTACCGCGACGAGACGGACACTTGGAAAGCTGCGGGCGTCGAGCTGCGTCAGGTCATCTCAAGGCCCGACGGCTACGAGTGGTCAGGCTCGACCGGCTACGTCCAATCACTCTTGGAACACGTGCTGCCCTCGCTCTCCGACCCCGTCGCCTTAGTGTGCGGCTCGCGCGAGATGATCGAACAGACGCGCGACCGCCTGCAAGAGATGGGCTTCGCGCCCGAAAGCATCCTGACGAACTACTGAGAGCGCCCGACGTGTGCCTCTGTAGTTGGAAGGCTTGTCGCTGGCCGTCCGGCTTGAGAGTAATGCCAGGGGCGTTTCACCGCAGAGGCGCTGAGTTCGCAGAGTCAGCGCAGAGAGTTGACTTGCTCCGCGCCCCCTCCGCGCACTCAGCGCCTCTGCGGTGAAACGTCCTTTACTCTAAGCACGAGTTTGAAGGAAAGAGAAAAGCCCCGCTCCTTTCGGAAAGCGGGGCTTTCGTGTCTGCGTCCGCCGTGGCGGGTTACTTCTGTTGACCCTCGCCCTGCTTCGCCTTCGTCTGGACGGCCTGTTCGAGCGCGGCGAGACGCTGTTCGAGCGTGTTCAACTTAAAGCGAAGCTGCTCGACCTCTTCGGTCTTCTTTTGCAGCTCAAGGGTGCGCTCGTCGAGCGCCTTGACCGCGGCGAGGCTCACGCCGACCGCGTCCTGCACGCCGATGGAGGTGTTGCCGACGCCGAGCGAGAAAGCCTTGTAGAAGTCTTCGGCCATGGGCCCGAGATGCCGCACCTGCTGTCCCTCGGAGATGTAGTTCCAGGTCGAGACCGGAACCTTGCGCAACTGCGCGAGCACGTCGTCGCCGTTGACCGAAGTGAAGTTCTCCTTCGTGTAGCGGCTCGAAGTGCAGTTGAAGACGCCGGAGCCTGCGGGCAGGTTGCAGCCGGTCGTGCCCGTCAGGTTCGTGCGAAAACGGAAGCCGCCCGTGGCGCGCGCAGCGAACTCATTGTTCGCAGTGTTCTTGAACGTGTCTACCGAAGCGGTGGCCGAGGCGTCGCTCCAGACGAATGTACCGCTGAAGCCGTTGTTCGAGGCGAACTTGCCAAACGCCATCGTGTGGTCTTTGTCGGCCGTCACGTTGAAGCCGAGGGCGATGGCGGCCAGTCCCGTGAGGTTGAAGCTGTCGGGGTCGCACTTGCCGTTGATGAGCGGGCCACCCGACTGCGCCTTGTTGCCAAAGGCGACGCCGTATGTGTCGCACACGCGATTGCCCGCGCCCGCCGAGAAGCCTGCCGCGCCCTTCACCTCGTTGCCGCTGCCGAAGACGATGCTGCTCGTCGAGGTGGCGAAGTTCGTGTCGCCGAAGGCGAACGAGTAGAGGCCGCTCGCCGTTGACTGGCTGCCGCCCGCCCAGGAGAAGAAGCCCGTGTTGGCGTCGTCCCACTCGTTCGCCGCGTAGCCGGAGCGGAACGCGCCCTTGTAGGTGTACCACATCGTGCGATAGCCCTGACCCTCGACGGGGATCGTACCGATGCCGAGATTACCCGTGGCGAGGAAGCTTCCGTTCTGGTAGACCTTGAAGTCAGCCGGCGTAAAGCCGCCGGGGCCGCTGCAACACGTCGAGCCGCCGCGAAGGTTGAGCATCGCCGCCGTGCCGTTGGCATCGCCCACAGAGACCTGCGGAGCGGCGGGCGTAAGCCGGACTGAGTTCGCGTTTGCCGCATCGACGTAAGCCTTGTTGGCGGCGTCGGTCGCGGCGACGGGGTTGCTGACGTTTGTGATCTGCGCGCCGTTCGCTGAGAGTCCCGCGCTGAAGACGTTCGCGCCCGACCATGCGTTCGCGCCGTTCAGACGGGCGACGTTCGGCGACAGACGATTGTCGCCAATAACACCGGCGGTCGCCGCGTCGTTGATGGCACTGATGATGTTTGTGCCCGAGGGCGTGCCGCCGCCCGCGGTCGCCGTGGTCATTTTCGTGCCGTCCGGAAACATAATGCCGTTGCCCGCGCCGCTGATCTTAATGTTGCCCACAACGTCCAGGCGCTGGGCGGGTATCTTCGTCCCGATGCCGACATCGCCCGGCCCCGTGATGGTCATCCGGGCGTCGTAGGTGTTGGTGACGAAAGTTATCGGGTCGTTCTGGACGGTGGCTATGTTGAGCGAGTTGCCGTTGGGCGCGTTCACGTTGTGCCACTGGAAGAACGACCTCATCAACCCGGTGTTGTCCAACATGATGCCCCCGGAGCCTGCGTTGCTCGCGAGATTCTGGAAGCCCACGACGGCGTCGCCCGAAGTGACAAACAGGTGGTGCGCGCCGCTCATGCTGGGGGAGCCGGCGACGGCGACGAACTTCGTGTTGCCCGTGACCTCAAACTTCTGCGAAGGGCTCGCGGTGCCGACGCCAACGTTGCCGCCAACCTCCGTGATGCCCGAGTCGCCGAGCGTCCCGGCAGCGTCGAGCCACTTCGAGATGCGGTTCGCCGTGCCGGTGCTGCCGGCGACGATGTTAGTCTGCGCGACGCCCGTCGCAGTGCGCTCTGCTGCCGCCGCCGAGGTCAGCACTGTGCCGTCCTCGAACTGTATGCCGCCGCGCGCGCGGACGGTGCCCGCCACGTCGAGCGTCGCTTCGGGCTTGTCCGTGCCGATGCCGACTCGCCCCTCGGGCGTGACGCGCATCTGCTCATGCTCCTTGCCGGAGAAGACATCGCCCGTACGGAACGTGAGCGCGCCCGAGGTCGAAGTGACCTGCCCGTCCTGCCCGTCGTGCGCCGTAACGGTCACGGCCTCCGGCTGCGCCTTGCCCTTCTGAGTGGGGGCCGCCGCCGCGGCGTCATCAACATTCGTCAAACCGGCAGCCGACAGCGCCTGTGCGTACTCGGCCTTCAACTGCTCCTCTCCGCCCGCACGCACAGAGGCGCGGCCACTCTGCAGCGTGACGGCGGACAGCTTGCGGCCAAAGCCTCCCTGCAAGTCTTCGATTGTCACGACGCACAGATAAGAGCCGTCTGCGAGTCCCTCGCCGTCCCAGTCGATGATGCTGCCCGCGCGAAAGTCCGAGTCGAAGAGGCGCTCGCCCGCCGCCGTATAGACTTCAAGGCGGATGCGGCGCGCCTCTCCGGCAGAGACGAAGCGAGCCCCTTTAGCAGAAGCGGCGGCTGTAACGACCGGACGCGGCGACTGTCCCCTGTTCG
The DNA here is from genome assembly GCA_032162705.1 of Acidobacteriota bacterium. Lineage (GTDB taxonomy): Bacteria > Acidobacteriota > Blastocatellia > Pyrinomonadales > Pyrinomonadaceae > QHXN01. Next base: position 54,024 of record JAVRON010000007.1, read on the forward strand.
TGTCCGCGCCCGCCTGAGCCTGCGCGACGCCGACCAGAATGATGATTGAAGAAAGAGTCGATAATGTGTGACGTATGATGGACATGACTTTTACTCCTAATGTGTCTAACGCCCGAAAGTCCCTTCCGACCGATAGAGCCGGCCACTCGCTAACGCGTAACCAAATTCCATACGGGATCATCCGGCGGTAAAAAACTTTCGGCCCCCCACTCGGCAGACCGCGAAAGCAACCGCACTACCTTTATCCGTCTTCTCCGGCTTCACCATCCGCCTCGCACGGCGAGGGGAGAGCGGCGGCGTTGCCGTGCCCTTGCCTGAATGAATGCTCATTCAGTATGATGGGGCGGCACAGCGTCAGCGAATTCTCGGAAAGGTTCGGACTAACTCTTTATGCTTCGGATAGAAAAGGCCGCCGTTCTCGGCGCGGGCACGATGGGCGCGCAGATTGCGGCGCACCTCGCCAACGCCGGAATCCCCACGCTCCTCTTAGACATCGTCCCGCAGGAGCCGACGCCCGAAGAGCAAGCGCGCGGCCTGACGCTCGACGCGAAGGAGGTGCGCGACCGCGTAGCGCGCGCGGGGCTTGAGGCGGCGAAGAAGGCGAAGCCCGCCGCGTTCTTCACCCGAGAGGCGGCCTCGCTCGTCTCCGTGGGGAACTTCGACGACGACCTGCCGCGGATCAAAGACTGCGACATCATTATCGAGGCCGTCGTCGAGAATCTTGAGATCAAGCGACGCCTCTACGAGCGCGTCGAAAAGTTCCGACGCCCCGGCTCGGTCGTCGCCTCGAACACGAGCGGCATCCCCATCCGAGAGATCGCCGAGGGCTTCTCGGAAGACTTCCGCGCGCACTTCCTCGGCACGCACTTCTTCAATCCGCCGCGCTACCTGCACCTCGTCGAGTTAATAAGGACGGAGTGGACGAAGCCGGAGGTCTCCTGCGCCGTCTACGGATTCTTAGACCAGCGTCTGGGCAAGGGAGTCGTGGTGGCGAAAGACCGCCCGAACTTTATCGCCAATCGCATCGGCACCTACGGCGCGTTGGTGACGCTCAGGACTCTGGCAGAGGACGGCTACACCATCGAAGAGGTGGACAAGATGACGGGCCCCGCTCTTGGTCGCCCGAAGTCCGCGACCTTTCGCACGTTCGACATCGTGGGATTGGACGTGCTCGCGCATGTGGCGCGCAATCTCTACGAGGCTGTGCCGGAGGATGAGGAGCGCGAGGCTTACCGTCTGCCCGAGTTTGTCGAGCGGATGGTGGAGGGCCGTCTGCTCGGCGATAAGACGAAGGGCGGCTTCTATCAGAAGCGCAAGGGCGAGGGCGGGGCGCGTGACATCTGGACGCTCGACGTGGCCTCGCTCGAATACCGACAGCAGCAGAAGGTACGGCTTCCCGCGCTCGACGCGGCGAAGAACATCGAGGACACGCGTGCGCGGATGAAATCTCTGGTCTGGGGCAAAGACCGCGTCGGAGAATTCTTATGGAAGACGATGTCGCGTGTGTTCACCTACGCGGCGAATCGCATTCCGGAGATTGCGGACACGGTCGTCGAAGTTGACCGCGCGATGAAGTGGGGCTTCGGCTGGGAGCTTGGCGTCTTCGAGGCGTGGGATGCAGTTGGCGTCGAGAAGAGCGTCGCGCGTTTGAAAGATGAAGGACGCGCCATTCCTGCGAACGTCAAGCGAATGCTCGACGCGGGCGTGAATGCTTTCTATAAAACTGAGAACGGGCAGGAGCTATATTTCGACTTCCAGAAGAGCGAATACACACCGGTCTCTCAACCGCCCGGCGTCGTCGTGCTGAAGTCCGTGAAGGAGCGCACGGGCGTCATCAAGCGGAACGCGGGCGCGTCGCTCATAGACCTCGGCGACGGCGTGGCGTGCCTTGAGTTTCATTCCAAGATGAACTCCATCGGCGGCGACACGCTTCAGATGTTGAAGACGGCGCTCGCGGAAGTCGAGAAGAATTTTCTGGGTCTCGTCGTCGGCAATCAGGGACAGAACTTCTCCGTCGGCGCGAACCTGATGCTCGTGCTTTTGGGCGCGCAGGAAGAGGATTGGGACGAGTTAGACCTGGGCATCCGCGCCTTCCAACAGGCGACGATGAGCTTGCGCTACTCGCCGAAACCCGTCGTCGTCGCGCCGTTCCAGATGGCCTTCGGCGGCGGGTGCGAGATGACTCTGCACGCAGACCGCGCGCGCGCCTCGGCAGAGACTTACATAGGGCTGGTCGAGGTCGGCGTCGGCTTGATACCCGCAGGCGGCGGGACGAAGGAGATGCTTGTGCGCGCGCTGGACTCGATCCCTACGGGCGTCTCGGAGGCAGACCCTTTCCCCTTCATCAAGCGTGCGTTCGAGACCATCGCGCTCGCGCGCGTTGCGACCTCTGCGGCTGAGGCGAAACAGTTTGGCTTCCTGCGCGAAGAGGACTCTTTCTCGATGAACGCGGATCGACTCATCGCCGACGCCAAGCAGGAGGTGCTCGCGCTCGCTTCGACAGGCTACACGCAGCCGCGCCAGCGCACGGACGTGCTCGCACTCGGCAACACAGGGCTTTCGACCATCAAGCTCGGCATACATCAGTTGAAGCGCGGCAGCTTTATCTCGGACTACGACGCCTTGATCGGCGAGAGGCTGGCGCGTGTGCTCACGGGCGGCGACCTCAATCACGAGACGCGCGTCTCCGAGCAGTATCTCTTAGACCTTGAGCGCGAGGCTTTCCTCTCTCTGTGCGGCCAGCGACAGACGCAGGAGCGCATCGCGCACATGCTGAAGACGGGCAAGCCTCTCAGGAATTAGTCGCGAGTCTGGTCAGGAATTAGTCGTGAGTCTGGAGTCTGAGGTCTGGAGTCAAAGCAGAAAGCATCTTGTCTTTGACTCCAGACTCCAGACTCCAGACTCCAGACTTTTAATTTATGGACTATCCGGTCACGCCAGCCGTCAGGCTCTTGAGGGAAAAAAGGGTCGCGTTTGAGCCGCATCTGTACGACTACGTTGAGCGCGGCGGGACGCGACACTCCGCCGAGTCGCTCGGGGTTGAAGAGCACGCGGTCGTCAAGACTCTGTTGATGGAGACGGACGCGCACCGTCCGCTCGTCGTCCTGATGCACGGCGACCGAGAGGTCTCGACGAAGCAGCTCGCCAGACACCTCGGCGTCAAGAGCGTCAGCCCCTGCGACTTCGCCTCGGCGCAGAAGCACACGGGCTATCTGGTCGGCGGTACCAGTCCCTTCGGCACACGCGCGCGGCTTCCCGTCTATGTCGAGCGCACGATTTTTGACTTGCCGAAGATATACATCAACGGCGGCAAGCGCGGCTTTCTCGTCTCAATCGAGCCGAAGGTCTTGCGCGACGTGCTGCCGGTTGAAGAGGTCGAGGTCGCAATCGAGAAGGGCGCGTGAGGCGTCAACACAGGTCGAGTTTTAAAGAGGACTTTTATGAGAGACGCAGTAATAGTTTCAGCAGTACGCACGGCGGTCGGCAAAGCGCCGAAGGGCACGCTTCGCAACACGCGCCCCGATGAGATGGGCGCGGCTGTCATCGAAGAGGCGCTGCGTCGCGCCGAAGGGTTGGACAGGGCGGAGGTCGAAGACGTAATCATGGGTTGCGCCATGCCCGAGGCCGAGCAGGGCATGAACGTCGCGCGCGCGGCGGCCATACGCGCGGGCCTCCCCGTCGAAACAAGCGCGATGACGATTAACCGCTTCTGCTCTTCGGGGCTTCAGTCAATCGCCATCGCAGCCGACCGCATTCGCACTGGCGGCGCGGAAGTGATCGTCGCCGGGGGATTGGAGACGATGTCTCTCATTCCGATGGGCGGCCACCATATCCGCCCGAACCCTTACCTGGTCGAGCATTACCCGGACTTCTACTTGAACATGGGACTCGCCACCGAGAACGTTGCACGCAAATACGAAGTCTCGCGCGAGGAGCAGGACGCCTTTGCTTTCCGCTCGCACCAACGCGCGGCGGCGGCGCAGGACGCAGGACGCTTCGACGACGAGATCGTGCCGCTCAAGGTCACGTTCGAGGAGTTGAATGAGCGCGGCAAGAAGACGACGCGCGAGGTCACGTTCACGCGTGATGAAGGTGTCCGGCGCGACTCGTCGGAAGAGAGTCTGGCGAAGCTCAAACCCGCGTTCCACGTCAAGGGCACGATCACGGCGGGCAATGCTTCGCAGATGTCGGACGGCGCGGCGGCCGTTGTTGTCATGTCGGACGAGCGCGCACGCCAGTTGAACCTGAAACCGTTGGCGCGCTTCGTCGCCTACGCGACGGCCGGATGCCCGCCCGAAGAGATGGGCATCGGCCCCGTCCAAGCCATCCCGAAGGTCTTGAAGCTCGCGGGCCTCAAGCTTGAAGACATCGACGTAATCGAGCTGAACGAAGCCTTCGCCGCGCAAAGCTTAGCCGTCGTCCGTGTACTCGGCCTAGACCCCGAGCGCGTCAACGTCAACGGCGGCGCAATCGCTCTCGGCCACCCTTTAGGCTGCACGGGCGCGAAGTTGACCGCGACAATCCTGCGCGAGCTTGAGCGCCGCAATGGTCGCTACGGGCTGGTGACGATGTGCGTCGGCGGCGGCATGGGCGCTGCCGGGATTTTCGAGCGGTTGAGTTAAGTTGGCGCTACGTAAAAATTCACAGGGATGGACAGGATAGACAGGATGAAAGCATTTAGGATTTGAGATTTGAGATTTCAGATTTCAAATTTCAAATCTGAAATCTGAAATCAATGATTCTCTTATCCTGTCTATCCTGTCCATCCCTGTGAATTCTTCTTTCCGCTAAACGCGGGCTGAGGGTTTGCCTCGCCCCATTGAACTGACGAAAGGACAAGAGTCGTATGTCTGCCGTAGCCGAAGAGAAAAAGATAATCGTGGGCGGTGGCTTTCTGATTGAAGAGAGAACGCCCGAAGAGGTCTTCACGCCTGAAGACTTCACAGAGGAGCACCGCATGATCGCCGACACCGCGCGGCAGTTCATGGACAACGAGGTGCGCCCGCGCATCGACGACCTTGAGAAGAAGGATTGGAAGCTCGCGCGCGAGATTGTGCAGAAGGGCGCGGAGCTTGGTTTCATCGGCGCGACGGTGCCGGAGGAGTACGGCGGTCTGGGCCTCGATCAGGTGGCGGGCGGCATCCTCGGCGAGTCGCTCGGGCGCGCGGCCTCGTTCGCGACAACGATGGGCGCGCAGGGCGGCATCGGGCTGCTCCCCATACTCTACTACGGCACCGAAGAGGCGAAGCAGAAGTACATCCCGCGCATCGTGACGGGCGAGCTGATTACGGCCTACGCTCTGACGGAAGCGGGTTCGGGGTCGGACGCGCTCGCGGCGAAGGCGACGGCGCGTCTCTCGGAAGACGGCACGCATTACGTCCTCAAGGGTGAGAAGATGTGGATCACGAACGGGGGCTTCGCGGACGTGTTCGTCGTCTTCGCCAAAGTTGACGGCGACAAGTTCACGGGCTTCATCGTCGAGCGACAGGAGGGCTTAGCGAACGGAGCCGAAGAGCACAAGATGGGCATCAAAGGCTCTTCGACCACGGCGCTCGCGCTCGACAATGTGAAGACGCCGGTCTCGAATCTGCTCGGCGAAGTAGGCAAGGGTCACAAGATCGCCTTCAACATTCTGAACATCGGTCGCTTCAAGTTGGGTGCGATGTGCTTGGGCGGCATGAAGCTGATGACCTCGGACGCGGTGCGCTATGCGAACGAGCGACATCAGTTCGGCAAGTCCATCTCAAGCTTCGGCGCGATCAAGGCGAAGCTCGCCGAGATGGCGATTCGCAGTTGGGTCGGCGAGGCGATGACCTATCGCACGCTCGGGCTGATTGAAGGAGCCATCAACGCGACGGCCGACGCGTCAAACCCCGAGTCGAAGCTGCGTGCGATTGAGGAGTACGCCGCCGAGTGCTCGGCCATCAAGGTGAGCCTTTCGGAATACTGCGACTTTGTCGCCGACGAGATGGTGCAGATTTACGGCGGCTACGGCTACTCGGCAGACTACCCGGCGGAGCGTGCCTACCGCGACTCGCGCATCAACCGCATCTTCGAGGGCACGAACGAGATCAACCGCATGCTCATCCCCGGCATGCTCATGCGCCGCGCGTTGACGGGCAAGCTCGCGCTCCTGCCTGCGGCGCAAGCGCTGATGGACGAGGTGCTGTCGCCCTCGATGCCTTCGCTCGACGAGGACGAGTCGGTGCTCGCGGCGGAAGCTAAACTTGCGCGCAACGCGAAGAAGGTCGCGCTGATGGTTCTCGGCACGGCGGCGCAGAAGTACATGACGGCGCTCTCGGATGAGCAAGAGGTCTTGCTCGGCGCGTCGAACATCATCATGGACGTGTACGCGATGGAGTCGGCCATCCTGCGCGCGCAAAAGCTGGCGGCCTCTCAAGGCGAAGAGGCAGCCGCTCTTAACCTCGACATGGTGCGCGTCTTCTGCAACGACGCCGTCGAGCGCGTCGAGGCCGAGGCCAAGAACACGCTCGCCGCCATCACCGAAGGCGACGAGCTGCGTATGCTCCTCGCCGCGCTCAAGCGCTTCACCAAACACACGCCCACGAACACCGTCGTTGCGCGCCGACGCATCGCCGACGCAATGATTAAGGCGAACCGGTACGTCTACTAAAGCAGTAGACAGTAGTCAGTAGTCAGTAGACAGTAGAAGAACTTTCGCTATCCAATCTTCAGAGTGAACGCGCAACGCCCAACACG
>JAVRON010000008.1:0-31967 GCA_032162705.1 Acidobacteriota bacterium
CCGTCGAGCCGCTGGGGAAGGTCTTCTGGAAGTTGCTGAAGGTCAGGTTGCCGTAAGTGCCGGGAGCTATGTTCTGAGAGTTTGAAGCCTGGTTGTAGTTGACTGTGCCGTTGGGGCTGCTCGTGATGGTGCCGCTCGTAAAGGAGACCCCGCCGTTGAGCGTCAGGGTGTTGGAGCCGACTCCAAGCGCACCGCTCGTCAGCGTCTGTGCTCCCCCGACTGTTTCGCTGTTGCCGAGAGTGACGCCCGACGAGTTGTTGATGGTCACGTCGTTGAAGGTCGTCTGATTGCTGCCGCCGATTGATTGCGCGGCTGAGCCGCCGAAGACGACGGTTCCGCCTCCGGCATTAAACGTGCCGCCGTTGTTCGTCCAGTTGCCCTTCACGGTCAAACTAGCGGCGTTCGCTTGCGCACAGAATCCACCGCCGCCGTTCAAGGTAGCACCCGCGGAGATCGTGAGATCGTTGACGGTTGTGTCGCCATCGAGGTTCATGATGACATTGTTATTGACGTTCACGTTTTCGTTAAACGTGCCGCCGAGAACGTTGACAATGCCGCCCGGAGCCGTAGCTGCAATCGCCTGTGTAATGGTCGGATAGCACGAAGTTTTGCCGCCGCAGGTGTGCGTATTCGGATCGGCAGCCGGATCGGCAAAAATGGTCGGCGTTGTGAACGCCAAGCCGAACGGTTTTTTGTTCAAGTGAACGAAGCCGGTCTGCTTGGGAGCCGCCGCATACGCGGCGCAGGTTTCGTCGTTGAAACCGGTAGGGACGGCCAACGAGCTAATGTCGTAGATGTACAGGCCGTTTAGCGACGTTTGGATGCCTTGGTTGGTCGAGCTGACGGCAACGAGCAGCTTCGTGTTGGAAAGCCATGTCATCGCCTGCACCGCACCGCCCGGGGCGTCGCCGTAGATGTAATTTCCGCAGCTGCCTGCGTCGGACGTGGAGTTGTACGGGATCGGGCCGCCGACCTGATTGCGCGCGGCTGTGTTGTCGAAGACCTGCACCAGCATTGCGCCCGAGCCGCCCGAGGAGTTCATCGCGACCGCGACGTGGCCGTCCGGCGACGCTGCCGTCAAGAAATTGCGGCGGCCCGTGTTGATGACTTTTACCTGACTCACCGGCGAAACGGAGTAGAAGCTCAGGTTCGTGTGCCAGATCGAGTTGTTGCCGATAACGAGCTGATTGTTCGCCGCGTCCCAAGCCAGTCCTACCGGGTTATCGATTGCGAAGGCAACCGGCGTCGTGTTGCTCCCGAGGATGTCTGTTTCGACGCCCGTCGGGCTGTAGATTGCGATCTTCGATGTCTTTGGGCCGCCGTGCGCGGGGTCGACTTCCCCACCGTCGGTCAGCGCGGCGGCGTACGTGCCGGTAGTCAATGTCGGCAGGTCGACGACGAAGTTGTTGCCGAGCCCGTCCGCCACGAGGTTTCGCGTGCCGGGTCCGGTGCCGGGCGCGGCGGAGTATTGGCTGCCGAGCAGGTACTCCGACATCTTGACCTGACCGGCGACGCCGACGGGATTGTCAGCAATTGCGACGCTGCCATCGCGCTTGTCGAATGCCATCGCAACCGGGCTGGTCACATTGGCGGATACCGTCGTTGATGCATTCGCCCCCGTCGTGATCGCGCTGGCCGGGACGCACGCCATGGTGCCGTGGTTATGGCCGCCGTCGCTGCCATTGCCGATCAGTAGGTCGCCGCCTGGGTCGAACAACGTGCTCAACGGATTGTCGATGTCCGGTTTGGTCTCGTTCGTCGAGGGGGTGACAGCGAGTTGCGCCGGCGAGGCGGCGGCGATGGTGTCCGCAGCGCCGCTGCCACCCAGGGTGATGTTGAACAGATCGATTTGACCGGTAGGGGGATTTGCTGAGGTCTGTTCCACAGCGGCGATGAAGTGCGTCGGCGTAGTGGCAACCACGCTCGGTGCTCCGCCCGAACTCGGAGCGCCGTCGCCGGTGCTAGGCGCGGGCCTTAGCGCCTTACTCTGGGACGGCTGCGCGGGCGCAGGCGTTGCGAAGGTAACGGCCTTCCCCACCTGACTCGACGCTGCGTCGCCCCTCTGCGAGTTAACGCGGAAGGTGAGCAGGCTGCCCATGAGCACGAGCGCAAGGATGATGACGGCGGATCGAATAGGAGTGTATGAGCGGAACGAGTCCATCGGGGATTTTCCTTTTGATAGAGCTGCATCCTGATTGGGTGGCGGCGAGAGCAGGCGGGCGGCGGAAGTGCGCGCCGAAGATGTCGAGACACCACCGGGACGGAAGAGTAGGGCGTAGGCGCGGCGACGAGGGGCAAGCATCATGTTTAAGACTCTGGGAAGGCAGCGGACGGTTTAGATTGATTCGGTGTGGAAGGCAACATGCCTTTTGCGGCTGCACGACGGGCGATAAATCTGTCGTGGTATTAAATAGTTGACTGCAGAGCGTCAACATCTAATTGGATGCTCGGGTCAGACTGGCTTCAAGATGCTGTTGTAGATTGGGGGTTCTGACGGTCGCCATTTCAATCAGATAACTGAGGGTATTGCCTTTCAACCTGAACGTCCTTCTTGTTCGCACCAACCTAGGGTCATTCCCGAACAGCACGCTTTCTAAAGGAAGAAGCAAAGTGCCTTGAAGATATTCCGCCGCGTTTATCTGCCCCTTGAGTAACTCGACTCGCCCACCATTCTGAGCGTTCGACATCTCGATGCTGCCGTCCTCGACGGGTCTAATGAAACCGCTCTCCCAATGCAGAGGACTGCCGTTAGTCTCGGTCGAAGATTTAACCCATGTCTTCTGTTCAAAATGAATCAGGGGCTCACAACCATTACTCTCAAATTTCAACTCTTCCGTATAACCGAACGCTTCGATAGTAGGGAAATTGCCACGTCCCGTCCCTCTCCAAATCCCGAGCAGGGACGACAGTCTCGCTACATTAATAGAGACATCATCGCCGTCTTTCACTACGTCGGAACTTGTTAACTCTAAGCTATTCATGAGCGCAATCTCCTGAGTTTGAGGCTGACGGTACAAGCTCATTTTAAATTTCATTCGCGCTGATGTTGGTGCCGACCTTGCAGGCTGACAAATTGAGTGGTGCGCTCTTTACCGTTGGTGTCCTTCCAACGCAATGTCGTCACCCGAGTGATATTGTGCGTCTCAAGTCCTTGCTCGAAAGTGATAACTTTGATTAGCACGTGCTGCCCCGACATGGCGTTCGGCAGCCCGAGCCTTGCAAACTCCTGCGGCGCGACCGGAACGGTGTAGGCCAGAACGTTGTCGCCGAGTTTTTGCATCTTATAAGTCTGACCGTACGTTTCGATAAAATACTCGCCGAGACTTCCGTCGCTGTTGAGGGTGTAGCCTTCTTTGCCCGACACTCTCATCGGCGGAATCCGCCCGCCTTCAAAAGTCATTTCATCGGTGGTCGTCACATACGCGCGGTTTTTCTCGACCGCCGGATTTTCGGCTTTCATTGTGTCAGTCCACGCGGTCTGTTTGACAACTTGCCCGTTCGAGTCCAACCCGTAGCTCGTCCACGAGCCGGTGTAATTCCCGACCACGTTCCTGACTTCTTTCGGGACTCGCGAGGAGTTGTCTTGTGTGACGGCCAGTGAGGAACAACAAAAGATCAGGAGAGCTGCCGAAAAGAAAGTCTTCAAAGTTCTACTCATAAATCTCCGACACGGGAAGTAATATCTTTATGGCTCGAACAAGGAGGCGAGCTAAACTTACGTTATTTGGATTATGGAAATCGGGGGAGGGGCGCGTCTTGTAGATTCGCGACATTTATTTGATTAAATTTCCGTACTCAATCTGTTTGACCTTTTCGGCGAAGGAGTTTAGCGATCCGCCGGTGATGAAAACGAATTCGTGAGTTAAATGCGACTGGTCTGTAAAACCCATTGCGGCAGCGCGGCGTGCCAGATTCAGCGTGGGGTCTGCTACTAAACTAATCGCCGTGGCGCGAATCCTTCGAGCGCGGGCGTATTGTTTCGGCGTTAAACCCGAACTTTGTTTGAAGCGTCTTTCGAATTGGCGAACGCTTAAATTCACTTCCCCGGCAAGTACCGCGATTTTGATTTCACCTTTATGCTCTTCGATGATTCGGACAGCCTTCGCTACTTTTTCATCAAAATCTGTTGACTTAAGATTTTGTCTTTTCAAGAGGCTTTCATAAACGGCAACGGCCTGGGTGAAGTTTTGACAGGTATCAAGCTGTTCCAAAAGATTCTCAGTTAAATGTACAAGTTCTTTAGTCGTATCTATCGGTCGAGATTCGATATTCGATGGCTCGCAACGTAAAACTTTAGCGCAGGCGGAAGGCGAGATTCGCATTCCCCAATATGTGCTGCCGCCAAAAACCATTGTTTTAATCGACTCATGATTCAACCCGATGGTTAAAATGTTATTCAAGTTGAGATGATCGTTTCGATGATAGAAAATCGAAACACAGCCGTCCGGCAAAACCTCATGGGGCAGCGGCGAAAGCATTTCGCTGCTGGCGGTAAATTCCCAAAAAGAAGATACGAGATGAGAACATTCAACGGGCGGTTCGATTTCACGGTAAAATAACATAGGGTTTCTCGCAGTTAAATGATGAGTCTTAAATTCGCCTTGTATGCTGAGCTTATCTGGCGTGTAGTCTGCTTTGGAGCCACTCGCTGATTGTCAGCAAGACTTCGCCTGAAATACTGGTCGTTTGGAGTGAAGAGTATTCACTGACAGCGCCGGTTTGTGCCTGAAGGAAGAGGTGGTTCAAGCCCTGAAAGAGATGTATCGTGACATCCTTGTTGCCGGCTGCTCGCGCGGCTTCTTCAAGCAACTGAGCCTGGTCGGCGCTAACCTGCTGATCCAGGGTGCCCTGTAGAATCAAGAGCGGCTGTCGCACTTTCCTGATTGTCGGTATCGGATCATATTTCATCCATTCAATCACCCACGGTAGCCTCGCCTCCGCTGGATACTTTGAAAGGTCGCGCCCTTCCCGCACGGCTTTGATGTACTCGCGCTCCTCGGCGAATTTCTGCTCCTTCTCCTCTCTGGTCATATTCGGCAACGCATCGAGCGCTTGCCTCGCCTGATAGAGACTGATCTCAGACCCCGGCTTACCAGGCCCAGCCAGCAGTACAATGGCTGCGATACGAGAGTCCGAGGCGGCGACCAAAGGTGCAATCATGCCGCCCTCGCTGTGCCCAACAAGCGCGATGCGTGAAGCGTCGATCTCCTGACGAGTGCGGAGGTAGGCGACCTGCGCGCGTGTATCATCGGCGAAGCCCGAGGTAGTGGCCGCCTTGAGCGTCTCTAAACCCGTCGACTCGCCGACACCGCGATCATCAACCCTGAGAACGGCGATGCGTTGGCTCGCCAGTGCTTCGGCGATCTGTCTGAAAGGCTTGTACTGCTCAAGACCGCGAAACGGCACCGGCTCATCCCGGGTCTGCTGGCCTGAACCGGTGACCAACACAACGGCCGGGCACGGGCCGCCGCAATCCTTAGGCAGCAAGAGTGTGCCCGCAAGCCTGTATCCCTTAACGTCGATTTTGACTTCCTCGGAGGTGAAGGCTGCTCCCGGCGGCGCATCATAAGACGTGTTGCCTGTGCTTGCAGCAACCTTCGGAGAAACCGCGGCACGCAGTTGCGTAACAGAGCCGGCGTATTCTCCCCGCACCGCGTCGGCTTGTTGCGAAGGAATGCCAACGTACACTAATTTCCCCAAAGCGTTCGTCACAACCTCGAATCTCAACTCTCCCGGAGCTGCCACCTCATACCACGTCAGCTTTGGGGTGGCGTCGGGGAATGGGCCTATCGCCCCTTTGAGTTCGATGGTGATCGGAAACGTCTGCATGAGGCTGGGGACGAATGCCTTGAACTGCTGTGCGCCGCCTTTCTGCTCGTCAAAATGTTTCACCAGAAAGAAGTGCTGGTACCAGAGGTTGTTTTCCAGGATGACCGCATCCGCATCCGTCTGGCCGATAGCTTCTTTGCTCCCCGTCAACCTGACATCGGAACCATTAACGTCAAACACCAGTCTCAAACTGGAACCCTGCTCAAGGATGATGCGGCGCGCACGTAGCGTCTTTGGGTCGAGAATGATCTGACTGCTGAACTTCAGAGTCTGACCTCCCATACTTAGTTCATCCGAACTCTCCCCGGAACAATCGGCGCTGAGGTGAAAATCCTCTATCCCGATCTGTTTGCCCCCTGAAAAGATCACGAGCTTACCCCTATCAATCGTCGGCACCGAATCACCGGCTGGCGCTTGCAAGGCATTCTCTGTTTTGAATGTGCCGGCGATGCTACTTACCTCTTGAGAAATTGGTCTGGAGTTATTCTGCGCGAACGTGATCGCCTGACGACAAGGGATGAAGAACAACAAGGTAAAGATGAGCATGAAAACAATCCGCTTATAAAACATAGTGATCTCCTGTTTCCGAAAAGTAGCAATTGATAAAGCGTATCTGCTACTTTCCCTTCCCCCTTAAAACTTCGGCTAGTTGCCGATCAAGTCTCGCAATCTTTCGTCAGATGATAGTTTGACGACTCAACGCTGAATATCATTTACCGTTACTCAACCTTACCAGCGCCTCGATGAGGGTACGAAGACGGTCAAGGTTAAGGAGGATGATCGTCGGGACAACGATCAGCATAATAGTCCCCAGGACGAGACCGGTCTGCGCCCACACCCGACGGTCTTTCAGCACGGGAGCGGGCGAGGATTTGAGCGCCATCCAGGCGAAGACGATAGCCAGGATTGCTTTCTCCATGCCGGCGAGACTAATGAAGCAGGTAATGCCGAGTATCAAAGAGATGGTGGCATAGGCATATTTCTGTCCGAGTATGACGTGCGTTTGACTGTCCAAATTATTTTCACTCATATGGTTACTTTCACTCATCATGTCACTCCCCGTCTTCGAGCCTTAGGGCGGCGTTGAGCTTGAACGGATTCTCTTTGAGATAGCCAAAGGCGGCGACGATAAAAAGTACGGGTACGAGTTTAAACAAAAGGCCCAAGTCGCGCTCAGGAATCATCTCGACGAGTTTGTAGCCGAGCAGCAATAGACAGAGTAGCGCTAGTGGACGCCAAGTCCGGGAGGCATTCTGCGCAAGCGCGACATCAGGCAGATGACCCTCGATGCCTGTCCAGATGTGTTCGGCTCGCTGCCGCTGCTTTTGCCCGACAAGCAGGCTGGCGAGTGTGCGCAACTGGCCCAGCTCCCGACGGCAATCAGGGCAGTTGGAGAGATGCGCCTCGATCTGCTCTGACGACACCTCCGACTCGTAGCCGTCTGCCGTCCCCATGGCTGCCATGCAAACGCTTTCGCAATTAAGTTTGGCCATCACTCAACCCTCAGAAAACCCTGTGAATGAATGGCGAGCCAGCTTTTCACGCAACCTTTTGCGAGCGTGATAGAGTCGGCTCATGATTGTCCCCAACGGCACTTCGAGCCTTTCAGCCAGTTCCTCATACGAAAGCCCGTCTAAATGTCTTAAGGTAATCAACTCCCTCTCCTCGGCTTTTAATTCAAGCATCGCTAGTTCGAGCAACAAGGTCTCTTCAGGTCGCATGGTCGGTGTTGTCGCCAGCATCACCAGCTCATCCGAACTGCTCGTCTCCCGCTTCTTTCGCCCAGCGGCCAGCTTGTAACAGCAGTTTCGGAGAATGATGTAGAACCATGGATAGAATCGCCGCTCAAGATCAAACCGACCTAATGCCTGATAAGCGTCGATGAATGCTTCTTGAACCGCGTCCAGGGCATCCTCTCGGTTGCCGAGGATACTGATGGCATGTCCTATAGCTTGAGCTTGATACCGTTCGACGAGGTGGCGAAAAGCCTCCTTGTCTCCCGCTCTGCACTGTCGAATCGCCAACGGATCATCCATCATTCATCTCTCACCGTAACGTATCCCTAGCATGTGTAATTTATTCAAAATAATTTCCGGTTAAGAGGATGCAAGCCAAAACCATTAGTCAAAATTGTCAAAACGCCAAAAGTGTATCCACAGCGCGTCCAGACAGGGGAGTGGATTTTCACTAGGCTGAGTGGTAGGAGCGACTCGGCAAGTGTTCGTTTCCGCAGGGCCGCCATCCCATTATCGAAAAACACGCGACGGCAAAGTCATAATGACTCTTATCCGATGAGATAACGTGAAAGATCGATGATTCCCTCCCCTGACCACAAGATGTAGGCTGATGGGGTGTGCAAAATCGGAGCGTGAGGGGCGTTAGCCAGTCATGTTGAAAAGTCGCGTCCGACCACAATTACTGGTGGCACCAACACTACGTTGACCCTTGAACTGATTGCCTCGGAATGTCCTTGGGTTCACGTTCGTCTCCTTCGTGAACCCTATTTCGTTAGGTAATAATGTGATGAAGCAGGTACCTCCGGCTAGTATGTTCCAGTTGGAGGTGCCTGCTTCATCACTTCATTACCGCCCTTCACGTCTTACCACGCGATGAGCGCTGGCACCATTCCGGCACGCGGCTTCAGAAAGCGTAGGAGCGCCGCACGAGCGTCGTGCCCGCGACCCACGAGCGGGCGTACATCGCGTCCGGCCCGAGCCGCGCCGCGGCCGGATCGTCGACCCCGGTGGACTGGTCGACGACCGTGATCCGTACCGGGCCGCCCTCCGGGTCGACGACGAGCTTCAACTCGAAGCCCTCGTCGCCCGCGCCGATGTGTCGGAACCCCCAGACGGCACCTTCGACCGCGCCGCCGCCGGCCCCTTCATCGATGGCTCTGCCGTCCACCGCCGCGCCGATGACTTTGCCCGTTTCGACGAACACATGGAGCCACGGCGCCCCCCTGCGCGACCTTACGCGGACGGTCAGCTCGCGACGACCGTCCGCGGCCGCGTCGCCGACGAGTGCCACCTCCGGTCCGGGGACTTCGCGCGTGGCCGCCGCCGCGGCCCGCTTGAACACGCCATCCTCGCCGAAGAATCGCGGGAGCGCTTCGAGGGGCAGCTCCTCCGGGAACATCGTATCCACCGGCCCGCCCGCGCTCCCGCGGTCCGAGACCCGGAAGGCGCGGCCGGCGTCCGCGTCGAGCGCGTAAGCGACCGAGACGGGACGCGGCGTCTCGGGCGAGGCTCTGGCGCGCGAGACTCCGACACCCGCCGCGACGGCCGCAAGCGCCACCAGCGCCGCCGCAACGCGGCCGTCGACCGCGAAGCGCGCCCGCTCGAACACGGACGCGCAGAGAAGCACGGCGAAGGCCGCGACCGTGCCGGCCGCCCACGCCGCGGAGAGCCGCAGGCCTGCGAGCAGGACGTATGGGACCGGAGCCCAGACGAGTACGACCGGGAGTGACGCGGCCGCGGCGCCGATGGCCCGCGCTACGGCTCGGTCGCGGCCGCCGCCCGACGCGACCGCATGCATCGCGACGAACGGCATCGGGACGGCGAGGAGATATGCCGTTCCGGGGAGCCCGAGAGTGAGCCCCCAGAGCACGGCGACGCCGACGGCCGGGAGGAAGCCGAGCGGCGCCTTCACACCTACCTGCCGCGCGGCGCGGGCCACGCCGAGTGCCGTCCCCGCCGCGACCAAGACGGCAGCAAGCCGGTACGGGACCGGGTCGTACGGGTCCGCCAGCCCGGGCGCCGGCCCCGCCCCGAGCGCACGCACGAGCCACCACTCGGCGTGGCACGCGACCGCCGCCAGAGTCACAGCCGCGAAGGCGACGAGCGCGGACGCCCCGAGCCCGGCCCAGGACGTGTGCCCGCGCCTGACCGATGCCACGACCCGGAACGCGACGAGCACCGTCGCCAGCACCGCCGCGACGAGGTCGAGGAACCGCGGGTAGACGACGAGGCCAGCCCACGGCGCCGTGAAGTAGGAGACGGCGCCGGGATCGTCCTCCGTGCCGCCGCCGAGCGCGCGTACGAGGGCGACGGCCGCTTCGCCCTGTCGCCGCACGCTCTCCCGGTCGAGCGCCTGCGGCACATCGGCCGGCGTGTGGTAGCGCGCGACGCCATCTACGATTGCGAAATTCAACCCGCTCGCGCCCGCCTCGCGGAACGGGCGGAAGTCCGTCCCTAGCCCGTGGAGCCGCGCGAGCGTCGGCAGGAGCGACGCCGCCGCGACCGGCGCGCCGGAGCGCGCCAAGGCCCGCACGAGCCTGCCCTCGTCCCCCGCCGTCTCGACGAGCGCGCATGGCCCGGCGGTGCCCCGCGCGTCGAAATTGAGAACGGTCGTCCGCCCCGGGTCGAGGCCGCCGGACGCGAGGAACGCCTCGGCCCCTAAGGCGCCGACCTCCTCGGCGTCGGTGAAGAGCAGAGTCACTTCGGGCGCTCCGCCGTACTCGGCGGCGAGCGCCCGGCCCGCTTCGAGGAGTGTGGCGACGCCGGCCGCGTCGTCACCCGCGCCGGGGCTCGTGAGCACGGTGTCGTAGTGAGCCACGAGGACGATCCGGCGCGACGGGTCAGTCCCCGGGATCGTAGCGACGACGTTGTGCACGCGCGCCGCGTCGTACGGCAGGCCGTAACGGGTGCTCGTCGCCGTGGAGGCGCGGACCTCGGCCGCGAGCCCGGCACTCTCGCGCAGGGCCGTCACGATGTA
This sequence comes from Acidobacteriota bacterium, assembly GCA_032162705.1. GTDB lineage: Bacteria > Acidobacteriota > Blastocatellia > Pyrinomonadales > Pyrinomonadaceae > QHXN01. The sequence goes on from JAVRON010000008.1 coordinate 10,543, forward strand.
TTCCCGGGCGGCGCGGTGCGCCGCCGAGCCCGCCGGCCTTGGCTCAGCCGCGAGCGCCTCGACGTGCGCCATCGCGCGCTCGGCCGAGAAGCTCGCCGGGCCGCCGCCGCGAGCCGTCGGGGGCCACAAGCTCTTGAGCGAGACAGCCGCCATGATTGCGACTGCGAGGATCGCGACAATTGGCGCAGCGCGGTCTATCGCGCGGGAGGAGGGATGGTTCATGGCTTCGGGCACAACCCTCTCTTAAAAGCTCTTCCGGAAGAGGTATGACATTTTGACGAAGAAGGTGCGACCGTTGCGGCGAAAGCCCGGTTCATACAGCCCGCTCGTGGGGCTGTACCCGTTGTGGTTCACGTCATCGTTGTATCCGGCGTATATGGCCGTCCCCGGGTTCGGCGTCCACGCGAAGAGGAACTGCGCCCTCGCGCGCGACTGTAGAGAAGTGTAGTCAACGCGGGCCCGTGCCGCCACAAACCTCGTGAACTGGTAGGTGGCCCGCACCGAGTAGATGTCATCGTCGAAGGCGACGAGGTGCGTGTCGTCGCGCACCAGCCGGTTCTTCAGGTAGTCGAGCGTAACCCGCAGGGCGTCAGTCGGCTGGTAGTAGGCGTAGCCGCTGAGGTCGAGCAGGTTGCCCGCGCCCGGGTCGAGCGGCGCGTCGGGTTCAGCGGGTTCGGCGAGCGCCGCCGGGCTCACCCTCGGGAACCCCGGGCCACCCCCGAAGTCTAAATCGAACGTGCCCATCCGGTAGGCCGCCTTGAACTGGCCGCCATACTTCTTAAACGGCTTCGTCGAGAAGTAGACGACGAAGTGATTCCTGTTGGCGGAGCGCTCTCCGGGGCCGAAGAACGCCCCTGCACGTCCCGGCCCCCGCAGGGTACCGAACTCCTCCTCGTAGAGCCTCTCGCCCCCGCGCCTGTAGGCGAGCCAGAAGTTGGTGTTCCGGCGGAGGAACCAGTAGGCGGTCGCGTCGGCCTCCCAGGACTGAAGGCGGCCGCGGAAGTCGTACTCAACGTCGCTGCCGGAGGTGACCTTCCAGTTGACCAGCCACCCCTTCGGCTTCGGGTCGGTCGAGTAGCGGAAGCCGAACCAGTCGTAGTTGTTGTCGGTGCGCTCTGTGAAGCCGAGGTCGGCGCGGTAGTCGCGCGTGCGCCCCTCCGCCCCGAGCACCCAGCCGAAGTTCCGGCCCGTCACGTCGTATACGGCCGTGTAGGCAAGCCCCCGCCCTCCCCTGTATGTATCGCGCCCGGCCTCGGGGTCGAAGAAGCATTGACGCGAGGTCGTCGCCGCCACCTGAAAGTCGAAGGTGGTTATTTTATCCACGCGGAAGTGGCCGTCGATTCCGCCCAGCCGGTTGCCCCTCTCGAGCGACTTCTGCGCCTCGCACGGGTCGTTTGTCTCGATGTCGAAATCGGTCGGCGCCTCCTCGCGCCCCTTGAAGTCATAGCTCGTGGCAATCAGCCCGACGTTCGAATCGCTGCCCACGTCGCGCTTGTACCTGAGGACGGCCGCCCGCGCGTTGCGGTCGAGATAGTGGAAGTTCTTCGGATTCAACCTGTCGTCGCCGATGAAGTCGCCCGGCCCGTTGTCGGAGGCGACGAGGAGACCGAAGCTGTCGCGCCCGACCTTACCCGTGAGTTTGGCCGCGTAGTCGGGGTCCACGATGGCCCGTGTGTGCAGCGCCGTCAGGGGGGTCTGGAATATCTCTACGCCTTCGAGGAAGAAGGGGCGCTTCTCGGCGAAGAAGATGGGGAAGCGCTGGTTGGTGGTGACGACGAGTTGGTCGGCCTCGACCTGCGCGAAGTCGGGGTTGGCGGCGAAGTCGAGCGTGACCGTCGGCGTGATGCCGAATTTGACGGTCAGGCCGGGGTCGAGTTCCGCGGGGCTGTTGATGAAGCGCCCCCGATCGACGGTTCCGGGCGCGGCCTCCAGAACCGAGGGCGGTATGGACTTCACGCGCCTGCCCGTCTCGGAGACCGTCAGGCTCGGGATAACTTCGAGCGTGCGCTCCGTCGAGAGATTTTCAATTCCGGTGATATGCCCGGCCTGCCCGAGGGTGCTCACGTCGCTGCGCGAGATGGGCATCCAGGAGTCCTGTTCGCCGTCGAGGCGCTGGATGATGCGGAAGACCTGCACGCCCCACAGTCTGCCCTTCCCCGCCCGATACCTCAGCGACTTGAAAGGCACGGCCACCTCGACCGTGTAGCCGTCGGCGTTGATGACTCCCTTCGACTCCATCACCACATCAACGCTGTAGTCCACGCCCGAGCCTTCGGTGCGGACGCCGTCCTGCTGGACTCCCAGCGGGTTGAAGACGAGGACGTATGCCCGCCTCTTGTCGTCGAAGGTGTCGAGCAGGATGCGGACGGTGTCCTCCGTCCCGGGCACGGCGTCGCGCTTGGCCAGGGTGGCGCGCACCTTCGTCGGATCATCGGTACAGCGGAAGCCGATGTAGAGCGTGCGGGAGTCGTAGCCAAGCAGGGTCTCGGTCGGGTAACTCGGCGCAATATTGTCCCCGGGGTTGATCTGATAGAAATCCTTGAGGACGGCCGCCGTCTTCCAGACGTCCTCGTCGAGCTTTCCGTCGATGGCCGGGGCCTCCTCGAACCGCGTCACGGCAACCGGGCGGCTTTTCTCAGGGGGCAGAGCGGGAGAAGATTTCGCCGCGGAGGTATCGGCGTGCGCGGGAGCGGCGCCCTTCGCTACCTGTCCCGCAGCCGCAGTCGCGCTGAGTAGGATAGTAGTTAGCGCTAGGACTATGACCAGCAAACGCCCGGCGTGTGTTGCCGTCACGCCCCGTGTGGCGCCAACATTCGACCCTCGCATGAACACACCTCGCCCTCCCCGAGCCGGTCGGCTCGGCGCCACGTCCGAAGATATGCCTTATATGGTTAGCCGCGGCGGCCCGCACGGGCCGCCCTGCCGCGTGGAAGTGGGGAGGATAAGAGTTACCTGAAAGCCTTACAGTTTAATCTGCGAGCCGCCCGCGCAGGGCTTTGTAAATGGCCCCGGCGATCTTAGCCGCCGTCGCCCCTTTCACCCCGTCCCCCTGCGCCAGCACGACGACGGTCAGGCGGGGGGAGTCGGCCGGGGCGTACGACGCGAAGAGTCCGAGGTCGCCGTCTTTGCCCGTCAAAGACCCGGTCTTACCGGCGATCTTCAGCGTCGGGTCTCCGATGCCGCTGGCCGTGCCGCGCTCGACTGCCGCGATCATTCCGGGGATGATTTGACTGCGCACCCCCTCCGGGATGCCGACCTCGCGCCGCGGCGGGATAGCTTCGCCGGTCGCGTCCCGCTGTGCCCTCGGGACTCTGGGTACGACGAGCTTTCCGCCGTTCCCCAACGCCGAGACCAGCACCGCCAACTGTATCGGGGTGACCTCTACACCCTCGCCGATCCCCAGGCGCGTGACGCTCGCCACCGTCTCGGCGGAGGGCAGACGGCCGGCCACCTCACCTTCGTAGTTAATGCCGGTCCGCTCCCCGAGCCCGAGACGGCCCGCGTAGTCCAGGATCGGTCCGGCCCCCACGCGCCCATTAACGGACTTGAAGTACACGTTGTCGGAGAGGGCGAGGGCATCGGTCAGGTCGAGGCGCTCACCCTTGCCCTGCACGCGCACCTTCTCCGCGGGGTCGAACAGCCCCTCGCCGACACCTGCGAGACTCGTTACGAGCTTCATGGTGGATGCAGGGATCCAGCCGCGCCGTAACGCCCACTCCTGATTAACGACCGCGTAGACGCGCCCCGTGCGCGGGTCCATCACCACCACCGCGCCGTCTCGCCCGCCCAGCGCTTCGACCGCGACGCGCCGGACCTCGGGGTCCTCCCCCTCCGTATCGTCACCGGCCGCCGAAAGGGTCGAACGGCGACCCTGCGCCCCTGCGGCATCGTCCGCCCCCTTCTTCGCATCGGCTGCCGCCGCCAACAACCGCGGCGGGGACTTTACAGCATGTTTTTTAGGGAGTACCGCGCGGGCGCAAACCATGGTCGTGAGCGTGGCGACAGCCAGGAAGAGTCCGACGAGGAGGGGCGAGAGGTGGCGCGGGCTCGGCGGCCCTTCCACAAGCCGCGAAACCCGGGTCCTCAGGCTCCCGCCGTCGGCCGCCATCGCGAGGCGCGGGGCGGTGGTGCGCAGCCGCTCGATCCTCGTCAGGGCGCGGGCGTAAGTCATCGCGTCGCCCGTTAACCGGACCGCTATGTCGTCGCACACGTGCTCGCGCTCGGCCCTGATCTGCCGCGACACCCACCAGACCGCCGGGTGATAGAAGAGCAGGGTTTCAACGCCGGTCTGGAGCACGTTCACCAGGTAGTCGTTCCTCCTGATGTGGGCCAACTCGTGCGCCAGGACGGCCTCCAACTGTTGCGGCGTGAGCCCGGTAAACGCGGACGCCGGTAGAAGGATGGCGGGCCGCAGCCAGCCGACGGCGGTGGGCACGCTCACCAGCGACGACTCGAGCACCTTCACGGGGCTGCTCACGGAGAGCTTCCGCGCGATCTCAGCCGCCCTTTTCAGCCAGAGCCCGGACAGCGGCCGCGCGCCGTGCAGCTTCATCCTCCGCGCGAGCACAAGCCCCCCGAGCGTGCGCGCGGAGAGCAGCATGACGCCCGCGAGCCAGACCAGCGTCAGCCAGGGAAGGAGGCGGGCCGCCCCCTCCGTGGGAGATTCATTCCACGCGGGTTGGGGGGAACCGGCTGACGCCGTCACAGACTTTTCGTATAAGCGCCCGCCCGGCTCGGGCTCAACCACGAACTCGCCCGGCGCGCCCGCGACCTCCGACGCATCTACCATCTGCGCGCTGGATGTGGAGCTCAAGAACTTCCACACGGTCGCCGACGGGAGCAGAAGCATCAACGCCATGGCGCAGCACGAGGCCACGTACCGGACGTTCGAACTGCTGCCGCGCAGAAGCGCGAGCGCACCCGCCAGTAGGAATGCGACTGCCGCGCACTGCCAGATGGAGTGGAGCAAGCCCTGGGCGAGGCCGTACAGGATCTGGAAGACCTCCACGTCAAACACTCCGCTCACCCCTCCTCTCCCTCTAACCTGTCCAGGAGCCTCTCGACCTCTGCCAACTCCTCCTCCGACGCGGCCTTCGCGGACAGCGCCTGCATGACCAACTGTTTCGCCGAACCCTCGAAAGCCTTCTCCAGCAGGTCACTGACGAGCTGGCGCTGGGTCTGGTCCTGCGACTGGGTGGTCCAGTAGACCTGGGGCCGCACTGAGTCATCTCGCCCCACCAGCCCCTTCTCCGTCATTATTTGCAGCATCTTAAGGATGGTGGTATAGCCCGCCGCTTCGCCGCGCCCGCTGTTGTAGTCCTGGAGTATCTCGCGCACGCTCCCGCGCCCTCTCTTCCAGAGCACCCTCAGAATGGATAGCTCCAGATCGGTAGGCCGCGCCACGTCCCTCTCTCTTCTTTTTCGCATAGGGGACCTCACATCCGCCGGACGAGACACATTATTGACGAAATCTTTCGTCATGTCAACGAAGATTTTCGTCAGTCCTGAAAACGAGGCGGTGATGCTATGAAGAAGGCACCTCAAGCTCAAGCGTGGCGGCTGAGCGGCAAGTCTTTTAGACCGCACACATTTACAGAATTGCAGTTGGAAGACTCGTCAAATGGGTTCAAGAACGGCTCCTTCGTGTACCCATCCCAAGACTGCCACGTTCCACTCCCGGGACTCGCAAACCCCACTTGTGAAACGGAAGTCGAACCGCTTCAGGTGGCGGCACTAGGTGGTCGAGATTATCTCGCTCGGTGTCCGTTGGTTGTCGCGCAGTTTTTCCGCGAGCGCGGAGACCTCGCTCGACAATGCTTGAATCTGCGCGCTCTGCTCCTTGACGGCTTCGATCAAGAGCGGGATGAGGTTGTCGTAGCGGACGGTTTTGTAGCCGGCCTCGTCGGTGGAGACGGCTTCGGGGAGGACGGCTTCGACCTCTTGGGCGAGGATGCCGACTTGGGTCGGAGCGAGTTCCGCGCGCCGCTTGTCGCGCTCCGCCTGCCAGACCTTCTGATTCTCTTCTTCCGTCGCGTTCGGCCCGGCCGAGATGGTGGTCTCGACGTCGCGCGTGAAGTGCCGCAACGCGTCTTCATTCCAACGGAAGGTTATCCCGCGCAGGCGTCGAATCTTTTCCAGCGCGGACGGAAGCAATTGCACCTCGCTTTTCAGGCGCAGGTCGGAGGGAGCCGCGGACGGGATGAGTGTCGCCCATTGGTAACCCCCGGATTGTGCAGAAGAAAGTTGAATCCATTTATTTGTGTTCCGGTCATTCAGTAGAATGGGGCCGAGGGAGTAAAAACCTAACTCTGTGCCGACGGGCCCCTGGAACCAACAACTCAAGTCAGGCGCGAATTGTGCCGCAGCTCCACCCGTGCTTTTTGATAATGTCAGTCCTCCGGCCTGTTGCTGTGCAGTCCACCCTTGCGCCCCCAAAAATTGTAACCGATTCACCTTGACCGTGCCGTTTTCGACCTCTAGGTCGTTATTAAGAATTACCTTACCCTCGACCTTCAACCCGTTATTCGGCGCGCTCCCAACTCCCGCGAGACTCGCCCCGATGACGACGCCGCCGTTAACGTCCAGAGCGTTTTGCGGCAGCTTCGACGCGAGGCCGACGCCGAGTCTGCCGTTGACGGAAGTATTAGACGCTTGCAGTACCAACTGCGGGAGATCGGCGATGCCCGGCGCGCCGGGGGTTCCCAAGTACATCTTTTTCGCGGAGCCCTTCCCGCCCGTGCCTATTCCGTCCTTGCTGACGGCTTCGAGATAGATACTGTCGTCATCCTTGTTGTTCGTGATGACTAACTGTCCGCCCCCGTTCTCCTCCAGACCCAATCTGATTCCGTCATGAGAATTGACGTGAAACATGCTGTGCGGGTCGGGCGTGCCGATGCCGACGCGGTCGTCCGGTGCGACCGTGAACCTTCTGCACTTAAGAGCGCCGTTCGGGGTCAGCAGGATCCCCCCGCGTAGGCCTGCTCTTCGGTTTGCGATCCATATGCCGCCATCCCCCATCCATAACGTGCTGTAATCGTTAATCAGCGTGAAACCACTCGGAGCGTCATCTGTTTTGAAGAGAGTCTTGCCGATGCGGAGGTCGGTCGCCACGAGGCTCGGATTCTCGACGATGACCGTCGCGCTCGCGTGAAGCTTGACGGTTTCGCCGCCGGATTGCGCCTCCACCCTAAGTATGAAAGAGGTGCTGTCCGTCAGCGGCTGCGACTCCCACACGTACTGCCCCTTCGTCAAGAGTACCGCCGGCGCTTCGCCCCACTGCATGTAGTAGTCGGCCTCGCCGCTGCCGTTCCATTTCAGCGTGGCCTTCTTGTTGTGCTTCACCAGAGGCGCCGCGGCGTAGAAGTCGGTGAAGTAGAATTGCGTCGGGAACTTCGCGACGTGAATCGTATGATGCCGCACCGCCGGATCAGCCGGGCCGTTGGTCGCCTTCTCGGTGATCTTCACGTCCGCCGTGCCCACCACGGGGCTGACCTGAAGCTTCGCGAACATGATGGTCAGACCCTGATCCGTGATCGTCACAGGGTTGCCCGACTTGGACTGCGCCCTGAACCTGCCCGGCGCGCCGAACTGATCAATCTTCCATTCCTCTTTCTTTTTTGACGAGGACATGGACGCGCTGCTGGCGGGAATCGCGGCGGTGGTGAGGTCGCCAGCGGCCGCGCCGTCGCTGCCGCCATGCGGGAACGTGAAGATAATCTCGCTCAGCACAACGTCCGGCGTCCCCTTCGGCTTCGAGACGATGAACGTGAGCGTCACGAACGAAGGCTCACCCGTCGGCGGACTCACCGTAATCGGCTCTTTCGACGGCCAGAAAGAATATTCCAGAAGCATGGCGTCAGTCGTCACCGCGTAACTAATCATAGCGACCACTCCCTTTCCTGCGTCGAATCAAGATTGTAATCAGCGGGCCGCGTTATTTGCCCAAGCCGCCTTTGAGCTTGAGCAGTCCTTCGCGGAGCGCGGGCGGCGTGTCGGGGAACGTGGCCGCGTCGCTCACGGGGGCCAGAGGACTCTCGGGCCAATTCCCCTTGCCGTCGCCCTCGACCCACGACCAACTGCCGCGCCTCTCCGCAGGCGTAGGCAGCAAGAGCGCCGTCTCCGCTTTGGTCTGCCCCTTCGGGACGACCTGCTCGGTGGCGGCGAGCACGGGGCCGGTGCGGAAAGTCGCCTCCATCGCCGCGAGGGCGTCGTCCACCCAACGCGGCGCGAGCGTCACCTCCTTGACCGGGAACAAGGCGCATTGCGCGTGGACGCTCACGCGCGGATCCATGATGAGCGTCAGCGAGGCCGCGTCGCCGGGGCCTTGCGGCGCGAAGGCGAGGTCAATGTAGTTGCCGGGCGCGAGCGGCACGACGTAGCCGCTCTTCGTGGGCTTCTCGGGCCTGTGTACCGTGTTGAATTTCGTGTAGACGCCGCCGGCGAAGTAGCCGATGAGCCCGTCCTGCCGGTAACCTAAATCGCCCAACCGCACCGGGAACTTGAAGTCGAGGAAAGGCGGGCGCGGTCGCGGGGTCGCGAACGTGAAGGGCCATTCCGTATCCGTCCAAGCCTGTGACTGTAGTTCTAAGTTGAGCTTCGCCCCCACCACGGCGACGGGCCTCCCGACGAGCGTGGCGAGGAAGGTGTCGTTCGAGTGACCGGTCACGTCAACAGTCCAGAGCGTCTCGTCAACGGCTTCGAGGAATTCCGCGAACGCCTGCGCCCCGGCCTGCTGGAGACTCAAGACGAGCCCGCCGAGTTGCGGCTCGCCGGCCGCGAGCTTGGAGAGCGTCTCATACGGCGAGCCCGGCGCGGGCTTCCAGTCGGGCTTGTCCGTCGGCTTCTGCGGGCGCGACAGCTCGCCGTACTGCTTACCGCCCGCGCCGTAGACGGCGATGCTCGCGTCGAGGTGGTTGGGCAGAATCCAGCCGAGGATCGGGTTATCCTTCTTGCCCCCGTCGAATTGGAAGTTGAGCCGCGCGGGCTGAAGCAGACGCGGCGGCAGCTCGACGAGTCGCCTGACATCTACGCCCGAGTTGACCGCGCTCTTCGGGAGGAGGCCGTCCGCGACGAGCGGCAGAAAGTGCTTGCTCTCGTCGGTCGTCACGATTTCGAGCGTCTGGCCGAACACGTCCACCACCGTCAGGCGCGAAATGAAGAACTGCCCGCCGCGCATGCCCTCGAACGTCGAGACGGCCGGCTTGCGCGATTTTTCGTAAAGCTGTGGGTCGGGCGGCCCGCTCGCCGTGTCCTCGACGAGAGCCGCTATCTTCGGCTCGGGATTTTGCGCCGGGTCGGGTCTCCACCCGGCGACGAGCATGCTCAAGCCGCTCAGCGTCTGGCTCAGGAAGTCCCACCCTTCAACCGCCTGCACGACGCCTTCGACGGCCTCAAGTTGCTCCGCCGCCTCGGTTCCTTTGTTCTCCTTGATGAACTGGTCAAGCCGCGCCTTAAGCTCGAAAGAAGGTTTCGGCGTGAGCACCGAGCGGCCTTGCAGCAGGTTCCCCTTCGGCGCTGTCATACCCGGCACGAACTCGTAGTCGAGGCCGTTGAATTTCCAATTCGGCTTGCGCGCGCCGCCGCTTTGCGCGAGCGGAATCGGATACCACTCGATCTCCCAGTCGAGATAGAGCGGCTGCCACGGCTGCTGCTTCCACGGCGGAGGGACAATCGCGGGTTTAATTGCCGTCGCGCCCGCCGTGACCGAGCCGCTCAAGAGCGAGGCGTTCGACGGGTCGAGCAGGAAGCATTCCGAGAAGAGCGGCCGGGCCTCAGCGGGAAGCCCCGTCCAAGTCATCGCCGGCTCGTGCTTTGCGATTGAAGAGGGCAGCACTTCCGACGGCCAGCGGCACACAAGCTCGCCGTCGGGGTCGAGCCTCATGGCGTGCGCCGTGTTCGAGACGACCACTACGGGGTCGGCCGGCGACCAGAAGCGCGGCGTGGCGACCTGCTTGAGCACGCGCGACGCCGGAAGACTCAGAGCGGCGAGGCGGCCTGTGACCCGCGTCGCCAAGCCGTCGCGCTTCGACTTCAGCTTCTGCGCGTCGGCGGCCAGCCCCTCGACCGCGTGCGCGACCTGCTCGGTCGAGTCAATGCCCCACGGCATCTCGTCGCCGACCTCGACGATGCCTTTCTTAAACCATAGCTCGAAGAGCCTTCGCTGCATGCCCATCAGCTCGCGCGAAGCCTCGTCGAGAGCCGCTTGGTCGGCGTTGAGTGCCGCGAGCAGCTTAGTCTGCCGGGCCTGCTCCTCGGCCGAAGGGGGCTTCGGCGAAGTCGCGCCCTGCGCGACCTCCGCGTCCACTATCACCCAGCGCGCGCCGCCATGCGCCGAGCCGTACCAGTGGCCGCGTATCTTCTGTTCGAGCATCTCCTCCGCGCCGTACTCCCCGAGCATCGGCAGCAAGTTGTACTGGAAGGCTTCGAGCAAGTCGGCCGCCTGCCGCGGCGGAAACCCTTTGACCGGGTGCGCCTCGATGGCGGCCTTCGCGAAGGCGACCACCCCGTCCACGCTCGTGTTGCCTAAAGCGACCTGAGGCTTCGCGCCGTCCTTCGGCGAGGGCGGCGGTTGCCCGCCCGGCTCCCACACGACCGAGAAGACCATGCCCTGATAGACGGTCGCACGCGCGCCCTGACCGGCCGCCGAGGCGATCCACTTGAGATCCTTGAGCCTTTTGCGAAAGCCTTTGCCGTCAGTGCCCAACTGCCAACCGGCGAGAATGTCCTTCGCCGGGTCGGAGTACCAACCGATGACGTAGTAGCTCAGCGTGCCTGCGCCGACTTGCTGCGTGACGAGGTCGTCGCGGATGGAGAAGACGTCTTCGTTGAAAGGCTGGTAGGCCGCGAACGTCGGGTTGCCTTCGGCGACGGCGCGTAACAGGACGCCGGTCTTCGCTCCCGGCTCTTTCCACGGCGCGTTCGTCGTCAGCTCGACCTTGCGCCCGATGAGCAACCGCTTCGCCGTCGCCGAATCGAGGAAGGCCGACGTTCCCTCGGGGGACGAATCACCTGCGGGCGCGTAGTTGCTCTGCACTACCCACGCTTTTATCTCGGGCGCGGCCTTCGAGCCGGCCGGACGATAGAGTCGCGTCACGAGCCAGCGGTCGGGCACGAGTGGGAACTCGATTTCGTTCTTGTCGTTCGCCGTGCCGTGCCGGAGCGCGTTCGGCAGAACCCAGCGCAGGTAGACGCCGTGATTCAGGTAGACGCCGTGATTATCCGCGCTCGCCGCGAAATTCGGCTCGTCTCGCTTGAAGGGGCCGGGGCTAGGGCTTCCGAAGGCATCGAGATTGCCGTAATTCATCGTCGCCCGCATGAAGTTGACGTTCGTGCTGTTGAGCACCATCGCCTGCACTTCGACGGGCACGATCAGGGGGCCTGAATCACTCATCACACACCTCTTCGCTCAGGGCTTGTGGGAGAAAACTATCTGCTCCGCGCCGCGGAGCATCTGTAGTGCGAAGCCCGACGAGCCGTCGGCCGCCGTCCCCACCTTTTTATTAAACGCGTCGCGCAATTTACTGATGTCGAGCACCCGCCGGCCGCCGGGGCGCACGACGTTGGAGACGGCGCTCGGGTTGCGCGGGTCGAAGACCGTAACGGGCGCGCCCTCCGTTATATTCTGCCCCTTGACGACGCGCGTGGTGACCTGTCCGTTGTCGTCTACGCCGAACTCGATGCCCTCCTGCGGCTTGGTCAGCGTCAGCTTGTCGGGCACGCCGTTGAACAGGCAGAGCAGAACGTCCGGCCCGAGGTGGTCGAGGCGCAGAGGGTCAACGCGAGCGCCGCCGAGCGTGCCCGTCAACTGCAACCCTCGGAAGCCCGACACCAGCGGCGAACGCAGCAGCAGGCCGGAAATCAGCGGCGCGACGACGACCGCCTTCTTCCCTAGCCCGCTCGTGATGACGGGATGAATCACCGAATGCATCGCGGCCTCTTGGCCCGTGCCGATTCCGATGCTCAGCGCGCCGTCCGTCATCGCGCCGACCCAGTTCGGGTCTACGTAAAAGAACCGCACCGAACCGGCCGGCAGCATCTCCGCATCCGGAACTAAATGCACGAAGGGGACGCCGACGAGCATTTGAAGCTGACCGAGCCATCTGGCAACGGCCATCGCATCGGCGTCGTCGCTCAGCTCCCCGCTCAGCGCCGTGTGGAAAGATGTGTGCGCGACGAGGGCGCGCAGCGACTCCGCAGGACGGGTCGCGGCGGCCGCGCGTGCGACGCGCGCGGGCGTCAGCGGCCGCAGCTCGCCGGACTTGGATGCGTCCCGCATCTTCTCCGCCATGCCGCCTGCGAAGAGCTTGGCTAGCTCGCCGAACCTGTCCTGCTTCGTCCCCCGTGCAGCCATCTTGTGGAGTGTAGCGTGCGCCCTCTTCCGCACGCGCATGAGCGACAGCGCGAAGGCCTCGTCGGCGAGCGCCATGCTGCGCCCGATCTGCCACGCCGCGGCCAAGCTGAGGTCAGCGGCGTCCTTTGAGTCGCCATGCTGAGCGGCCTCGGCGACGGTCTTGAACGGGCCGGACTCCTTCACACGCCCCACGACCATCGGCGTGAGCGGCCCGCGAAAACGCGCCGCGCCCTTCTCACCCGTCTGCGCGTGATGGACGAGTTCGACGTAACCGTCCTTATGCCCTGCCCCCAAGAGGAGCGAATCCGCGGAACGCCGCCCCTTGTCGTCGTAAGCCAAGTTGTGTACGAGCCCGGCGAACGTCTGCGACGCGTCTTCGGCGCAAGAGAAAGTCCAGCTCGCGAGCGACACGAGTTGCACCTGCGCCTCCGACGGGGCTGCGGGCGCGTCGCCGCCGAGCAGGTCGCCGAAGCCTTCGAGCGAGACGAGGTGCACGACGTTCTTAGCGCCCTTGTCGCCCGCCGCGGCCGCGGGGAAACGGTTCGCCACGACGACCGAGAAGCTGCCCTCGTCCTTCATGCCAGCCGGCACCTTGTCGCCCGTGTTGACCTTCCTGACGTGGGCGAGTGCGGGAAGTTCCTTCGCGGTCGGGACGATGCGGACGAAGGTTTCCGCGCTGAAGCGAATCGCCTGACAGTTCAGCTTCTGCTCTTCTTCGGGTGGCGGCTCGGCGAACTGCGGCGTGCGTACATGCTTCGCCGCGAGCAACTGTTGCACGGTCATCGTCTGCGCGCCGTTGGCGATGGCCTGCTTCATGGCGGCGTCGGGGTCGCCCGGCGCGCCCTCCACTTGAAAGTCAATCAGCTCGCCTTGCTGGAAGACGAGCAGCGCGAGCCACGGCACTCCGCTCTCTTTGACCTTCGGGATTTGCCGCTCCCACGGGAGCAGACGCTTGGTCAGGATGACCTGCGGCAGAGACCTGTCGAACTGTCCGCTGACGCCCTTCGGCGGAAAGCACGCGTGGATGTCTGAAGGGTCGAGCGCGAACCGAGGCCCCTGAATGTTAAAGATGCGCGTGGCCGGAGCGACCGTCGCGCCAGGGGCCGTCACCGTCTGCTTCAACTCTATCTTGTACCTGCCGTCTTCCAGACCCGGTATGAAGTTGTCAACGAACTGCACCTGACCGGCCGCGAGGCCGTTGGAAGACGCGGCCGCCTTTAACACCGAATGCTTTGAATCGGCGTGCGCCGAGGGGCTCAGCGGCAACGCCCCGTCCGGGAGCGGGTTGATGATTTTTGCGGTGTCCATCACCCCCGGCGAGCCGCCCTCGCGCGCGGGCGGCGCGGTGAGCGTCACGCCGACGGGCAGGTTCGGGATGGTGTTGGCGGTCGGCGGCGGCTTCTCTTTGCCGAGCGGCGCACCCCAGAGCGCCTCGGGCAAGTTGCGCTTCTGCACGGCCGTCGCCCAGCCGGTCGGGGGTTGGCTCGGGTCGCTCAGATTCGTCACCGTGACCGTGTGCGTCGAGGTGACGTTCGTTGCGTTCATCGGCCGGATGTTGATGGTCTTCGGCGCGTCGCCCAGATTGAGAGCCTGCACGCCGAGCTGAATCGAGGTCGCCGGCACGGCGCTTTCCGTCGTGAAGACAAACTCGTCCGCGCGGACGACCCACACGCCGCTCTTGTCCGTGCGCACAAGGCCGCGATTAACCTGAATGCCGAGCACCGCCGCCGCCGAGTCGCCGCCGCCCAACATCTCCGCGCGCGCATGGTGCGGCGGCTTCGGCGTGGGCGCGCCCGGCAGCAGCGCGCCGAAGCCCTTCCAATCAAGCTCCAGCGCCGCCTCGTCTTTGGGCTTGGCCCCGAACGGGACGCTGAACGAAAAGATGTACCAGTGCAGATGGACGATGCCGCCCGTCGGCGGCCCCCACAGCTCGAGCGTCGCCCCGAGCTCGATGGAGAGCGTCGTTGACAAAGCCCCGAGCGAAAGTCTGTACGACGCGCCAACGCTGATGCCGATAGAAGCCGTGAAATAGAAGGGCTTCCAACGAATCATCATGTTCGCGTAGGCCGTGAACCACGCGCGCAGGTTGCCCGACTGGTAGACGGCTTCGAGGCTGCCGCCCGCCATAATGGCCGTCGGCGTCAGCGCCATGTAGACGCCGCCCTTGATCGTCACCTCGTCGCTCACAGGCCAGTTGAAGCCGACCCGCGCGAGCTGCGGATACCACTTCGGCGGCGTGAACGCCGGGTGATATCCGCCGACCGACACCACGAAGTCGCCCGCGTGTTCGAGGCTCGCCGGCTCGTCGCCCGCGAACCACATCCAGAACGCGAACCCGCCCGTCAAATGACAGTCGCGCGTTAGCAGGAAGGAGTTCTGCGTCAGCGAGGCGTCAATGCCGAAGAACCCCTCGCTCGGCTTAAACGCCGCCTCCATCTGTAGCTCAACGTAGGCGTACGCCTCCTCGGCCGTGCTGCCCTGCGGCAGACTCATCGTCGCCAGCCCGTAGAGCGCGATGGAAAACTGCCTGCCGAGCTTCACGACGAGCAGCACGCGCCCGTCCACCAGCTCGAACGAGCGGAAGCGAAGCCCGCCCGCTATCCAAGAATCGCCGACCGCCGGCGTCACCCACGGCTTCTTGCCCCCGCCGCCCGCGAGCGTGTTCATCACGTCGAGCGGCTGCGGCTTGTCCGTCCCGAAGACGCCCGGGTCGTCCAGCCCGGCGAGGAACGGGAACTCGTGAATCTGGTCGGCCGCCGGAAGCGTTAATGAAGAGTTGTAGCCGAACCCGCCCATGAACCCCGTGATGAAGAATGCGGGCGGCCCGCCGAACTGACCGGTCACCTGCGCGAACAGGAAGAACGACGATCGGCCGCCCACCTTCGCGTACGACGCCATCCCCCCGATGAGGTAGGGCTCGACCGCAATCGTCACCTCGCCGATGTACTCGAACGCCACGTCCTTCGGCAGCCGGTCGGGCGGCACGCGCAACAGCCCGCCGCTCAGCGTGACCGGCCCTCCGCTGAACGACAGTGACACCCCGTCGAGGTGGGGGACCAGCGCGACCTCCTTCAGCGGCGAGCCCACGCCGAGGCCGATCAGCTCCAGCTTGAGCCCCGAGAAGCCGAGCGACGCGTCCAGCAGGAAGAAGAGTCGGCCACCCTCGTACTCCACGCCGATGCGCCCGAGCGTCACCGGCCCGAACGTCTTCGCGACCGGGAACCAGACGGCTGCGGCCTGGGAGTTCGACGCGCCGCCCGGCTCGGCGGCGGCGAGCGCGAGCGGGCCCGGCTTCGCGCCGCCGCCGCTGAGCGGAACGACCAGAGGCAGGCTGCCGGTGCCCGCCCGGAGCATCGCCGCGAACGTGAGCCCCTTGGACAGCTTCGACGGAATCAGCCCGCGGTCGTTGAGCTTCTCGGTGATGACGGAATTCAGGGGCGAGAGGTCTTTGACCCCGCCCGAGGCGACGATGACCTGCAAAGTCTCGACGCCGAGCTGAAGCCCCGGGGGAATTTTGTCGCCGACCACCGGCAAATCCTTGAGCCCGAGGTTGAGCGGCACGTCGAGGTCGAAGAGGTAAAGCCGCGGGCTGTTCTTCGGCTCTGACGGCACGCGCGACGCGAACAGAATCTGCCGCCCCTTCTTCGACTGCGCGCTGACGACGATTGTCTTCTCCTTGAAGTCGTAATAGAGGTCGGCCCTCGCGAGCGTGAGGTCGAGGCCCTCGGGCAGGGGGGACATGGTGTGGCCGAAGAACTTCGCGACATCCTCGAAGCTGAGCGCCCCGCCTTTGTCCGTCCACCTGAAGAGCAGGCTCTTGCTCGTGCCCTTTGAATCGAACTCCGCCTCGAAGACCTGCCCCGCGATTGACAGCGAGACCTTGACCGTGGCCTCGTAGGTCTCTCTCGGCTTGAGCAGGTGGACGTAGAGCTTGATCGTGGCGGACTCGTGCTCGACGAACTCGAAGCTGCTTTCGGCCTCGAAGGTGAACTCCTTGCTGGCAGACGCGTACGTCACGGCGAGCCGCGTGAGGTCCCACTCGGGGAGCCACTGCGCCGGCTTCCCGAGCGCCTTGCTCACGAGCCGCGTGAGGTTGACCTTGTCGCCCTCGTGCAGCGCCCCGCTGAACGTGAAGCCGCCGTGGCTGTGGGCGGCGATGTCGAACCTCACGGCGTCGGCGCCCTCGCCGAGCGCGAGCTGCCCCATCACACTCGCCGAGATCGAACGCACCTTGTAGTTGAGTGATGGGATGACGGCGGAACTGAACGGGAAGAGGATGAGCCAGCCGAACCCGAGCCGCGTGATTTGAATGTGCTTCGTGATCGCCCACGGGCGGCTCGTCTCCACGGCGAACTGGAGATGCCGGACGACGGGCACCGTCGGGTCCACCGTCGTCGAGATTTCGCGCAGTGAGAGCGACTCCAAAAACTTGATCCCGTCCGGCAGCGGGAACTCGCCCGCATGGCCGCCCGCCAGCTCGGCCAGGGCGTCGAGGCCGCGCTTGATGCTGACGGCGTCCGGGGGCAGCTCCACCGCGAAGCCGAAGACCGGCGACGACCCGTAGACGGGGCTCTTGATTCCGACGGGCACCGGGTCGGTCTTGCCGACGTGGATGGTCGCCGCCACCTCGACCAGCGTGACGACCGCCGACCGGTCGTAAGGCGAGGCGGTCGTGAGCACCTTGACCTCGACCGAGGGGAGTTCCAGCCACTCGCCCACCTTCAACGCCGGGACGCCTGCGGCGAGGCCCAGATTGATGTCGGGCGCTTTCGACCCGTTCAGCTTGATGGTGCCGGCGAGGGTGGGCGTCGCGCTGAGGCCGAGCGGGACTGCCAGGTGCTTGAACGCCGTCGTGTCGCTGAGGTCGCCGCTGAAGTTGAGCCCCGCGGCCCGCCCGCCCCCTGCGGCGCTCTGCGCCACCAGCGTGGGCTTGAGGAAGTGCAGGTCGCCCAGCAGGCTCGGCCGCAGGGTGAGGACGCCCGAGCCCTCTGTGACCGACTTGTACGAAAGCGGGAGGTTGGGGAAGCTCGTCGGGAACTGCCAGGACGCGGGCAGGTGAAACGTCAGGCTCACGCGGTACGCGCCGTCCCAGTTGATCTCAAGGCGGGTGCCGACTCCCTGCACCCCCAGCACGTCCGCCTTGCCGTCCAGCGTCACCTTGTCGGCCGACTTCACCGGGTCAGAGCCTCTGTCGATCCGAAGCTCGGCGAGGCCGAGGTGCGCGAGCGTGTCGGACAACTCCTGAAACATCGCGCCGTTCAGGACGACCGAGTTCGCGGCCGAAAGCTTGCGGTAGACATCGTCCAGGGTGAGGCTCATTTGGAATTGACCTCGTTGAGTTTCCTTACCGATATGGGCCCGGTCAGCCTTCTCGGCTCGGACGTGGAAGATATCTCGACTATGCCCGCGTGGCTGATGCTTAACTGAAACTGAGCCCCCTGATCGGCTTCGCTGAAGTCGGCCTGGGTCATATCCATTTTGACCAGTGACGTAAAGATGCCCGCGGTGACGGACTGCTCCAGCCAGTGCTGCCCCGTGTCCGTATAGGTCACGGGGTCATTCGGCCTTTCCGGGGCGGAGTTATATGCGTCGTACTCGTCCGCATCGAAGGCAGAGATGATGTTGTGGGCCGCGCACTTGCCCCAGAGGAGTCGGCTGTACTTGGAGATGAGGTCGAGCGTCAGCGACTGGGGCAGGCGGTGCCCGGACTTGTTTGTATCGTCGAGCCTGCCGTGCCGGTCGGAAGAGATGAAGACGAAGCGGGGCTGGATGATTGAGAGCCAGTCAACAGAGTTCGACGTACGGCGGCTGCCGTGGTGTCCGAGTTTCAGCACGTGGCTGTTCAGAAACGCTAGCGTTACCTCGCCGGCCTGCTGGTTCTGGTTCCCGCCGAAGGCATTCCAGAGGTTGGAGATGAGTGACCTTTCGGTGTCGGTGGTCGCATCGCCGGAGAGAATGACCTTGGCGCCCGCGTAATGAACCAACAGCACGACGCTGGCCGTGTTCTTGCGCCACCCCTCATCATTAGCGCTGGGGTGCGGGGCGTTGGCGATGAGGACGTAGACATCCGCGCCGCCGAAGTTGGTCTCGGCTGAGTTAAACGCGATGCCGGAAAGTCGCGAGGGGAAGTTATTGATGAACAGAATCTCCACCGCCGGGCAAAGTTCCTTAATCCTCTCTATCCGATTCTTCGCCTTGGATGGCTCCCCTTGCTTGGGCTTAAATGTGTAATCGCCCGCCTCCCCGCCGTAAAAAAGCTTCGCGACTTTGATCTCCAGAGTCTTGAGGAACTCCAAGATAATGTTGTAGTGGTCGCGGTCGGGGTGCGTGAGGATCAGGTAATCGAGCGTCTGACCCACATCCTTAAATTTTGTGTAAGTCTTGAAGTATGCCAGGATGGCTGGGGTGACGACCTTCTTGTTCTTGGTTGAGCCCAGATCGACGAGCATGGTCACGCCGTTCGGGAAGACGGTGAAGATCCCGTCACCCTGACCGACGTCGAGGAACTGCATTGTCAACTCCGCCATCTCGGTTCTCCTCCCCGCCGCACCAAACGTCGGAGCAGCCCGGCCGCCTGCGCCCGTGCGTTTTACGCAGCGGGCGCGCTCGGCACGAACCGAACGTCGTTCGTTCCCGAACGCGTAGCTCGGCCGGTGCAGGCACGAACACGTGTGCCGTGATTGCTCGTCGCAACCTTTCCCGGCACGTCCTAGTTGAAAAGGGAAAACCCCGCCCCGGCTCGATGATGGATTACACGCGCTGAGGCTTGCGCGACGGAACGCTGTAGAAGCCGCGACTATACAACTAGATTGATGACGTGGCCAGCACTTTTTTTGGTTGCGTTGCAAAGATTATTTACAAGCGCGGAAGTCTGTTGAGGGTCTCTCGCTAGGCAGCAATCCCGAACAACGAAGCGACGAATTTAGCCTGACCTTGAGCATCACTTCCTGCCAATCTTTTAACCTGACCTTTGCGTATCATATTCACGGCTTCAATGCCTTCGAGCGTGCGCTCCGCAGTGTGAAAGCTCTTGAAGCATTGTGATGCTCGCATCTTCTTCTTAACGAAGCGGTGGTCCTGCTCGATCACGTTGTTCAGGTACTTCACGCGCCGCAGCTTGCAGTCCTGCGGCACAACTCTCTCCGCCTGTGAAGTGGTGAATGCCTCAGGATAAGCCGCGTTCTTGTCGACAGAGATGGAGAACGGCAGGCGGCGGTGCTCGGCCCTCATCAACTTCTTAAAGAATCGTTTTGCCGCGGAAACATCGCGTTTCGCGCTGAGCATAAATTCGATAGTCTGCCCTTCTTTGTCCACGGCGCGGTACAGATATTTACAGGTCTTCCCCACCTTGATGTATGTCTCATCAACCCGGTAAGAGGTGCCACTCATCTTTAGATGCTGACGCACGCGCTTATTGATTTCCGGCGCATATCGCTGTACCCAACGAAAAACAGTTGAGTGATCTACATCGAGTCCGCGCTCACACATCATCTCTTCGACATCGCGGTAAGATAATTGGTAGCGACAGTACCAGCGAACACACAAAAGTATTACGGTCGGCTCGAAGTGACGCCATTTGAACGAGGATTTATTTTGCTTCAAGAATATGATTCCCGGAGTGGGCTGACTGAGCTAAAGGTCGGATTATAACTGCGGAAGCAATTCCTGCAACACAACCCCAGCACGGCTTCACCGGCCCTCTCGCTGTGCGGGCTGCCGCGCTTTACGTGTGTGCCGCGCCTCATAGGTCAACCATTACTGACGCCGACATCGTCGGCATTATTCTTCATCGTAGCCGAGGAAGTTGACGGCGTTCTGGTCGAGGTTCTCTCGGCCGTGGTCGTAGCGCATGACGGTCTTCGGATCTTTGTGCTTACTCATCATCTGCACCTGCCGGTACGTGAGCCCCGTCTCGAGCGCGCGAGTGATCGCCGTCCTGCGCAGGTCGTGCGGTGAGAGGTCTCCGAGGCGTGAGTAGTCCGCCCACTTCTTCACTATCTTTTGCACCATGCGGGTCGAGAGGGGCTTGTCGAAGTCGAGCGTGCGGTAGTTCGTGTGCGGCTGGAAGAGGTAGGCGTGCTCGCCCCCTGAGTGCGTGATCTCTCTCCGCCTTCGGTCTAGCCGCAGGTAGCTGTCTATCGCTTCTTTGACCTCCTTCGGGAGCGGCCAGACCTCCTCTCTGCCGCCCTTCACCTTGCACCGCAGCGTCCAACGGCCGTGGCTCCACTTGACCGACGAGGCGCGCAAGGAGCAGACCTCGGAGACGCGCAAAGAGAGGCGGAGCATGACGAGCATCAGGGCGTAGTCCCTCGCCCCCTCCGATTTCTCTCGGTCGGGCCCCGACAGCAGGTAGCGCACCTCCTTGGCCGACAATGCCCTGCCCGCGGGCTCTGACGGCAACTCGGGCGGCGAAACCAGTTTCGTCGAAGCCGGATTTAGAGGGACGACGCCGGCGGCCTTCAGGTACTCGAAGAAGGAGCGGACGACCGACAGCTTGAAGGAGACCGTCGCGGCGCTCTTTTTCTGCGAGCGCAGTCTATCCCTCCACAGCAAGATGTCGTTGGGAACAACCTCCGCAGGGTGCTTCATCCCTGCGAACTGGAAGAATTCCCGCAGTGCCCGGCCGTAAGCGCGCCGCGTTGCTTCAGAGACCGATTTGTTGACGAAGGGAGAGGCGCTCTTCGGGTCAAACCTCCTTTTCGGAGATTCGCCACCGCGGAGGATTTCGGGGGTCAGAGCATTACTGGACAAGGCTGAAAAGCTCCCAGAGGTGATTTGACGAGCAAAATCAGGCTAAATAATGTACTAGTCCTTTAAAAGAGTCAAGAAATGTGTTCGTAAAATATCCATTATCGGAATTGCCCTCAGAGACCAAAAACAACGTTTTTTAATCTGTGGAAAGTAAAAACCAGCAGGCGTGAAACCTGGCTGTAAATCTTCGGACTTTTTACTAGGTTGTGTTGACGTAAAGAAGCTAAACTGCTCTACACGATGACAGTTAAGCTAACCGATGATCAATGGCAGAAGATTCTGCCCGTTTTGAAAAACTGCCCACAGATAAGGCTTGGTGCCGGAC
>JAVRON010000009.1:0-41444 GCA_032162705.1 Acidobacteriota bacterium
CTGCGCACGGTCGGCGTCATCAACGAGTCGAAGGACGTTCTGGAGATAGCCAGCCCGCGCGGCGTCGTCTGTGGCATCATCCCCTCCACGAATCCGACCTCGACGGCCATCTTCAAAATCATCATCGCCATCAAGTCGCGCAACGCCATCGTCCTCTCGCCGCACCCTTCCGCCGCTAAGTGCATCAACGAGACGGCGCGCGTTATGCGCGAGGCCGCCGTCAAAGAGGGACTTCCCGCGGAGGCCGTCGGCTGCATGACGAGCGCGACCCTCGAAGGCACCGAAGCCCTGATGAAGCACCGTCAGACCGCCGTCATTCTCGCCACCGGCGGCATCGGGCTTGTGCGCGCCGCATACTCTTCGGGCAAGCCCGCGTTCGGCGTGGGGCCCGGCAACGTGCCCGTGTTTGTTGAGAGAACCGCTGACGTGGCGTTGGCGGTGCAGAACATCCTGACGAGCAAGACCTTCGACTACGGAACCATCTGCGCTTCAGAGCAGGCCGTCGTCGCCGACGCGCCTATTGCAAAGCAGTTGAGGGAAGAGTTCATCGCGCAGGGTGCGCACTTTCTTTCGGCGGCTGAAGCGGATCAACTCGCCAAAGTCGTCACCACGCCGCAGCGCGCACTGAACCCGCAGATCGTCGGTCGCTCGGTCGATACAATCGCGAAGCTGGCGGGCCTGACAGTTCCGCAGGGCACGCGCTGCCTCGTCGCTGAGGTGGGCGGCGTGGGCCGCGACTTTCCGCTCTCGATGGAGAAGCTCTCGCCCATCCTCGCCTTCTACGTCGAGGACGGTCTGGAGCGCGGCGCGGCGCGCTGCTTCGAGATTCTCTCTTACGGCGGCATGGGTCACACCGCAGGCATCCACACACGCTCGCGCGAGAAGGCCGTGACTTTCGGCATCGAGATGCCCGCCTCGCGCATCATCGTCAACTCGCCGACGACGCATGGAGCTATCGGGTTTTCCACGGCGCTTCCGCCCTCGATGACTCTGGGCTGCGGCTCCTGGGGCGGCAACGTCACCTCCGACAACGTCTCGCCATGGCACTTGATGGACATCAAACGCGTCGCCTTCGAGACGCGCGCCGTGCCGAGCAAGCGCCCCGCCGTTTCGGGACGCGGCGACGCGGCGACGCAGGGAGTGAGAGACCAAACCTCCACGCCATCTCGTCATCCTGCTGCTCCTTCAACGCTCGCCGCGGGCGGCGTGAACCGCGACGACATCGCGAAGATCGTTGACCGCTTCCTCAGTCAGCGTCCCTCGGCGCAGCCCGCGCCGCAGCACGCACAACAGACGAGCGCGCAGCCGCTCCCCGTCGCACAGCCACACGCATACGTCCAGGCGGGCGTTGACATCGAGCCGCAGCGTGCCGCGCACTCCGGCGGTGCCGCGCCGCACCCGGAGGCTGCGCCGACCGCGGCGCAAGGCAACGGCGGCGGCGGCGGTTCTAACAGCGGTGACTCCTCGTCGCGGGACGCCGTATCAAATCAGCAGGCCATGAACGAAGGCGGCGGCCCGTCAAACGGGAAGTCAGCCGGATCATCCCGCCCCGCCGCCGCACAGCCCGCCGCCAACGCGGCGCAGGGCAACGGTCGCAAGGCTGTTGACTTCGTCTGCGAGGACGACGTGCGCCGCGCCATCCAGAAGGGCGAGAAGATTTACACTAATGCGCGCACCATCATCACCCCCGCCGCACGCGACATGGGCGAGTCAGCGGAGGTCTTCGCGAAAGGCTGAAGAGAAGTAGCCAGTAGTCAGTAGCCAGTAGACAGCATAAAAAACTTCTTCTACTGACTACTGACTACTGGCTACTGGCTACTTCTTTATGTTTCTAGGAAAAGTAGTCGGCACGGTCTGGTCAACGAAGAAGACGCCCGATCTGGAGGGCGTCAAGTTTTTGATCGTCCATCCGATTGATCTCGACAAGGAGCCGACCAAAAATATCGTCGTCGTCGCCGACCGCCTCGGCGCAGGCGTCGGCGAGGTCGTGATGTGCGCTTACGGCAAGGCCGCACGCACGGCCGTCGGCAATCAGGAGATGGCAATCGAGGCCGCGGTCGTCGGCATCATCGACCGCGTGGACATTCAGCCAGACCTCACGCGCTCGGACGAACTCGTCGAGGCCGCGCGCGACCTGAGCGCCCACAACGACGGAAGGTGATCTAAGCAGTGATAAGTGATGAGTGACGAGTGATAAGAAAAATCAAGTGTAGTTTCTTATCACTCGTCACTCATCACTTATCACTTTCTGAAAATGGCTAACGAGGAACTGATCTATCGAATCACGCGCGCCGTCTACGGGCGCTTAGGCTCGGGCGCGGACGAGCGCACGGTCGAGGCGCTGGTGATGGACGTTTACCGCGCCATTGAGCCGGTCGTCGGCGCGGAAGGCGACGCCGGCTCGGCACGTGGGGGCGGCGCGGAGGGGCGCGCCGACCGTCTCATCGTCTCGGTCTTCGGTGTCGATCATCCGGGCATCGTCGCGGCAGTTTCGCAGATTCTGGCCGAGGCCGGGTGCAGCATCATCGACATCAACCAGACGGTCGTGCAGAGCAAGTTCGCGATGATCGTCGTCGCCGACATCACGCGCGCCCGAGAGACAGTCACCGCGCTCAAAGACCGCTTCCGCGGCGAGGGCGAGCGCCTCGGCGTCCGCATCTACGCGCAGCGCGAAGACCTCTTCAACGCGATGCACAGGGTTTAGTCGATTTGCGATTTCAGATTTTTGATTTGCGATTTAAGAGCCGTTGACATCGAAACAGTATTCATCATTCAGCTTTGCCGTAGCTGAAAGCTGATGGCTGACAGCTTAAAATCGCAAATCAAAAATCTAAAATCAAAAATTCTCTTATGTCGCTTCCAGAAATCTCTCGCAGGTGTCGTTCATGCGGCGGGGCGGTGCGCGCGGGCGCGCGCTTCTGCCCTCAGTGTGGTGTGCTGATGGAGGCCGAAGCAGTGCAGACGGCGGAGTCTGTCGCGCCGGAGCCGCCGGAGGCGGAGGCTTCGCGCGAGTGGACTCCGCCGAGAAGAGAGTTCTCCGCGTTCGTGCAGTCGCTTGAGAACGGCGAGTCACACGTCGATGCAGAGAAGCGCGACATGGCAGAGACGCGAGACGTTGCGGAGAAGCGCGACGCTGCCGTGCCGCCCGCAGGCTCCGTGACTGAAGCTTCAGGGCCGCTCGCGCCGGAGCAGACAGGCATCAATGCAGGCGACGCCCCGCGACTGGCCGGAGACGCGCCGCGTGTCGCCGGAGACGGTTCGCGTGTCGCCGCAGATACTGCACATGTCGCCGCTCCGCCGCCGCCGCGTGTGACGGGCGAGGCGCTGCCGGACGTAGCTGCCGTTGAGGCGCTGCCGGGCGTGGCCGCCGCCGGTGCGGACTCCGCGGAGGACACGCGTGCTCGTGTCGCGCGCATGCGCGAGGGTACACGTGCGCGGGTCGGGAAGATGCGCGAAGAGGCGCTCGTCGTGCTCGAAGAGACGCCGGACGATTCGGGGCTGCGCTTCGTCGTCGCGGCGGCGGCTCTGTTCATCGTCTTCCTCTTTCTCCTCTTCTTGAGCACCACCGTTCTCAGGTAACCCTGCGCGGCATGGAATACACACAGGCGGAAATCTTACAGACGGTGCGCATGACCGAGATGGAACACCTCGACGTACGCACCGTCACGCTCGGCCTCTCTCTGCGTGATTGCGTGCGCTCGACAATTCCGGAGACGGCGGATGCGGCGCGCGAGAAGATCGAGCGCATCGCCGCACGGCTCGTCTCGACCGTCAACGAGATCGGCGACGAGTTCGGACTCCGCATCGCCAACAAGCGCATCTCGATCACGCCCGTCTCGCAGATCGCCGACCGCGCGCGCACGTCTCAAGAACTTCTGCCGCTCGCGCGCGCCATCGACGAGGCGGCGAAGCGCGTGGGCGTTGATTTCATCGGCGGCTACTCGGCGCTCATCCACAAGGGAGCGACCGACGGCGAGTCGGCCTTCGTCGATTCCATACCCGAAGCTCTCTCCCTGACCGAGCGCCTGTGCTCTTCTTTGAACGTCGCGACGACGCGCGCAGGCATCAACATGGACGCAGTGCGCCGCACGGGCCAGATCATCAAGGAGATGGCCGAGCGCACGCGCGACAGAGGCGGACTCGCCTGCGCGAAGTTCGTCTGCTTCGCCAACGCCGTCGAGGACAATCCCTTTATGGCGGGCGCGTTCCACGGCACGGGCGAGCCGGAGGCGGTCATCAACGTCGGAGTCTCGGGCCCCGGAGTGGTCAACCACGCCGTACGCCACGCGCCTGCGGAGATGCCGCTCGACGAGATGGCCGAACTCATCAAGAAGCTTTCGTTCAAGCTCGCGCGCGCGGGCGAACTCGTCGGGCGCGAGGCCGCGCGCCGTCTGGGCCTGCGCTTCGGCATCATCGACCTGAGCCTTGCGCCGACGCCGACGCCGGGCGATTCGGTCGGCGAGATTCTTGAGGCGCTCGGCTTCGAGCGCGCGGGCGCACCCGGCACGACGGCTGCACTCGCGCTCCTGACCGACGCGGTGAAGAAGGGCGGCGCGATGGCTTCGAGCGCGGTCGGCGGGATGAGCGGCGCTTTCATTCCGGTCTCGGAAGACTCTGCGATGATCGAAGCGGCGCAGGTCGGGGCGCTCACGCTGGAGAAGCTCGAAGCGTTGACGAGCGTCTGCTCGGTCGGTCTCGACATGGTGGCCGTGCCCGGCTCGACCTCCGCCGAAACCATCGCTGCCATCATCGCCGACGAGATGGCTATCGGCGTGATGAACAACAAGACCACGGCGGTTCGCATCATCCCCGCGCCCGGACGCACAGTGGGCGACATCGTCGAGTTCGGCGGGCTGCTGGGGAGCGCGCCCGTCATGCCCGTCAACAGTTTTTCGTCCGATGTCTTCATACGGCGCGGCGGACGCATCCCCGCGCCGATTCACTCGCTGCGAAACTAACCGGGTCGGTGAGACCCGCCGAAGAAAGTTGAAAGGATCGAATGATGAAGTCAATACTCGCATGCGTTTTGCTGACGGCGTGTCTGGCCGGTGTTTGTGCGGCGCGCGACGACAAGAAGAAGGACGCCGCAAAGTCGCACCCGGATTTGAGCGGGACGTGGACGCTCGACAAATCGAAGAGCGACTTCGGGCCCTTCAGCGAACGACCCATCGCGAAGGCGGACGCGACCCTCGTCATCTCTGAGCACGACCCGGAGCTGAAGATCACGCGCACGCTGAGCCTGAACGGTCAGCAGGAGTCGAAGGAATTCACCTACTACGCGGATGAGCGCGGCGAGACGAACCCCGCGTCAATCGGCGGTGGCATCGATGTCAAGTCGAAGACGAAGTGGGAAGGCGACAAGCTCGTGTCGCACGCGAAGGTCACGCGGAAAGGCCAGCGCGGCGACTTCGACATCGACACGACGGAGAAGTGGCAAGTCTCTTCGGACGGCAAGACCCTGACGCAGTCGATAGAGATCAGCGGGCCCTTCGGCATGCAGCAACTCAAGCTGGTCTTCCACCGCAGCGCTTGAAGCGCTGTGGGCCGGGAAGACGGACGGGAGGAGTAAAGATGGACGCACTCGGAATGGTCGAATGCCGCGGGCTGGTGGCGATGATCGAGGCTGCCGACGCGATGGTGAAGGCCGCGAACGTGCGGTTGGTTGGTTACGAGCGGATCGACGCGGGGCTGGTGACGGCCATCGTGCGCGGCGAGGTGGGCGCGGTGCGCGCGGCCGTGGACGCGGGCGCGGCAGCGGGTCGCCGCGTCGGCGAGGTCGTCTCAACGCACATCATCCCGCGCCCACACGCGGAGGTTGAAGAGGGCATCCCCGTCATCGAGACGGGCGAGCCGACGCGCAAGAAGATTTCCGGCTCCGTGAGGCCGAGGCGCGGCGAAGAGGAGTGAAGAGATGTCAAAAGGCGCTCAGGCGAACGGGGATGCGTCCGCGGGCGTGAGCACGCGCCCCGCCGTGGTGGAGGACGACGTAGTTTCGGCTTATGCGGGGCGCGGAACGTTGGCATCGGCGGAGACTTTTGCATCGCACGTCGCGTCGTGTCCTGAGTGCGGCGAAATTCTCAAGGGCGAATACTGTCACCGCTGCGGCGAGAAGCGTCTGGAGGGGCACGACCTCTCCGTGCGCCACTTCTTCCACGAGGCGGTGCAGGAGTTAACGAGCGTCGAGCACTCGAAGCTCTTTCACACGGTCTGGGCCATCCTGTTCCGCCCCGGCTTCCTGACGAACGAGTGGATCGCCGGAAGACGCAAAAGATACCTCAAGCCGCTCAACCTGTGTCTCGGCATCTTCGCCCTGAGCATCTTCGCCTACTCGGTCTACAAGCCCGTCTCGATGTACGACCTCGGGAACGTGCTCGCGCAGGACAAGACGGGCAGGGCCATGATTCCGCTTAACAGGCTGGCCGTGAAGAAGCACCTGGAGACGGACGTTTTGCTCGACCGCGTGAGCGAGAAATGGCAGCGTTTGATGTCGCTCTCGGGGCTACTCTTTATCGCAGGGTTCGCGTTGGTGCTCCAAACCGTCTTTATGTTCTCGCGCCGCTACTTCGTCGAGCACCTCGTCTTCTCAATGCACTTCTACTCGTTCTCTTTGCTGTCGGTCGTGCTGCTCTGGCCGATCTACTTCTTCATCGGCATCAAGTCGGGCGGCATCAACACCTGGGTCTCCGTCTTGAAGTGGCTGCTCGACATCGTCTATATGTACTTCGCCGTGCGCGCGGTCTATCGTCTAAGCGCGGCGCGAACGATTCTCGCCTCGCTGCTCCTCATCGCAGGCTATTTCCTCAGCTACGTACTTATCTTCATCGGCACGCTCGCCGTTGCGCTGGTCAGCGTCGCGATGGCTCAGAATGGCTAAAAAGCAGAAGCCCGACCGTGAGGGAGGGCGTACGATCTCCGTGGTACTACATGGCGGAGATCGTACGCCCTCCTTCACGGTCGGGCTTGCGGCCTCGGCCTGCTCGCGTTTCCTTTAGCGTCCCGCGCCCGAGATAGCGTTGAAGAAGAGCGGGTAGGTCGCGAGCGACTGCGCGCGGTACTGCGGGCGGAAGCCGAAGAGGTAGATATGGCCGCGTCCCAAGGTAACGTCCACGAGCGCGGCCTTGCCTCGAATCCTCTCCGCGCCGAGCAACCAGCCCGAAAGCAGAGGCGTCCCCGCTTCAGGGTAGCGCGCGATGACACGCACGCGCGCCTGAGCCGACGGGTCGCCTTTTAACTCGAAGACGGGCGAGTCTTCGACCCACGCGATTGATTCGCGCGGCATTCCCTTAGTGATGGGGTGCGTGGTGTCGAGAACGGTGCGCAGAATCGAGCCGGGGCAATAGAACTCCGTGCGCTTCAAGTTCGCGGTCACGTCGCGCAGGGGCAAGTCGAACTGCTCGATGGCGAAGTCAGAAGCGTCGTTGAGCGTGACGAGCGTCCCACCCCCCTCGACGAACTCGCGCAGAGCCTTTACGCCTTCTTTGCCCAAGCCTCCCGTTAACTCCTCCGGCATCGTGCCTTTCCGGTAGCCGTCGAGAATCGCGCGCGCAGACTGGTCGGGGATGACGATGGTGTCGTACTTCGCGCGCAGGTTCCCGGCGCGCATCTCGGCGTCTTCGAGCGACGAGTAATACAGGCACTTGCTCTGGTGTTCCAGCACCCAGCGCGTCCAGCCCTCGTCCATACTCGGGACGTGCGACTTGTAAATCGCGCGGCGCGGCGGGAAGCCACCGCCGCAGCCGCCGTTCCAACCGTGTCCCCCGCCGACAACTTGCGTATACCTGATGTGAGAGAAGACCGGCTCAGCCTCGACGCCCATTAGAAGCGAGAGCGTGTGCGCCGTCACGTCGTACGGGGCGATGGGGTGGCCGGATTCGTCGCGCAGGTCTGGGTAGTGTTGCGCCTCCAGAAGCGTCTTCGCGAAACTGCCGTAAGGCTGGGCCATGCGCACGACAGCCGTGTCTTTGGGGTACTTTCTTTTACCGTCTGTGAACGGGTTGGCGATGTCTATCTCGACGCCGCCCCTCTCAAGGATGTCGAGCAGGGCGGATGAGTGTTCCGACGGCAGGATGGCGAAGGCGTACAACTCGCCGGGTCTGCGCGGGCGCACAGCCTCACGGCCTATTGCGTAGAAGCGTCGGAGCCACGTTTCGCGGTTGACGGCGGCGTGCCGGAGGAGTTCAAAGGCGGCGGTCGTCATGTAGTTCGTGATGTCGCGCAGGTGCCACTCGCCGCCCGTCCATGCGACGGGGAAGTTGGGCGTCGTTTTGCGCGCGTCGTAACCTTCGCCCGCGCGCAGTTGCGCCGGAGTGACCGTGATGGGCGTGGCGAGATTGGCGGAAGCAGTCTCTGAAAGTATGCGGACGCCGCCGTGGTAGTGCGAGTATGCGCGCGAGGGCGTCCAGGCGTCGTAGGTCGAGTCCCACGTGATGCCTTTGAATCCCGCACGCAGCATCTGATCCGCCATGAAGTGGCCGAGTTCGGTGTAGCCCTCGACCAACTGGCGTGGCACGTTCGGCTCGACGGGCCGCATGTATGGCGGAAGGAAGAGACGCGAGCCGAACGTCCCCTGCTGGTGTATGTCGTGGACGATCTGCGGATGCCAGACGTTGTGAACCTTATCGACGGTGAGTTGCGTCTCGACTTGCGTGAAGGCGTACCAGTCGCGGTTGTCGTCGTGGCCGACGTACTTGTGATAAAGCTCCGGCGGGCTTGTCCCCTCGTAAGGCGTGCCGAGCGTCTTGTCGTACCAACGCTTCACGATGTCAACGCCGTCGGGGTTCAGAGAGGGAACGAGCAGGACGATTGTGTTGCGCAGGATTTCCTGAACCTCCGGCTCGTTCGACGAGGCGAGGCGATGCGCGATGAGCATCCCGGAAAGATACGAGCCGACCTCGGTCGAATGAACTCCGCACGTGATGAGCACGATTGTTTTGCCACGGCGAATTAAATCTTCGGCCCGGCGGTCGGGCGTGGGCCCGAGCGTGCGCGGGTCTGCGAGGCGGCGCTGAATCTCTTTGAACTCTTCGAGCCGCGCGAGGTTCTCGGGCGCGCTGATGGTCGCGAGCACGAAGGGTGCGCCCAAAGTCGTCTTGCCCAACTCCTCGAACTTTACACGCGGGCTTGCATCGGCGAGACGGCGAAAGTATTCGACGGTCTGCGCCCATGCGGCAAGCCGCCGGTCGTCGCCGGGACGGAAGCCGAGCACATCCTCGGGTGCGGGAACCGACGCTTCCAGGCGTGTCGTGCCCCGTGCCGAGACGATGCCACCACGCGCGCTCTGCGTCTGTGCGTGCGCGGGGAGCAAAGGGAGGAGCAGCGCCAAGACGAGCGCGAAAATTCCTGCGTGCATATGCTTCGAGACTCCGTCGGCAGTGCGTTTTGAATAAGACTAGAGGTGAGTCCAGAGTCTAGCACAGAAAAAGTCTGGAGTCCGGGTCTCTTCATTCTTGAATGCTGAGCGTGAAGTGATTCACCACAGAGACACAGAG
Source organism: Acidobacteriota bacterium (assembly GCA_032162705.1). Taxonomy (GTDB): domain Bacteria; phylum Acidobacteriota; class Blastocatellia; order Pyrinomonadales; family Pyrinomonadaceae; genus QHXN01. The sequence continues at coordinate 9,489 of JAVRON010000009.1, forward strand.
GGCACAGAGTTTTTAAGTTTTTACTTTCAGAGTTGAAAGTCTCTGTGCATCCTCAGTGCCCTCTGTGTCTCTGTGGTGAATCCCCGCTGCTCTATGCTCAAGAATGAAGAGACCCGGACTCCAGACTCCAGACTCCAGACTTTCACATTTGTTCGCTTGCCTCTCAAGGCTTGGCGCGTGTAAAGTTAGCGCCACAGTCCCCCTAAAAGGCTCTTCCACGTTAGCACTTAAAAATTTTCGGTCGGAGGTCACTTCTGATGTCGTCTGACGCACTTGACCCTGCCAAGCACCAGGTCGCCGTGGCGAACGAGTACCCGGACATCGTCGGCTTCAAGCCCGACGAGCCGCAGCCGGTCGCCTATCGCCCGTACATCGCGCCCGAGACGGATATGCCGGAGCTGACGGTACGCGCCGTCATCGTCGGAACCATTCTCGGCATGATCTTCGGCGCGTCGTCGCTCTACCTCGTGCTCAAGGTCGGCCTCACCGTGAGCGCCTCGATTCCCGTGGCCGTCATCTCAATCACGCTCTTCCGTATCCTCTCGAAGATGGGAGGACGCAACGCCACCATCCTTGAGAACAACATCGTGCAGACCGCAGGCTCCGCTGGCGAATCCATCGCCTTCGGCGTCGGCGTCACGATGCCCGCCATCATGATTCTCGGCTTCGACCTTGAGCTGACACGGCCCATCCTCGTCGCATCGCTCGGCGGCCTGCTCGGCATCCTGATGATGATTCCCTTGCGGCGCGCGCTCATCGTGCAGCAGCACGGCTTCTTGAAGTATCCGGAGGGGACTGCGTGCGCGGAGGTCTTGAAGGCGGGCGCGTCGGACGAGTCGCGCGCACAGGCTTCGGAGGCGGCGAAGGCCGAGTGGGCGCGCTCGGGCGCGGACGCGGCGTCGAACACAGGGGCGAAGACGATCTTCGCGGGCTTCGGCATCGGCCTCGTCTACACGACGCTGATGAAAGCCTTCTACACCTGGAAGGAGTACCCGACCAAAGTCTTCGGCGATCCGTTCCGCAACGCTTCCTTGTCGGTCGAGTCCAGCCCCGCGCTCTTGGGCGTCGGCTACATCATCGGCCCTCGCATCGCGGCCATCATGGCGGCGGGCGGCGTGCTCGCATACCTCGTGCTGATCCCGATGATCTCGTTCTTCGGAACCTTCCTCGGCTCGACCGTCGTCCCGCCGGGCACAAAGCCGATTGCGGGGATGGACCCGGACGCGATACGCAACGCATACGTCCTCTACATCGGCGCAGGCGCGGTCGCGGCGGGCGGCATCATCAGCCTCGCGCGTAGCTTGCCGACCATCTGGCATGGACTGAAAGGCGGCTTGCAAGATTTGCGCGGCGGTCAGGCGGAGTCGGCGTCAGCGCCGCGCACAGACCAAGACCTCTCGATGAAGTTCGTGCTGGGCGGCATCATCGTGTTGATTGCGGCGATCATGCTTATCCCGCAGTTGCACCTCCAGTTCAACCTGCTCGGCGCACTTCTCATTGTCGCCTTCGGCTTTCTCTTCGTGACCGTCTCGTCGCGTCTGACGGGCGAGATCGGCTCGTCGTCGAACCCCATCTCGGGGATGACCGTGGCGACGCTGCTTCTGACCTGCTTTATCTTCCTCATCATCGGTTGGACGGGGCCCGGCTACTACGTCACCGCGCTCTCCATCGGAGCCATTGTCTGCATCGCGGCCTCGAACGGCGGCACGACCTCGCAGGACTTGAAGACAGGCTTCCTCGTCGGCGCGACTCCGTGGCGACAGCAGATCGCCATTCTCATCGGCGCGGGCGCATCGGCGCTCGTCCTCGGGCCCATTCTCATCAGTCTCAACAGCGCCGCGACCGTCTACGTGCCCGCCACGCAGATGCAACTGCCGGCAGAGGTGCGCGCCGACGTGTCGCAGTTGAAGGAGGGGCGCGAGGCCGTGCCCGGCGATCAGGGCATCGTTGACCCGAACACTTATCGCGTCTGGTACAAGGTTGACGAGCGCGGCTCGCGTGCGGGTAAGTATCTCGTCAACGATCAGGGCACGCCCGCATACTTCGTAGACCCCGGCATCAACGGGACTGCCAAGACGACCGTGGGCGGGCGCGAGGTGGACAAGTTCGCCGCGCCGAAGGCGACGCTGATGTCCTATATCATCAAGGGCATCCTCAACCGGGAACTGCCGTGGGGACTTGTGCTGTTGGGCGTGATGATAGCGGTGGTGTTGGAGATGGCTGGCATTCCTTCGCTCGCCTTCGCCGTGGGCGTGTATCTGCCGCTCTCTTCGTCTTCGCCGATCTTCGTCGGCGGCGCGGTGCGCTGGCTGGTCGATAAGTATCTGCGCCGCAGGCTCGCGCATCGCAACCTGTCTGAAGACGAGCTTGTGGCCGAGGGCGACAAGAGTCCCGGCGTGTTGATGGCCTCCGGCTACATCGCGGGCGGGGCGATTGCGGGCATCATCATCGCGTTCCTCGCGGGCGTGCCCACCTTCGCGAACTTCAATAAGTCGATGACCGCTTGGGGCGAAAGTAACCCGTTCAACGCGGGCCCTTGGTCGGACGCGCTCGGGATAATCCCGTTCATCATCCTGGCCTTTCTGCTCTTCGCCGTCGGGCGCGAGTGGCTGCTCGGGGGCAAGAGCGCCGCCTCCTCTCCGCCGCCACCACCCTCGTTTAAGTAACCACGCTTGACGCGCGTCTCGCGCGGATGGAAAAATGGTTGACTGTGGGTGGCCGTTAAGACGGTCGCCCGCGGTCAGCCGTTTTCGTCGTAAACAGGACTTGAAGTTACAAACTCTTCGCCGCCCCCTCCCGAACCTCGCGGCGTACCGAGGCAGCCGTCAAGCCGACCGCCGCCGCCAACACCAGCCCGCCTTGCCGAAAGATTTACCTGAGATGAACAAACGCACAAAGCTCAAAGCCTGCACGCTCATCATCTGCTTTCTCGCCGCGTGTGCGCACGCAGCCGACGCGCACGCCGGTTCGAGCCAGAAAGAGAAGACTCAAGCGCACGCCGCCGCCAACGCGACCACAAGCACGCCGACCGAGGTGGTGCGCGCCTTCTATACGGCGCTGCGCGAGACGCGTTTCCGCGACGCGCTGATGATGTCGGTCTACAGGCCGGCCATTGAAGGCTTGAACGCGCAAGACCTCGACGAGCTGAAGGTGGACTTCGCAAGAGTAGCGACACAGGTTCCGCCCGACTTCGAGTTCACGGGCGAGCAGATCAGCGGCGACGACGCCACCGTCTTCATGAAGTCGGGCGAGGGCAAAGACGTAAAGATCGAGCCGGTCTATCTCATCCGCCCGAGCAGCGGCGGCGCGTGGATCGTCGGCGACCGCGACAGTGCGGCGGCGGTCAAGAAGCAGGGCAAGAAGTTCTTCTTCGAGCAGCGCATCATCGCCCACGAGCAGGACGCCGAAGACATGCTCAAGCGCATACAGGCCGCGCAGATCGGCTACGCGCTCCGCAACGCTGGGAGCTTCGGCGACTTAAACGCGCTCGTCAACGCGGGCTTCGTCCCGCAGGACATTCTCGGCACGGAGACGACCGGCTATCACTTCAGCGTCACGACTAGCCCGGACGCCAAGTCCTTCGTCGCGCGCGCCGAGCCGGAGAAGTACGGTCGCTCGGGCCGCCTCTCTTTCTACATGGACAAGTCGGGCATACAGAAGAAGGACACGGGCGGAAAGCCGCTTGCGCCGCCAAAATAACTCCCGGTCTTCAACAATAAATAACTTGCGGTCTTCAACCATGAAGACAAGATAACTTCGGGTCTCAACTGATGAAGACGAACCGCATACGCAGGCTCTCACGTTGGCTCGCGCTGCCCGTCGCGTTCTTCGCGCTGGCGTGCGCGCTGCTTGCGCCTGCGTCGTCCGAGACGCGCCGTACTTATGCGCGGACTCCCACGCAGCGCGCGGCGCAGTCGAAGCAGGCGGCTGTCGCCGTCTCGGCTGTCTATGGCCGCGTCGTCTATGAAGACACGAACCGGCCCGTACGTCGCGCACGCGTCATGCTCGTGGGCGAAGGCGGCAACCGGACTGAATTCGGCGCGCTGACGGATGCACACGGCGATTTCCGCATCATCGGCGTGAGTGCGGGCAACTACTTCGCCTTCGCTGATGTGCCCGGTGTCCTCTCGCCCATCGGATTCATCAGCGTCAGCGATCTGCGTACCAACTCCCCGGACATGACCGAGGCGCGCAAGTTCTTCGACGCGGTCGAGGTTGACGGCAAGCAGGACGTGCAGGTGACTGTACACGCGCGGCGCGGCGCGGCGCTCGGCGGGAAGGTTACTTACGCGGACGGCGACCCCGCGGTCAACGTCACCATCAACATCATGCGCCGCGGTGTGGACGGACGATTCGAGAAGTACGTGACGGGCATCAACTTCGTCTCGATTTCCGGGCTGCGTACGGACGACCGCGGCGTGTTCCGCGTCTCGGGGCTGCCTCCGGGCGAGTATGTCATCGGCGTCTCGGAGTCGGTCGAGCACGGCGACGGCGGGGCGCGCGGTCGCGGCGACGATGTCAGCGGCGTGGTCGAAGGACTGATGGGCCAGCAGTTCCTGATGACCTTCTACCCTTCGGCGACGAAGCCGAAGGACGCGTCGGTCTTGAAAATCGGGGCGGGCGATGAGCGCGGCGACATAGATATCACCATCCCCGAGCGTGAGCTGCGCAAGGTGACGGGCGTCGTGCGCGGGCGTCGCGACAAGCGGCCTGTGGCCGATGCCAAGATCACCATCATTCGCAGGGATGACGAGACGGGCACGGTCGGCAGGGCGGATTCTTACCTCTCGGGCGAATACTCGCAGAACGTCACGACGACTGACCAGGAGGGGCACTGGCAGTTCAAAGAGATTCCCGACGGGCCCTATACGGTCATCGTCAAGCCGCCCGAAGAGTACGAGAGCTTGGGCAGTGACACGGCGTCTGAGAACCGCAACGCGAGTGCAGAGATCATCTCGAACGCCAACGTGACCATCTCGAACGCAAACGTCACGGTGAGCAACACGGAAGGCTCGTATCGCCCGCCGCGGAAGAAGAGGGGCTACGCGCCCGCGCGGAAGAACTTGGAGGTCTCAGGCGGCGACATGTCCGAGGTCGAGGTCGAGGTCAGCGACGGCGGTCGCATCTCCGGTACGCTTAGTATCGAGGGAGAGAAGCCGCCGCGATATGGTTTCGTCAGCGCGATGCGCGTCCCCGAAGGCCCGGTCGAGCCAGGCGAGATAGACGCGAAGAACGCGTCGGTGGAGGGCGGCGAGTTCAGTATCGAAGGCTTGCCTGCCGGTAAGTTTGTTCTACAGCCGCTCACATACGACGGAGAAGACGGCAAGCTCTACGTCAAGTCGATCAACTGGAACGGCAGAGACCTCCTGCGCGAGCCGTTGGAGCTGGGCGAGGGTGCGACCGCCGAGGGCGTCCAGATAGTCTTCTCGCGCAACCCCGCGACGCTGCGCGTGAGCGTGGCCGGGGGTGCGAATGGGAAGACACCGGCGATGGGCATCAACGTGTTCCTCGTCGCCGTAGACACGCCGGGTTGGTCGCCTTACGCACAGCAACTCTCCTGCTTGACGGACGAAGACGGCTCCTGTTCCGTCAGCGCCCCGCCGGGCGATTATCATGTGGTGACGCTGCCGCTGAAGGTCTTGCATCAGGGCGTCCCCCTCGACGCCGAACTCAAGCGCCTTGCCGCCACAGCGCCGCGCGTCTCTCTGCGCTCGGGCGAGACGAAAGACTTCCACATCGCCGCGCCGGAAAGATAAGGGCCGCATCGCTTTTGCGAAAGGTGTTTGCGCCGCCCGCGAGCGAGCGGCTACAATCGACACGAGCGGCCAGAACGGAGCTTCACCCGCCGAAGGTAAGCCGCGAGCGCCCCCAACTCCTCCGCTGTCAAGTTTTCAAATTTAGCGTGCGCGCCTGCTCTCGAACGCTTGCTCTTGGTTGGCGCGCGAAACAGTTCTCCCCGCATCCGCAACCCGACACCGGGCGAGGTGAGGACACAATGCCGGAGCTGATACGCACAATCACCAGCCGCCTGCGCGAGTTCGTGGGCAACCGCCGCCGCGCACAGCGTCACAGGGTGCGTCTGCCTGTCTTCGTCTCGCTGCTCGACGCGGGGACGGGAGCGCCCGCGGGCGTGGCCGGACACGCCCGCGATGTGAGCGAGAGCGGCCTCGGTCTCGTGCTGCCCGTCATACGCGTCGGCGACCGCTACCTCGTCGGCGACGGCGTCACGCTCCGCATCACGCTCAAACTGCCCGACGCGAGCGCGCGACTCTACGGCACGCCCGTGCGCTACGAGCGCCTTGAGGAAGGGCAGCCCGATGCGCCGGGCTTCCTTATCGGCATCCGCCTCACCGAAGACAGCGACCGCACGCTCCTCTCCGACTATGTGAAGACGTTGAAGAAGTGATGAGTGATGAGTGATGAGTGATAAGAAAGAGCGTCTGTCTTTTCTTATCACTTATCACTTATCACTCATCACTTATCACCTGATGTTACGCAGAGCAGAAGCTCTTGATAAACTTGACACATGAGCAAGTCAATGCTGGACATCTACACTGATTACCTCATTTGTTCATTCGGACAAGCCTCCGCGACCGGACTGGCTCGCTTGCTCTCAAACGAGATCAGTCATGATGCCGTGACCCGCTTTCTGTCGGCAGAGCCGAAGACCTCCGCCGCTTTGTGGCACGTCGTCAAGCCGTTGGTGCGCCAAGTCGAGCAAGCGGACGGCGTCATCATCATTGATGACTCGATTGAGGAGAAGCCCTCGACGGACGAGAACGAACTCGTCTCATGGCACTACGACCACTCCAAAGACCGTACCGTCAAAGGGATTAACTTCCTCACCGCGCTCTATCATGTACAGGAAGTCTCGTTGCCCGTAGCTTTCGACCTCGTCACCAAGGAGGTGGAATATTTCGACCCCAAGGCCAGAAAACGCAAACGCAAGAGCGCGCTCACGAAGAATGACCGCTACCGGATGTTGCTCCGAGTCGCCGTGCATAATCAGGTGCGGTTCACATATGTCCTCAATGACGTGTGGTTCGCTTCTGCCGAGAACATGAAATTCGTCAAGCATCAGTTACGGAAAGAGTTTGTCATGCCGCTCAAAGAGAATCGCAAGGTGGCTCTGAGCGGCGACGCCAAGAAGCGTGGTCAATACGCGGCAGTCTCCACGCTTGAGTTGGAAGCCGAGGCGACCCGACACATCTGGCTCGAAGAAGTGGATTTCCCGCTCTCTTTGACCAAGGAAGTCTTCACGAACGAAGACGGCTCGACGGGCGTGCGCTATCTGGTCTCAAGCGATGTGACGCTCTCGTTTGACCAACTCACGAAACTCTATCAGAAACGATGGAGCATCGAGGTCTATCATAAATCCCTGAAGCAGAATGCGAGTTTAGAGAAGTCGCCGACCCGCACCACGACGACCCAACGCAACCACCTGTTTGCTTCCCTGTGTGCATACGTCAAGCTGGAAGCCTTGAAGCTCAAGACCGGCGTGGGTCACTTCACCATCAAGTCAAAGATCTATTTGTCTGCGCTCAAGGCAGCTTATGCTGAAGTTGTCAAACTTAATCCGCAGCCTCTCGCTGCGTAACATCAGTGAGTAAGTCACCGTACAGACCTCGCCCGGCGTCTTAATCGAACCAGAGTGGAATTGAAACTAGCCCCGCCAGCCGCTCCCTCTTTCGATGTGCAGGTCTTAATCGAACCAGAGTGGAATTGAAACAGACTTGAATGATGAAGCTCTCAACGTCAGCTACGCGTCTTAATCGAACCAGAGTGGAATTGAAACTTCAATGGCCTGCCATCGGCAACGCTGCAAAGTTCTACGTCTTAATCGAACCAGAGTGGAATTGAAACATGTCTTCGCAGTCTCTACGTGAAGCTATTGATGCGGCGAGTCTTAATCGAACCAGAGTGGAATTGAAACTTTGACTTAGAGGTCTGCTCGGGCGGATTCAATTTGTCTGTCTTAATCGAACCAGAGTGGAATTGAAACTCTGAATTTCATGACTTGAATCTCCTGTTTAGCTGACGTCTTAATCGAACCAGAGTGGAATTGAAACTCTTGACCAACAGCTTTGCGCGCTTCTCTCCCGCCGGTCTTAATCGAACCAGAGTGGAATTGAAACGCCTGAGAGCAGGACGCATCTCGGCGCGCGGCCTCTGTCTTAATCGAACCAGAGTGGAATTGAAACTATCGAGGTCGTCGGTTGTGATGAAGGTCATCGTTTGTCTTAATCGAACCAGAGTGGAATTGAAACTCAAAGTGCGGTTGGTGTAATCGTCCATGTTATTCGTGTCTTAATCGAACCAGAGTGGAATTGAAACTTGTGAGCGTCGCGCTGTTGCACGGCATGGAAAAGGTCTTAATCGAACCAGAGTGGAATTGAAACGAACGTTCGTCACCGTGCCAGAGGCCAAGTCAGTAGTCTTAATCGAACCAGAGTGGAATTGAAACATAAGACTCGCGCCCCCGGAGCCGAAGGCGACGGATTCTGTCTTAATCGAACCAGAGTGGAATTGAAACGCGTTTTATAAGTAGGAATTTTATAGTTACTTATAATCGTCTTAATCGAACCAGAGTGGAATTGAAACTGTGGATGAACGTGGATACCCGTTCGATTACGTTCTGTCTTAATCGAACCAGAGTGGAATTGAAACGAGGATTCTATCGCCAACCGGTTCAAATTCGGCGGGTCTTAATCGAACCAGAGTGGAATTGAAACCTTCGGTGTTGTCGTCACGGTCAGGGTGTAGACGCCGGTCTTAATCGAACCAGAGTGGAATTGAAACTCTAGCAATCCGCGTCTGTACTCGCTCGTGTGGTTGCCGAGTCTTAATCGAACCAGAGTGGAATTGAAACATACGCCCCCTTCGCAGCAACGCGCGCCGCAGCAGGTCTTAATCGAACCAGAGTGGAATTGAAACCCCGCATTTGCATATCGGGCGCGATGGGATGCCGCGTCTTAATCGAACCAGAGTGGAATTGAAACGAAGAGAAGAGCGAAGAGGTGATCGTCCTTGAAGACGGTCTTAATCGAACCAGAGTGGAATTGAAACTGTTGCAGAAAGCGGTAATGCACACGCTTGTTATCGTCTTAATCGAACCAGAGTGGAATTGAAACTTCCCGCCGACTCTGCCGCTAAAGTGACTGCTGACGTGTCTTAATCGAACCAGAGTGGAATTGAAACGGGCCACTGACCCGCGTAGATTGGGCTATTGCTGAGGCGTCTTAATCGAACCAGAGTGGAATTGAAACTCAGACGTCCGGTTGACGGTAGTCTTGCCGTTCGCGAGTCTTAATCGAACCAGAGTGGAATTGAAACAAGGTCGTTCGCGTCGAGTCAAGCTGCCGCTCGGTGTCTTAATCGAACCAGAGTGGAATTGAAACTAGAGGGAGACTCGCAGCCCATTGTCATCCGACCTGAGTCTTAATCGAACCAGAGTGGAATTGAAACGCGGAACTGTCAGCCGCAGCGAGATCACGCGTGCGCGTCGTCTTAATCGAACCAGAGTGGAATTGAAACGACGTTGCGAAGAAGAGAACAGGAACTTTCGACAGCAGGTCTTAATCGAACCAGAGTGGAATTGAAACTTTTCGATGTAAGCGCCCGGCAAGCCCCACGCTTCACAGTCTTAATCGAACCAGAGTGGAATTGAAACTCACGGTGGACTACAACGAGGCGCAGGAGCGTTTCAGTCTTAATCGAACCAGAGTGGAATTGAAACATGGAGTGAGAGGCGAACCTGAGAGGGCGGCAAGTTGTCTTAATCGAACCAGAGTGGAATTGAAACAAAGGCGTTGAGCACAAATGAGCAGTTAAAACAGGCTAGTCTTAATCGAACCAGAGTGGAATTGAAACCCAGTTCAGACCGAGGCGGCGATTGATTCTTCCGGTGTCTTAATCGAACCAGAGTGGAATTGAAACACAAACAACGAAGCCTCAAACGTCTCGTCGCCGAACTCGTCTTAATCGAACCAGAGTGGAATTGAAACGGCAATTCTGCGCGGACAAGTTAGAGAGGGCTGTGAGTCTTAATCGAACCAGAGTGGAATTGAAACGAGTTCTCTTGCCATGCCGAAGGATTCAGCCGCGCGGTCTTAATCGAACCAGAGTGGAATTGAAACTTCGAGATATGAGAACGGATTCTCGTCGAGAAACTTGTCTTAATCGAACCAGAGTGGAATTGAAACCACCTTCTACCTGCTGACGCACGCCTGCGGCATCTGGAGTCTTAATCGAACCAGAGTGGAATTGAAACATAATTACCCGACCTAAAACGTTATAGGTGACGCGCTAGTCTTAATCGAACCAGAGTGGAATTGAAACGGGTGACGGCGGGCTGCCGCCCTGCGCGCACATCGACGTCTTAATCGAACCAGAGTGGAATTGAAACTTCACCGCGGGTGTGAAGGTGCGCGTGGCCGTAGGCGGTCTTAATCGAACCAGAGTGGAATTGAAACAAAAACAAAGCCGCTGACCTTCGCATTAAACGTGAATGTCTTAATCGAACCAGAGTGGAATTGAAACTGACGAGTCCGACCGGGATCTGAATCTTCTCCGCGGTCTTAATCGAACCAGAGTGGAATTGAAACACCTTGAAGGTCAGGTAGCTGTCGCGGTTGATGCCGTCTTAATCGAACCAGAGTGGAATTGAAACTGTTTGACGCCCAGAACATAACTTTCGGCGTACTCGGTCTTAATCGAACCAGAGTGGAATTGAAACGAGTGCGATGAGTTTTCGCGTTGGCGCTTCAGCGAGTGTCTTAATCGAACCAGAGTGGAATTGAAACATTGAAGCGCCGGGTGAAGTGAGCGTTGTCGGCGAGCGTCTTAATCGAACCAGAGTGGAATTGAAACCAGAGCGCGCCGACGAGCAGCACGTCGTAGCCGAGGTCTTAATCGAACCAGAGTGGAATTGAAACAAGGACAATCCGTCGCTGCGTAATCGCTGACCGGGGTCTTAATCGAACCAGAGTGGAATTGAAACCGCGTCAACCTCTTTCTGCTCGTCAGGCTCCAGTCGGTCTTAATCGAACCAGAGTGGAATTGAAACAGTTGATCGCGTCGAGACCCGCGAACATCAGGCCGCCGTCTTAATCGAACCAGAGTGGAATTGAAACCTGTCTCTTCAAGTGGCTTGCGCGGTTTAGCCCTCAAGTCTTAATCGAACCAGAGTGGAATTGAAACGCGACGAAAAGGTCGCATGGGCCGATGTTTGGATTTCGGTCTTAATCGAACCAGAGTGGAATTGAAACAAACTCGTAATCTGCCTTGTGCCAATGTTTCCGATAATGTCTTAATCGAACCAGAGTGGAATTGAAACTGTCGATCTTCGAGTCCACATCGACGCGCGTCTTGATGGTCTTAATCGAACCAGAGTGGAATTGAAACGAGTAAACCCGAGTGCGCTCGACACGTCACTACTAGTCTTAATCGAACCAGAGTGGAATTGAAACACCAGTACCTCCGTCTCCTGTACCGCTCGGGCGCTCTCGTCTTAATCGAACCAGAGTGGAATTGAAACCTAAATGAACAAGCCCGCCGTAACGGGCGGGCCTGTTGTCTTAATCGAACCAGAGTGGAATTGAAACAAGTGACTTTCGTTCCGACGCCGAAATTCAACTCTGAATGTCTTAATCGAACCAGAGTGGAATTGAAACCGGCGTGCGTTCTCGCGCTCGCGCTCGACCTCGACTGTGTGTCTTCATCGAACCAGAGTGGACTTGAGACTGGCTCTCCACCGACGCATGCTCATCTGAAATGCTACCGACATCAAGGCGCAGGTTCTGCTTGATGCCAAAGGGACAGCTGCTCTGGCCGCAATGTTCTAATTTCACCATGATACGCGCGCAGCCAGCAGGGAGCATCGGGCAGGTACATCCAGTGCGTGAATTCCAGTTCATCGTCCTCGCTCTCCATCTGCCCCCAGGGCATGAACTCGATGTTGATTTCGCCGTCGATACCCAGATGCCCGACGGCGATGGCGTGCTCTGTCGCGAGCAGCACCGTTATCGTTTCTTCAGGCTTCACCTGAGAAAGCTTAATCCAATCGGCTTCCTGTCTGAAGGTCATTGACAGAGATGCATTTACAAGAGGGTCTAAAAAAGGGGTCTATTTACAAAGATAATTTATTCAGATTCAATGAGATAGGTAGGCCAAAATGATGCCGTTAAGATTTCAGTGAGCCTTCATGTGGACGTAAGTTAAGGAGATGGATGGGGATACGGCTGCGTAATTAAGCGAAATTTAATTCTGTATCTTGCATAGTTGATGGTTAGTGGTCGTTGACAATTATTTGTTTATTGAGTGGAGGTGTCGGTGGTGAAAATGCGCGAGTCGGTGGAGGCTGGTCGTGAGGATTGAAGCTGGTTGAGTTTGAGATTAAGCCGACGATTTGGGGAAGAGTTTGGGAAGTATAAGCGTCGGGGAAATTGATCAGTCGGGTGAGAAAGCCGGATGAGGATTCGGCTATCGGCCCGTCAGCGGAGGTGTCGGTAGGGGCGTCGGATCAATCGAAGTTAGAAGTGCCGGTGGCTGAGGTTTGCGCGGCATCTTGATGGGACGAATCAATACGGGGCGCGACGGTTTCGGCGACTGTGCGATGGTCGGATAAGTGATGGTTGAGGAAACGACAGCTTTAATTTCGACGGCCGGTGAGGGGCGGCGGTTTTCGTTGGAGATGAGCAAGGAGAGGAATAGGCCGACGACTGCGAGGATGGCGAGCAGGAGACTCGGCATCGGGCGGGGGTAGCGGCGCCAGGAAGGCTGGGCTTCAGATGAGTCAAGCGCGAGTATTTAGAAAGGCGGCGCGTTGGGACGATGCCGGATTCAACGGCGCTGCCGAATGAGTGGGCAGAGCGCATCTCGATCTCATCGACCATCGAGTCAATTTGACGGTCGGCGAAGGGGTCGGCTTCGACGGCGTAGGATTCGGCATCAGGCTCCGGCTTAAAGAGGAAATCCTCGCGGCTCTCGAAAGATTCCATGTTGGATGTGAGCGGTTGATTGAATGTCATGATCGGGTGTGACCTAGCTTTCGCTCCAGGTACATTCCATCGAGCCTTCGCAGGTTGAGAGTGAAGTACGGTGACGGGCAATCAGGGGGTGCGGAAAGGGAAGCGCGCGGAATTTCACATTCAAATGGTGACGGAAAGTGTTGGATGTGAGCTCCGAAGTATAGAAAGTGAACTTTCAATACTACCCCACCCCTTGAGATGAAACGGTCAGGCGAGGTTCCGGGGTGTCATTTATGAAGGTCAAAAATTGGTCTATTCAAGATTGTCAAAAAATGACCGGGTCAAAAGTTGGACAACCAGCTCTCCCGTCGCCTCGGCTGACCTGATGGAGTGGGATTTCGGGAACAGGCGTTGGCGGATCAGTCGCAGTGACTGTAGCTACCGTACACGTTGACCGCTGAGGGCTCCGATCTCGGGAGGCGTCGCGAGGTCAGGGTGTCGCGATGTCAGCATGGCATGTCACCGCAAGCGGCGGTTCCGGCTGGGAGGTGGTGACCTATTGTTTCATGTGCACTTCTATCACTCATGCCTTCATCCTTTCTATTTCCGCATCTACCTCATCGCCTCTATGTCACTCAGGACGGAGTTGTCCCAATCGACTGTGAAGCAACTATGGAACAACTCGGTGTCGTCGAGGAGCGATCCCACGGTTGCGGCCTCCTCGACGAGCCCAACGCCCTCCTCGCCTAACTCCCTGAGCACCGACTTCAATATTTCGTCTTCGTCTTTCACCGGCACGGCAACGCTCGGATCAGCGTCCAGACGAAACTTCAAGTCGCCCAGCGCAACGTAGGCGAGAAATTGATTGAGGGCAACTTCATCCCGAAGAAGCGAGTGGAGGAGACGATTCTGTCTATCGGCTAGGGCTAAAGATCTCGCCTGGTCAGCCTCATCCCAGTAGATGCTCTGTTGCAGTTTCTCAAGACTGATTCCGGCGATGCGGATTTTGAGGTCGAGCGTCACACGACACACTCTTTCGGTGAGGAGAGCGTCTGCCGTTTTGGTAATTGCTTCCACTGACATTCAGCGACCTCCCCACACACGGCTGAGTAAAGAACACAACCACTTCTACGGCACACGCGGTTGCGGTGCCGGCGGAGTTGCGACCTGCTTATGCTGGTCAATCTCAACGCCAGGTGTGGACTTTAGTGCCGGTGGAGATGGCGCCGTGGGAAGAGGTTGCTGACGGAGCGCTTGAGGAGGTTTGGGAGGAGAAGGTTGTTTGATCAGGGGCCTGTTTGAAAAAGTAGGATTGGGCAGAGGCCGAACGGTGACATCTACCTTTGTCTCATCTATCGCCGGGCGCGAAAGAAAGAGAATCAAGAGGGCGGCGATAGGGAAAATGATAAAAGCAGCGATGAGAGCAACGGCCAGGCGTGTGAATCTGAAATAAGTTCTACCGCCTACGGATTCAAAAAAGAAGAGGCCACGCCTTCGTTCGGAGCGGAGCACCGTCACTTCATGATCGGTAAATTGATCTTCCGGGCGCATAGGTAAACCCTCTTCAGTAAAATCTCAGTCGTGACGTCGCCAGAAGCTTTTGCTATGCTCCCTCAGTATTAATTTGACAACCTACTGTTAGAGATGATCATCACGGCTCGACAACCTGCATGAGGTCTGTCGCCGCAGAGCAGAAACACCAAACGCTCACGGCAAAACAAAATGATAGTGCCAGCCTAGATACTATCGTATCTAGCACGTTCGCTCTTGTCAACTTCAATTCTTCATCAGGAGTACACTCCTGATGAAGAATACTGCCCGCACCAGGCTGAAATGTTTGCCCGAGAAACTTCTCCGAATTCGTTTGGAACTGGGGTTATCTCAAAATGGGATGCTTGAGCGTTTAGGATTTAGCGATGAATTATTTCGCAGCAATGTCTCGCAATATGAATTGGGAACACGAGAACCGCCATTGCCAGTGCTTTTACAGTATGCGATGGCAGCTAATGTATACGTCGATGTTTTAATAAATGATCAAGTAGACTTACCCGATACATTACCCGCTCGAAAGAAGAGTGAAGGAATCAAGCGAGATAAAGTTGCTAGACGTGAAAAGAGTTGACCCCACCTGAGAAGCTGCCCGCTAGAACTAAGAGCGAAGGAGTTAGGCGGCGACCAGTAAGCGGAACTAACAAGCGCCACTAGTCTTCGATATGTAATCAACAATCTCGACCGTGCGGCATAGCGTCCGATAACGCCCGCCACCTTCCCCTTCCCCACTCTCCTCAAAATATTTCTTGCCTGCAACACTGTTTCTTTGTCAAGATGCGTCATGAATCCCCTTTTTCAGCACCGAAAGGCGGGAAAAGATGTGGGAAAGAAGGGCTGACACGCGAGCTACACGCCCGTTGCAGTTGACGCAAAATGGGAGAGTCCCAGTGCCGCTCATCTTGTGTCGTGTACCCGCGGGTTTCCCTTCGCCTGCGGACGATTACGTGGAGCGCACGATTGATCTGAACGAGTGGCTGATCGGGAATGAGCTGGCGACCTTCATCGTGCGGGCCGAAGGCGATTCGATGACGGGAGAGATTCATTCGGGCGACCGTCTGATCGTGGACCGTTCACTGGAGGCGCGCCACAGGGATGTCGTCGTCGCCTGCTTGGACGGGGAGATGATCGTCAAGCGGCTCTTGGTCCGGGACGGCAGATATTATCTACAGCCTGAGAACACTTCGTACCCGTTGATCGAGATCACGGAGGAGCGAGAGCTGATCATCTGGGGCGTCGTGACACACAGTATTCATCCTTTGCGATAGGAGACAAAACAAGCCGAGCCAGGACGAGACGAGCGCGAGATGGGTAAGCAGCGGCAACCACTATTCGGCCTGATCGATTGCGATCAATTTTACGTTTCCTGTGAGCGCGTATTTCAGCCCGCGCTCAAAGGTAAACCCGTCGTCGTGCTCTCAAACAATGACGGAAACATCGTCGCCCGCAGCCGCGATTATGTGGAATTAAAAGTCAAGGCCCGTGTGGTATGAGGAGAGGCCTTATGATGAAGAAAGAGGCGCCCTCAGTCTTCGTCGTCGCTCGGTTCGTCGACCATTTCGTCAAAGACACGGTGAATGTCCCGCGCGCCGTACAGCACGCGCAGCACTTCGATGCCATCAGTGATCGGCTGGTAGAAGATCACGTAGTTCTTGACGGTGAAGCTGCGCAGGTTCACCAGCAGTTCGTGGCGGGCGCGACCCATCTCGGGGTACTCGGCCAGCCGCTGACACTTTTCGTAGATCAGGTCGAGCAGCCGGTCGGCCCGCTCGGCGTCGGACTCCGCGGCGTAGTCCCAGATGTCGCCCAGGTCTTCCTCGGCCAGCGGCGTGACGAGGACAGTCGCCACTTACGATGCCCTCCGCTTGCGTGTTGCCAGCCGCTTACGGCCTTTAGCTTTGATGGCCTCGACGTCGAGCGGCCGGGACTCGCCGCGCTGTGACTGCTCGTAGCCTTTCAGCACTTCCCGGCGCAACTCTTCCCGGTGTATCAGCCTCAGGTCATCCTGCTCCTTCAGCAGGCGCAGCCCTTCGCGGATTACCTCGCTGGCAGAGTTGTAGAGGCCGCTCTCGACCTTCTGGTTAACCAACTCTTCTAGTTCCGGCGTCAGTGAAACATTCATTCTTCACTCACTCCTTTCATGCCTTAACGTCTCACTTAGCAGTATAGACCGGATAGCAAAAAATAACAATCTCTGTTATTAAAGAGTAAGTCCTTATTCCTTCTTCGACGTGTGCCCATCCCGCCTTATGGCAGGTAGTACAGGCAACTCCCGCCCAGCCATCTCACGCGGCGTGAGCCCGGTCGGCGTCGGCACATCGGCGAGCTTCTCGTACAGCTTCTCCACCGCCTCGAGTCCGTCTTCGACCGCTGCCCGTTCTTCGTCCCTGAGCGGTATCTCTTGCAGCATCTGCTGGAGGTTGCCCTTGGCCTCTAATAGCTGCGTCCGGCTCGACTCCTTCGGCAGGTAGAACGAACACTTGGCGCACGCCATCCGGTGTGGGCACTGCTCGAAGAAGTCGTAGGTGCAGTAGCCGTGCCCGAGGTCGTAATACTTCCACGGCCCGCCGACCGCCGCGCCGCCTCTGATCACATCCTGATCGAGCAGGACTTTGACCGTGCGGATGTTGCGCTCGAAGTAGCCGGCCCGCGCATAAGACTTCGCGAGCTTCGTCGGCGTGATCTTGGCGTAGTACTGCGTTGACTCCGGCGAGGCGTGGCCCAGCCACTCCTGCAACTCGAAGAGCGAGAGCGGTTCTTTCGCGTTGTAGAGTTGCGAAGCGATAGTCGAGCGAGCGCGGTGGCTGGTGATCCTGCCGCGCGCGTCCCGGTCCGGCACGCCCGCCTTGCGGCAGAGCATCGGGATCAGCGAGCGGTTGAGGTACGACTTGCCGACTCGCCGCCCCCGATGCACGAAGAGGAACGCGACCATCTCTCCCGTTTTCTGATCGAGCAGCTTCGGCTGCGGCAGGCGCACCTTCTCCCAAGCCTCGATGGCCTCGCCGACCGCCGCGTCCACCGGCTTCGTGAAGGCCGCGCCGGTCTTGTTGACCGGTACTTCTAGCAGGCAGACTGCCGACTGCCCACTAGAGTTGCCGTCGAGACCAGCGTCCGCCGCTCCGCCGCGCTGCCAGCGGACGCAGCCCACACGCAAGCGGCTCAACTCGTCGCGGCGCAACCCGGCGAAGAGCCACGTGACGGCGAGCGCGCGCACCATCTCGAACGGGTACTGCGGCAGGCGTGTGTGCGGCCCGACCATGAAGTAGCTCTTCGGGAGGTCGGAGGCGGTGAGGTTGAGGCCGGCCCACAGCAGCTTGGCCCAGGCGTCGTCGGCGATCACGCGCGGGTCGGGGCCGACCTGCGCGCACGCCGCGCGGCGTGGCGAACACGCGGGACGGGTCGAAGCGGCGCTCGATCCACTCCCACTCCTGGCAGTCGCGGAAGAAGGCGCGGACGCTACCCAAGTGCTTATCCTTGGCGTTCGGGCGTAGCGGCTTGCCGTGCTGGCCGGCGTACATCCCGCCGGGGTTAGCCCACTCGCCGATCTTCATCCGGTCGACCGCCGCCACGTACTCCAACGCCAACTCGCGTGTCCACGCCCGGGGCGTGAGCACGTCGGGGTGATGGTGCGCGAGCCAGCGCCCGATCTTCAGGGCGTTGTAGTAGACGGTGGTGCGGGAGGAAGGGGCCAGCGTCGAAGTATCACGCCACCGCCGGCACCAGCCGAGCCACTCGGCGCGCACGTCGTCCGCGGCCCTGTAGCGGCCGGCTGGCGGCGCGCCTTCGGCGGGGCGGCTGAGCGGGCGCGCGATAATGCCCATCCGCAATAAGGATCGAGAGATCATGCTGACGCCGCGCTTGACGTAGGGCGTGCCGCGCCGCCGCACCTCTTCGAGAGCTTCCGCCGTCAGGTCTTCGAGGCGTGGGCTGCGGTTGAGCAGTAAGGCCCAGTAGAGCGCGTTCGCGACGTAGCTCTTGCCGCGGCTGCCGTAGCCGACGCCCCGCAGCTCCTCGCGCATGCGCCGCAGCGCCGCGTCCACCGCTTCACGACCGAACACCTTGAGCGCCAGGCGATACTGGAAGAAGGTGCCGATGGCGTGCAGGGCGGTGAAGCCGCACAAGAGGTAAGCGGCGGCGACGACGTACTGGCGGCAGTTGCCAGACCACCGGTGGCGCACGTGGAACTCGCGCTCGTTAGGGCACAGCACCTCCAGCCACTCGCCCTCGCCCCACGCCCAGAACGTCGTCTGGCGCCGGTGCATCTCCTCGACCGTCAGATGCACGGCACTGTTGCGCGCCGCTTTACAAGCGCCTGTGACCTCAAGAACATCGTAGAGTGGACGGAGTAAGCGCGCGAGCGCGGCTCGAACCGGCTCGGGCCAGGCCTTCTGTCCGGCGCGGAAGCGCTCGTTAAGGAGGGCCAGCGCCTCACGCTCGGCCACGCTCAGCGACGGGCGGCGTTGGTAGGCCCGCAAGTCAATGAGCCACCGCCACTCACTGCCCGGTCGCGCCTTCCGGTGGCTCTTCATCCGAGCACCTCCGCCGCCATCCGGGCGCGCCACGCGTGGATCGCGGTCATGCCGCCCGCGAGCTTGTGGGCCAGGTCGCGCCCGCTCAGGTGAATGTAGAGGAGGGTGGTCTGCGGGTTGATGTGGCCGGCGAAGCAGGCGATCTCGTGGATGTCCCACCCGGCGCGGGCCAGGTCCGTCAGACACGGTGGCGCATCGTGTGCGTGGTCAGGCGCGATACGCCTGCGCGAGAGGCTACGCCTCGCACGATCTTCGACCACGCCCATATCGTGATCGGCTGTCCTAGGTTGCGCCGCGACTCTGAGAGGAAGAGCGACCCGCGCGTACTGCTCAGCGTGCGGCGGCGTCTGAGGTAGGCGGCGTAAAGCTCGCCGCTCGCCTCGGAATAGGGCACGACACGCTCCCGCCTATTCTTCGTCGTCTCGGCCCGGATGCGCAAGAGGCGGTGCGCCGGGTCCACGTCAGCCGTCCCCAGAGCACAAAGCTCTTCGCGCCGTAGCCCGGCGTCATAAGCCAGGGCAAGCATGACGCGGTTGCGTAGCGGCCCGCCGCGCGCGGCCTCTAAAACCGCGCGCCACTCGTCATCGGTTGGGATCCAAGGCAGCCGCCGGTAAGTAGGGATGAGGCCCCGCTCACGCTGCCCAAAGCTCTTACCGGCGGTGTAACGCCCGCGCCCGACAGGGTTGGTATCGCGCACCCCTCCTCGATCAGGTGATCATAGTAGAGGCGCACGGCGGTCAGCCGCAGCCGGAGCGTCGCGTTGGCGAGCCCGGCCATGGAGTCAATGCGCCGCACGGCGGCGCCGTGCCGACTCGGCCTCCGCGCCAAGTCGCCGACGTACGACGCGAGTTGTTCGCGCGTGGCGCGGTTCACTTCCATACTGTTACGCTCGCAGAAGGTGAGGTAGTCCTCCAGCGCCCGCCCGTAGGCGGCGACGGTGTTCGGCGCGAGACCCAGTGCGGCTTGCAGCGCGAGCCAGGCGCGTGCTTGGGGGAGGGCGGCCAGTAAAGGAAAGAGTTCCCAACGAATCTCGCTCACGTCTATGCCTCCGAGCCTGTGTAATGGATCGAGCGGGACAGCAGTCTATCGCTGATATTCCACGTAACATAGAGAGCAAGGCTCTGGGGATCACGATGGGCATGCCTTTCTTCAAGGCCCGCGACCTGATCGAGCGCCACGGAATCATTCCATTTTCATCGAACTATAATTTGTACGGTGACATGTCGCGCAGGGTAATGGACACGATTGAAACAGTTGTCCCGGCGCAAGAGCGATACTCGATTGACGAGACCTTCGTGCAGTTCGATGAAGGTCAGCCGGAACGGGAAGCCCACCGAGTCAAACAGACTGTTCAGCAGTGGACGGGCATTCCAGTCTCAGTCGGCATCGGCCCGACGAAAGTTTTAGCCAAAGTCGCCAACAAGATCGCCAAGCGCAAAGGCGAAACGGGCGGCGTGGTTGATCTCTCGAACGCGGAGACCCGTGATCGTTATCTCAAAGAGTTTGATGTCGCTGACGTCTGGGGCATCGGCCCGCGCTCGAGCGCCTTCTTGAAATCGGAGGGAAAGCCAAGTGAGGTGCAGCCGGATCTGTGGGAGGCTTCGGGGCTGGAGCCGCTCCTGAAAAAGCGCAGGGTTGAGACGGTTTACGAGCTGATGCAGTGTTCGGACCAGTGGATCAGGAAGCACCTGACGATCCGGGGCCTCAGGCTCGTGTGGGAGCTGCGCGGCATCTCATGCCTGCCTTTGGAAGCGTTCGAGAAGCCGAAGCAGGGCATCTGCTGTTCGCGCGCTTTCGGGCAACCTGTGATGACGCTCGAAGCCCTCGGCGAAGGGGTCTCGATGCACGCCGCACGCGGAGGAGAAAAACTCCGGCGGCAAAGGCTCGCGGCATCACACCTGACGGTCTTCATCTCTACATCGCGCTTTCACACGAGACCCGAAGAGATCTACTCGGCGTCGGCGAGTATGCGTCTCGTCGAGCCGACCTTTTTTACAGCCGATCTGGTTAGTGCGGCGAAGCTGCTTGTAGAGCGCATTTACAAGCCGGGCTTTCAGTATCGCAAGGCGGGCATCTACCTGGCCGACATCGTGCCGCAGAGGGAACGGCAACAGAGCTTCCTGTTACACGCTGACGCGGAGAAAAGAGAGCGAGTGATGGCGGCGGTCGATGAGATCAACCGCCGGCACGGACGTCATACCTTGCGTCCGCTGTCGATGGGCTTCAAGCATCAGTGGCAGATGAAGAGAGAGATGCTCTCGCCTCATTATACGACCAACTGGCGGGAGGTTCCTAAGGTGAGAGTCGAGGGACAGAACTCGTTGTGATTAATTCTGAACGAATGAAAAGGGAAGTGGAGAGTTAAGATGTGCGGACGATTTACATTGAAGACGCCGAAAGAAGTTATCGCTAAACAGTTCGGTGTGGAAATAGAAAAGGGGCTTGCGCCGCGTTATAACATCGCGCCGACTCAAGGCATAGCGGCAATCCGCGCCACAGCTCAGGGTGGCGAGGGCAGGGAATTCGTCCATCTGAAATGGGGACTGATTCCGTCCTGGGCCAAAGATGCGTCCATGGGGGCTAGACTGATCAACGCGCGGAGCGAGACGGTCACCGAGAAGCCTTCGTTCCGCGAAGCCTTCAAGCGGCGCCGCGCGATCATTCCTGCCGACGGCATTTACGAATGGCAGCGTACCGTAAAAGGCAAGCAGCCCTACTTCATCCGCATGCGCGACGGGGGTCTGTTCGGCTTCGCGGGCTTGTGGGATAGGTGGAGAAATGAAGAGGGCGAGATCATCGAGTCATGTTCCATCCTCACGACGGAAGCCAACGAGGTATTCAGACCGATACACGAGCGTATGCCGGTTGTGCTCGATCCCGGGTCTTACGGCGAGTGGCTGGACACGGACGCGAGAGGCGTGGAGGCATTGAAAGAACTGCTGCGCCCTTATCCTTCGTCGGAGATGATTGCTTATCCGGTCAGCGCCCGGGTCAACAGCCCGCAGCATCAAGGCGCGGAGTTGATCGAGCAACTGGCGACCAACTCAGCTTCAGCGCGGTGACGTATCAGCGTCGATAAGAGTATCTTTCATATGACAACAGTAATGAGTGAGAGGCTTCCGATTAACAGTGCCGCGCGCAACGCGTTGTGGATCTACGACGCCATCGTTGAGCCGCGCTTTATTGGCGCGCCAGCAGTCGTCGAGCCAAAGCGTTCGTATGAGATGCCTGATTTCAACTCGCTGCCAATAGGCGCAGACATCGCGGTCGAACTCTACGGCGGCGCGGTCACTCTCAGGTTAGACGGCGCACAACGGCGCGTTTATATCCGCCGCTTTGAATTCGTCTCGTTCTCTTCTGACGAGGAGGCTCGCCATAGGTTTCTGACGCTGTGGCGTGAAGTGGAAGCGCTCGACTCTGCCGCCGAAGTCGAACGTGCCGCCGACGAATGGTTTGAAAAGCGGAAGAAAAAGTAAACCGAGCGCAGCAAGTTTTGGGACCGGCCGCGCTCGGTTATTCGTTGACGGTCACTGTCCTCACCCCAGCAACCGTCTAGGCATTTGGGTTCACCGCATGCCCTAATTGCGGCAGATTTTAATTGTTCTCCGCCTGCTCTGCAACTTTTTCCGCTCTGCTAGTACTGCCTTTTCTCTTCCGTGCTGGCGGATACTAATCCTGATATTTATCAACAACTATTGGTAATACTATCCACATCGGCTATAATAAGATTGTGAAAGAGGAGACACACACAACTCTTAAAGCGAAAAGAGCATTTCGCGAGCATGGCGGGCTGCTGCGGACATCTGAAGCGCTCAAGCTCGGCATCCACCCGCGCACGCTCTACTGGATGCGCGACGCGAACCGGATCGTGCAACTCGGGCGCGGACTCTACCGTCTGGCGGAGGCGCCCGAGACCGAGCACCTCGACCTCATCACGGTCGCGGCTAAAGTTCCCGACGGGGTTATCTGTCTCATCTCCGCCCTCGCCTTCCACGGCATCACCACGGAAATCCCGCACGAGGTGTATCTTGCCGTCCGGCACGGAAAGGAGCACCCCCGGCTGGACTACCCACCGCTGCGCGTCTTCCGCTTCTCCGAGGAGACGATCTCCGCCGGGGTCGAGAAGCACAAGCTAGAGAGCGTAACAGTTCGTCTCTTCAACCCGGCGAAGACAGTTGCCGACTGTTTCAAGTTCAGGCACAAGATTGGGGTGGACGTGGCGGTCGAAGCTCTGAAGCTATCCTTAGGGCAGGGGAAGGCGAAGCCGGCGCAGATTCTCTACTACGCGCGCCTGTGCCGCGTCGAGCGGGTAATCCGACCCTACCTTGAGGCGCTCGTATGAAGGGGGCTAAGACGAATCTCGCAGCATCGGTCCACCAGCGCCTGCTCAACCTGGCGCGAACGTCGAACCGCCCCTTTAACGAGCTATTGCAGTATTTCGCCATCGAGCGATTTCTCTACCGCTTCAGCCTCTCGTCGTACAAAGAACAGTTCGTCTTAAAGGGCGCGCAGATGCTGCGGGCGTGGGAGTCGCCGCTCGCCCGGCCCACGATGGACATCGACATGCTCGCGGGACAGACGGCCAACACAATCGAGAACTTGGAACACATCGTCCGCGAGTGTTGCGAGATTAAAGTCGACGACGGAGTGTTGTTTGATACCGCGAGCTTGCGCGCCGAGACGATCAGTAAGGAAGCTGAATATCAGGGCGTGCGTATCAGAGTTCGGGGGACGCTCGGCAAGATCATACTAAACGTGCAGGTCGACTTCGGCTTCGGCGACGTGGTAATCCCGAGGCCAGTGCCGACTGAGTTGCCGCAACTGCTCGATCTGGGCGCACCCCGCCTTCTGGGTTACACGCCGGAGAGCGCCATCGCGGAGAAGTTCCAGGCGATGGTCGCGCTCGACATCAGTAACACGCGCATCAAGGACTTCTACGACATCTGGTCTCTGAGCCGCGTGCGCGAGTTCGACGGACGGGTGCTCGCCGCGGCCATCAGTGCGACGTTCAGGAGACGCTCGACTCCGCTGCCGCCAGGTGCGCCGCTGGCACTGACCGATGCTTTCAGCGAAGACCAGGCGAAACAATCTCTGTGGCAAGCGTTCCTGCGCAAGGGAAGATTGGATGCGGAAGGGAAGAGCCTGACGGCGGTGGTTGGTGAGATACGGGACTTCCTGATGCCGTCGATAGCTGCGTTGAACGCGGGTCGAGAGTTTCGCGGGAGTTGGAGAGGGGGTAGATGGAAGTAAATCGATATTGGATACCCATCATAATCGAGCTTGCGATTCTTACATAGGTTGCGAAAGTTTGTGATGTGTTCGTCTTGGTCACTGGAGTCAAATTATTTCTCGCAGGAAGTATGTTAAGAAAGCTGCAAACGGGACACCTCTGTTGCATCTTTCATTCTATTACGGCACCTCAAGCTTGTTATGTTGCACAATAATTGTAGGGCACTTGATTCCCAGTCTGCCGAGCTGTCCGCCATCTTGCTTAGGAAGCCCTTGACCCGCGCTCCCGTTCTTCATTATAAGTGCCAGAAATTAAACCAACATTTTTCAAGGGGGTCTATCTGCCATGAAAGAGACGCGCGACAGCATCGCTGATGTCTGGGGGGAGAGAACCGCTTACATTAAAGATTGGCCTGAGCGAGTGGATGAGCGGGTGGCGGAAGAACCGGAGAAGTGGGTGCAGTCCGCCTGTGTGCTTTGCTCGAATGGCTGTGGCTGCGACATCGGTGTCAAAGGTGGGCGCATCGTCGGCGTGCGCGGTCGCGCCGTTGATCGCGTCAACAAGGGTCGGCTCGGTCCCAAAGGACTGCACGGATGGGAGGCCAACCACAGCCCCGACCGCTTGCAGCGCCCGCTCGTTCGTCGCGACGGTCAGCTCCAGGAAGCGAGTTGGGACGAGGCGATGGGTTTAATCGTCGAGCGCACGAAAGAGATCGTCAACCGCCACACGAGCGGAGCCATCGGGTTCTACACCACCGGCCAGTTCTTTCTTGAGGAGTATTACACGCTCGGCGTCATCGGCAAGGCGGGCCTGGGCACGCCGCACATGGACGGTAATACTCGACTGTGCACGGCGACCGCCGCGCAAGCCCTGAAAGAGACGTTCGGCACGGACGGACAGCCCGGCTCTTACACTGACTTCGATACGACCGAAGCCATCCTGCATGTCGGGCATAATATCGCTGAGACGCAGACCGTGCTCTGGGCCAGAATCCTGGACAGGTGTCGGGGACCCAAGCCACCGAAGCTGGTCGTCATCGACCCGCGCGTCACCCCGACGGCGAAAGACGCTGACGTACACCTCGCGCCGCGCGTCGGCACGAACGTCGCGGTGCTCAATGGCCTGTTGAACTTAATCATCGAAGCCAGGCACATTGACAGGGAGTTTATCGAAGCGCACACGGTCGGTTTCAACGTGCTCAAAGAAACTGTCGCGCTCTGGCAGCCTGAGCGCGTCGAGCAGGTGTCGAATGTGCCGGCAGAGAAGTTGAGAGAGGCCGCTCACATACTCGGCACGGCTCGGACTTTAGTTTCCACCGCCTTGCAAGGCGTCTATCAATCCATGCAGGCGACCGAGGCCGCGATCCAGGTTAACAATTTGAACCTGATACGTGGCCTCATTGGAAAGCCGGGCTGTGGCGTGTTGCAAATGAACGGACAGCCGACCGCGCAGAACACCCGCGAGTGCGGCGCCGACGGCGACCTGCCCGGCTTTCGCAACTGGGACAACCCGGAGCACGTTAACGAACTGGCTCGCATCTGGAACGTTGACCCCGACATCATCCCGCACTGGGCGCCGCCAACGCACGCGATGCAAATCTTCCGCTACTGTGAGCAGGGTTCAATCAAGATGCTCTGGATCAGTGCGACGAACCCTGCGGTTTCCATGCCTGAGTTAGCACGTATTCGGCGCATCCTCGAACAGGAGGAACTCTTCGTCATCGTGCAGGATGCCTTCATGACGGAGACGGCGCAACTGGCTGATGTCGTCCTGCCCGCAGCAATCTGGGGGGAGAAGACGGGCTGCTTTACGAACGTTGATCGAACCGTTCATATCTCGCATAAAGCAATCGAGCCGCCGGGTGAGGCACGCTCCGATCTGGACATCTTTCTGGACTACGCGCGCCGGATGGACTTCCGAGATAAGGACGGGCAGCCGCTCATCAAGTGGGCGGACGCGGAAGGAGCATTCGAGGCATGGAAGGAGTGCTCGCGTGGCCGCCCCTGCGACTATACGGGACTCAGCTACGCGAAGCTCAGCCAAGGCAGCGGCATTCAGTGGCCCTGCAACGAGAAATTCCCCGACGGCGCGGAGCACCTCTACACGGACGGCATCTTCAACACCGCCGCCGATTACTGCGAGGACTTCGGCCACAACTTACGTACGGGCGCGATGAGGACGCCGGAGCAGTACCGCGCCAATGACCCGAAAGGCAAAGCGTTTCTCCATGCCGCCGATTACGAGCCGCCTCACGAAGAGCCCGACGAAGATTACCCGCTCTGGCTCACGACGGGTCGCGTCGTCTACCACTTCCATACGAGAACGAAGACCGGGCGCGCGAAGGAGTTGAACAACGCCGCACCCGATGTCTATGTCCAGCTCTCTGCTGAGGACGCCGCAAAGTATTCGGTTGCCGAAGGCGACATGGTTAAGGTCGAATCGCGGCGCGGGCAAGTGCTGGCGCCAGCGCAAATCGGCGACATTGAACCGGGGCATGTCTTCATCCCTTTCCATTATGGCTACTGGGATGAGAGTGACCAGGATCGGCCTCGCGCCGCGAACGAACTGACCCTGACCGAGTGGGACCCCGTCAGTAAACAGCCGCATTTCAAATATGCCGCCGTGCGCATCGGTAAAGACGCAACGGGCGGCATGAAGGAGAAGACGGGAGAGATTGGCAAAGAGGTGCTCAAAGAGATCAAGGGGGTCAAAGACAAACTGGTGGGTGCGCTCACCGCTGATGATTCAGGTATGCACGTCGCTCACTATCTCGGACTGCTTCGTAGTAGTGAAGAGCAGATCATGGATGCCTTCACGACCATCGCTGACCATCACGGAGACGAGCCGGACATCTATGAGATGTGCGTGAAACTGGCCTCCTGGTCACGGACACATAAAGAAGCCATGAAGCGGCTGACCGGCATTTACGGTGAAGAGAAAGAGGGCGAGGCAGAGCAGGTGCGTCATGCGCTTTTTCAGGGGCCGCGCGCTGGTGGCTTTGGACTGTTGCGCGACCTGCACGACCTCTACCTGCTGGTTAACGAAGCGAAGCTGTGCTGGATGATTCTTTTACAGGCCGGGCAGGCGTTGCGTGATAGGGAACTGGAAGCTGCCTGCCTGAAGCTCGGCGGCGAGACCGATGGTCAGCTCTCCTGGCTTCAGACACGCATCAAGCAGGCCGCTCCGCAGGCGCTGGTCGTACACTAAAGAGGAGTGGCGTATGAAAAGAGAGAAGCAGCCGGTGAGTCCTCTCTCGCGTGAAGGTCATTGGCCTGCCTGGGTCCCGGATGCGGTCTGGGCCCCGCTCGTGGCCGGCGGTCTGATACTCATTGCCGGTTTGTTCGGGCTGCTGGCGGGACAAGTGTGGCTCTTTCCAAGCCTCGCCCCGACCGCTTTCCTGCAAGCTGAAAATCCTGAACTACCCGCTTCCAAATTCTACAATGTAGTCGTCGGCCATCTAATCGGTCTCGGTGCGGGCTTCTGCGCCGTCGCCGTACTTAATGCGTGGCAGGCTCCGTCTGTTTTGGCAAGCCATCAACTCACGCCCGTCCGTGTCTGGGCGGCGGTGATCGCGGTCACGTTGACTGTACTGATCTTACTGCTGCTCAGGGCTTCACATCCGCCTGCAGGCGCGACCACGCTGCTCGTCGCGCTGGGCGCTCTACAGACGAAAACAGATGCGCTTAATGTCATCATCGGTGTGCTCATCATTGCAGTGGCTGGTGAGATGCTGAGACTCATCCGCCTCGGCAAAATGAGACCGAACAAGAGTTGATAAATGCAGTTGTAGAAGGCAGGTTAAAGGAGTTAATCCATCTATGGGTCATGCCGGCCACGCGGAAATGAGCCTGTGCTTTTAGATAATTGCCTTTATGGGACTGTGGCGCATTTCATTCCACGGCGGGACACATAGCTCAGGCACCTCGTCGATCTTCAGACAGCTAAAAGTTCTATATGGCATCATCAAAAGTGCGGGTGAACCCAGTACATTACCTCTCTGCTAAACCATAGAATAAGCCTGCTCAATTATTAGTTGATTGACTAATAAATTAGTAAGAGCTAAAATGCCTTGCGATGAATGATCACGAGCCTCATTTACTGGAGCACGTCTTGGGGGCGAAGAGTAAAGTCGCGGCCCTACGCGTGCTCATTAACTCGAAGATCGGATTCTCGGGGAGTTCAGTGGCGAAGCGCTCAGGGATGGGGCTGCTCGCCATCCAGAACGCCCTGGCCGATCTCGAAGGACTCGGCCTGGTGGAGGTGGAGCGGGGTTCGGTCGAGCACCGCTACCGCCTTAACTTCAAACACCATCTTGTTGTGCATGGATTGCGCGCTCTGTTTGAAGCGGAGCGTGGAATGCAGAAGGCTCTGGCACATGACCTGCGCCCGCTCCTGAAAGGTCATGTCGTGAGCGCCGGCCTCTTCGGGTCATTTGCTCACGGACGTGCCGTACCGGGATCGGATATTGACCTTCTGGTTATCGTCGAAACGCTCAAAGAGAAAGAGCGCGTGAGCGCACTTCTTTCCGATGAACTTCCCAAACTTTCCGAGCAGTACGGACTGCCGATTCAACCGGTGATTTATGAACGCCGCCGTCTAGTTAATAGTAGCGGGGTAGATGAGCTGCTCGAGACTGCTGGGCGAGATTGGGTAATGATCGCTGGCGAGGACATTAAGCGCATTCGCGCAAGTTTCGCCGCGTCGAAGCCGGGCACGCGGAGACGAAGCGCGTGAGTCCCGTACCTCCGCCCCGGCGTCGCATTCCGAGTCACAGGTCAAAAGACTACTGGCGGGTGGCCACGCATTTGATGGAGAGCGCCCGTGCGCTCGTGACCCTCGGCGAGGAAGAGTACGGGAATGCCATCGGCATCTGCCTCATCCACGCCGTCATCAGCGCCAACGACGCGGTCACGATCAACGCGGCGGAAGTGCGTTCATCGAGCGAGCAACACGCGGATGCGTCGCGTCTGCTGCAAGAGGTAGTGAATGACGTTCCCGCACCGGTTATTCAGGCCTTCGGTGCTGTCGCGCAGGCCAAGTTCGAGTACGAGTATTCGGGCGAAGTATTCACGCAGGCTGCGGCGAAGAGGCTGCTCGTCAAAGCCGAGCGGTTCTACAAGTGGGCGGGCGAGCAACTCAGGTAAGGAAGCTGTTCTTGCGCCCTCTGAGCCGAATAACGTCAATCCAACAAAACTTAATAAACTGCCCTGATTAATAGAGACTACGATGCGATTTTCAGAATTCGCCCGCTCCCTCGAAGCATTGGAAAATACCGCTAGCCGCCTCGAGATGTATGAGCTGCTGGGCGCACTCTTCGACACGGCTGAGGCTGATGAGATCGCTCTCATCGCCTACCTCACCGAAGGCCGTCTGCTTCCCGCCTTCGAGGGCGTTGAGACCGGCATGGGCGAGCGGACGGCGGCCATCTCCCTGGCGACCGCCACTAAATGCTCCGTAGAAGATGTCGCCGCGGCGTCGGGTCGTCTCGGCGATCTCGGCCTCGTCGCCGAGGAGTTGATCCCCCGCTCGAAGCGTCCGAAGCTCACTCTTACTGATGTCTATCAGGGTTTACTCAGAATTGCGCGCACCGGCGGGCGCGGCAGCACGGAAGAGAAACAAAAACAGCTCACCGCGCTACTTAAACAAGCAACACCAATGGAAGGGCGTTACATTATTCGCCTGACCCTGGGACGTCTCCGTCTAGGTGTGGCCGCTCCAACCATTATCGAAGCGGTCGCGCGCAGGGAAGAGGACTCGAAACGGGCGCGCCGCATCATCGATCGTGCCTATAACATCTGTTCTGATCTCGGTCTCGTGCTTTCCACCTGGATGACAGAGGGGCTCACAGCGCTTGAGAAGTTCAAAGTGCGGGTTGGCAGCCCGGTTCGACCGATGCTCGCCGAACGATTGCCCTCCGCCGATAAGATTATTCAGAAGATCGGCACCTGCGAAGTCGAGGCAAAGTTGGACGGGTTCCGCTGCCAGGTTCACCTCAAAGGAGGGAAGGTCGAGATCTTCTCCCGCAACCTTGAACGAACTACCGACATGTTCCCCGATATCGCGACCGCGTTACGAGCGGAGTTCAACGCACGCAGCGCCATCCTCGACGGCGAGGCTCTCGCGATGAATATGGAGACCGGTGAGTTTCATCCCTTCCAGGTCACAGTACAACGAAAGCGCAAACAACGAATCGACGAGATGGCGGAAGAGTTGCCGCTCCATCTGGTGACATTCGACCTCCTGTATGTGGATGGTAAGGATTTGACTCATCAGAGCTACACCATCAGGCGTGCTGAACTTGCTCAGCGCATCAAGGACGGTGGGCGCATACAGCTATCAGAGGGGGAGTTGGTCGAAAGCCCGAGCAGTTGCAGCGATTCTTCGACGCGAGTTTAGAGCGCGGTCACGAAGGCGTCGTCGCCAAACGTTTAGATTCCGGCTACGAGCCTGGGGCGAGGAATTTCAACTGGATCAAGCTGAAGAGGGCTTACCAAAGTGAACTGAACGACACGGTCGATGTCGTTATCGTCGGTTACCTGCGCGGAAGGGGCTACCGCACACGCTTTGGCATCGGCTCTATGCTCGGCGCCGTTTACGATGAGGGGACGGATACATTCAAGAGTATCGGTAAGATCGGGAGCGGCCTGAGTGATGAGAACTGGGTTCGGATGAGAGAACTGCTTGATACAGAGAAAGTGGATCATCAGCCTGCGCGTGTTGATTCGCGACTCGTGCCAGACGTATGGGTCGAGCCGAAGTTCGTCGTCACCGTGCTGGCCGACGAGATCACGCGTTCTCCTATCCATACTGCCGCGCTGGACGAGCAGGGCAGGGGGCTCGCGCTGCGATTTCCACGTGTGGTCGGGTTTATCCGCGATGATAAGTCCGCGGAGGATGCGACCACTGCGAAAGAGATCGTGGAGATGTTCTCACAACAGCGTAGGAGCGCGAGCAAGACGTGAGTGTTGAGTCGGTCAAGGCGGGCCAGACAGTGCCGAATTTCCCTGAGGGCTTTCGCTACCTCCCAGAACTGATCGGCTCAGCCGATGAAGACAGACTCCTCGCGTGTGTGCGTGAGCTTCCCTTCAGTGATTTTGAGTTCCACGGCTACACGGGCAAGCGCCGCGTGGTCTCCTTCGGCTGGCACTACGATTTCACAGGGCGCAAACTCCGGAAGGCGGACGACATCCCTGAATATCTCTTGTCGGTCAGAGATACGGCGGCCGCGTTCGCCCGATTGGAGCCTGAGGAGTTGCAGCATGTGCTTATCACCGAGTACGGCCCGGGCGCAGGCATCGGCTGGCACCGCGACAAGGCGGTCTTCGGTGAAGTTGTCGGCATCTCACTCCTCTCCCCGGGCATGTTCCGAATGAGGCGACTGGTTAGCAAGAAAAGGTGGGAGCGGGTAAAACTGGTGGTCGAGCCGCGCTCCGCATATCACTTAAGCGGCCCAGCGCGGTATGAATGGGAGCACAGTATCCCACAGATGGATGCGTTGCGTTATTCGATCACTTTTCGCAACATGCGCGAGGGCTGAACTATGTGGAGAACAGAAATTACCTTGATTGCTAGTTGCCGTTCATGCGGCTCAGATTTGAGAATGATGGTGACCAAACCGCACTCTCGAATCGGAGACACGCATGAACGACGAGTTGATTATAACGAGCTACGTCATCATTGA
>JAVRON010000010.1:0-37289 GCA_032162705.1 Acidobacteriota bacterium
AGCGGTTCGGCCGGGCACTCTACTGAGACTGCCGTTGATAAAACGGAGGAAGGTGGGGATGACGTCAAGTCCTCATGGCCTTTATGTCCAGGGCTACACACGTGCTACAATG
This sequence comes from Acidobacteriota bacterium, assembly GCA_032162705.1. Classification (GTDB taxonomy): domain Bacteria; phylum Acidobacteriota; class Blastocatellia; order Pyrinomonadales; family Pyrinomonadaceae; genus QHXN01. The sequence goes on from JAVRON010000010.1 coordinate 113, forward strand.
GCAGGTACAAACCGTTGCAAACTCGCAAGAGGGAGCCAATCGGAAAAAGCCTGTCTCAGTTCGGATTGGAGTCTGCAACTCGACTCCATGAAGCTGGAATCGCTAGTAATCGCGGATCAGCATGCCGCGGTGAATACGTTCCCGGGTCTTGTACACACCGCCCGTCACATCACGAAAGTGGGTTGTACTAGAAGCGGCAGGGCTAACTCGCAAGAGAGGCATGTCGTAACGGTATGATTCATGATTGGGGTGAAGTCGTAACAAGGTAGCTGTAGGAGAACCTGTGGCTGGATCACCTCCTTTCTAAAGGAACGACCGAGACGCTCTCACGAAAACGATCTAACAAGGTCGTTCGAGCGTCGAAGAAGTCCAACTAAAGGACAAGGCTCCAAAGGAACTCCTTGCGGACACGCTCTATCTGGTTTTGAGGGATCGCTTCCCCTTAGAAATATTATCGATCTTTGTAAAAGCGGCATATTCCAAACGTAGATCGCAGGCTAAAGATAAGCCACCGAAGCTACACGGCCCTCGGGCGCGTCCGCCGTCAAAACATGAGGACGCGCGCAAAAGGAAGTGTGGCTCTTTTTTGCGGCCAAAAATATGAGGGTCGCGAGAGAGGCCAGGGGGCCTGTAGCTCAGTTGGTTAGAGCGCACGCCTGATAAGCGTGAGGTCGGTAGTTCGAATCTACCCAGGCCCACCAATTTGAGGCTAAAATGTTTGGGTGACGCGGGGTGGAGCAGTCCGGTAGCTCGTTGGGCTCATAACCCAAAGGTCGCGGGTTCAAATCCCGCCCCCGCAACCAACCTTTCTTAGCTTTGGGGGCGTAGCTCAGTTTGGCAGAGCGCGGGCTTTGCAAGCCTGAGGTCAGGGGTTCGAACCCCCTCGCCTCCACCAAGCTCTCCTGCGATATCGGCGTCTGGGGAAAAGTTCTGATAGGGCGATGCAACCGGGTGCGGGGCGACGGCAACTAATTCCGACACGCTGCGCAAATCGGTTGGACAGTTTGGCCGCCCGAAGTTGAGCACTCAAAACAGTAGATCGAAGCTGCAAGTTGAGTGTTGAATTTTGGGCGTCTTTCGACGCGCCAAAGTAAGGTTTTAAGAGGTCTTTGACAATCGAATAGTGAAGTTCAAGACACGTTAGCGTTCCACCGTTATCCCGGAACGCGCGTGTCAACTAGGCAAAAAAGCTGTGCAAGCGCCTAGTAGCAAGATACGAGCAAGCAGGTTGTTGCTCGTGAGTTGATTTTACGGTCAAGCTACTAAGGGCAAACGGTGGATGCCTTGGCACATCGAGGCGATGAAGGACGTGGCAAGCTGCGATAAGCTGCGGTGAGGAGCAAGCATCCTGTGACCCGCAGATTTCCGAATGGGGGAACCCACGTGAGCACTACTCACGTACTCCCGCCTGAATAAAATAGGGCGGCGAGAGCTAACTCAGGGAAGTGAACCATCTCAGTACCTGAAGGAAAAGAAAACAAAAGTGATTCCGTCAGTAGCGGCGAGCGAACGCGGAACAGCCTAAACCGAAGGAGCATGCTCTTTCGGGGTCGTGGGATCGAAGTTTGGAGTTACAAAGGTTCAGGTTAGCGAAACGGTCTGGAAAGTCCGGCCATAGAGCGTGATAGCCGCGTATGCGAAAACTTAGAACTCTCCGTTATGCTTCGACACCCGAGTAATGCGGGACACGAGGAATCCTGCATGAATTCGCCGGGACCATCCGGTAAGGCTAAATACTCCGATGTGACCGATAGTGAACCAGTACCGTGAGGGAAAGGTGAAAAGAACCCCGGTGAGGGGAGTGAAATAGTACCTGAAACCGTTTGCTTACAAGCAGTGGGAGGCCAAGATTCGTTCTGGCTGACCGCGTGCCTTTTGCATAATGAGCTGGCTAGTGAATGTCACAGGCAAGGTTAAGGCAGTTGCCGGAGCCGAAGCGAAAGCGAGTCTTAATAGGGCGTTTAGTCTGTGGTATTCGGACGTGAAGCGAGATGATCTAGGCATGGGCAGGATGAAGCGTGGGTAACACCACGTGGAGGTCCGAACCAGTATGGGTTGAAAACCGTTTGGATGACCTGTGCCTAGGGGTGAAAGGCTAATCAAATCTCGTGATAGCTCGTTCTCGCCGAAATAGCTTTAGGGCTAGCCTCGGATGAACACCTTCGGTGGTAAAGCACTGAATGGGCTAGGGGCCCCACAGGGTTACCGAACCCAATCAAACTCTGAATGCCGATGAGTGATATCCGGGAGTCAGACTACGGGTGCTAAGATTCGTGGTCGAGAGGGAAACAGCCCAGACCGACAGCTAAGGTCCCCAAGTCGTGGTTTAGTGGAAAAGGAAGTGAGGAAGCACTGACAGCCAGGAGGTTGGCTTAGAAGCAGCCATCCTTTAAAGAAAGCGTAATAGCTCACTGGTCAAGCAGCCTTGCGCCGACAATACAACGGGGCTCAAACCACGCACCGAAGCTTCGGATTGAAGTCGCAAGACTTCGATGGTAGGCGAGCATTCTGTAGCTGCGAAGCGGCACCGTAAGGGCCGTTGGAGCGATCAGAAAAGACTCTGTCAGCATAAGTAGCGATAACGCATGTGAGAACCATGCGCGCCGTAAACCTAAGGTTTCCTGAGTAAAGTTAATCTGCTCAGGGTAAGTCGGCACCTAAGGCGAGGCCGAAAGGCGTAGTCGATGGAAATCCGGTTAAAATTCCGGAACCACTTCAGTGTGCTGTGGGAGGACGCAGTAGGGTAGGTGAGACCGGCGATGGATGTCCGGTTGAACCGTTATATCCCGTGGCTTAGGCAAATCCGGGCCACATTAAGGGTAAAGACGGGGACGAAAGTACGCCCCTCGGGGCGGAAAAAAGTCGCTGACCCCAGCTGCCAAGAAAATTCTCGTTCAGCTATACACTGGTGAGTGACCGTACCGCAAACCGACACAGGTAGGTGGGGTGAGAATCCTAAGGCGCTTGTGAGAACACTCGTTCAGGAACTCGGCAAAATGACCCCGTAACTTCGGGAGAAGGGGTGCCGTCCTCCGGGACGGTCGCAGTGAAATGTCCCAGGCGACTGTTTACTAAAAACACAGGTCTCCGCAAAGTCGTGAAGACGACGTATGGGGGCTGACGCCTGCCCAATGCTGGAAGGTTAAGAGGAGGGGTTAGTCGCAAGGCGAAGCTCCGAATCGAAGCCCCAGTGAATGGCGGCCGTAACTATAACGGTAGTTTCTTGGCTACAAGAAAGGGCCGTTGTAAAACCTGTCCAAATGCTGGAACATCTCATGTATCTCATACTACCGAGCAGGTGACAACGTATGAGTGGAGACAATCAGCAGGAAAGGTTGCTGACACCTGATTACCTTGCCGGCTTTATTGATGGCGAAGGTTGTTTCTCAGTTTCAATCCATCCAAATCCGAATGCCAAGTTCGGTTGGCTGATTGATCCTGACTTTACAATCAATCAACATAAACAAAGCCGTGAGCTTTTGGAAAGTATCCGAAAGTTTTTAGGATGTGGCAAGATTTACGAGAAGAGTCCGGGCAAAAGCAATGTCCTGACTTTGACCGTATATGGAAGGCGATTGATTTACGAAAAGATCATTCCTTTCCTCGACGCGCATCCAGTTCTTTCTAACAAACGTCACGATTACGCTAAGTTTCGTGACATCATCTTTCGTATGACGAACAAAGAGCATCACACGCTCGAAGGCTTTCAAAACATAGTGCGAATAGCTTTCAGCATGAATGCTCAAGGGAAGCAGCGAAAGTTTAAGTTAGAAGACGTGTTAGCATCATCCTCAGAGACTGCACGACAGGCGCTTCGCGTGCAAGGCGAAGCAAAGATACAGTCCGACCTCAGCAGCGATGTTGAGAGTGGCGCAGAAATGACGCCACCAGCGATACGCGTCAGCTCTTGTTGAAGCGTATGGTGAGTAACAAAGATAGCCTAAGGTAGCGAAATTCCTTGTCGGGTAAGTAACATTGCCCGGAGCGGAAGTGATTCCGCTCATTCAACCGGCTCAAATCGGTGAAGCCCTACCGGCCTCTTGCAGGGGGTCGCGGGTAATACCGAGGGTAAGATTCGTGGCAACACGATTCCCCGTAACGACTCAAGGGTTGAGACCCCTTGGATGGAATCGAAAGATGATTCCATAACACGCCGGCCCTGAGCTTTGCCGCAAGGCAAACGAAAATACTTCGGAAGCGAAATTCTCAGTTCGCTTCGTTCAGGTGAACGTATAGTCTGTGCCGCAGGAAACTGCGGAAGTACATGAAGTTCCGACCTGCACGAATGGCGTAACGATCTGGGAGCTGTCTTAACGAGTGGCACAGCGAACTTGTAGTACCGGTGAAGATGCCGGTTTCCCGCATCTAGACGGAAAGACCCCGTGCACCTTTACTACAACTTGATAGTGAATGCGGGCGCACGCTGCGCAGGATAGGTGGGAGGCTTTGAAGCGAGGCTCTTGGGCTTCGTGGAGCCAATGGTGAGATACCACCCTGTGTGCGTCTGCGTTCTAACCTAGCCCCGTCATCCGGGGCAGGGACACTATCAGGCGGGTAGTTTGACTGGGGCGGTCGCCTCCTAAAGAGTAACGGAGGCGCTCGAAGGTTGGCTCAGGCTGTTTGGAAATCAGCCGTAGAGTGTAAACGCATAAGCCAGCCTGACTGTGAGACACACACGTCGAGCAGGGACGAAAGTCGGAGTTAGTGATCCGGCGGTTCTGTATGGAAGGGCCGTCGCTCAACGGATAAAAGGTACGCCGGGGATAACAGGCTGATCCTGCCCAAGCGTCCACAGCGACGGCAGGGTTTGGCACCTCGATGTCGGCTCATCACATCCTGGGGGTGCAGAAGCTCCCAAGGGTTCGGCTGTTCGCCGATTAAAGTGGTACGTGAGCTGGGTTTAGAACGTCGCGAGACAGTTCGGTCCCTATCTGGTGTGGGCGGAGCAGGTTTGAGGGAATCTGTCCTTAGTACGAGAGGACCGGGATGGATCCACCTCTAGTGTACGAGTTATCCCGCCAGGGGTAGCGCTCGGTAGCTACGTGGAGCATGGATAAACGCTGAATGCATCTAAGCGTGAAGCCAGACCCAAGATGAGACCTGCCAGTGAGACTCGTGGTAGACCACCACGTTGATAGGCTGGGTGTGAAAGCGTAGTAATACGTTCAGCTAACCAGTACTAATAAGTCCCAAGGCTTGACCGTAAAATTTACTGACGAGCAACAAGTGCTTGCGCGGTTAGCCTAACTTCACTATTCGATTATCAAAGCCCTCTGGGCCAAAGTTCTTTCAAGTTTTCCGGTGGTTTTGTCGAGAGGGTCACACCCGTTCCCATCCCGAACACGGAAGTTAAGCCTCTCAGAGCCGATGGTACTGCGTGGGTAGCTGCGTGGGAGAGTAGGTCGCCGCCGGATTTATCTTAAACGAAGCAGCCCGCTCGGTCTTTCCAGAGACCTTGAGCGGGCTTTCGTTTTTTCGCGTTCTCTTAGACAATGAGTGTTCGCAAGCGACATCGCGCGAGAATCATCTTGGAAGAAGGGTAGACCGAAGCCACCTATGCGAAATCTGACCGGCCTTCTTTTTACGCTTGTCCTTCTCTGTAGTACGGGTTGTGACCCGGATGATGGATCAAACAAGTCTACCGTCAACGGCTCAGAGAAACGTGGAGCGACGGCAACGCCCGCCGCAGCCTCGGCTGAACAAATCCCGATCTATGGCTACGAAGTAGTCAACATTTTCCCACACGACCCCCTGGCCTTTACGCAGGGAATCATCTTTCAGAACGGCGTGCTCATCGAGAGCACAGGGCTTGAAGGCCATTCGACTCTGCGTCGCGTCGAATTACAGACGGGGCGCGTCATCCAGAGCATCGACGTGCCGAAGTTCTATTTCGCCGAGGGCATGACGCTCTTTGCGGGGAAGATTTACCAGCTCACATGGAAGGGCGCGAAGGGCTTCGTCTACGACCCGGAGACATTCCAGAAGACCGGCGAGTTCAGCTATACGGGCGAGGGCTGGGGGCTGACGCACGATGCAGACTCTTTGATTCTCAGCGACGGGTCGGAGCAGATTCGCTTTATCGACCCGAGCACATACAAGGTAAAGCGCACGATCAGCGTCCTCGACCACGGTCGGCCACTCCAAGAGATCAACGAGCTTGAGTACGTGAAAGGTGAGATTTACGCAAACGTCTGGCACCAGAACCGCGTCGCGCGCATCGACCCGCAGACCGGACACATCAACGGCTGGATCGACCTGTCGGGCTTGCTCCGGCCGGGCGAGGTCACAGACCCGGACGCCGTCCTGAACGGCATCGCCTACGACGAGCAGGGCGACCGTCTCTTCATTACCGGCAAGCTCTGGCCGAAACTTTTCGAGATCAGGCTGAAGCAGAAGTAGCCCGGCTGCGCATCAAAATCCCGAGAAGGCGCAGCCCGTACAGGCTCACGCTGTTTTATCCTTGCACAATGCTCGGGCGGCGCAGGGCGAGTAAGTGACGATGTCTTTCGAGAGCTACTTTCGCGCGTGCTCCTACGCGATGATTGCGAGCGGCGTGCTGGCGCTTGCCGTCTCGGGCGGGGTCGGCGCGGTGCTCGCCGCAGCGTTCGTCGCGGTGCTCGTCGTTTCGTGGAAGATCACGGCGACGCGCTGGCAGTTGTCCGAGCGCGCGGGAATGTTCGTCGTCCTCGCGGCGCTGCCCATCTTCTACCTCGACTGGAGTCTTCAGAAGAACGGAGCCGCGGACGCAGCGGGCCAAGTCTACGCGGGCGTCAGCGCGCTCGTACATTTCACGCTCCTGCTCTCCTCGATCAAGCTGCTCCAGGTGAAGTCCGACCGCGACTGGCTCTTTCTCTACCTCATCTCTTTCTTCGAGGTGCTCCTCGCCGCGGGCTTGAGCGTGAGTCCGTCCTTCCTTCTGTCGCTCGGACTCTATATCTTCACAGCGCTGCTCGCCGTCATCTGCTTCGAGCTGAGAAAGGCGGGCCGCGTCGTTCCACAGAGCGAGAGTCGTCTGCTCGTTGCCAACGACCCTGTTTTTCTCCGGCGAAGGCGTGCCGGGCGGGGCGGGAAAGAGACGAGGACGCTTCGCCGTCTGCCTGTTGCTGCCGCTTGCCTGTTCGCGCTGATCTTCGGGCTGGCGCTCCCGATCTTCTTTATCACGCCGCGTGCAGCCGAGAGCGTGCTCTCGATGCCCGGCGGCACGGCACAGACAGGCTTCGTCGGTTTCTCAGACCATGTGACGCTCGGCGACATCGGTCGCCTGAACGAGAGCAACCAGCTCGTGATGCGTGTCCGCGTCGAAGGGCCCAGTCAGGCACGTGCGCAGGGGTTGCGCTGGCGCGGCATCGCGTTGGATCACTTCGACGGGCGTCACTGGTCTCAGACTTCGGACACGGCTCAGTCATACACAGCGCCGGACGCAAACCTCTTCGCGTGGGGCAAGACGGAAGACCTCGGGCGTCTGACCACGCAGACCTTCTTCGTCGAGCCGATAGACACGCCCGTCATCTTCGCCGCGCCGCGCGCCATCGCCTTGCAGGGCGCGTTTCCTTACATCCGGCGTGATAAGGACGACGGCCTCGCCTCGCGACCCCACCCGCTTGAGAGGATTACTTACACAGTCCACTCCGACACATACGAGCCGCTGCCCGAGCGACTGCGCGCCGAAGTGTTGGCCGACACGTCCGGCGACACCGCGCACCTCCGTCGCCCCATCGAAGCGTACCTGCAACTGCCTTCCAAACTCGACCCACGCGTCGCGAGCCTCACCCGCGCGGTCGTCTCACAGGCCGGTGCGCGCAACGCCTACGATGCTGCTCGGGCCATCGAGGCGCATCTGAACCGGAAAGCCTACGGCGGCGTCTATGAATACTCGCTTGAGATGCGCGCCGCGGGCCCCGACCCACTCTCGGACTTTCTCTTCAACGTGCGTGCGGGGCATTGCGAATACTTCGCGACGGCGATGGCCGTCATGCTGCGGACGCTCAGAATCCCTGCGCGCGTCGTCAACGGCTTCCAGCAGGGCGAGTACAACAGCATGGCCGGAGCGTACGTCGTCCGGCAAGCCGACGCACACTCCTGGGTTGAGGTTTACTTTCCGGGGGCGGACGCGTGGGTGACGTTTGACCCGACGCCCGCCGACGGGCGGCCCGCAGGCACGAGCGGGACGGGACTGATGGGAAGCCTCCGCCGTTATACGGACGCGCTGGAGCTATTTTGGATTCAGTACGTCGTCGCCTATGATAGACAGGGCCAGCGCGATTTGGCCCGAACACTCCATAGCCAGTTCAACTCGTATCGCCTCTCGGCGTCGGAGTCTGCCGACGGACTCAGTGCGGGGTTCGCCGCATGGCTGAGCGGTCGGGGCGGGCGGCTCGCGGGCGCGCTCGGTTTGGCAACGTCGCCGCTCGTGCTTGCACCCGCGGGGTTTCTCTTCGTCGGCATCGGGCTGTTATGGCTGCGCCGCCGTGGGCTTCTCAAGTTGGGGCGCAACAGAAAGCGCGGAAGGGACGAAGCGGCGGCAGCGGTCGTTCAGTTCTACGAGCGGATGACGCTGGCGCTCGCGTCGAGAGATTTGCGCCGCCGCGCTGACGAGACGCCGCTCGAATTCGCCGAGACCGTCGGCACGCCCGAAGTGCTCGCCATCACGAGGGCTTATAACCGCGTGCGATTCGGCGCACAGGATTTAAATGGCGACGAAGCTGCCGAGGTCGAGCGCCACTTGGTTACTTTAGAAGGTAAGCAGCAACTTGTTCGAGCGGAGTAAGGGATAGAAATTATTCGAGCCGAGTAGGGAATGGAACTTATTCGAGCGAGTAAGGAACAGTAGAGCTTTTATGAAAAAAGTCGGATTCATTAGTCTGGGATGCCCGAAGAACCTCGTCGATAGCGAGGTGATGATGGGGCGTCTGAAGCAGGAGGGCTACGAGATTACGAGCGACGCGGCGGAGGCCGACACGCTCGTCGTCAACACGTGTGGTTTCATCGACGCAGCGAAGAAGGAGTCGATAGATGCCATCCTCGAAGCCGCGCGTTTGAAGACGGAGGGGAAGTGCCAGCGGCTCGTCGTCGCGGGCTGCCTCGTCGAGCGCTACCGCGACGAACTGCGCGCGGAGATGCCGGAGGTTGACGCCTTCATCGGCACCAGCCAGATCAATGAGATCACGTTGGTCGCGGACTCGCGCGTCAACACACGTTCGCTTCCATTGCTGCCGCTCGGCAACCAGACGGCAACCTACCTTTACGACGAATCGACGCCGCGCGTGCTCTCAACGCCCTCGCACTACGCCTACGTCAAGATCGCGGAAGGCTGCGACCGTCCCTGCGCCTTCTGCTTCATCCCGCAGATGCGCGGCCACTTCCGCAGCCGTCGCTTCGGCTCCGTGGTGGCCGAGGCGCAACAGCTCGCCGCCGCAGGCGTCAAAGAGATTATCCTCGTCGCGCAGGACTCCTCACGCTACGGCGAAGACCTCGGCGAACGGGACGCGCTCGCGCAGCTAATGCGCGAGCTATGCCACCTCGAAGGCGTCGAGTGGGTGCGCGTGATGTACACCTACCCGACGCACATCAGCGACGGATTTCTAGACGTGCTGGCTACGGAGCCGAAGGCCGTCAAGTATCTCGACATGCCCTTGCAGCACGCCTCGCAGAACGTCCTGCGGCTGATGAAGCGCGGAGGAAACCGCGAGAGCTTAGAGCGTTTGATCGAGCGCGTGAGGAGACGCGTCCCCGGCATCGCCGTTCGCACGACCTTTATCACCGGCTTCCCCGGCGAGACCGTTGAAGACTTCGACGAACTGCTCGCCTTTGTCCGCAGCGTCGAGTTCGACCGCGTCGGCGTCTTCACCTACTCTGACGAAGAGGGAACGACCGCCTTTGGCCTGTCCGAGAAGGTTGACCCGAAAGTCGCACGCCGACGCCGCGACCGGCTGATGAAGGAACAGTCGCGCATCTCGCTCAAGAAGAACCGTGGGCGCGTAGGCGAGACCGTGCGCGTGCTCTTCGAGGGTGAGTCCGCCGAAACCGAACTGCTCTGGCAGGGGCGCATGGAGACGCAAGCGCCCGACATCGACGGCTGCGTCCTCATCAACGACGCGTCCGAAGGATTCGCGCCCGAGCCTGGCGACTTCGTCAACGTCGAGATAACCGAGGCGCAGCAGTACGACCTCGTGGGAAGAATAGTAGACAGTAGACAGTAGCTAGTAGTCAGTAGGCTCCGCTCTGCGACGGCCCTTTGTTTCATGCTGACCACTCGGCTGAAAATGTTTTTCTACTGACTACTGACTACTGACTACTGTCTACTGTCTACTGTCTACTCATGAACAAAGAGACAAGCGATTCGCTGATTCACCCGGTAGTCGAGCCGGCGCACATCGTCGTGCCGGAGAGAAGCCGCACGGCGGGCGATTACATTGCGCTGGCGCTGGCGACCTGCGGCGTCGGACTCATCCCCTTAGCGCCGGGGACTTGGGGTTCGGCGGTCGGCGTCCTTCTCTACCTTGCTCTGGGCCGCGGCGCGGAGAAGGCTTTCGACTACGGTGTCACGCGCGGGCTTGACCTCTCGCCGCAGACCTTCCCGGTGGTGCTGACCACGGTTCTGCTCTTCGTCATCTTTCTGGTATCGCTCGTGGGGACTTGGGCGGCGACGAGGGCGGAGAAGCTTCTGGGGAAGAAAGACCCCGGCGCGGTCGTCGTGGATGAAGTGGCGGGGCAGTTGATCGCCTTCCTGTTCGTGCCGTGGCTGTCGGGGGCGTGGGCGGTCTTCGCGGGCTTCATCGCTTTTCGCGTGTTCGACATCTGGAAGCCGTACCCCATCAGGCGGCTCGAAGGTTTGGGCGGCGGGCTTGGTATCATGGCCGACGACCTGCTCGCAGGCTTCTACGCGGCAGCGGTTATGTCGCTGCTGGTCACGATTCACCTACTTTTCTAACGGAGGGCGAGAATGGAAGAGACAAAAGACCCGAAGGCTTCGACCGAAGGTGAAGTCACCCCGGCGCATGATGCCGAGGCCACAAGCTCCGCGACCTTGAGCGACATCGAAGAGAGCGAGAAGGTGAGCGGCGGCGGCGGCGCAGGAGGCTCCGAGAGCAGCCCGCTCGAAACCTCTTCGCCAAGCCCCGACTCAAGCGGCGAAGGCCGTGCCGACGGTAGCGAAACGGGCGGCCCGATGTGAACGAGGGGAAGTAGACAGTAGACAGTAGACAGTAGATAGCAGACAGTAGCGCTCCGCGTTGCGATGCAGCCGCTTTCACCCTGGCTACTCAACTGACGAAAGGTTGTCTACTGACTACTGACTACTGACTACTGACTACTGACTACTGTCTACCTTCCTATGCCTGACATTAAAATATTCATAGCAGATGATGTGAACGAGAGTGGGCTGGAGCCTTTGCGCTCGGCGGGTTTCGTGGTGGAGAAACGGACGGGGCTGAAGGGCGAGGAACTGTCCGAGGCGCTCGGCGGAGCCGATGGGCTGGTCGTGCGCAGCGAGACGAAGGTGACGGCGCAGCTTTTGGAGGCCGCCGCTCGCCTGCGCGTGATTGGTCGTGCGGGAGTCGGCGTGGACAACATCGACGTGCCGGCTGCGACGCAGCGCGGCGTCATCGTCATGAACGCGCCCGACGGCAACACGATGACGACTGCCGAGCATACTCTGGCGCTGCTGCTCGCGCTGGCGCGACGCGTGCCTTCGGGGCAGGCCAGCTTGAAGGCGGGTCGTTGGGAGCGGAAGAAGTTCGTGGGCGTCGAGCTGCGCGGCAAGACTCTGGGCGTCGTCGGTCTGGGCCGCATCGGGCGGGTCGTGGCGAGCCGCGCGCTCGGCTTCGAGATGAAAGTCCTGGCCTTCGACCCATTCGTCGCGCCCGAACAGCTACGCGAGCAGGGAGTCGAGCTTGCGACGCTCGAAGAGGTCTGCGCGCGTGCAGACTTTATCACCGTCCACACGCCTTTGACGCCCGAGACGCGAGGGATAATCGGCGTGCGCGAGTTTGCGCGGATGAAGCAGGGCGTGCGTGTTATCAACTGTGCGCGTGGCGGACTGATTGACGAGCGTGCGCTCTATGCCGCGATCAAGGAGGGGCGCGTCGCAGGGGCCGCGCTCGACGTGTTCGAGGAGGAGCCGCCCGTCGCCGACTATCCGCTCATCGCGCTTGAAGAGGTGGTCGCCACTCCGCACCTCGGCGCTTCGACTCTGGAGGCGCAAGAGGGTGTTGCGGTCATCGTCGCAGAGCAGATGCGCGACTTCTTTCTGACGGGCGCGGTGCGTGGCGCGGTCAACGTCCCGGCGGTCGGGGCGCAGGAGATGAAAGCGCTCGAACCTTATCTGGGATTAGCCGAGCGGCTCGGGCGCTTCCAGGCGCAGCTCGTAGACGAGCCGGTGCGTGCCGTCGAGATCGAGTACGCTGGCGAGGCCACGACGTTCGACGCTGCTCCCGTCACGCGCTCGTTCCTCGCGGGACTCCTGCGGAACATGAGCGCGCGCGTCAACGTCGTCAACGCGCTGCTTATCGCGGAAGAGCGCGGCATCGCCGTCACCGTCTCACATAAGCACGGGCCGTCGGGAGGCACACGCGCACCAGTACGGACGCGCGTGCTCACGACGGCGGGCGAGCACACGGTCGCAGGCGCGCTCTTCGGGCAACAGACAGACGGCCGCGTCACGGAGATCGACAGCTTCCGCATCGAGGCGACCCCGGCGGGCAACATGCTCCTGACGCGAAGCAGCGACGTGCCCGGCGTCATCGGTCGCGTCGGCACAATCCTCGGCGACCACGGCGTCAACATCAGCCGCTTCCATTTAGGGAGGCGCGAGCGCGGCGGCGAGGCGATGGCCGTCATCGAAACGGACGCGCCGCTCGACGAAGCGACGCTCGAAGAACTGCGCGCCTTCGAGCCTGTCATCTCCGCGCGCCGGATTGCGCTGGAAGGCTAAAGCCTTGCCGATGCCAATCGCACACGGTCTGGTCGGAGCGGGCATCGCGGCCCTTCTGCACCCGCGCCCGTTTGAACGCAGAGGGCTGCCGCTTCTCATCGCAGCGGCGCTGGCTAACTGTCCTGACCTTGATTTCTTTCTGGTCGTCGCCTCGCACTCGCGCGCGTGGCATCGAGGGTTTACACACTCGCTCGTCTTCGCCCTCGCGGTCATACTCTGTTTGCTGGCCGCGCTCGGCTGGCGCAAACGCGCAATGGTCTTCGCCTACGGGCTGGCCTTTGCTTCGCACGGGCTGTTGGACTTCGCGACGACGAAGTTCGGCGGCGGCGTCGAACTGCTCTGGCCTTTCACGTCTGAAAGGTACGCGCTCGGAGTGTTCGGCCTGTCCGAACTGCCTTCGCGCATGCCTCTGTCCGGCATGCTGCGCTACCTTCTGCTGGAAAGCTTGATCTTTGTGCCGCCGCTGCTCTTGATTTGTCTGCTCAGGCGGCGCGCATTGAACGGAGTGCGGGCGGGGTCGGCCTCACTCGATGATGAAGCTGGTGCGCTGTGAGGCGCTGGTCTTGCCGGTGCGGTCGATGGCCGTAATCTGGAGGACGTAGCGGCCAGAGGGGAATGTGCCAAGCCCCAGTTCGGCCATGTATGGAATGCGCGCGAGGTCTTCCGTCTCCTCGGTCTTGAGCTTGCTGAGCGGTGCGGTGAAGACGGGCTGGTCGTCGCGGAAGACCTGCACCTGGAGCGCCACGTCGGGCTTCGTCGGTGGGAGTGCCGCGGCGTTGTAGATGAAAGTCAGGAAGCGAATCTTTGAAGTGCGCGCGAAGCGCCGACCGACGCTAAGCATTACGCTCTTCGGAATCTCCTCGGGCTTCATGTCGTCCAAACGCTCGCCCGACGTGCGCTCGCCGACGAAGATACTGCTCAGAGAGAGTTGGTTCTGCTTGAGTGCTGGAACCTCGACCCACTGCATCGCGCTTCCTGTCCTGCCGCTGTGCTGGTCGCGTGCCGCCGCGCGCACCTGATAGAGTCCGGGCGAGAGAGGGACTTGGAAGCTGTAGACCACGTGCTGCTCCGATTCGGGGATAGACGGATTGGGCGAGACGCTCAGCCTCTGGCCGAAGCGCGTGAGGGTCTTGCCGTGGTCGTCAACCACTACGCCGAGCAGGTCGAAGTCTGCGTGGCGCTTCTCACCATCCTGGAAAGCGAGCGCGTTGCGTTCCAGCTCGACCGCGACGGTCAGAACGGCCCCGGTCTTCTCCGTCTGTACGAAGCCGACGGCCATCGTGGTCGGCAGCGCACCGCGCGCGACGGGCGCACGCAGCGCAGCCAGCAGCTCGCGCTGGGCCGTCGGGAGTCGCTGCTCGTCTGCGTCGCCGTCCGGCTTCTTATCGTCCTTCTTCTTTTTGTTGGCGTCCGCGTGCGGCGTCGCCGACTCCGGCGGCGCGCTGAAGAAGCCGCGACGGACGATGACGCGCAAATCCGAACGGCCACGAACGCTCACCTCTATGCGCTGGTACTTCGGCGCTCCGCCAACACCACCTGCCGTTGTCCCCTCGGGCTTCCACGCCAGAAGGTAATAGAGGGCCGTCTCTTTGAGTGCGCCCGACACCACGCGGCCCAGCGCGTTCGTGTTGACGAGCGCCCGCCCGCCCGTCTCGGCGGCGAGAGTGTAGAGCGGCGACTGCATCGCCGAGATTTCGCCCATGTCGGTCTGCGACAGACGCGCCGCGGGGTCGAAGTTGCCGCCCGTCGAGGCATCGGCCACCCCTGTACGCAGCCCCGCAGCGTCGAGCGAGTAGATGACGACGCCTGCGCGCGCTGCCGCGTCGGAGATGAGACGCATGCGGTCGCGCAAGGTCGTGTTGCCGTTATCGACGAGGAATCCGTCCGAGATGAAGAAGAGGACTTTGCGACCGGGAAGCGGGCCGAAGCCGCGCACGACCGACTGCAACGAATAGAGCGTGTTAAGCGAGATGGAGTCCGACTGTTGGATGATAACGTGCGCGCGCGACTCCACCATCGACTGTGCCATCTCGCGTTTCATCATTGGATTCTCGCGCAGTATGTAGTCAATGAAATAGTCGAGGACGTTGTTGTCGTTGCGCTCGATGGCGGCGGCGTGAACCTCTGTCATCAGGGGATTCTGCCCGTCGCGCGTGAAGTAGGGGCGCGTGTTGATGCGCGCGGTGGCGGCGCGCAGGACGGCCTTGTTATCGGTCAACTGTTGAAGGAAGCCCACCTGCCCGCTGGCGGAGACGACCGCCGCTTCGTCGTTCTGCCCGATCTCTTCTTCGATAAAACGCAGAAGCGTCTTGCGTATGTTCGCCACGCTCCCGGCGGAGAGGTGCAGGTCGTCAACAAAGAAGACGACCGTGCGCCCTCGGTCGAGTGGAAGCGCCGCGCCGCCCGCAGCAGTCGCGCCCCCGTTGCCGCGCGCCGCGGCGATCTGCGCGTCTTCGTCCACCGTCCCGGCCTTGACCCGCTCGAAGAAGGCGACCTGCTGCGCTCGGCCATCTACCTTTAGCTCGAACTGCTCGGGCTTCAGCCCGTCAACGAACTTGCCAGACTTGTCGAAGACCATCACGTCCGTCTGCACCAGTTCCGTGCTGATGCGAACGACCTCTTCGTCGCTCTGCGCGGGCGGCGCTTGGTTCTGCGGTGGAGACGTTGGGTTCTGCTGCGCGCGTGCGGGCGCGAGCAGGCACAGGGCGACGAAGAGCGTGGCTGCGAAGCGCGTAGGATAAAGCCGGATGGAGAGCATGACGGAGAATCTCTTGTAAGCCGCCGGGGAAACGACGGGCGCAATCTTAACACGCGAAGGGGCGCGCGTGGAGAGTAAAGCGGGACGGCTTGTAAAAAAATGGCGGCGAAACTTTCGCTTGGTGAGGCCGTATACTTTCGCGTACTTTTTAATTGAAAGCCTTCGGGCGCGCAACGTCACCACCTTCAGGCTCGCCCGCCGGAGTCCCAGAGTCTTTAAGCAGATGAGCGAACAAAAACCAACACTCAGGCTGGAGCGCGTCACCAAGCGATTCGGCGACTTCACGGCCGTCGACGAGTTGAGCCTGACGGTGCGCGCCGGGCGCATCTTCGGCCTGCTCGGGCCCAACGGCGCGGGCAAGACCACCACGATTCGCATGATCGTCGGTATCACCGCGCCCGACGAAGGGACGGTCGAACTCTTCGGCCAACACATCACGCCTGAGCTTCAGAATCGCATCGGCTATCTGCCCGAAGAGCGCGGTCTCTACAAGCGTATGAAGGTCGGCGATCAGCTCAAGTTCTTCGCCGAGCTGAAGAACTTCTCAGGGCGCGGAGCCGACGAGGCGGTTGACCGCTGGCTCGCGAAGGTGAAGCTCTCGGAGTGGAAGCGCAAGAAGGCTTCGGAGCTGTCGAAGGGCATGCAGCAGAAGATTCAGTTCATCGCCGCCGTCATGCACGACCCGGACTTACTCATCCTCGACGAGCCTTTCTCTGGGCTAGACCCCGTCAACGTCGATCTGCTCCAAGACCTCGTGCTCGAATTGAAGGCCGCGGGCAAGACCATCATCTTCTCGACGCACCAGATGGAAGTGGCCGAGCGTATCTGCGACGATATCTGCCTCATCAACCGCTCGCACAAGGTGCTCGAAGGCAGCATACGTGAAATCAAGAGCAGCTACGGGCGCAACTCGGTCGCGCTCCGCTTCGAGGGAGGCGACGGCGTGCTCGACGATGCGGCGCTCGTCCGAAGCGTTGAGCGTCACAGCGACTCGACCGAGGCTCTGCTCGCGCCCGGCGCGGACGCTCAGGAGCTTCTGCGACGGCTGCTCTCGGCGGGTGCAAGCGTCTCGAAGTTCGAGCTGGTCGAGCCGAGCCTGCACGACATCTTCATCGAAAAGGTCGGGGGTAGCGAATGAGAAAATTCTGGGCGGTAGTCAAGCGCGAGTACGTTCAGCGCGTCCGAAGCAAGATGTTCCTCATCGTGACCCTCGGCGCGCCTTTGATGTTCGCGATCTTCACGGTCGTTCCGATGATGCTCGCCAGCGTACGCACGGGCGGCCCCTTCCGTCTCGCCGTTGTGGACGAGTCGGGTCGTATGTACGAGCGCGTGCGCGAATCTCTCACGGGCGGGCGCGTCGGGGTGGATGAAGATGAGGCGGAAGCCAAGCCGAAGATGTCGCCCGACGCCGCGCAGGACGGGCGGGCGCGGATGGAGCAGGCGGCGAAGGCTTCCGATCAGGGTTACGCGGTCGAGCAGGAGGCTTTGGGTGGGCGCACGGATGAGGAGCTGACGCGGCGGCTCGACGAGCGCGTGAAGAAGGATGAGATTGACGCTTATCTTATCCTGCCGCGCGACATTGTTGATGGCGGCGAGGCGCAGTTCTACTCGCGTAACGTCGCAGACCAGTTCACGCGCGGGCACGTCAGAGATAGTCTGACGAGAGCGGTGCGCGATGCGCGTCTGGACGAGCGCGGCATCACTACGGAAGTGATGCACGCCGTCAATCAGCCCGTGAAGATGAAGTCCACGAAGGCTGGCGGGGGCGGCGAAGGCGAGGATAAGGGCGAAGGCTTTTTTCTCGTCTTCGGCGTCGGCTTTGTAATTTATCTGTCGATCCTGATGTACGGGCAGGTCGTCCTTGGCGCGGTCATCGAGGAGAAGGAGACGCGCATTGCAGAGATACTTTTCTCTTCGATCCGCTCGTTCACGCTGCTGTTGGGCAAGCTCATCGGCGTCTCGCTCGTGGCGCTGACACAGTTCGCTATCTGGGGCGCGGCGTTCGCGACCTTCGCGCTCTACGGCGCGGCCAAACTCGCTGACCGGGGGATGCCGATACCGCTCCCGCACGTTCCTTTGAGCGTCTTCGCTTACCTCATCCTCTTCTTCCTGCTCGGCTACTTTATCTACTCGACCATCTACGCGCTGGTCGGCTCGATGGTGACGACGACGCAGGAGGGCAGCCAGCTCGCGATGCCGATTATTCTGCTCCTCGTCCTCGGCTTCTACATGGCGTTCCCGGTCATACGCAGCCCGAACTCCTCGTTCGCCTTCTGGGTCTCGTTGATACCATTCTTCTCACCTATCACGATGCTCATACGCATCGTGGCGCAACAGCCGCCCTTCTGGCAGATCGCGCTCTCGTTGGGGATTGGCTTCGTGACGGTCGGGCTGCTGCTCTGGCTCGCCGCGCGCGTCTACCGCGTCGGCATGCTCATGTACGGCAAGCGCGCCACCATTCCCGAAGTGCTCAAGTGGGTGCGCCAGCCCTGAGGAGGAGGAAGTGAGCCGTGAGCCGTGAGCAGTTAAAAGAAATGCGGCAGCGCCCGGTTTGCTCAAATACTGCTCACTGCTCACCGCTTACAGTTCAACATGCCAATCGAGATTGAGAAGAAATACAGGCTTACGGACGAGCAGATCGAGTCTGTGCGCCGCCGTCTCGAACAAGCGTGCGCGGAAGGGGAGGGGACGGCGGAGTTCGAGGAGAACACCATCTACATGGGGCAGGGGCTTGATCCGCGCAGCCGTGTGCTGCGCCTGCGACGCAAGGGCGGTCGCGCGGTCTTTACTTTCAAGGAGCGCAATCCCGGTACATCGGCCGTCAAGCGGCATCGCGAGGAGGAGACAGAGGTTTCGGACGCCGACGCTCTCGCCGCGATACTGGAAGCGCTCGGATACAAGCCCGCACTGGTTTACGAGAAGCGCCGCTCGACCTGGCATCTGGCCGGGGCGGAGGTCGTCATAGACGAGCTGCCCTTCGGCCTTTTCGTCGAAATCGAGGGCGAAGAGGCGTCCATCCTCAAGGCCGAAAAGCTCCTCGGTCTCGAAACCGCGGAGGCTGAACACATGCCATATCCCGAGCTGACCCTCCGGCACGGGACTTTGAAAGACGGCGTGGTCGAGGCTCGATTCTGAACGGCGCTTTATCAATTTACAGTTGACAGTAATGCGCAGGGCGATTCACCGCAGAGGCGCTGAGGGCGCAGAGGGGGCGCAGAGAGTTGAACTTTCTCTGCGCCCCCACCGCGTCCTCAGCGCCTCTGCGGTGAACTCCTCCTTGCTATATGCTCGATTGAAGGTCGATACAGGATGCTCCCAAATAAAGAAGCGGCCCCGTTCCGGTTCAGAACGGGGCCGCTTTCAATTCGGAAGCCGTAGGCTCTCTTACATGCCCATGCCGCCGCCCATGCCGCCCGGCATCGCGGGCGCTTTGTCGTCCTCGGGAAGCTCTGAGACGAGCGCCTCGGTCGTCAGCATCAGGCCGGCGATGGAGGCCGCGTTCTGGAGCGCCGAGCGAGTAACCTTCGCCGGGTCGATGACGCCCGACTCGACGAGGTCTTCAAACTTCTCGGTCGCAGCGTTGTAGCCGTAAGACTCCTTCTTCGACTCGCGCACCTTCTCGACGATGACCGCGCCCTCTTTGCCCGCGTTCTGTACGATCTGGCGGAGCGGCTCTTCGAGCGCGCGACGAACGATGGTGACGCCGATCTGCTCGTCCTCATCGCCCTCTCCCTCCTCATTCGCACGGAACTTGTCGAGCGCCTTCGCCGCACGCACAAGCGCGACTCCGCCGCCCGGCACGATGCCTTCCTCGACGGCTGCGCGCGTGGCGTGCATCGCATCCTCGACCCTCGCCTTCTTCTCCTTCAACTCGGTCTCTGTCGCCGCGCCGACTTTGATGACGGCGACGCCGCCGACGAGCTTCGCCAGACGCTCCTGCAACTTCTCCCGGTCGTAGTCAGAGGTCGTGTCCTCGGCCTGCGCGCGGATAGTCTTCACGCGTGCCTGCACGTCGCCCTCTTTCCCGCCGCCATCGACGATGGTCGTGTTGTCCTTGTCGATGGTGATCTTCTTGGCACGCCCCAAGTCTTCGAGCTTGACACTCTCAAGCTTGATGCCGAGGTCTTCCGAGATGACCTTGCCGCCCGTCAGAATCGCGATGTCTTCGAGCATCGCCTTGCGGCGGTCGCCGAAGCCGGGCGCTTTCACGGCAGCGACATTCAAAGTGCCGCGCAGCTTGTTGACGACGAGCGTGGCGAGCGCCTCGCCCTCGACATCCTCGGCGATGATGAGCAGGGGCTTGCCGAGCTTCGCGATCTGCTCCAACAGCGGAAGCAGGTCTTTCATCGAGCTGACTTTCTTCTCGTTGATAAGGATGAGCGGATTGTCGAGGACGGCCTCCATGCGCTCAGGGTCGGTGACGAAGTAGGGTGAAAGGTAGCCGCGGTCGAACTGCATACCATCGACCACGTCCAACTCGGTCTCCATCGTCCGCGACTCTTCGACCGTGATGACGCCGTCGCGGCCCACGGTCTCCATCGCCTTCGCGATCATCTCGCCGATGGTGCGGTCGCCGTTCGCAGAGATGGTGCCGACCTGCGCGATAGCATCGCCCTTCACGGGCTTCGCCATGCGCTTGATCTCCGCAATCGCCTTCTCGACGGCCTTGTCGATGCCGCGCTTGAGCGCCATCGGATTCGCGCCCGCCGCGACCGTCTTGACGCCCTCGCGGAAGATGGCCTGCGCGAGCACGGTCGCGGTCGTCGTGCCATCGCCAGCCACGTCCGAAGTCTTCGACGCGACCTCGCGCACCATCTGCGCGCCCATGTTCTCAAGGCTATCCTTCAACTCGATCTCCTTGGCGACGGTGACGCCGTCCTTGGTGATCGTCGGGCTGCCGAACTTCTTGTCGAGTACGACGTTTCGGCCTTTGGGCCCGAGCGTGATTTTCACCGCGTCGGCGAGTTGGTTGACGCCGCGCAAAATCGCCGCGCGCGACTCCTCGCCATGAATCACTTGCTTTGCCATAACAGTTTCTTCTCCTTCAAAATCCCGTCTTCAAAGATGCTTCACAAACGAAAGGCAGCCCGTAGTCTTTAAGACTACTTGCCGCCCTTCTTGCTGCTGCTCGCAGCGCCGGCGCGCGCGATGACGCCGAGGATTTCGTCCTCGCGCATAATGAGATATTCGTCGCCGTCAACCTTAATCTCCGAGCCGCTGTACTTGCCGAAGAGCACGCGGTCGCCCGCCTGCACGTCGAGCGGGATGCGCTCGCCGTCTTCCCTGCGCTTGCCCTCGCCGACGGCGATGACCTCGCCCTCCTGCGGCTTCTCCTTCGCCGTGTCCGGGATGATGATGCCGCCGCGCACCTGCTCGCCTTCTTCGATGCGCTTGACGATGACTCTGTCGTGTAGTGGTTTGATGTTCGTAGCCATAAAGCTCCTTTCCGCTGTAACCGTGGATGAGTGGTTTCGTTTGATTGCTTAGAGAGTCTGGAAATCAGCCTCTCGCCCGCCAGAAGTGCCTTCGAGTCCGAGCACAAAACGCTCCGGTTTTGCTAAGGGAATCGCTGGTTTTTAGCACTCTCTCTACGGGACTGCTAAAAATATAGCACTCTTAACAGGTTTGTCAACCCGTGCGGTTTTTTGCGGCTGGCGAAGCGTTTTTGAGGGAGTGGAAGTTTCAGCCTTAGCGGCGCTTGGCGGATTTGCGTGGGCGATGATTGTTGCTGCTGCTGGCGGCGCGCTCCTGCGTGCGGTAGCCCGCGACGCGCTTCGAGAGAGTGTTGCGATGGATGCCGAGCGATGTGGCCGTGCGCGAAAGGTGTTCTTTGTGGCGTGCGAGCGCCTTCTGGATATAGAGCTTCTCGAACTCAGTCATGGCCTCGTCGAGCATGATCTGGCCGTCGAGCATTTCGTCAATTAGGGCTTCGAGTCTGGCGCGCATCTGCATGGGGTTTGGCTCCGTCCGTCCGAAGTTATAAAGTCTCAATCCCCGAATAATTCCCCGGCTAGGGCCCAAGAGACCTTTAGGCGAAAAGATGATGGTACTGCGTGAGGAAACGCGAACGCACATCTTCCGAAGTGCAGAGCGCGAGCAGGCGCGCGCCTTCGGCGAGTGCAGGAGCCGTGCGCGCCTTCCTGACCGATTCGAGCTTGACGGGGAAGGCTGTGAGCGCGAGGTAGACCACCGAGCAGACGGCCAAGCCTCGCACGAAACCGAAGCAAGCGCCGAGCACGCGGTCGAACCATTCGAGCCTTGCGCGCCTGAGTCCCGCGCGTGCGAACTCCCCAACGACTAATCCCGCTACGAGCACGAGTCCCGTCACCAATAGAAACCCGCCCGCACGCGTCGCCTCAGCCGACTCCACAACGCCGAGACTTTTGAGAAATGCGCCCGCCGTCTCGTACGTATGAGTTGCCACGATGAACCCGATAGCCAGACCGCAACTGGCGATGAGTGCTCGAACAAACCCGCGCAGCGCGCCTGCGGCCACAGACGCCCCGACAATCGCGAGCACGAAGAGATCGAAAAAAGTCATCTTCTTTATTGAGTCTTGAGTCCGGAGTCCGAAGTCGAGAAAAGAACTGTTCTAGTCATCAATCATCAGGCTTTAGTCAAAGCCAGAGTCCGGCTACGATCAAAGTCAGATTCCAGGCTCCAGACTTCTTCCTGTGAGTAGCCGGTACGCCTCCACGTAGCGGTCGGTCGTGGCTGCGGCGACATCTGTAGGAAGCGGCGGCGCGGGCGGTCGCTTGTCCCATTCGAGCGTTTCGAGATAGTCACGCACGAACTGCTTATCGAAAGACGGCTGCGAGTGGCCGGGTTCATAGACTTCGGCGGGCCAGAAGCGTGAGGAGTCGGGCGTCAGCGCCTCATCGATAAGAAGTATGCGCCCGTCGGCGTCGCGACCGAATTCAAACTTGGTGTCGGCGATGATGATGCCGCGGCTGCGTGCGTAGCGTTCGGCCTCACGATAGAGCGCAAGCGAAGTGTCGCGGAGTTGCGCAGAGACTTCTTCGCCCACGATCTCGCACATGCGCGCTTCGCTGATGTTTTCGTCGTGACCCTCCGCAGCCTTGGTCGCGGGCGTAAAGATCGGCTCGGGGAGTTTGGCCGACTCTTGCAGTCCGTCGGGCAGCCTGTGGCCGCAGACCTCGCCCGTGTTCAGATAATCCTTCCAGCCGGAACCCGCGAGGTATCCGCGCACGACGCACTCGACGGGGAAGACCGCCGTCCGGCGCACGAGCATCGAGCGACCGCGGACAATATCCGATGACGCCTGCACAGTCTCCGGCATCTGCTCTACGTTTGTGGTGACGAGGTGGTGCGGCGTGACTTGTGCGAGGCGCTCGAACCAGAAGCGTGAGAGCGCGGTCAGAATCTCTCCCTTGCGCTCGATCTGCGTGGGAAGGACACAGTCAAAGGCGGAGATGCGGTCGGTCGCAACGATCAGGAGATGCTCGTCGCCCGCCTCATAAACGTCGCGCACCTTGCCGCGCCCGAGGAGCCTGAGTCCGGGGAGGGAAGTCTCGGCAACTGTTTGCGTGCCGGTCATGTCTTTGGTCAAACTCTGTCCGCGCTGGCTTGTTTGGATGAAGGAGCACCCGTGGCGAGCCGGGATTGTGCTCGCGCCTCTCGATCTTTGTCAAGAAGTAAAAGCAGTGACGAGTGACAGGTGACGAGCTAAAACAAGTTCTTATCTTGTCACTCATCACTTGTCACTCGTCACTGCTTTCGTCTTACTTGTTACTTGTTACTTGTCACTTGTCACTGCTTTCGTCTTACTTGTCACTTGTCACTGCTTTAGTGCTTCGCGCAGGCGGTCGATCTGCGAGGCGTGGTTGTGCGCGTGCGCGGCGTAGATTCTGAGCCAGTCTTCGGCGGTGTAGCGACCCGACTCGGAGTGTGTGCCCGCGCGCGTCCAGTCCTCTTCGCGCATCGCGTCGAGTAGTTGAGAGGTGGTGGCACGCGCACCGCGCAGGGCGTCGAGTGCCGGGCCGATATCGCGCTCGTTGTAGCGGAGGCGCGCGGCGTAGTCTTCCTGATCGTAGCCTTGAATCTGCGGGCTGTCTTCGGTCAGAAGCTTGCGCAGGCGTATGGCGCTGTTCATCTCGCTGTCGGCAAGATGTTGGACGATCTCTCTCGCGCTCCACTTGCCGGGCAGTGGATGCGTGGAGAGTTTTTCGTCGGGGAAGCCTTCGAGGCTGCGAGCCACGTCTTCGTAACCCGCCCTGTACTGCGAGATGAGCGCCTGTCTCTCTTCGTGTGTCATATGGCCGACTCCTTTGAAATCTCGAATAACAGCAGGGGGTCGGATGACGACCCGGCCCGAATCAACGTAATGCGGCTCTGTAAATATCACAGGAGCGGCGCAGTTGAAAGCCTTGCGCCCCTTCGCGCGGGGCCGCGGCCCGGGCGCTCAACGTAGGCTGTTTGTCGCCGCAACTGACTGGTGTCTGTCCCGTCCCGGACAGACCCCTCAGCGCCGGGGATAACTTAATGCTTGAGTTTAGTTAACTTGTTCGTTATAGTTCTTAAGTGGCTCCGGGCTGTCCGGCCCGAAAGGCTTCGACCAAAGAGCGGGCCACATGGCCGAGTCGCTATTCCTTAACCGTTCCGCGATGACCACAAATTCTGCCGTCAGCATCCCCAACGTGAAGGATACCGTTGAAGAGAAGATCGAGGTGGGCGAGCGCAAGCTCAACCTGCTTGTCGTCGAAGATGACGAGCAAATTCTCGAACTCATCACCGAGCATTTTTCGCGCACGGGCTACACGGTGCAGACGGCGGGCGACGGGGTATCGGGCGTCCAGGCGGCCTTAAACGACCGTCCTGACGCAATCGTCCTTGACCTGATGCTGCCGAAGATGGACGGCCTCGCCGTCTGCCGCGAGCTGCGGGAGAAAGCGCCGTACATCCCGATTCTGATGCTGACGGCCAAGGACGACGTGGTTGACAAAGTGCTCGGGCTGGAGATGGGCGCGGACGATTACATCACCAAGCCCTTCTCTCTGCGCGAGCTTGAAGCGCGCATCAAGAGCGTCATGCGCCGCGTTCGCACCGCGTCGCGCTCGGAGGCCAACGAAGACGCCCCTATCTTGCGTGGACGCCTTCGCATCGACCCGGCCAAGCGCGAAGTGACGGTCGGCGACCGGCAGGTCGAACTCACGCCCAAGGAGTTCGAGCTGCTTCGACTCTTCGCCTCGAACCCCGGCCGCGTCTTCCCGCGGAAGTACCTTCTGGAGAAAATCTGGGACTACTCCTACGAAGGCTACGACCGCACCATTGACTCGCACATCAATCGCCTGCGAGCCAAGATCGAGGACAATCCCGAGAACCCGCAGATGGTTTTGACCGTTTGGGGCATCGGTTACAAGTTCAGCGACGAACAGCGCTGAAGAGTTCTTTCCCGCAAACCGCCTTCAGTCCCCTTGCAAAAGGGCGACGACTTTAGAAGGGGGGCGACGAGCAAATATCCCGCTCGCCTTCCCTTTCAATTCCCAATAAAGACTCGAACGTCTCACCCTGCAACGGGCACATCCCCCCGGCGAGAATAAAATTATGAAGAAGGAACTGACTGGACACGACTTTGCTGCGCAGAAAAACGCGCCGGGCCGCAGTGCCCTCGCTTCGCGATGTGTACGCCTCGGACTGGTCGCCGCGGTCGGCGCTTCGCTCACCATGCTTGTGCCTGACGTGCCACACGCGCAGCAGCGCTACAAGGAGCCTGCCGTCAAAGTCACTGCGGTGACAACGGCGGGCAACGTCGTCTCGATCTCGGCGGACGGCTCACTCGGTCGCGCGCAGACGTGGCAAGACCCGGAAGGCTTCCACGTCGTGCTCGTCAACGGTGAGGCCGCCGCGGGAGCTTCTGCGAACGGAGTGCATGCGCGCCGCGTCGGCAACTCGCTCGAACTGGTCGTGCCGGTCAAGCCGGGAGCGAACGTGACCGTACAGCCGCACGGCAACCGTCTTGACCTGGTCGTCACGGGCGGCGGCGGAGGTGGTGCGCTCAGGGTCGAGAACTTCCCCGTCGAGCAGCGCCACGAACGCGCCGCAAGCCAGGAGTCGAGCGCTGTGCGCGAACAGTCGCCGGAGGCGGAGCATGTGCGGGCGCAGACGCCGAAGGTCGAGTCGAAGCGACGCGGTTCCACCGAAGCCGTCCCGGCAGAGTCGGCGCAGACAACGCCCCAGCCGTCTGCCGCACAGCCACAGCTACCCTCGACGCAGCAGAACAACCAGCCAGTCCCGGCAACACCCGTCAACCCTTCAGTCCCTCCGAAGGTAGAGAGCGTGCCGGGCGAGGTCGTTAACCCCGTCGTCGCACAGCCTGCTTCGGCCACTGTGGAAACGGGCAAGGGGTTCGATCTCCTCTCGTTTCTCTTCTCGATGCCGGCGGTGCTCGCGCTGCTCGGCGTCTTGATAGCGGGCGCGGCATTGTTCGTCCTTCGTCGCCGTCGCGGCGCGAAGGCTGAAGAGGATGGCGACTTCAAGCTTGAAGCGAAGGAAGTCACCTCGGAAGAGCACATCGACGAGAAAACAAAACAGCCGTTCAACCACTTCAAGGGCGACCGTCGCAAGGCCAGCATCGCGGTTCCGTTCGAGCGCCGCACGTCGGGGCAGGGCGCATCGGACGAGGCGTCGCGTCGTGTGCTCACGCTGGGCCCGGAGGACAAAGGCGGCGCACAGTCCGAGCGCGGCAGTGAGTCGAAGAAACAGGTAGCGACGCGGCCCGCAGTCGTCTTCGGCTCCCTCCGCATCGACCAGGAGGTCGCACGCGTCGTCTATGGCGAGCCGCACAGCACTGAAGTCCTCTCGTCGCGTGCGTCGGACGACCGCCGCGCCGTCGAGACTTCTCTCTTGAAGGCGCTGCGTGCGCCCGAGACGGACGAGGACGGGCGTCGGCGCGCGCGGACTGCTCTCGAAGACTACGGCTTCGTCGCGCGTTCATGCGCCGCGCTCGTGCTCGGGGGCGAGAGCTTCGAGCGCGTCAGCGCCGCACGCACGCTCGGCGACATGAAGTCCGCACAGGCGCTGCCGTTCCTGACCGAGGCGCTCTACGACCCCGACCCGGTCGTACGCAACGAGTGCGTCCATAGCATCGGGCTGCTCGGCCTGCCTTCGGCCATCGGCGCGCTGCTCGACGTAGCGAGTCGTCATCAGGATGTGTCCGCAGCCGTCCTGGGCCCGGCGCTCACGGCCTGCTCGGTCGAGTCGCTCGAAGTCACATGGGACTCGCTGGACTTCAGCAGCAGCACTGCAAACGACCCGGAAGAGCCGGAGGAGTTTATGGGCGAGGTACGCATGCTCGTCCCCGCAGTCGAAAGGTACGAGGAGCTGCCGGAGTTGATCGAGGACGAGACGTTGAGCGTTGCTCTAGTGCGTCTCGAAAGCTCGGAAATGGAGACGCGCGTCAACGCGGCGCAGCAGCTCGCGCAGTTCCAAGTGCGTCGTGCGGTCGAGGCGCTCGCTTCCGTCGCACGTAACGATGCGGAACCGTCGGTTCGCTCGGCTGCCGTGACAAGCCTCGGCCTCATCAACCACGAATCGGTCTTCGCGCATGTCATCGTGGCGCTCTCCGACGAGGCGCGCGAGGTTCGTGCAGCTGCGGCGAGGGCACTTTCGCGCCTGAGCTTCGACCGCGCCGATGCCTACGTGCGGCTGGTCGAGATGGCGGACGCGCGGACTGTGCGCGACGTGGCGCACGCGTGTATCAAGGCAGGGCTGGCGACGCAGGCCGTGGGTCGCCTGACGAGCGAAGACCGACGGCAAGCGTACGAAGCCTTCTCGCTGCTCTCGCTCTGCGTCAACGGAGGCGAAACGCAGCCGTTGCTCGACGCCGTCGAGTGTCACCGCGACATCGACATACGCATGACCTGCATCCAGTTGCTCAGCGTCTCCAGCCAGCCGGAGGTTGTCGAGCAGCTCCGTCGAATCGGGGGCAACGGCGGCGTCCCCGAAAAGGTACGCCGCTCGGTTCTCGAAACCGTCGAGCGCACAGCACAGTTGCAGCCGGTCGGGGTCAGGTAAAGACGGAAGGGCGCGGGCAGGGAAATTGTTTTGGTGACAACTCAGCGCCGCTATTGCATAATGGCGGCTGCTGCCTGCGAACGTTTGTCCTGGACACTGTGATGCCCCTGAATCCTTGCTCACAAATGCGTAACATGCGACCGAAAATTTTTGCGACGCTTCTGGTAGCGCTCTTGCTCTGCGCCGGACTATTCGTCGCGGGCGTCAGCGCGCAACGCGGGGGCTTATCTCAGGCGAACAACAACGCCTCGCGCGGTGCCAATCAGCCCAATCACGTCTTCGTCGGCAGGGGCAGCGACTCCGCGAAGGGGTCGCGCGTGACCATCAAGTCGGACAATCCGCTTAACGACTACTCGGCCTACCGCAGCGGCGACCGCTTCTACGTCGTGCTGCCGCGCTCCGCCGCCGGTTCAGTCGCGCGCGGTGGCGGCGGCAAGGGCTACTCGGACATGCAGGTGCAGCAGCGCGGCGACTCCGTCGTGCTCTCCTATCGAGTGCAGCCCGGCGCGAAGCCGCGGGTCGAGCAGAAGTTCAACCGCCTCGACGTAGTCTTCGACGTTGCCGAGGGCGGTCAACAGAACACCGCCGCAGCCAACCAGAGCAGCGCGGGTCGCACGTCGCCGCCTCCCTCCGAAGAGAACAGGAGCGCGTCCACAAACGGCCAGCAGGCGAGCCAGTCTTCGCCCGCTTCTTCAACGACGAACACAAACGCCAACGGCGAAAGGCGATCCACGGCATCCACCGCCTCGACTGCGCCGACGCAGGGCACGACCGCGCCGCCGGTCAACACAACTCCGTCGATAGTCGCGACGACGCCACCGCCCACAGCCGCCGAACAGGGCGCGCAGAACGGCACGACGCCCGCGACCGGACAGACGCAGCAGGTTGCGCCGGGTACGACCCCGACCGTCGAGCAACAGGTCGCGCAGGCACAGCCGCCGACCACGGTCGCCCCGAGCACGGCGTCGAACCCGGCGACGAACACACAAGCCGGCTCGACGCTCGGCACGTTCCTGGTACGCAACTGGGCGCTTGCTCTCGTCCTCGCACTGGTCGTCGTCGGCCTCGGGCTTATCCTCGCTGCAAGGCGTACTTCGCAGCCTGTGGAGGATGAAGGCAGGTCGCCACTGGTGGAGGATGAAGTTTCGGAGAGTAAGGGCGCGGCCACGCTCGACGAACCCCGGACAGAGAGTCTCAGTAAGGCTTCCGCCACGGCGACTGCGGCAAAGCTCGATGGGGCCGAGTCGTCACGCGTGGACGTTGTGCCGTTAGTCGCGGCTTCGGCGCTCGCGGGTGACGCGGTGGTCAAGAAGTCGAGAAAAGAGACAAGGAAAGAGGCACGGAGGAAGGGTAAGAAGAGAGGGGCGCGGGCCGAAGAATTGCCGCTCGTTGAAAAGCCTGCTGTTGCCAGCGAAAAATCCGCTGTCGTCGGCGAAAAGCCCACTGTCGAAGAAACTGTTGTTGAAGAGTCGGCAGTTGCAGAGCCGGTCGAGGCAGCGCCTTTTGTCGAAGAGTCAGCGGTTGCGGTCGAAGAGTCGGCGGCGAAGGAGCACGCGGAGGAAGCGTCTGCCGTCGAGGGGCTGTTGTTCGGAGAGGGCGCGGCGGTTGTCGCGTCCGTGGCGGTTGTCGCGTCGTCCGTGGCGGCGGTCGAGGCCGTCGAACCCTCGGACAAACAGGAGGAGTTAGCTTCAAGCGCTCCGAAGGTAGCTTCCGTTGAGATGGAGCACGTTGAGACGGAGACAGCCGAGACGGAGACAGTCGAGACAGAGACGGCCGCGCCGGTTATGGAGATAGTCCCTGCGCTCGCACCCGACCCTGATAGAGTGCAGGTCGAGACCGGACGCCTGCTCGAAGGCGCGTCGTACGACCACGCCGTACTAAGCTCGCGCGACTTGATGGCGCGGCAGATGATCGCCACCGAACTCCTCTCGGCGCTCTCAGGTCGTAATGCCGAGCGGCGTGAGCGTGCGCGCGTGGCGTTCGTCGAGCAGGGCTTCTTCGATGAGACTGTGCGCGACCTGCGCGAAGCCACAGCGCCCGCCGAGCGTGCAGCCGCCGCTCGCTCGCTCGCAATCTTCGGCGACCGCGCCGCCACGCCGCATCTCATCGAAGCGCTCGAAAACGACTCGATAGACGTGCGCCGCGCCGCGGTCGAAGCGCTCGGTGCGCTCCGCGACCCGGCGGCCGTCGTGCCGCTCGAAACGCTTCTTGAGCGTGAGAAGAATCAGAAGAACCGGATTCCCATCCGCGTCATCCGCAACGCCGTCGAATCCAGTCGAGAGGCCGCCGCGGAAGCACGCGCCGAGTCTGCCGCCGCCGCTGCGTCGGTCGTCGAACACGACGCCTTGACGCCATTAGTAGATGAGCCGACCGCAACATCGTTAGTGGATGAGCCAGCCGCGACGCCGTTCGTTGATGAGCCAGCCGCCGGAGTCGCACGTACCCCTGAAGTCGCGGGCGTTCCGGAAGCCGCACATGCTCGGGAGTCATCCCTGGTCGAAGATGCAAGCGCCGACGAGGAAGTAACTCTCGACGCCGAAGCGGAGACCTTTGTCGCCGGGGAATCCCCCGCTTCAGCCGCCGAGACACATGCGTTTGTGGCGGATGTGCCCGTGCCGGAAGAGCCGCAAGCCGTCGCGGAGTCAACTGTTTTGGATTCGGCTGTCGCCGAATCGCAGGCGGTCTCGGAGAGGGGCATCCAGCCATCCATCGATGCGGCCACGTGGGAGATAACCTCCGAAACCGCCATCGAACATTTCGAGCAGCCAACGGACGAGTTCGTTGCGCCGGAGTCTTCTGAGTTCGTCGCGCCTGCCGCTGAAGCAGCGCAAGCCGCACTGTTTGACGAAAGCACCGATGAAGTCACACGCGGGATTGAGCCGGCACGTGGCGGCCTCTCGGAGCAGGCCGCTGCCACGTCCGGCGAAAAGGTCGTCCCCGGCGAGTGGTTCGAGTTCGACCTGAGCGAGTTGCCTGCCGACACGCATCCGGGCGCTGACGAGCAGTTCGCTGACGAGCAGTTCGCAGATGAGCACACGGCACCCTCTGCCGTCTTCGAGTCTTCTTCAGGCGAGGCGATCACAACGCCGACAGTCGCTGACGAGGCGCAAACCCCGGTTGGAGAGGTCGAAGAGCAGACGCCCGTCTCATCTAGCTACACGGAAACAGAGAGCGAGGTGGAGGCGGCGGGCATCTTTGAGCAAGTGCACGCTCCGGTCGCGGAAGTGCGGGAGAAAGGCGTCGTCCCCTTCAACGAGTCATCGACCGTCCCGGCCTTGATTCAACAGCGGCTCGCCAGCCACGAGGCAAAGGAACGCGCCGCGGCCATCGTCGAACTCTCGCACGTCGATACCGACGAAGCCTTCCAGCAAATCTGTGGCGCGTTTGACGATGAGGCGAAGGAAGTCCGCAGCGCTGCCGCCCGCGCCCTCTTCGAGCTTCGAGCCGACCGCGCCGAGTCGTTCACGCGCGCACTGCGCGAGGCTACACCTGAACGCCGCCGCCAGATCGGCGCGGCCATCTCGACTTCGGGGCTGGCGGGCGAGTCCATCTCGCAGCTCACCGGCGAGAGCCGTGAGAAGACCTACGAGGCTTTCTCGCTCCTCTTCCTGATGGCGAAGGCGGGCGAAGTCCAGCCCTTAGTGCGCGCCATCGAGGGACATCCAAACAACGAGGTGCGCCTCGCCGTCGTCAAGTTGCTCGCGCTCTCCGGCCAGAAAGAGATTCTGCCCGCCTTCCGTCGCCTCGCCGTGCGCGGCTCGCTCCCGACCGAGGTGCGCTCCGCCGTCATGGAGGCCATCTACCAGATCAGCAGTAGCCAGCCCTCTGCGGCGTGAATGGTAAGTCGTGAATGGAACCTGGGAGGCCACCGGCATTATGCGGTGGCCTCTTAGCTTGAAAGGAAGAAACCGGTGCTTGCCAGACGGTTCGAGGCTTTTGTCTATTCACCATTTACCATTTACTATTTACGGGCCATGCCATTCAAACTTCGTTCGGAATTCGAGCCGCAAGGAGACCAGCCCGCCGCCATCGAGACAATCGTGCGGGGCCTCTCCGATGGCGCGAAGGATCAGGTTCTGCTCGGCATCACCGGCTCGGGCAAGACCTTCACCGTCGCCTCGGTCATCCAACTCACACAGCGCCCCACGCTCGTCATCGCCCACAATAAGACGCTTGCCGCGCAGCTCTATCAGGAGTTCAAGAGTTTCTTTCCCGAGAACTCGGTCGAGTATTTCGTCTCTTACTACGACTACTACCAGCCCGAAGCTTACGTCCCGGCCTCGGATACCTACATCGAAAAAGAGGCGACGATCAACGAAGAGATCGACCGCCTCCGCCTCTCGGCCACGCGTGCCCTCTTCGAGCGGCGCGACGTGATCGTCGTCGCCTCTGTCTCCTGCATCTACGGCCTCGGCGACCCGGACGCTTACTACAACATGATTCTCTTCATCGAGCCGGGGATGAAGACGACGCGCGAGCAGCTCCTGCAACGACTCGTCGAGTTGCAGTACGAGCGCTCCGATGTCGAGTTCGACCGCGGCTCTTTCCGCGTGCGCGGTGACACCGTCGAGGTCTACCCCTCTTATCAGGATCAGGCTTATCGCATCGAGCTTTGGGGCGACGAGGTTGACTCCATCTCGACCATCGACTCGCTGCTCGGCGAAGTCATAGAGAAGCACACATCGCGCGTGCCTCTCTATCCGAAGA
Organism: Acidobacteriota bacterium; assembly: GCA_032162705.1. Lineage (GTDB taxonomy): Bacteria > Acidobacteriota > Blastocatellia > Pyrinomonadales > Pyrinomonadaceae > QHXN01. The sequence continues at coordinate 32,542 of JAVRON010000010.1, forward strand.
CGCACTACGTGATGCCGAAGTCAACGGTCAAGCGCGCCATCAAGACGATCAAGGATGAACTCGAATGGTGGGAGCCGCAGCTCATCAAAGAGGGCAAGCTCGTCGAAGCGCAGCGCCTGCACCAGCGCACGATGTACGATCTTGAAATGATGAAAGAGATGGGCTTCTGCCGAGGCATCGAGAACTACTCGCGCCATCTGACGGGCAAGCCTCCGGGGTCGCCGCCGCCGACGCTGCTCGACTATTTGCCGGACAATTCGATGGTCGTCATCGACGAGTCGCATCAGACCGTCCCGCAAATCCGCGGCATGTTCAACGGCGACCAGTCGCGCAAGCGCACGCTCGTCGAGTACGGCTTCCGCTTGCCGAGCGCGATGGACAATCGCCCGCTCAACTTCGAGGAGTTCGAGACGCGTATCGGCCAGACCATCTACGTCTCCGCCACGCCGGGCCCTTACGAGTTGACGCGGACGGGCGGCGAGGTTATCGAACAGATCATTCGCCCGACCGGTCTGACCGACCCCATTGTCGATGTGCGACCCGTCAAGGGGCAGATCGACGACCTGCTCGGCGAATGCCGCACGCGCGCCGAACGCAACGAGCGCGTCCTCGTCACCACGCTCACCAAGAAGATGGCCGAGGACTTGACCGAATACTTCTCCGAAGTCGATGTTCGCGTCCGCTATCTACACTCCGACATCGAGACGCTTGAGCGCATCAGGATACTTCGCGACCTGCGCCGAGGCGAGTTCGACGTGCTGGTCGGCATCAACCTCCTGCGCGAGGGGCTTGACCTGCCCGAAGTCTCGCTCGTCGCTATCCTCGACGCGGACAAGGAGGGCTTCCTGCGCTCGGAGTCCTCGCTCATCCAGACCATGGGCCGCGCCGCCCGCAACGCAAACGGCATGGCGATTCTCTACGCCGACCGTATGACCGACTCGATGCGCCGCGCCATCGGTGAGACCGAGCGGCGGCGAGCGCTTCAGGAGGAGTACAACCGCGAGCACGGCATCACGCCGCAGACCATCATCAAGGCCATCGAGTCCACGCTCGTCACCGCCTACGAGGCCGACTACTTCAAAGTGCCGCTCGAACTCGACCAGATAGAGGACTACTCGCCCGCGAACATCGAAGCGACCATCACACGCCTCCAGCACGAGATGCGCGCCGCTGCCAAGAACCTCGAATTCGAGCGCGCCGCCGAACTCCGCGACCGCATCAAGTACCTGCGCGACCGAGAGCTTCAGATGAGTTAGACCGAGCGACGGCACTGACAGTCTCCATGCTCATTAAATCAGAACAGGACGAGATTCAATCCTTCCTCGCCGACGCGAGCAACATGGCGGGCGGACATGCCGCGCGCGTGCTCTTTCCCGAAAGCGCGGAAGAGGTCGCACGCGCTCTGGCCTCCGCGACCGACGAGCGCATGCCCGTCACCATCGCGGGCGCGGGCACGGGCGTGGTTGGCGGGCGCGTGCCCTTCGGCGGCGTCGTGCTCTCGACCGCGAGGCTCGCACGCATCGGCGAGATCGTGCGCGAGGGAGCATGCGGCAATGCGGCGTCGGCAGGTGCTGGCGGCAAAACGGCGAAAGGCGTGGGCGGCAAAGCGTTGGCAGGCGCTGGTGGCAAAGCGACGGCTGGGGCCGGAGTCGTGCTCGCGGACTTTCAGCGCGAGGTGAATGCGCGCGGACTGCTCTACCCGCCCGACCCGACCGAGGGAAGTTGCTTCCTCGGAGGAGCGGTCGCGACCAACGCTTCGGGCGCACGCACTTTCAAGTACGGCCCCACCAGGCGCTACGTCCGTCGCCTGCAAGTGGCGCTTGCGACGGGCGACCTGCTCGACATCCGCCGTGGAGAATTTTTCGCGGACGAGGCCGGGCGCATCCATCTACCCGTCGGCGGCGGTCGGAGCATCGAAGCGCGTCTTCCAACATACAGGATGCCCGCGACGCGCAAGCACGCCGCCGGTTACTTCGTCGCGCCGGGCATGGACTTGATCGACCTCTTCATCGGCAGCGAAGGTACGCTTGGCGTCATCACCGAAACGGAAGTCTCTCTGCTCCCGCAGCCGGAAGGCGTGCTTGCGGGCGTCGTCTTCTTCAAAGGGGAAGAGTCCCTGCTCGCCTTCGTCCGGGAGGCGCGCGTGCGTTCGCTGCAAACTCGTGCGACGGGCGGAAGACAAGTAGATTTAGCATCTCAAACGTTAGAGCATGTAGCGGTGACATCCGACTCGATGATGACGGCAACAGGCTCGACGCCGTTTGATGGAACCTTGAAGCTCGACGCGCGTGCGCTTGAATATTTCGATGAGGAGTCGCTAAATTTTCTGCGTGAGCGTTATCCGCTGGTTCCTCTGCGTGCAGCGGGCGCAGTCTTCTTCGAGCAGGAGACGACGCCGGGGACGGAAGAGTTTTTGATGGGCGAGTGGCTTGAGTTGGTCGAGCGTCACGACGCGCTCGCCGACGATTCCTGGTTCGGCACGAACGAGCACGACCGCGCGGAGATGCGCGCCTTTCGTCACGCGCTGCCCGTGATGGTCAACGAGTGGCTCGCGCGGCGCGGCCAGCGAAAAGTCTCGACCGACATGGCCGTGCCCGACGAAGCGTTCCCGGAAATGCTCCGTTTCTACAAAGAGACTTTGCGCGCGGGTCGTCTCTCGTACGTCATCTTCGGCCACGTGGGCGACAATCACGTACACGTCAACATCCTCCCGCGTGACGACGTGGAGCAGACGGCTGCGCGAGAAATTTACGGGCAGTTCATCGCGCGCGCCTTAAACTTCGGCGGCACCATCTCGGCGGAGCACGGCGTCGGTAAGATCAAGCGCGAGTACCTGCGCGCCCTCTACGGCGAACGGCACTTGCGCGAGATGGCGGAACTCAAGCGCGCCTTCGACCCGGCCTGCGTCCTCGGACGCGGCAACATCTTCGCCGAAGAGTTTCTGCACACGCCGGGCGGCGCTTAAAATGCCGAACCCCTCTGTGACCTTTGCGAAGACCTTCGAGACCTTTGTGGTTAAAGAGAGTCTGACTTAACCACAAAGGTCACAAAGGAATTCACAAAGGTCTCGAAGTTTCAAACTCTCGCCGTTTCTGCTGAAGGTCAACTCATGATAGAAACAACGGTGGCCGGGCCGGTCTTGCTCTACGACGGCGTGTGCGGCTTCTGCAACAAGTCGGTGCAGCTCATCCTCGACCACGACCGGCGCGGGACGATGCGCTTCGCGGCGCTCCAGAGCGACTACGGGCTGGCGGTCATCGAACGCCACCCCGGCTTGCGCAGCATAGACTCGGTCGTCTTCGTCGAGAGTTCGCCGGACGCCGCCGAGGAACGCGTCTATGTCCGTTCAAGCGCAGCGCTGAAGATCGCGTCCTACCTGGGCGGCTTCTGGAAAGTGTTCATCGCGGCAAAAGTCATCCCGCGACCCGTGCGTGATTATCTCTACGACCTCTTCGCGCGCAACCGCTACAGGCTGTTCGGCAAGTACGACGCTTGCATGCTGCCGCCGCCCGAGGTGCGTTCGAGGTTTCTTGGTTGAAGTAGACAGTAGACAGTAGTCAGTAGTCAGTAGGCTCCGCTTAGCGGGTGTTGCCACTGACATCCATGCTGACTCTGTCATACCTGACGACTCGCCGAAGAAGGTATTTCCACTGACTACTGTCTACTGACTGAAGAAGATATTTCTACTGTCTACTGAATACTGTCTACTGTCTACTGTTTCATCTGATGTTTCGTTTCACCACAGCCGGAGAGTCGCATGGGCGCGTGCTGGTCGCGATAGTCGAGGGACTGCCTGCGGGGCTTGCCGTTGACGTGGAGCAGATCAACCACGAGCTTGAGCGGCGGCAGTGGGGCTACGGGCGCGGCGGGCGTATGAAGATCGAGCGCGACCGCGCAGAGATTCTGAGCGGCGTTCGGCATGGCCGCACCTTAGGCTCGCCCGTCGCGCTGCTCGTAGAGAACAAGGACTGGAAGAACTGGACGGACGTGATGTCGTCCGAGCCGCGCCCTTCAGGAGAAGTCCCGGAGGAGAAGCTTCGGCGCGTGAGGCGTCCGCGTCCGGGCCACGCAGACCTCGCGGGCGGCATCAAGTACGGCGCGCGCGACCTGCGCGACATACTGGAGAGAGCCTCTGCGCGCGAAACGGCAGCGCGCGTCGCCTGCGGGGCGCTCGCACGGCAACTGCTCGCAGTCTTCGGCACAGAGATTCGCAGCCATGTCGTCCAGCTTGGGGGCATCCCCGACACTCCGCTCGAAGTCTCTTGGGAGACAGTCTGCGCTATCGCCGAAGACGCGCCGTTGCGCTGTGCGGACACGGCGGCGCAGGACGCGATGGTCGCGCTCGTTGACGAGAAGCGTCGCGAGGGCGACACGCTCGGCGGCGTCTTTGAAGTCGTTGCGCGCGGCATCATCACGGGGCTTGGCTCGCACACTTCATGGGAGTCGAAGCTCGACGGGCGGCTCGCGCGCGCACTGATGTCCGTCCCTGCGGTCAAAGCCGTCTCAATCGGCGCGGGCGTCGAAGCGGCCTCTCTGCCCGGCTCGCGCGTTCACGACGAGATCGGATACGACGCCGAGCGACGCGCCTTTGTGAGGCCGACGAACCGCGCGGGGGGCCTCGAAGGCGGAATCACGAACGGCGAGGAACTGCGCGTGCGCGGATTCCTCAAGCCCATCTCGACGCTCAGGCGCGCGCTGCGCTCCGTAGACATCGAGACGAAGGGGGAAGAGCAGGCCGCCTTCGAGCG
>JAVRON010000011.1:0-18875 GCA_032162705.1 Acidobacteriota bacterium
TGAACTGAAAGACAAGCTGTATTCAGTTCATCGTTCATCGCTCCGACTTCATCGTTTGACGGCGGGGTCTGTGATGATGACGAAGTCGCCGAGGCGGCCCAGTCGCTCGGCATGGAAGGCTGGAAAGTCTTCGTCGCTGATGATCGTGACGACGACGGCGCGCGCCTTCGAGCGGTAGCGCGAGAGCTGTTCGGGGACGCCCATGCGCTCCTCGCTGTGGAACGTGCCGTTGACCTCGACGACGAGCGCGCCCTGCACGCGCTTCAAATACTCCGCAATCGCGTAGGCCATCGAAGCGTCACGCAGCGTCTGCGCTTCCAGAAGATGTGCGCCGCCGTGCGCGGTCGCCTGTGTCGGCGTCTGCGTGGCCGAAGCCGTTGGCGCGGGCTGCGGAGTCGCAGGCGCGAGCTGCGGAGTCGGCGTCGCGCCCGGCATGCTGCCTTGCATGAAGCGCGTGAACTTGGCGGCGTATCCTTCGGAGGCGGGTGGGAAGGGCAGCGGCGGGAGCCAGGACTTCGCGGCGGGCGAGAGCGTCTTCAGAGAGTCCGGGCCCTCGTTCGACACGCGCGAGACGTAGCGCGCGGGCGCGTTGGCTGCGATGACCGGCAGCTTGTGCGTGCGCGCGTACTCGACGAGCGGGCGATAGTCCGTCTCGTAATTCCTCCACGGGCGACTGCTCAAAAGGAAGTGCCTTTCGGTGATAAACCCCGCGAGGTACTCGTCCAGAACAGTCTGCACGTCGCGCTCGAACATCTCAAGCGAGAGAGCGACGGCGCGCTTCCCCGCGGAAGCCGAACCGTAGCGTTCGTCCGCACGGCGAAACATCTCGGCTTCGATGAGGTGCGCGACCGGATCGTCGTGCGTCTCGCCGATGAAAAGCACGTCCGCATGTTCGAGCGCGTCGATGATCGACTGGAGAGTGACGGCGTTGCCCTTCGAGTCAAAGGCTCTGTAGTGTGCTTCGGGTGTCTGTGCGGGAGCACCCGCGCCCGTCGCGAGTTGTGCCGTGAGCGCGATGAAAAGTAGTATGCTGGCGAAGCGGGTCAGTCCGTACTTCTTCATGAAAGACCTTTTAGCACGTCGTTCGACGCGACGGCAACGACCCGCCGGTCGCGCGCCCGGTCGATGTTGATTCGACGGGGCCGCCCCGTGTGCCGCAGCGCGCGGGCCGAGGGCTTGTTGGTCGGAACGAATTCGTTGGAGGGAATCCGAGTTGGAAATATACGTCAGCACGGACGTAGAGACGGACGGGCCCATACCCGGCGTCTACTCGATGCTGAGCCTTGGCTCTGCGGCCTACCTGCCGGACAAGACGCTTCACTCTACGTTCACGGTGAACTTAGAGACGCTGCCGGGCGCGTCGCAGAACCCCGAGACGATGAAGTGGTGGCAGGGTCAGCCAGAGGCCTGGAAGGCGTGCCGCGAGAACGTCCGTCCGCCCGAAGAGGCCATGCACAGCTACCTCGCGTGGCTGAAGTCTCTGCCGGGCGAGCCGGTCTTCGTCGCCTACCCGGCGGCCTTCGACTTCATGTACGTCTGCTGGTACTTAAACCGCTTCGCGGGCGAGAACCCCTTCGGCTGGCACGCCCTCGACATCAAGACCTTCGCGATGGCTCTGACGGGGCGTGACTTCCTCGACACCGTCAAACGCAACATGCCACGCCACTGGTTCGACGACCTCCCATACACACACAAAGCCCTCGACGACGCTATCTCGCAAGGCGCACTCTTCTGCAACATGCTCGCAGAGCATAAAAAGAGACTGAAGGCTGAAGGCTAGAGGATTTCCATATAGCTGAAATCCAGGTCTTTGACCCTCAGACGCAGCACCTCCATCAGGCGAATGACCGTTGAATGAATACGCGCCGCCCGGTCAACTCAACCGTTGGGCCCTTCTCTCCTTCAAGTGAGGCCAAAACATTGACAGATCAATTAAACTGAGATTATCTTGCGCGTGTCTAACCTGTTCGCTGACGATAGAGGTATCTTCGTCAATCTCACATAACCCCCTAGCTCAGATAAGGAGTAGAGACATGGCTACCAGCAAGAAAGTAACCTCCAAGAAGCAAGCCAGTCCCCGTAAAGCAGCAGCGCAAGGAAAATGCCCGGAGCCTTCAGGAAAATATGCCTTTAGTGCAAACGGGCACCTGCTCATTGATAACCCCCATGAAGGCCCTGTTGCATGGGCAGGTTATATAGAATTTACAAACGGCATAATCACCGGCAGTGACACCGTCAATTATGCAGACGACAGCCCGGTGGAGAGAAACTTTACCGGCACTTACAGTGTGGAACAGAATTGTGCAGTCACAGTCAATTTTAGTTTTACGTTAGATGACCCGCACGCCACAGCAGCAAGCGCCAGCCTCTATTTCGCTGCTGCAATGAAAGAGTTTCGGATGGTGCAAAGGGATCAACTAAGGGTCTGCTCTGGTAGTGGAATAAAGGTCTAGTGATTTGTTTCGCGGCATGTGTGCCATGCCGCGCGTTGCGCGAGTTGTGCAGAGCGCGTCGTGATAAAATGACGCGCCCAACAAGTCATTTCCCCTGCCCGCCCGTAGCGTGCTTCTCATTAACAATTAATGGCGCGGCGTTGGTTGTGTGTTTGCGTCAGGCGGCAGGTGAATTCCAGCGTTATGCCGCTCAAGAGTTGAGGAGACTACATGTTCAATAACTCAAACGTGGTGGCCTTTGTCGCGACGAGCAAACCGAATAGCGCAAAGAGTTTCTACGAACAGACGCTAGGCTTACGTCTCGTCATGGATGACGCCTTCGCGATTGTCTTTGACGCGAACGGCATCATGCTGCGCGTACAGAAAGTTCAGGAACATACTCCCCCAACCTACACCGTACTTGGTTGGAATGTCGCCGACATTCAGGCGAGCGTCAAGGAGTTGATGGGCAGAGGCGTGAAATGTGAGCGGTACGAGTGGCTTGAGCAGGATGAGTCGGGCGTCTGGGCAGCACCGAGCGGGGCAAAGATCGCTTGGTTCAAAGACCCTGACGGAAACACGCTTTCCATAACACAGTTCTGATGACGTATCAGAAACATGGGGTGCGCTTATGCTTCGGGGCGGCATAACAACGGCATGCACCCGACCCGCGACACGGCGGTTCTCATCTGCTTCAAGCTTGTGGGCGGGCGGGTGAGACCGGGCGTTAGGCGCTTGCAATAGTGGAGAGTGATTTAGTGGATTTAATGAAGAAGGCGTGCAACGGGTTTGTTCAATTGCAGGTAAAAGATTAAAGCCTATGCCAAAGATTGATGTCAGGAAGATTTTTGCGCCACACAATCGCGGAATCCTACTCGACGTTGCCGTGTTTGTCTTCCAACTGATTTTGATGACCATTCTCGTGCGGCTTGTTGCTGAACTTGCTCGCCAAGCACAGGAAGACAATTTCGCCAAAGCAGCAATGGGATTATTTTTTTTATCACTAGCTTTGCTGCAACCTATCGGAACGATTCTGAAACGTCGGCGCGCGCGCCAAAGACAGCCCGATGTTAATTTTACCGTTGGTGGTTGTTTTGCCGGAGTAGGATTAGGAACCTTTTTCGTTCCGCAGTTTGTATTTTTTGGCCTCGGAATTTGTTATCTTGCAGAACTGGTTTTGGATGAGCGCTACTGGGCAAGCCTTTCCATGAAGACTTTTGTCGAAGCGATTTTAGGCAAGGGTTTCGGGGATATGATCGGGGTAAGCCTTTCCTTATCGTTCTTGTTGATGAGACTGGCCTTGGCATTTGTCACTACGCGGATTGTCTGGGCATACTTTTCACCGCCGGAAGGTAAACCACGTTGGAAATTTTTCGAGTCGCCGCAGTCTGAAATACTTGGCGACCTTTGCATTTTCCTCAACATGATTTGTGCTCAGATATTTTGGGGACTTTTTATGAGGCCCAACATCCAGGACGTACTTCCCACGAATCCGCTCATTCAGTGGCTGCATCAGTTTTTAGAGATTGATTCACTGTCGGTTGTCGCGTCCGCGTTCCCTTTTATTATGATTGCGACCTACGTATATCTTCCAATGCGAGCCATTTATTTAGCTGAAGACGGTCGTCGCCCGTTGGCATTGGTGACGATGCTGCTGGCTTATTTAATTATCTTTGTCCGCCTTCTCTTCGCCAAGAGTTGAACGTCATGACAAAATAATCATAGTAGGAAGATCAAGTGATAGCAGTTTGGATAGTGATTTAAGCTAGAGTTCAAATTGGTCGCAGACATCAACGCCGCACATAACAACGGCATGCGCCCGACGCCCCATCAGCGTGAATCTCACGGAAGTTGAATAGGTCTGCGGGTGATGCCGGGCGTTTGATGCTTCTGGAAAATGGTGGGACGCTAAAGTAAAATCTTGAGATGACAACTATCGGAACTGTAGAAAGTTTATGGCGCTATCCGGTTAAAAGTATGCGCGGCGCGGAGATGCCCGAAGTGTTTATGGGATTTGCGGGCATTTATGGCGACCGCTGCTACGCTTTCAAAAATTCCGCTGCCCGCAAAGGCTTCCCTTATTTGAACGCAAATGCGCAGCAACAAATGCTGCTCTATTGTCCACAATTCCGTTACCCGGAACGAGCGTCAAAACCACCGAATGTGATCGAAGCGGCGAGCATCGCGCCCGGCGTCACCCCTACCAACGGTGATGCGGAAGATATGGCATTAGACATTGTGACGCCGTCAGGCGAAATCGTTTCCATTGATGATCCAGCACTTATAAAACTACTTGGCGCGGGAATCAGCGAAAAGAATCAACTGAAACTCGTGCGGTCAGATCGCGCTTTAACCGATTGCCGTCCGGTTTCAGTCATCAGCCTGTCAACCGTTCGGCAGGTTGAATCGGAATCGGGCATTGCGCTTGATAAGCGGCGTTTTCGGGCAAACATCTATTTCAATTTCGCGTCTGAGAGCGGCGGATTTGCCGAAGATAATTTAGTCGGTCGCCGTTTGCGTATCGGTTCAAAGGCGACAATGATGGTTCTTGAACGCGACCCGCGCTGTAAGATGATTTCGCTCGACCCGGACACGAGTGAACACAACCCTGAAATTTTACGGCAAGTCGCCCAAGCGCACGGTAACTACGCCGGAGTTTATTGTGCGGTATTGGTCGAAGGCTTATTGAAAAAAGGTGATCCAATCGAACTGGGTGTTGACTGATGTTCCTATTATTGTTTGGGGCTTTCTATTGGTGATTATCTACTTGATGCAGGTTCGGTAGTTAATCTCGGCCTGCTGTTGTAAATAAGTGGAGCATTCTCAGTCGCCCGCCAGGTAGTTGCGTCAAGTAGATCATCACCTAAATTTGGGGACGATCTCAAAAGTATCTTCGTTTTCATGAGCGGGTCAGATGCTGCTGGCAGTTATCAGATCGTTTGGGTTCTCAGGAAAGATGGGAAGCATTCGAGATTCTCAGGCGCTTGTCCAGATTGCGAGTTCATAGATTTCAGAAGCGGGTTTTTCCGTTGAGGCACGGCATAACAACGGCATGCACCCGACGCACCCAGAGCGTGCCTCTCATGAGACTTGAATCCACGTGATGATCTGCTGGAGCCTTCCCCCAAAATATTTTGTCCATGTGGAATCAGGCTTGATGTTATCCTACCTCGCGATGTGAGACATCACCCCGCACCGGAAGCCGATCTCTTATGCGTATTAACCGCCGCCGCGCCCGCACACTCTCTCCACTCTCATCGCCGGAGGCGGTGCGCTCCGTCTGCCTGCGGCTGCGCGAGCGCTGCCCGGAAATCGTCCCGCGCTCGGACAGGCAGTTACTCTTGATGCTCGAAGCCGTCCGCAACGTCGAGCGTCGGCCCGCGACCGACACCAAACGAGGGCGACCTCCGCGCTGGCCCCGCGAACATTTGTTTGAAGTGGCCCGCAACTTACGCGCCCTCTTAGAGCGCGAAACAGCGGGGAGGATTTCACTCCAGACCTTCATCGGGCAGCACCTGAGAATTCTGCGCTTCCCCGCCGACGTGACCGAACCGCTCACGAGCGGCGAGATCAGCATGCAAGAGGCAGCGCAACTCTCTCGTCTCACGGCCGAGCGTCTGGGCTGCACACCGGCGCAGGCGCGCGCACGTCGCGAGGAACTTCTGCGTTCTCATCTGACCGCGTGGGCGTCACAAAACACTCTCCGGTTCCGCGTGAAGGAGATGCTCGGCGAGTCGCCAACGCCTTCGGCGGGCGCGGAGGGCGTCTCGACAGCGATTCGGCACGTGGATGAGTTATTGGAGATCGACCCTTCAGACACTCGCCACATCTTCTGGGAGGAGATGAAGCGTCTGCTCTTCGCCATGCGGGAGATCGAGCCGGAGGATTTAGATGAGGTGTTGCTGAATGATTTTATGGCCGCGATGGACGAAGTCTCAAACGTGCTCTACCAGATCGAGCGACGGCGGCGCAAGCGTGAACAGCAGCCACAGAAGATGGGAATTTGACTGGCGAAGGCCGGACTCTCAAGGCTGTGTCTCACTCGCACCTCTGAAGATCAAACTATATCGACCGCCGCGTGTTAAAGATAGGGCTGCTCTAGAAGTATCTGTCAGACTGTTGGCCGGGCCCCACAGCTTCTCACAGCGCGCCGACGAGCTGGCTGGTGTGTCTGGCGACGACCCGCCAGCGCTTGTCTTGTTTGACCCACACATCCGTGACGACGAACTCACCGCTCGCGTCCTTACCCGCGGCCACAGCCTGCTGCTTATATGAGGCGTTGACGATGGCTGTGGTGCCGTAGATGCGAACCGTCAGCTTGTCGAAGCTGTAGGAGTTCAGCGTCAAGTCGCGGACTGTCTGCTCGATGTACGCGTCCTTGTTCACGGTCGCGCCGGTCGCCTGCGCGTTTGTGTTGGTGAAGTCGTCGGCGATTATCCGTTTGAGCGCGGCGGAGTCGTGGAGCTTTGCAGACTCCATCAACTTACGCTCAAGCGCGGCGAGCCTCTTCTCAATCATCTCGGGCGACTCTTCAGCCCCGGCGGCGGCGGGCGCGTCTTCGACCGTACCGGGTTTCTCGCTGTCAGGTAATGCCTGCCTCCACGCTTCGGAGGTATTGGCAGGCGCGTTCGGCTCCGGCTCCTTTTTCTGCGTGCTCTGTTGCGCGTCGGCGACGCAGCAGAGTAGTAAGCCGAGCGCCAGACATCTGACGGTTGAGGCCGCGACTCCTGAATAATATTTCGTCATTGTATTCTCCCCCTTTTTCTTCATAGCCATCGTCATTTCGCGGCGACGCGAAGCTTGTTCTTGACGCTCTTGATGCCTGCCACGCCCTCGACGAGACGTGCGGCCTTCTGTCTGCGCGCATCATCCGGGACAGCGCCGGTTAACGTCGCCACTCCGTCCCGCACCTCAATCACGATTCCGGCGTTCTGGAGTTCGGAGTCCGCGTTGATGGTTCCGCGCGCCTGCGTGAAGAGGTAAAAGTCGTTGCCCCCGGAGCCTATCTGCGTCTTCGGCTGCGGGCCCGTTTTGGCGGGCGCAGCCGGAGGGGCCGGCGCGGCGTGTGCTTGCGCTCGCTCCGAGGCGCTCGGCGGTGCGAAGGAGCCGACGGTCGAGTCTCCCTGAGCGCCGGGAGTCGGGGAAGGCGCGGCGCTCGTCGCGGCCACATCCGCAGATGGGGCGGCACCACTGTTGCCGTTCGACGCGACGACTTGAGGAGCGTTCGCTTTATCGTTCGTGTTGGAGGGTTGACCACAACCGTTGAAAGCCAACATCAGAAGAGTCAGGCCAACAGCGAGAAAAGAGTCGGAACTATTTTTCATGACGATTACACCCGGAACTGAAATGACGAACTACTCCTTAAACTGAATTTACGGATATGCGCCCTGAATGGATGCCTCTGTCCGATTTAAAGACCCATGCGTCGTCCAGTCCCGGCTCAGAAGCCAACGGTCTTCTTCGCACAGGACAAGACCGGCGGCGCGACGATAGACGGCACGGTAAGCCTTGAGCGTGCGCTCCCAACTGAAATCCTGCAAGCGACGCGCGCCGCGCTTGCGGAGTTCGAGGCGCAGGCCAGTGTCGGTCGCCATGCGCGAGATTGCGGCGGCGATTGCCTCGACCGAGAGCGGGTCGAAGAGCAGCGCGGCGTCGTCGGCCTGCTCCGGCAGCGACGTGACCGCCGAACACGCGATGGGCGAGCCGTGCTGCCATCCCTCGAACAGCGGTGCGCTGGCGGCCTCGAAGAGTGTGGGGAGAACGACGAACTGTGCCGCGCGATAGAGCGCGCTCAGCTCTTCGCGCGGGACGATTCCCAGAAACCTAACCTGTCCTTCGAGGCGGAGGCCCGCAAGCCTCTGCTCGATGCGCGGCCAGAAGTAGTTCTGATGACCCGTGCAGACGAGCCGCACCGTGAGCTTGTCCCGTTCGCGCAAAAGGGCGAGCGCTTCGAGCAGCCGAATGTGATTCTTATGCTCCCAGGTCATCGCCGGGTAGAGCGCGAACGGCTCGTCACCGAGGTCGAACTTGCTCCTGATGGAGTGCGCGTCGTCGTCGTTTGGCGCAAGACCGTCTTCGAGCGGGAGCGGCGACCAGGGGATAACTTGTATCTTCTCAGCCGCAATCCCGTAGCCGCGCGCCACGTCCTGCCTGACGAATTGCGAGGCGACGGCGACGGTGTGTGCTTCGCGGCAGCCCGCTCCGTAAATCTGCTCACGCTGCCTGATGTCTGCGGGTGAAAAGAACTGCGGGTAGTGTAGGTGTTGCAGATCGTGCGGATTGTAGATGGCGGGGAGCGCGCACCTTACGTAATCCTGAAACGGGAAGTGGATCACGTCGCAATTCAAGCGCTCGTAGAACCCGTCGGAGATCGGCGCGTCGTCGCGTGCGACCGTCGCAACGGGGAGTAGTCGCTTGATGCGGCGTGCCGCCGGGCGAAGGGGTCGGAGCGCGCTCTCGAACAGACTCCGGCGGACAAGGTTCGACGTGGGCGGCGCAGGTTTCGGGCCCGGCACTACGCACTGTCCTGCTCCAACCAGTGGCTTCAACCACTCCGGCTCATCCCACGGGCCGATGAAGACGTACTCTTCATCTCCGTCTTCGAGCTGAGAGAGCGCGGTCAACACGCGCAGCACGGTCTCGATGCCGCCCGCGCCGCTGCCGGGTCTGACCTGCGCGTTGATGGCAACCCGTAGCCTGCCGCTCAAAAACTCCCCCTTGAAGATGTGCTGCCATCGAAGCGGTCGAAGGCTCGTCGAAATCACGAAGCCGTCAAAGGTTCAACGAAACTACAAAGCTATAGAAGTCTCAACATCTGACGACACCAATGCTCAAGCACCAGCGCCTTGAACGAGAGCGGGCTGGTCGCACCCGAGGGGAAGGGCCCCGCCGCCAGAAGCTCGCCGCCCTCTCTGCTGAGGACGCCTGTCTGAACCAGATAGCCTTCGCGGAGCGAGTCGCCGTAGGCTTTGAAGAGGGCTTCGTGCCACTGTCTGATCGGTGGAGCGAAGCCCTGCTTCGGGCGCGCGAGTACGTCCGCGGGCAGAAGGTCTTTGACAGCCTCTCTCAGCCATGTCTTTGGCGGGAGTCTGACATCCGAGCGCGTCTTGCGCAAGCCAATCAACGTCTCCACCAGCATGTGGTCGATGAGCGGCAGACGCATCTCGACCGACGAAGCCATGCCGAGCCGGTCGCCCTGCGTGATGCCGTTCTCGCGCAAATACGTCGCGCAGACCAGACGCGTCAGCGTCACCTCCACGTCCGTCCACGGCGGCGCAAGTGTGAAAAGCTCTGCCGCGTCGCGGCCCGCGAGACGCTCGACGAAGCCGTCGGAGTAGAGCGCGCACATCTCTTCCGACGCGGCCATGAAGTCGGGCGACATATCGTAGAAGGCCAGCCGGTCGGCGGGCGAGGCGCGATGCCTACGGTATCGACGCAAGCCTTCGCGCATGCCGCCGAAGCCCCGTGCCCATTCGCTCAACTCACTTCGGCTCAAGCCAGCCGGTCGGCGCAGAGAAAGATACGGGAGCAGCGCGGCGAACGTCGAACGACCCCGCGCCGACTCTTTTTGCAACGACTCGAAGGCGGCCTGCCGCAGTTCCGTGTAGCCCCAGAACAGTTCGTCGCCGCCCTGACCTTGCAGCATGACGGGGACGCCATGCTCGCGTGCGAGTCTCATCACGGCGTAGTAGCCGGAGCCGGAGATGTCCGCGACGGGGTCGTCTCGCCAGTAGTTCAACTCGGGGAAGAAGTCAACGACCGAACGCAGGTCGAGTTCGACTTCGTGGAACGGCAGCCCGAGATGTCTCGCCAGCACTTCGGCCTCTGTGCGCTCGTCCGACGGGGGCCGCCCCTCGTAGCCGACGCTGAATGCGTGCAGCGTGCCGTGATACTTCCGCGCGGCGATGGCGGCGACGGCTGAAGAATCCAACCCGCCGCTCAGGGCCACGCCTACGGCCACGTCCGCGCGCAACACGAGTTCGCCGACCTCTTCCAGGCGCTCGCGAACGAGGACGACGGGGTCGCCTTCAAGCGCCGGGGCATCGTCCATGCGCCAGTAGCAAATCTCCTGCACGCGCCAAGGCTCGACCTCGATGACGAGCATGTGCGCGGCGTCCAGCTTGCGCACGCCACGGAGCGGTGTCTTCGGCTCGGGCACGTACTGGTAATGAAAGTATTGGTTGATGGCCTCCGCATCCAACTCGAAAGGGACAACGCCCGAGCGCAGCAACGACTTCATCTCGGAAGCGAAGACCACACGGCCATCGCTCTCGTAGAGATAGAGCGGCTTCTCGCCCATCCGGTCGCGTGCGAGGACGAGTCGGCGGCGCGCGTCGTCCCACAGAGCGAGCGCGAACATCCCGCGCAGATGTCGGACGAAGTCAAGCCCGTGCTCCTCGTAGAGGTGAACGACCGACTCACAATCGCTCCCGGTCTTGAACCGGTGGCCGCCTGCCTCAAGCCGCGCGCGCAGCTCGACGTGATTATAAATTTCACCGTTGGCGATGAGCGCGACCGATTCATCCTCATTAAAGAGCGGCTGCCACCCGCCTTCGAGATCGATGATGCTGAGCCGCCGCATCGCGAGCGCCACGTTCGCTCGCGTGTATTCGCCCGCGCCGTCGGGGCCCCGATGCGCCAGCGCGTCGTTCATCCGTGTGACCGAAGCCTTCGACTCGTCTGATACGAGCCTGCTCGTCACGATGCCGCTAATTCCACACACTTGTTCTGCTCACTCACTCGCACTTGCTCGATTACTCACTCGCTCACACTTTACTTACTCACTCGCTCGCACTTGTTCCGCGGCGCATCCGCCAACGCGAAGCGTCGGAAATCTCGTCGTGCGTGACGAACTCGGGGTTCATGAGCCGCCGGAAGTCCGGGAGGCCGCGCAAAATCGAACTGGTTAGACGCGCCAGTTCTTCGTGCGTCGTCTCGGGCGGCACGAAGCGGTGACGGAAGAAAAGCTCGCGGCAGTCTTCGGGGCGGAAGAGTATGTCCTGCAAAAAATTCCCCCAACGCTCGGGCCCGAGCAGCTCGATTGATGCGCCCGCGTGCGCCGACGGCAGAAGCATGTTCGAGCCGTGCATGCCGACGACCACATGGCTCGCCGCGTAACGCTCGCACCACGCGCGCTCGGTTCGCGCGTCGGGCGCAGTGCGCCGCAGGTCTGACATCCAAACAGGCAAGCCGCCCGGCTCGCCGATTCCCGCCACGGCGAAATCGAGCGCGGGCCAGTCGCGCCGCAGCGCATCGGCGAACGCCAGAACCCTGAGGCATTGTCTCTCCGCCGGACTCTTCGGCGATCTCATCAGACGGCTCTTATTCATCAGACGGCTCTTAACGGACGCACTCGGCCTTTCGTCCGCATTCCACAAACGGTCTTCGCGCCAGACGAACGTGACGGTCGGTCGGCTTAAGCGTCCCTCCCACTCCTGAAGCGGGAAGGGAAGAACGCGTGTGAACCGCTCGATGCGGAAGTCGTTCGGGTGCGGGTGCGAGAAGGCGAGACTCAGGTAGACGTTTGCGGCGGGAAGCGACTCGACGCGTCGGTGGAGTTCGCGCGCAATCCAGTCGTTCCACTCCGTCCCGCGCCGCAGCGGCAGCCCCGTCAGCCAGACCTGCGCGACGCCGTCGGGAATCATCCACTCCAAAAACGGCGGGGCGATGACCAACACGTCGAGGTCGGGGCGGCTGTCCAGATAATGCTGCGCGTTGAGTAGCTTGAGCAGCGAGTGACCGTAAAGCGTGTCGAGGCAGTTGAGCAGAACCACCTCACGCCCGACCTCTAGCCGCTCGCTCACGTCGAAGGAAACGGGGGCGTCTGTGCGGCCCGCGTAAGAGTCGCGCAGCCAGCCCGCGAACCACTCGACGCCGAAAGAATCGTGGACTGTTCCGGTCTGCTTCTCCAACAGCATCGGTGTGTAGAGCGCCTGCCCCGAAGGCAAGTCTCCATAGAACTCGCGCGCGCAACGCGGGCAGCGCAGGTCGGCGAGATTGCGCATGCCGGGTATGTACCATCCCAACGGCTCAAGCGCCGTCGAACAAGACGGGCACACGTAGCTGGCCTCCGGGATGGGATGAAGACGAATCATATTCTCGAATCGAAGGGAGTGTGAAAACTTAACCTCGGCACGAATGGAGTTTGAAAGCTTGACCTCAATTTGAAAGCCTGAACTCAACACGAACGTCGGCGACCCCACCCACGCCCTCTAAGGGTCTTCAAGGCGTCGCGACGTGCATCGAGTAACATGCGCTCTGCGCGCCCGCGCGCCCCGGAAAGATGGGGTCGCCCGCCAACACGTTGCGCAGCTTGTAGCCCATCTCTTTGACGAATGCCTCGATACGCTCGGGGTCGTTGCCCATGTCGAAGGTCGTCTGGCCGAACTCGAAGACGACACAGCCGACCAGCTTGTGCCTTAGCATTCTGCGCGCGCCGAGCAGCACTTGATACTCCGCGCCTTCAACGTCGATCTTCAAGAGGTCTATGCGACTGATCTGGCCGCGCTCGCAATAGTCGTCAACGGTCGTCGTGGCGACATCTTCGACCGACTCTGGCTCGACGCTGATGCCGTAGTCTTCGAGCGGGCGCGCGGCAAACGAACTCCAACCGAGATACGCGCCGCCGTAGACGTGTAGGTTGGCTCGCCCTTCAAGCTCCGCCAGCGCGATGTGATTGAGGACGACGTTGCGGAGCGCGGTCGCGCGACAGACGGCATTGAGTCGCCCGAACGCTTCGCCGCCCGGCTCGAACGCATGGACGCGGCCCGCCGAACCGACGAACTTCGAGAACAGCAGCGTCAACCCACCGACGTTCGCGCCCACGTCGAAGACCGTCATACCTTCGCGTAGGTATTCCAGATAGAAACCCAACTCCGCACGTTCTACGTCCATGAACGAGGCGGGCGAGTGGCGCGACCTCTGAAACACACGACGCGCACGACGCGCGAGAAACGCCAGCGGATTCTTCACGGGCGACTCTCCGCCGCCTCGCGTTGCGACTCGTCCTCGCGTTGCGGCTCGTCCTCGCGTTGCGGCTCGTCCTCGCGTTGCATCTCGTCCTTGTGTTGCGGCTCGGCTTCAATGTGCGGCGCATACGCTTCTTCCAGACGCCAGCGCGCCTCGACCAGACAGGAGCCGTGTGTGGGCGGTGGCACTTCGCCCGTGCCGTAGAAGTCGCCTTCGACCACAGTGAACTCGCCCGCGTCGTTCAGCACGTCGAGATACTCTCCGTCACACATCAGGCTGCAACCGATGCGGTAGGTCGAGGGCGGGAGCGGCAGACGCTTGATGCGGCAGACGAAAGCCCCGCGTTGCGGGATAGACTCCCACTCGTCACCCGTCAGACGGTTATGCTGCAAGAAGACCGGCACGTCGTGCTGCGTCCCGACGATGAGGCCCGCGACGACGCCCGCGCGCCGAAACCCCTGCGCCGCTTCGTAGTGAATGTAGATATCAACGTCCTGACCTGATGAGACGCCGCCCGCCCGCCCTTCGCGCGCACCGCGCACGTCAATCGCGACGACGCGCAACTCCCCCGAGCCTTCGCGGTCGGTGCGCTCCCTCAAAGACTGTCGAGTCGTCCCCGCGTCTTGCAGATAGTGTGCGATGGCCTCGTGCGTGGGCCCGGCGTAAGCGACCCGTCCCGCTTCGAGCACGACGCCGCGGCGACAGAGGTTTTCGACCGCCGCCATGTTGTGGCTGACGAGGAGTACGGTGCGCCCTTCGCGCGCCACGCTGCCCATCTTGCCCAGACACTTCTTCTGAAAACGCACGTCGCCGACCGACAAAACCTCGTCAACAATCATGATCTGCGGTTCGAGATGCGCGGCGACGGCGAAGGCGAGGCGCATGTACATGCCGCTGGAGTAGTGTTTGACCGACGTGTCAACGAACCGCTCGACCTCCGCGAACGAGACGATCTCGTCGAGCCGTTGCCTGATCTCTTGCCGCCTCATGCCGAGGATGGCTCCGTTGAGGAAGATGTTCTCACGACCCGTCAGCTCCGGGTGAAACCCTGTGCCGACTTCGAGAAGACTGCTGCTCGTTCCGTATAGCTCGATGCGGCCGGTCGTCGGCTCGGTGACGCGCGACAGTATTTTGAGGAGCGTGGATTTGCCCGCGCCGTTGCGTCCGATGATGCCGACCGTCTCGCCGGGCGCGACCTCAAAGCTCACGCCCTCCAAAGCCCAGACGGAGTCGCGGCCCTCGCGCCTCCGTCGTCTCGACAAGAGCTTTAAGGGTGAGCGCGCCGCGCCCGCGATTGTCTCGCGCAGCGTCGTGTAAGCGGCACGCCGCGCGCCGATGCGGTACAGCTTGCTCAGATTCTCGACCTTGATAATCGGCTTCATCGGCTGACGGCCAGTCCCTCGACCGGTTCGGTCGGGTTGGCCTTCGGGGAAACACTCCGGAAGGAGTCGGCGCAATTCATGTTTGAAATTTTCAGCGTCTGCCCTTTAATAACGCTTCGCCGACGATCTCGTCAATCCGCTCGGCCCGGCGCGCGAAGGTGTGTTGGCGTAGAGTGCGGCGTTGCCCTGCGGCGGCGACGGCGCGGCGCTCGCCTTCGTGGTCGAGAATGTATCTCACCTTCTCGACGCACTCGTCGGGGGTTCGATAGGTCAAAACCTCCGCGTCCGGCTCAAAGAGTTTCGAGAGGTTCGGCTTCCAGTCTGTGACGAGGCAAGCGCCGACGCCGGTCGCCTCGAACAGACGCATGTTCGAGGCGCTGGCGGGCGAGATGTCTATGTGCGTGTTGAGCGTGACGCGGCTGGCGCGAAGCTGTCGGAACATCTCCAGCCCGAACAGCGGCGCTCGGGCGCGGCGCGCGATCCGCTCGTCCACGTATTGCGAAAGAGACGGGCGCGACTCCCAACGCGCAGCCCTTCCGAGCAGGGGAGTCGCCGCCAGTAGAGACTGCGGGACGCCGAAAGCGCGCGCCGCCGCGTAGGCATCGTAGGCGAGGCGGCGCATGAGCAGCGCGCGGCGCTGGCGCGGCGACGCGCGTTCGATGTCAGACCAGATCGCGATGTCTGTCTGCTCGACGAGCCGCAGGAGTATCCTCTCGCGTTCGAGGTGAAACTGATTCTGCTTGAGCACCGAGCCGATGAAAGAGAAGTCGATGCTCGGCGGCGACGCGTCGCCGAGCCGCTCCAGCACGCGCGGCTCGAAGGCGTGGTCGAGGTGAAAGCTTCTGTGTCCTTCCGCGTTGAAGTGTTCGACCATCTCGGGCACGCACGAGAGGACGATGTCCCATTCGCGGAAGACCGAAGGGTCGCCGTAAGGAGCGCCGCACCAGCCGAGCACAAGGCGGACGGACGGGCACACGCGCTTCATTTGACGAAGGAAGTCGGCGGTGAACGTCGAGTAGTCAGCGACGATGACCACTTCCGGTCGGAAGGCTTTGACCTGCGCCAAAGTTATCTCGAACAGCCAATCACTTCCAGCGTCACTCAACCCACCTCTTCCAACGTCACTCAACTCATGCTCCCGCGCCCAACTCTTCTGCAACGGCTCGGCGTTGGCGACCGTGTCCAAGGTCTCATAGCCCAGAGGCCCGAGCGCGCCCGTCCAGAAATCCGACGAGCCGTAACAGTCTTCCAACAGCGCGGCGATTTGAACGGCGTAGGCTTCAGCCGCCAGCCGCGGGCGCGCGGCGTAGAACTGTTTCAGGTAGGTGGGGTGATAGATGCCGAGCTTCAGCAGACGCATGGGCGACCCGACGGTCTAAAGCTCCATGTGATAGACGACGTTGCCGGTCTCCGGCTCAACGCCCGCCTGGATGAACCCGAGGCGGCGCGCGCCCCTCGGGGACACGTTGTCGGGATGAATCTTTGCCAGCAGACGCCGCGCGCCGCGCAGGCGGCAGATGAGTTTCGCCGCGTCGAGTGACAACTTCATGAAGGCTCCGCCGCGATGTCTCTCGTCGATCAGGACTCCGAACGAAGGCACGTCGAAGCCTGCGCCCCACCCGCGCAGCATGAAGAATCCGACCATCTCGCCCCGCCAATAGATTCCGGCATATACGTCCCCCTCTCGCTCCCGCAGCAACTTCTCGATTGCACTCTCGTCGAAGCCGAAGGCGTAGAAGAAGCGCGCATACTCGGGCGGCTGCGCCTTGAGAAGCGACGACAGCGCCGCCGCGTCTTCCGGTCGAAGATCGCGGATGGTCAGGTAATCTTCCGGAGCGTCCACGCGCCCAAGTGTAGCATCACTGGAAACACGAGACGGCGACAAACGGAGAAAGGAATTTTAAAGTCGCGTTTTCTTAAATCTTCCCTCGGGGCAATCCGATAAACGTCGGCAGTCGTAACTCCTGCATCGACAAACGTCAATTGTCGGGCAGGCGAAAGTCTTGCTCGTCCGGTTCGTACGGCACGCGGGTTCGATATGGGCGGCCATTGCTCTTTACATCAGGGCTGGTGCTCGATTGTTGACAGACGCGTGACAGTCAGGCGGAATTTGCTCGTCCCTGTGCGTAAATTTACGTGCAAGCCCGGTAAATCTCGTGACGCCGACATGTGTGACTTGACACACTCCCGAAAAGTGAAGAGTGCTATGTTTCGTGGCACAAAGTTTCTCGTCAAAATTGAGCAAGGCTCCAGCCTTTAGTTTCAAGGTACAGCTTGAAATCGTCTCGGCTATGCTTCGCCGGCCCCGTAGAGAACGTCTCGGTCGGGCGCGCGAGGAGAGACACACAGGACATCAAGGGAAAGGGAAAAGCAGATGCAAAGTAAACTCAGAAGGATTCTGACAACCGCTACGACGGGTGCTCTACTGTTGGTGCTCGTCGGCGGACTCTATCAAACTCCCGTGGTCGAGGCTTCCAGCCACCGCGAGGCCCCGCTGATCGCGCTCGATCAGTATGTTGACAACACGGACGTATACGCGTTCGTCAGTCCCGACCGGGCGAACAGCGTCACGCTCATCGCCAACTATATCCCGTTTGAAGAGCCGTCGGGCGGGCCCAATTTCTACCGCTTCGACGACAACGCGCTCTACCAGATCAGGATCGACAATAACGGTGACGCCAAAGTCGATCTCGTCATCGAATTCCGCTTCCACACCGTCGTCGGCAACCCTGATACGTTCCTCTACAACACGAACACGATTGACAACCTCTCCGACCCGGACTGGAACGTCAAACAGTTCATGGACGTGACGGCGCGCATCCGTCAGGGCGACCCCAACAACCCGACATTCACCACCTTCAATCTCGGCACGAACCTGCCGACGCCGCCCGTCAACATCGGGCCGCGCTCGACGCCGAACTACGAGACGAACCTTGCCGAAGCATCCATCAGCACGGTTCCGACCGGCGCGGGCAACATTAAAATCTTCGCCGGACAGCGCGACGAAGGCTTCTTTATCGACACCGGTTCCATCTTCGACCTGCTCGGCCTGCGCCCGTTCAACTCGGCGCATTTGGCCC
Organism: Acidobacteriota bacterium; assembly: GCA_032162705.1. Taxonomy (GTDB): domain Bacteria; phylum Acidobacteriota; class Blastocatellia; order Pyrinomonadales; family Pyrinomonadaceae; genus QHXN01. Next base: position 17,863 of record JAVRON010000011.1, read on the forward strand.
CGCTCCCGAACTCGAACGGCGTTGACGGCCTTGCCGGTTACAACGTCCACAGCATCGCGATTCAACTTCCGACCAGCCTGATCACAGCCAGCGGCGCTCTGCCTTCGGGGCCCACCGACCCGAACGCGATCATCGGGGTCTATGCGACCGCGAGCCGCCCCTCGACGCGCGTCATCAACACCAATGGCACAGAGACGCTGACCGGCAATTGCGCCAACGGGCAGGGCATACCGACCGCCGACGCCACGTGCGTTCAGGTTTCGCGTCTCGCCAACCCGCTCTTCAACGAGGTCTTGATTCCGATGGGCAGTTCGCCCACCGTGTCCGAGAACGACAAAGACCTCTACAACGCACAGCTTCCCGCGACCGACATCAATCGCATCAACTTCGTGCGCGGCGACACGCGCGACGTGGAGATTGTGAAGTTGATTAACCTGCTCTACCCGCCCGTGGCCGACGCGCCAGTGAGGAATCGCAACGATCTCGTGCGTGTCTTCCTGACGGGCGTTCCCGGAGCGACCCGTCCGCCCGTGCAGGCTGACCCGAACGACCCGAGCGCGGGCCCCGGTGCGGTTCCGGCTGACCTGATGCGCCTGAACGTCGCCATCCCGGCGACCGCGTTCGGCTCGCAGAATCGGCTCGGCGTGATTGCGGGCGACAACGCGGGCTTCCCGAACGGACGGCGTCCCGCCGACGACGTAGTCGATATCGAGCTGCGCGTGCTGGCGGGCGTGCTGCTGCCCGGCAATGCGTGCGCGGGCGGCACGGTCAACTGCAACACCTCGCCGAACAACCAGCTCGGCGACGGCGTCAACGAGAACGACCGTCCATTCCGCACGTCGTTCCCGTATCTGGCCTCGCCCGTGAGCGGCTACGAGAACCCGTACCACGGTCGTACCGCTTCGGCGGACACGATCACGCCGGGGCCCTCGCCCGCTCCGCCGAGACCGTAGCCTCCTACCTTCGTTGAGCCGACGCGGCGCTGTTATGGGCTGCGTGGGCTCAACGAAAGG
>JAVRON010000012.1:0-51111 GCA_032162705.1 Acidobacteriota bacterium
CGCCTCTGCGGTGAATCAGCCCTTCGTCTCTACTCAAGGGATGAATGATATAAGGCAGTGTCTCTGTGGCGAATCCCTACAAGTTAAAAGGCAAAGCGAAGGAGGATGAGAGTCACGCTGCTTCTCGTCCTCCTTCTTCTGCCTTTTGAACGTTGCCTTCAGCGTAGCGGATTGCCTACTTGAAGCTCGCCTGCACCTGCGTGTCCTTACTCATCAGCACGCTGCAAGTCTGCGAGGTTCCCGCGCACGCGCCGCCCCAGCCGGTGAACTTAACGCCGGTCGCGGGCGTCGCCTGAAGCGTGACGCGCGTCCCCTGTGTGACCTTCGCCGAGCAGGTCTTGCCGCAGTCGATGCCCGCCTGTGCGCCGGTCACTGTTCCCGAGCCGCTACGCCCGACCGACAGGGTGAACTGTGGTGCGAAGATCGCGTTGACGTTCAGAGCCTCGTTCACGCTCAAAGTGCAGGTCAACTGTGTGCCCGCACACGCGCCACCCCATCCCGTAAAGACCGAGCCTGAAGAGGCGCTGGCCGTGAGCGTCAACGGCGCGTTCGCGTTGTAGGAGGCCGAGCACTTGTTGCCGCAACTGATGAGCTTGTCCGTAGAGGACACGCTGCCGTTGCCCGACTTCGAGACCGTGACCGACGGGACGCCGACGTTGGCCGCCGTCATCTGCGCGCCGATGAAGTCGCCGACCTCGCCCTCGGCTGGAGCATTGCACAGAGTGTCTGCGCACAGCGCCTCATGCGTGACGGGGTCGTAGGCCCCCGTGTACTGGTACGTCTCATAGCGGCGGATGACCGAGCGCGTGCCCGCGCTGATCGCGCCCTGGTTCTGGCGGTGCCCGCGGTTCCCTCCGCCATTGGGGTTTCTGTTGCTCGGCGGGTCTGCCTGAAGAATCTCCCAGGAGACTTCGGCGTGCGCGGCATCCTGCGGGACGATGGGGTTATCGCTCATCAATTCGTCGAGTGTGACCTCGCGCGGGAGTTCGGTCTTGAAGACCTTGACCCATTGCGCGTTGCCGAATAACTCGGGCGCTTCGGGCGGCTCGGGCGCGACGATCTCGGCTTCGAGCACGGGCGGGTCGGCGGGCTGCGCGGGCGGCACCACCACGTAGACGGGCGCAGGGATGGCGACTGGCGGATCGAAGGGCGCGAGCGTGCCGGGCGCAGTCACGTCTTCGACGAGCCAGCGGTAGGTTGTCTTCAAGGCGTTGGCGCGCAAGGAGACGCCGAAGTGCTCGCAGCCGCTGGCGGCGTAGTTCGCTCCCCATGAATAGCAGGAGCCACCGAACGCTGTGTTCGGCGCGTGCGTGATCGTCGTCTGCATGAACTGCTGCATGCCGGGGTCGTATGCGCTCGCCCAGCGGACGCGGACGCCGGTTGCATAGGGGATGATCTGCGCCGAGCCGTAGCGCTGCGCGCTGAACGAGTAATAGACATCGCCTGCCTGTAAGCCTTCAAGCTCGATCTCGAAGCCGTGAGCCTCGTGCTCTGTGTTGTTGACGACATCGAAGTTAGAGAGCGACCCGAAGACGGTGGCGGTCTGCGCACGCACGACGGCAGGGACAAAGAGCAGCGCGAGCGCGAGTACGAACAGAGAGAGTGCGCCAGCGCGCAGCGTCTTCAGGCACACGGATATTGATGCAAGGGTGTAGGTCGGGAACATTAGAGTTTGCCTCCTTGAAGTTGAAGGGCCATGCCCTTCGGGGAAATAGAGCCGTTGGAATCTGTGGGTCTCGGGGCACGGCGTCGGGGCGGCAGGTACACGAACGCCGAATCCTTCGACGAGAACAGGGCGCTCGGGCCGCGTCCACGTCAACCTTACCGGCGTAACAGAGCGAGCGGACGGAAGGGAAATACACGGACGGGAAAAAATTGAGGGGCGCGGTCGAGAACGTTGGTTCGGCCCCTGCTTGATTAAGTCGGTCGCGGCACGCATCGAGCTAAGTTGGTCGCGATGCGCGTGGAGCTAGAGTGCCTTTCGCTTGAGAGTAATGTAAGCACGATTCACCGCAGAGGCGCTGAGGACGCGGAGGGGGCGCAGAGAATAACTCAACCCTCAGCGAGTCTCTGCGTCCTCAGCGCCTCTGCGGTGAATCACCCTTTCCTCTTCACTCAAGTTAAACTTGCTATAAGTCGGTCGCGACGAAGTATCGAGGCGTTGAGGCGGCGAGGATTAATTCTTGCGCACCGCACCGCGCCGGTGATAGAGTGCGCGCACCCGCCAGCACAAGAGAATATTTCGCACGCCTCATCCCGCCAGGGGCGTTCCACGTTCACAAGAAACCCGTGTCGAGTCCTGATGCAAGACTCCGTGTCGAGTCCTGCTTCGGGACTCTCAAACCTTTCCGCGCGCCAAAACTTCACCGCCATGCCGTGCGGCGCGCACGGGGCACGCTCAGGCCGAGCGTCGCCGGGAGACAAATCCAATGAAACGTCTTGCCTCATGCGTCCGCGCGTCACACTTCTATGCGTCACACTTCCGAGCATCACACCTGCATGCGTCATGCTTCCGAGCGAAGCTTTATAACTTCTGCGGCTTCCACTTCACTCTCTTCCGTATCGCCCTCGCGCTCGTCGTCTGTCTCTTCGCAGGCGGCGTGCGCGCACAAGACCTCGACGATGTTTCTTTCGCGGGTGTCGTCGCAGACCAGAACGGCGCAGTCGTCCCCGGCGCGACCGTGACCGCGACGCTGCTTGCGACGAAGACCGAGCGCGCCATCGTCACGGACGGCGAGGGACGTTACCACCTCGTCGAGCTTCAGCCGGGCGCATACTCTCTGCGCGCGGCGTGCGCGGGCTTCGCCGCCGAAGAGATGCGAGAGGTCAAGACCTTTGCGGGACAGGCGGTGCGTCTGGACTTCACGCTTCGCCCGGCGGGGGTTGCCGCCGAGCAGACATCGGTGAGCGACCGCGATGCGCCCGTCGTGGATACGACGCGCACGGTCACGGGCGGCACCATCACGCGCGAAGAATTGGAGCGTCTGCCGTTCGTGACACGCTCGCCGCTCGACTTTGTCTTCACGCTCGCGGGCGTTACCGAAGAGCCGCTCTCCACACGTGACGCGGCAGAAGACCGCGACGCTTCTGGAAGCGCCAGCGTCGAGCGCGCCGCCAACGCGCCGGAAGAGGCCGGAACCTTCGCGCTCGCGGGCGGCGCAGCCTACTCGAACAACATCACCATCGACGGTTTGGACGACAACGACGACCGTGCCGCACGCGAGCGCTTCCAGCCCCCGCTCGATTCAGTCGAGGAAGTGCAGGTCATCACCAACCAGTTCTCCGCCGAGTATGGCCGCGCCTCCGGTGGGCGCGTCAACCTGCGCACGCGCGGCGGCGCGAACTCTTTGCGGGGCCGCCTCTCATACTTCTTCAAAGACGAGAGCATGAATGCGAACACTTGGAACAACAACCGGCGCGGCCTCAAACGCCTGCCGCTTCAGGAGCACACGCCCGCCTTCACGATGGGCGGCCCCCTCCTTCTGCCCGCGAGCTACTTGGGCCCCGCCGCTTACGATGGCCGCAGCCGGACGTTCTTCTTCGTCGCATACGAGCACGATTCACTGCTCGACTCGACGCTCATAGACACGCTCGTGCCCATCGAACAGAACACTTCGTTCCCGCTCCCACATCCTTCGACGCTCGCCGGTCGTCGCTTCGAGCACACGGCCACATCACCAAACACACCCGCCGAACTCGCGCCCTTCATCGAACGCGTCTCGACGCCGCAACGCACGCACACCTTCAACGCGCGCCTCGACCACAACTACACGGCCACGCACAACGGCGCGTTTCTCCTTCAGCTTGGCCGCTCGAAAAATCTGCGACAGTTTGGCGGCGGTCTCCGCCTCGCGGAGAGCCTGCAAGGGCGCAGGCGCGACACGGACGCGCTCGCATACACCGACAACTTCGTCTTCTCACCCACGTTTGTAAATCAACTGCGCGCGCAAGTCTCTCGACTGCGCCCCTCCGTGCGCGCCGCGGGTACACGCCCCGTCGTGCTCATCACGATCAACGACCCGCTCGACGCCAGCGATTCTTCCGACCGCTCCGGCACACTCGTCGCAGGCTCTTCGACTTCGGGCGCGACCGACCGCGGCGAGACGCGCTTCCAGCTTCAGGAGACTTTGACCATCGTCGGCGGCACGCACACGCTCAAAATCGGCGCGGACTTGCAGCGCGTCCGCTCGACCTTCAGCGATCTTTCGGATGCGACGGGCACATACAGCTTCACGAGCGCGGGCGACTTTCTCGCCTCCACGCCCTCGCGCTTCCGCCAGCGCTTCAACACCGAGTCCGTGCAGAAGAACACTTACCTCGGCCTCTTCATACAGAGCGAGTGGCGTCCGCGCCCGCGCCTTACCGTCACGGCGGGGCTGCGCTACGAAGCGGAGAGCGTGCTGCGCGACCGCAACAACTTCGCGCCGCGTCTTGCACTCGCCATCGACCCGACGGGCGCGGGCAAGACCGTGCTCAGAGTCGGTGCGGGCGTCTTCTATAACCGCGCGCTCCTACGGACGATTGACGACTTCGCGCTCGGCCAATCAACCGTCGAGTTCGACACGAACAACCTGCCCACTGCGGAGCGTCGAGCCTTCCTCTCCGCAAACATTCGCTTCCCCGAAACTCTCAAGGCCGACTCGCCGTTCGTACGACAACTCGGCGCGCGTCTCACAAACTTCTCGCGCCGTCTCGACCCTGCGCTACGCATCCCCGAGAGTTATCAGGCGAACGCAGGTATAGAGCGCGAGCTTGGACGCGGCTTCGTCTTTGAGGCCAACTACACCTTTAATCGCACCGCGCATCTCTGGCGCGAGTTCAATGCCAACGCACCACGCGTGCCTGCGGGTTTCCGAGACTTCACCGAGTACCTTCTCTCTCGCGACTTCGCAAACTTCCGCAGTTCGTCGGGCACGCGCCCCATCTACGACACGACGACCGCGGGCGAGCTGGTACGCTTCACACTCACGCCGCCCGGCAGCGCCGACACCATCGGACGCGTCGTCGAGTTCGGCATACCCGTCTCCGTTTTTAACTTGAACAGCGTTAACTCGACGACGACGCTCGAAGCGGCGCTCGCCGCGCTCGAACCTCTTCGTCCCGACCCGTCGCGCGTGCAGGTCGAGCAGCTCGCCTCAATCGGCAACAGCTTCTACCACGGCCTGACCTTCGAGGCGCGGCGACGCTTCACGCGTGGCAACAGCGGCGCGGGCGGCTCGCTACGCGCCGCATACACGCTCTCGCGTCTGATCGACGACGGCGTGGTCAACACTTCGAGTGCGCTGCGCGTCGGTGACTTCCGAGCGGAGCGTGCGCGCAGCCTGCTCGACCGGCGACATCGCTTCGCGCTCTCGGCGACGCTCGATACGCCGCGCTCTCTCGGCCATCTCAGCCTCGCCTCCGTCCTGCGTCTCGCGTCGGGCGCACCCTTCAACATCTCCATCGGCGGCTCCGACCGAAACCTCGACGACGTGAGCAACGACCGCCCCGTCTTCACAGGCGACCCCCACCTGATTCATTGGCGACGAACGGGCGAAGCCCTCGACCCGCGCCTCTCCGAAGCATTTAAACTTCCCGTCATCGGCCAGACCGGCAACCTCCCACGCAACGCGGGCCGCGGCCCCTCGCTCTTCACCTTCGACCTCAACGTCGCGCGCGAGTTCCGCCTCTCGGAGCGAGCACGCCTGCGCCCCACAATCGAGATAGACAACGTGCTCAACAAGACCGTCTATACCTTCGGAGCCGAATTTATAAACTTCGACGCGCTGCGCCCCGGCGCGACCGACGAACAGCGCCGCGCGTTCGCCGACACCTTCCTCGTACCTACGCGCACGCTCAGGCCGCGGATGATGAGAGTCGGCTTGCGGGTTGATTTCTGAGAAGAGCAAAGCCGGCGTGGGTTGAATCTTGAAAACGGCTGTTGAGTAGGGAGTTGATTGGACTTCACCGCAGAGGCACGGAGGACGCAGAGAGGGCGCAGAGTTTTTGAGCATGAATCATCTTACTCAAGGGGTTATAGGCGCGGCGATAGATGTTCACCGGGCATTGGGGCCAGGGCTGCTTGAGTCAGCTTACAAAGAGTGTCTGTGTCGTGAGCTTAGCCAGCGTGGGATTCCGTTCGAGCGAGAACACCCGCTTGCGCTGGAGTACAAAGGAGTTCGTTTGGAGTGCGGGTATCGCTTAGACTTGCTCGTCGCACATGCCGTCGTGGTGGAGTTGAAGGCAGTCGAAACCCTTGCGCCTATACATGAAGCACAGCTATTAACCTACCTGAGATTAGGCGGCTGGCAAGTCGGCCTCCTGATAAACTTCAACGTCGAAGTGCTCAAACAGGGCATCCGCCGAAAAGTTCTCCACTACATCGAGTGACAACCCTCTGCGCCCCCTCCGCGACCTCAGCGCCTCTGCGGTGAACTTAACTCACTTTATGCGCAACTTACCCGGTAGAGTGGGTTGCACACAGAGACTACAACTCGGCTGTTCGCGCAGGGGCAGATGCCGCTTCCTCATTTGACTGCTTTTGAGCCTCTTGCGGCTTGTCGGGTTTGTGATTCGTCGCGGCCTTCTCGCAACGCGCGCGCGAGCGCTCAATGCGCCGCCTCATGCGGTCGTTCATCACTGTCACTACTCCTTCGGGAGAGTGTCGAGGAAAGCTTCGACCACGCGCGGGTCGAACTGTGTGCCTGCTTCGCGCCGCAGCTCGGAGGCAGCGTCCGCGAGCGTGCGCGGAGAGTTGTAGGCGCGTCGCTCGACCATCGCGTCGAAGGTGTCGGCCACCTGAACGATGCGCGCCATCAAGGGGATGTCTTCGCCGCCGAGCCTGTGCGGGTAGCCGCGCCCGTCCCAGCGCTCGTGGTGGTGCTGCGTGCGTATGCGCAGCTCCGCCGTCAGTCCGTAGTAAGAGGCCAATAGTGCGCCGAAGTTCGGGTGCAAGTTCAAAACGAAGCGCTCGAAGCGCGTCGGGCGGCGCGGCCTGCTCAGGATGCACTCGGGCACGAGAATTTTGCCGATGTCATGCATCATCGCCGTCAGAGAGAGCTGCCGCAGCCGCGGCTCGTCGAAGCCGAGCGCGAAGCCGACCCGGCGCGAATAGCGCGCGGCGCGCACGCAGTGCTCGTAGGTCGAGGGCCTTGTGCGTCTGAGCCTGCCGACGAGCGCGCGGACGCCGTCGCCCTGACACGCGTCCTCTGCCTTCCACTTCGCGCAAAGGTTCTGGATGTGCCCGGCCCAGCTCTGGTTCACCAGCCGAATCGTCGGGGTCAAAATCTCAAGCGACAACTCTTCGTGCATCGGCAAAACCCTTTCTGCTTTGAGTAGCAAACCGCGTCGGATTTCGTCTTCACGCGCGAACGCCCCTTTGGGAAGCGACGCCGGACTCGGGTACAAGGGGAACTGCGGACGTGCTTCCGTTGTGCATGCGCCGTGCCATGTTTCCTGCGTGCAACACGCTCGCATGTGGGACGTTCAAGTTCAACGCTGAAGGATGAAAATGGTCAACGCGACGGCTTAAAAGTTAATTTAGGCAAGAGCGGTTAAGACTCAGGTTGAGGTAACGGTCGGGCATCAAGTTTTGTTGGCCGCGCGGGGTGCTGCATTTCGCCTGTGTGGGATGCGCGGCTCACACGATTTCGTGTCGCGATTGCGCCGGATGGTCTTGGCGATGAGGCTTCGGATCGTACTCTTGCGTACAGAGCGGGAGGGCGGCGCGGGCTGACCGAAAGCACGCCGCGCGTCTGTGATAAACTCGACCGTTGCCGCATGTGCCGGACGAGAACGGAATGAGCAAACGCGAAAAGCCAAAGAGCCTGGATGAGAGCGTCGAGGCGGCGCTCTTAGATGCGGAGCTGTTCGTGAAGTACAAGGCTCCGCAACGCGCCGTCGAGCGCCTTCAGGAGGCAATCGCGCACTGGCCGCGCTCGATAGTCCTGCGCGAGAAGCTGCGCGAGGTCGCCTTCTCGCACGGGCTTGAAGACGAGGCCGCGCGCCAGTGCCTACTGCTCGTCAATCTCTACATCGCGCGCGAGAATTTCGAGTCAGCGCACGAGCGCCTGCTCGAAGCCAAGCACATCGACCCGCGCATCAACATCGCGCCCGGACTCGAAGCCATACGCCGCGCACGCCGTCCAGACCTCCAACACGCGCACGCGCCGCCGCCGCCGGCCCCGACCGAGCGTCGCCCCATCACCTTCGCGGGCGACCTCTCGACCGTCAGCGTCTTCGACGCCGTGCAGGTCATCGAGAACTCGCGTCTGACGGGCGCGCTCGCACTGGAGAGTGCGGCGCGAAGGGGACGCGTGCTCTTCAACGAGGGGCGTATCGTGGATGCCGAGTGCGGCGAGGCGCAGGGCACATTGGCCTTCCGCCTTATTGTCGAAATCACGACCGGCGGCTTCGACTTCGAGAAGAGCGCGAACGAGTTCCCCGTCCGGATTCAAGCGCCCAGCAACACCAATCTCATCCTCGACGCGCTGCGACAGATGGACGAAGAGAAACAGGGAAGTGATGAGTGAAAAGTGATGAGTGATAAGAGAAAGAGGACAGCCGGTGTTCTTTCTTATCACTCATCACTTATCACTCGTCACTTTTCACTTACGCCTCAGTCCATCAAGACTCGCGTGCCGAGCGATTCGGCGACTTCGAGGGCGGCGAGCAGGCGTAAGAATTGCTGGTAGTTGCGGCTGCGTGTGCGAATGCGCTGGCGCTCGGCCTCCGAGAGGTCGAGGCGGAGGAGCAGGTCGAGGAAGTCGTAATAGTCTGCCGCCGCGGAGAGCGGCAGCTCGCGCGTGTAGGTCGTGCGCTCGGCATCTTCGGAAGTGAAACCGGCGAGCGCGTCGAAGAGGTGGTCGGTCGTCAGGTGCGACCCCTGGCGCGCGAGCTTGATGGGCAGGCGCAGCTCGAAGAAGCGCAGCCCGTTCGACGTGGTGACGGCGCGCAGAGACTTCGTGCCCTCGCCGTCGAAGGGCGTGTCCGCATCAAGGAGCACTTTCAGCAGTCGGGGCCAGTCCGGCTCGTCGATAGTGTCGAGCGTAAGCTGCACGCGGTCGGCGAGGAACTTCTCGAACTGCGCCTCGACCGGGTAGGTGACGCGGCCCAGACAGCCCACAGGCTCGCCCTCGCCCGCCGCCTCGGTCGGCAGACGCGCGGGGCAGACGGCGCAGATGACCGTCTCCGTCTTCATGCGCTCGATCTCGTCGGCGGCGCGCTCGACAAAGCGCACCTTCTCTTCGGACGGCGCGAGGTGTTCGCCCGTCGTCAGGCGCGTGTGCAAACTACCCAGACGCCCCCATGCGCGCAGGTGCTCTTCGTCGTAGCGCGCACGCAGCGAGCACGGGTATTCGATGGCGAACTCAAGTGACAAACTCTTTACTCCGTCGCGGGCGCTCTCTTGGTGAGAATGCGGAATCCGGCTCGGTCGGGCGCTATCCAGCCCGGACGCCGTCTATAATAACAGAGTGAGAAACGAAGACTTAAACGGGCCGGCTGCGCGCTTCGGAATTCGACTGCGGGCGCGAGCATGGGCGTCGGAGAGAGGGAGCCGAGTCGTGCGCCGGACAGAAAGAGTCAAGCTGTTGACGATTCAGGAAGGAGGTAGAAGATGGTAGCTGCGCTCGAAGCACCGGGCCCGAAGACGCTCTGGCCGTTCGGCCACGCGTACTCGTTCCGGCGCGACTCGCTCGGGTTTCTCACGCGGCTCATGCGCGAGTACGGCGACGTGGCGCGTTTCAAGGCCGGGCCGCAGCACGTATATCTTTTGAGCCACCCAGATTACGTCCGCGACGTGCTCGTCACGCACCACGCACGCTTCCATAAAGGGCGCGCTCTGCAACGCGCCAAGCGTCTGCTCGGCGAAGGACTCTTGACGAGCGAGGGCGAGTTCTGGCGGCGGCAGAGAAGACTCGCGCAGCCCGCTTTTCATCGTCAACGCATCAACTCCTACGGGCGCGTGATGATCGAGCACGCCGAACGGGTCTGCGCGCGCTGGCGCGACGGCGAGACGCTCGACATCTCGGAAGAGATGATGCGCCTGACGCTGGCGGTCGTCGGCAAGACTCTGTTTGACGCCGACGTTGAATCCGACGCCGACGAGGTGGGCGGCGCGCTCAATGAAGTGATGAACCTCTTCGGCTACCTGATGATTCCTTTCTCGGAGCTTTTGGAGAAGCTGCCCCTTCCACCGCAACGCCGCTTTCTGCGCGCACGCGCGCGACTCGACGCGGTCGTCTATCGCATCATCGAAGAGCACAGGCGCACGGGCACAGACCGCGGCGACCTGCTCTCGATGCTCCTGCTCGCCGTCGATGAAGAGGGCGACCGGACGGGGATGACGAACGAGCAGTTGCGCGACGAGGCGATGACGATCTTTCTCGCGGGCCACGAGACGACCGCCAACGCGCTGACGTGGGCGTGGTACTTGCTCGCGCAGAACCCGGAGGCCGAAGCGCGTCTGCACGAGGAGCTTGACGCGTTGCTCGAAGGGGGAAGGGCACCGACTTCGGAAGACGCGTCGGCGCTTCGTTACACGGAGATGGTCGTCGCCGAGACGATGCGGCTCTACCCACCGGCCTGGGCCATCGGGCGTCTGGGCATAGAAGACCATGAGGTTGGCGGCTATCAGATACCGCGCGGCTCGCTCGTCCTCGTCAGCCAGTACGTCATGCACAGGGACGCGCGCTTCTTCCCCGACCCCGAACGCTTTCTTCCCGAACGCTGGACGCCCGAGGCAAAGGCCGCGCGCCCGCAGTTCTCTTACTTCCCCTTCGGCGGCGGCCCGCGCCGCTGCATCGGCGAGGGCTTCGCATGGATGGAGGCGACGCTTATCCTCGCCACGCTCGCGCGCCGCTGGAGAGCGAGGACGCTACCCGGCCACAAGGTCGAGATGCAGCCGCGCATCACGCTCCGCCCCGGCAAGGGTGGCGTGCCGATGACGCTTGAGCATCGCTGAGTGATAATGAATGTCCAACTATGGCTTGTTTGAACGTGCTCTGCGGTCGGCAAATGCCCTGGTCGAGCTAAGGCTGATTGTGCAAGGACTCCTTGATGGTGGGGCCGAACGCGCCGCCGTCCTTGAAGAGTTAGAGAGCTTCTGCCTTATGCTGAGAGAGTCAGGTAGGGATGAAGATGAAGATACTGTACTTGAGATAATGGACTTCCTTGTGGGATGGTGTCACCCTGATATGAGACTTCGAGTTTCGTTATAGTTTGATCGCTCGCTTCCGACAGGGTGAGCCGAGGAGGTGTTAAGAGTTGGCAATCACGCCGGACTTCATAGAGACGTTCAGGGTCGTCTGCCCGGCCTGCAAGGGCAAGGTTGAATTGAAGGAGGACGCGAGCGGCATCAAGTGCGTAGAGTGCCGGCGCGTCTATCCCGTCCGCAACGACATCCCCGCGATGATCGTCGAAGAGGCAACAATCGAGGATGAAGAGCCTCGGAAGACAGACTGAAGCGCGCACCGTTACCCACGCGCCGTCGCTGCACTCGGCTACGCTCACGGCGGACGGACGAGAGCCGCGCGCTCTCGCGCCCGCACGCTGGGACTGGTCTGGGGTGCGCCGTGTGCTCGTCGTGCGCCTGCGCTCGATAGGCGACACGGTGCTGGCGACGCCTTCGCTGCAAGCGCTGCGTCGCTTTCTGCCCGGCGCGCGCATCGACGTGCTTCTGGAAGATTGGGTCGCGCCGCTGCTGGAAGGCTCGCGGGAAGTTGACCGCGTCGTCACCGTCCGGCGCAAGAGCAAGTCTGCGCGCCTGCGTGTCGCGCGAATGCTGCGGGCGGAGAGCTACGACGTGGTCTATAACCTCCACGGCGGAAGCACTGCGGCACTGCTCACGCGCGCGACCGGCGCACAGCACCGCGTCGGCTATGCCAACTACTCTTACGCCTCTCTGCACAACCATGCCGCCCCGCCCGCGTCCGAGCTTTGGGGGCGAGAGCGTACGCACTCGGCTGAGCAGCAACTCGCGCTTCTGGGTTGGACGGGCGTGCCCGTCACCGACCGACCCCCGACGCGCCTCGCCGTGACACCGGAATCGTCGTCGCTCGTCGCTCGTCGCCTGCGCGAAGAGGCCGGAATTAAAGACGGCCACGTCTTCGCACTCATACACCCGGCTGCCGCCTTCGACACAAAGACTTGGGCGGCGGAGAACTTCGCGCGCGTCGTCGAACATCTCGCGGCGCGTGGCATCCGCTCGGTCGCCGTCGCCGCGCCGGGCGAAGAGCGTGTGATAGAGGAGGTGCGCGCACGCTCCGCCGCCCCGCTTGCGGGCTTCACGGACTTGCGGCTTCCGGAGTTGACCGCGCTCTCGGCGCGTGCCGCCATCTTCGTCGGCAACGACAGCGGCGTGGCACACATCGCTGCGGCGGTCTCGACACCACAGGTCGTCGTCTTCGGCTCCTCGAACGTCGCGCACTGGAGTCCTTGGACTCAAGCGCCTTCGGAGGTCGTCCGCGAGGAGATGCCCTGCGCGCCCTGCCCCGGCTACACCTGCGCCGAGTTCGGCGAGCCTGAGTGCATCCGCCGCGTGCCCGTCGAGCGCGTGACGGCGGCCATCAGCCGCGTACTTTCAAAAGCAGTGATGAGTGATAGGTGACGAGTGACAAGAAAGAACTTGTCTTAACTCGTCACTCGTCACTTATCACTGCATTCGTATGAAGCAACTGAAAACAGAACGTGCGGTTGAGTTGGTCGGCGCGATGCGCGGGCGGGGCGTGGTCGTCTTCGGCGACGTGATGCTCGACGAGTTCGTGTGGGGCGACGTGACGCGCATCTCGCCGGAGGCTCCCATCCCGGTCGTCGAGATCAGGCGCGAGTCGGTGCGTCTGGGCGGCGCGGCCAACGTGCTGGCTAACCTGCGTGCGCTCGGCGTGCGGGCATCGCTCGTCGGCGTCGTCGGCGCAGACCGTGCGGGCGAGCGCGTGCGCGTGGAGCTGCGCGACGCTGGCGCGCTCTCTCCGGAAGAGAATCTGATTACGGACGTGAGCCGCCCGACGACGCTCAAGACGCGCATCATCGCGCACAATCAGTTGGTCGTGCGCGCCGACCGCGAGCGGCGCACGCCCGTTGACGGCCCCATCGAGGAGCGCATCGTCGCGGTGTTGCGCAAACTCTTACGCGAGGCGGACGCGCTCGTCATCTCGGACTATGACAAGGGCGCGGTCACACCCTTCGTGCTCGGCGAAATCCTGCCCGCAGCCGAGGTCGCGGGCGTGCCCGTGCTCGTCGATCCGAAGATTCGCAACTTCGACGCGTACCGCCCGGCGACGCTCGTCACGCCGAATCACCACGAAGCGCTACGGATGACGAACTCGGAGGACGACACGGACGAGGGAATGGCGCGAGCCGCGCGTGCGATACGCGAGCGTCTGGGTTGTCGCTCGGTGCTTATCACGCGCGGCGAGCGTGGGATGATGTTGTTGGAGGAGGGAGGCGAGCCTACTTACGTCCCGACGGCGGCGCGCGAGGTCTACGATGTGACGGGCGCGGGCGACACGGTGATTGCGACTCTCGCGGCCTCGCTCGCCTCGGGCGCGACACTGATCGAGGCGGCGATGCTCGCCAACCACGCCGCAGGGATAGTCGTCGCAAAGGTCGGCACGGCCACCGCGAGCGCGGAAGAACTACTCACCTCTTTCCCTTCGGACGCGCACTCCTGAAAACCCTTGAGCCAGATAAGCAGCATCACAGGAAGCGCCGACTTCGGAGGCAGCCCGTTAGATGAAGGAGCGATGAAGAAGTGATGAAGAAGCGATGAAGAAGCGGGGACTAATCTTTATGCTGCTCGCCTGTGCTGCTGCTGCGGCGGCGTGCGTGGCGTGCGGCGCGCGTGCCGTCGAGATGCCGCGTGCCGACACGTCTCTGCCGCCCGCAGGAGTCCCGGCGCAGCCTTCGTCGCCGCGTGCCGTCTCGCCTCTGTCGGAGGACGAGGAGGCCATCAATCGTCGCCCGCTGAAACTCCCTCTCGCCGACCCGAGAATCGTGATTGAGAAGGGCGCGCGCCGTCTCAAGCTCTACGCGGGCGGCGAGGTCGTGCGCGTCCGCAGCATCGTGCTCGGCTTTGCGCCCGAGGGTGATAAGGAGAAGCAGGGCGACGGGCGCACGCCCGAGGGCGAGTTCTACATCTGCATGAAGAACGAGCGGAGCCGCTTCTACCTCTCGCTCGGCCTGAGCTATCCGAACGAAGAGGACGCCGCGCGCGGTCTGCGCGACGGATTGATTACGCGCGCACAGGCCGCGAGCATCGTCGGCGCGGTTCGCGGCAATAAGTGCCCGCCGTGGGGCACAGCGCTCGGCGGCGAAATCTTCATCCACGGCGGCGGCACCGCATCAGACTGGACTTCCGGGTGCGTCGCGCTGGAGAACGCGGAGGTCAAGGAGCTGTTCGACGCAGTGCCCGCGGGCACCGTCGTCCGCATCGAACCTTAGAACCGAACGAGTCATTCGCCATCTACATCTTCAAACATGCCTTCAAAGAAGAATCGTCCGCAAACGCAGCCGTCGTCTCTCGTCTCAACGCTCCTGCTCGTCGCGCTCTTACTGTGTGCGACCCCGCTCCGTGCGTTGCCCGCCGCACCGACGGCGCAACGCGAGCGCCGCGTCAACACTCCGGCTCCTGCGGCCACGCCGACGCCCGCACGACCAGCACAGACACCGACGCCAGCGCTTCAAACACAGACGCCGACGCGTCCGACGCCGACGCCGTCAACCGCGCCGGCTCGGACGCTAACTCCGACACAGACACCAACTCCCACACCGACACCGACTACAACTCCAACGCCGGTCTCGCAGACCACGCCGCCGCAGACGCTCGAAGAGTTGCGCGCACGCATCCGCGAGATTCTGGCGAAGCCTGAGTTCAGTGCGTCGCACGTCGCAGTCAAGGTCGCCTCGCTCGACACGGGGCGCGTCGTCTTCGAGCAGGACGCGGGGAAGTGGATGCAGCCCGCCTCGAACCTGAAGCTCTACACGGTGGCCGCCGCGCTCGACCGTCTGACGCCGGACTTTCGCTTTATCACTTCGGTCTACGCGCCTGCGCGCCCCGACTCGACGGGCATTGTGCGCGGCGACCTCATCGTCTACGGACGCGGCGACCCGACCTACGCGACGCGCTTCAACCCCGAAGGCGATTCCGATTACTTCCGCGCCATAGATGAGTTGGCGGCTGAGATTGCGAGCGCGGGTGTCCGACGCGTCGAGGGCGATCTCGTCGGCGACGAAAGCTACTTCACGGGCCCCGCGCTCTCGCCCGGCTGGGAGTGGGACGACTTGCAGTGGTGGTACGGCGCGGAGGTGACCGCGCTCTCAGTGAACGACAATTCGGTTGACCTCTCGGTCAAGCCCGGCGCGACGGTCGGCAGCCCCGCACGCATCACGGTCGGCCCGCCGACGCCGCTCGTCACAATCGTAGATCGCACGACCACTTCAGAGCGCGGAACCACGCGCGAGCTGAGCGTCAATCGCCCGCTCGGCCAGAACACAATCGAGGTGCGTGGACGCCTGCCCGTTGACGACCGTGGCTACACGGCGAGCCTTGCCGTCTCGCGCCCTGCTCTGTTGTTCGCGTCGATGCTGCGCGCTTCGCTCGAACGCCGCGGAGTCGTCTTTACGGGGCAGACTCGTACTATCGACGCGCAGGCCAGGGCGGACGCACAGCAGCCCCTACAGGTCTCCTCGCTTATCGAGATCGCCACGCGCAAGTCGCCGCCGCTCTCAATCATCGCCGCGCAGACCTTGAAGCCGAGTCAGAATCTCTACGCCGAGTTGATACTGCGCACGCTCGGCAAGGCGACCGCCGCCGACCCGAAGCTTTCGAGCGAGGATGCGGGAAAAGAGGCCGTCAGAAACTTTCTGAAGCAGGCCGGGATTGATGCCTCCGGCCTCTCCATGCTCGACGGCTCCGGCCTCTCGCGCGCAGACCTCGTCACCGCCGACACGACCCTGCAGCTTCTGACCTACATGAACCGACACCGCTTCGGCGCAACGTTCCGCGAAGCGCTGCCCGTCGCGGGTCTCGACGGCACGCTCCGCAACCGTATGAAGGGCACGCCCGCGCAAGGGAATGTCCGTGCCAAGACCGGCACGCTCGGGACGGCCACCTCGCTCTCGGGCTACGTCTTGAGCGCCGCGGGCGAGCGCCTCGTCTTCTCGCTCATGATTAACAATCCCCCGCGCGACGCAGACCCGCGTACAGGCTTCACAGACGCCATCGCTATCCTGCTCGCGACTTTCGCCGGGAGGTCGTAAAGCAGATGTCGGATGCCGGATGTCAGATATCAGTTAAGCCTGACTTGACCAACGTCTGTAAGGCTGACTTAACCAACATCTGTAAGATTGACTTGACCAGCATCCGACATCCAGCATCCATCATCTACTGACATCCAGCATCCGACATCTACCCTTATGCGCTTCGTCAAATTCCACGGCTACGGCAACGACTATCTCGTCTTCCAGGCGGCTGAGCTTGAGGCCGCCGGGTGGCGTGGCGACTTCGAGCGGCGTGGCGGCTTCGAGCGTTTCGGCGCGGGCGAGGCGTTCCCTGATTTCGTGCGGAGGGTTTGCGACCGTCATTACGGTGCAGGCTCGGACGGCGTCGCCGTGGTCGAGCGTGTGGACGAAGGGGGCGAGGCCGACTTTCGTCTACGCATCTTCAACCCCGACGGCGGCGAGGCGGCGATGTCAGGCAACGGCTCGCGCTGCGCCGCCGCGTACCTGCACTTCGAGAAGCTCTGGACGGCGGAGCAATTGCGCTTCAAGACGCGCGCAGGAATCAAGCGCTATCGTCTGCGCGGGCGTCTAGGCGTCGGCGTTTTCAGCTTCGAGGCCGAGATCGGACGGCCACTCTTCGACAGCGCTTCGATCCCGATGCTCACGCTCGAACCGCTCGCGGAGGTGCGCGACTACCCGCTCGCGCTCCCCGACGGCGGAACCATCGCCGTCACCGCCCTACAGATGTGCAATCCGAACTGCTGCGCCTTCGTCGAGGACTTTGAACAGACGGACTGGCGCAGGCTCGGGCCGCTAATCGAATCGCACGCCGTCTTCCCGGAGCACACCAACGTCGAGTTCATCCGCCGTATCGACCGCGCGAACATCGAGGCGCGCGTCTGGGAGCGCGGCGCGTGCGAGACGCTCTCTTCGGGGACGGGCGCGTGCGCGGCGGCGGTCGCCTCGATGATCGGCGGCCACACAGACCGCCACGTACGCGTCTCGATGCCCGGCGGACTGCTCGAAGTCCTCTGGCGCGACGACGGCGAAGTCCTCCTCACGGGCATAGCTGAGGTCGTCTACCGAGGCGAGTGGCTCGGGGCTTTGAGCCGGGGCGCGGCTTCGGATAACTAAGGCAGGGCAGGGCGCTTAGAGCGGAGCCGTACACTTAAAAACGGCACTACCGAGCCTTCTTTCGGTACGGTTTTTTCGGTCATATAGCGGCTGGACAGGCGCTAAAGCCTTGTGTTACTTTCTCTTGCGTGACAAGCGGACTATGTGTTCGCTTGTCATTTGTTTTGTACGGGATTGTTTCAGCGCTCCGCATCAAGGACGTGGTTCCCCACTCCGGCTGACTCTTCCATACTCCTAGAGCCGGGGGTCGAGGACGGGAGGCAACTAACCTACTCGCGCGCCGCTGAGAGACCCGAAATTTTCGGGAGGAGAAACCGAATGAGTAGACCCCTACTTGGGGGGAGTGCGGCGGCAGCCGTGCTTCTCTCAGCTTCTTTGATCTTTTTAGCGCAGACCTCAGTCGCAGAACCCCTAAGAGCGGAATCACAGGGAGTTCAACAAAAGGCCGCCACCGAAACGAAGACCCCCGGCTCGGACGCGACACAGACAGCGGCGGCAACCGAGACCGGCAAAGACGACAAGGATAATTCGGGCGCGGCCAGACCGAACGTGGCAGAGGCCGCAATTGACAAATCGGAGCCGGAAGCCGCAAGCGCAGAGTCTTCTGCCGAGGCTTCTTCCCCGACGGTAGTCTTTACGGCGACGGCCTACAGTCTCAATGGACGCACCGCGAGTGGCCGGCCCGTCAGCCGTGGCCTCGTCGCCGCAGACCGGAGGGTCTTGCCCATCGGCACGCGCGTACGGCTCGAAGCAGGCTCATACAGCGGCGAATACGTCGTCGCGGACACGGGCGGGGCGGTGCGCGGTCGCAGGATTGACATCTGGGTTCCGAATACAGCCGAGGCCATGCGCTTCGGACGCCGACCGATCAAACTAACCGTCCTGACCCGTACGCGCACAAACAACTCGCGCAGCAGGTAGACACAGTCGAATAAACGCTTCGTCTCTTTGGGACGAAAGAAAAGAGCCGCCGTCTTTCATTGACGGCGGCTCTTTTTTCGCGCTGAAAGAGCATGGCCTGAGGTCAAACATGAACGGGCGCATGTGCTGTGGTTGCGGCCCGCGCCGGTCGCGTTTAAGATTCGGCGCAGCTTCAACGCTTGTTCAGAAAACCAGTCGCATTCAGGCCGTGCGTTAGCTCGCGTCGTCCCTTGGTGGGCGAGTTTTTCCGAGTCCCTTAAACCAGAATGGGAGCACGCAGTTGAATAAGTCAGAACGGGAGCATGTCTTCAAAAGGGTCTGCCCGTGAGCCGATGAAAAAAGAGAATCGAAGTCAGCACGTCCCGCAGTCAGCGCCGCTCGTCGAAGTCCGGCGCGGTTCGATAGTCGAGTCGCGCCACCGCGGTCACGTCGCCGCCGTAGACGGCAAAGGCCGCCTCGTCGCCAGCCTCGGCGAGCCAGAGACGGTCACATACCTTCGCTCATCCGCAAAGGCATTCCAGGCCGTCCCGCTCGTGACAAGCGGCGCGGCAGATCGCTTCCGCCTGACGGAAAAGGAACTGGCCGTCGCCTGTGGCTCGCACAGCGGGGAAGACATACACGTCGAGACGGTCGCTCGTGTGCTCAAAAAAATCGGCCTTGACGAGAGTTTTTTGAAGTGCGGTGTCCACGAGCCGTTTGACCGCGCGACGGCCGAGCGTTTGCGCGTGCGTGGCGAGCGCCCCGGCATCCTGCGCAACAACTGTTCGGGCAAGCACACGGGGATGCTCGTGCTCTCCCGGCATCTCGGCACACCGCCCGAAACTTACGACGACCCCGAGGGCCCCGTCCAACAAGCCATTCTGCGCGTAGTCTCGCAGTTCTCGGGTCTCTCAGTCGGAGAGATAGCCGTCGGGATTGACGGCTGCGGCGTCCCCGTCTTCGGCGTCCACGTGCGTACGATGGCGCTCATGTACGCGCGTCTGGTCTCGCCGCCCGCGGATTTTGACGAAGCCGCGCGGGGCGCGTGCGTGCGTCTCGTTGCGGCGATGACGGCGCACCCCGAGATGGTCGGCGGGACGGTCGAACGCTTCGACACGGAGGTCATACGTGCCGGGCGCAAGCTCATCATCTCGAAGATCGGTGCGGAGGGGGTCTACACGGCGGGCGTTCTGCCGTGCGACGCGTGGCCGAACGGGCTTGGGCTGGCTTTCAAAATCGAGGACGGCGAAGACAGGCGTGCCCGCTCGACTGTAGCCATAGAGTCTCTCAGGCAGCTTGGTGTACTGGATAAAGACGCGGACAAATCCCTCAATCCTTATGCGAGCTTCCCCGTGCTAAATCACAGAGGCGACGTTGTCGGCGAAATTCGGGCATCTTTTGAACTCAAGCGGACTTGAGCGCATGCGTGAGCACTTGGTTTGAAAGTCCATGTGTAAATGAATCGTTCAGCGCCTTTGCAAAAAGTATTAAATGAATACTGGTCTGATGATCTGGATTGACGGCAACTCAAGCTACTTTGAAGACGCGAAAAATTATATTTCTAAACTTTTGTTGGGAAAATTATCTGACGAACAATTCGTCGGAATGAACCGAATAGTTGATGGCATACGCGTTGCTCAGGCAAGGGACAGATAAAATGTAAGGGGTAAATAGAGTTATCGGGTCAGGCTCGGAGACGGCTAGTGAGTGAAAACTTTGGGGGAGGTTTTCTCTCACTTCTGCGGGCAACAGCTCTTTGGGGGAACAGAGTGGTTGTCAGCATAGCAGTCAAGGGGCATCAATTAGCGGGTTACTGATTCCGTTTCTGTAGGGGTTTGGGGGAGCTCCGCAGTAAGATCAGTAACCCGCATATTTGTGACTGATTGCTCTATTTAACTTAACAAAAAAAGCGCCGTGAGTTTTGGCTCACGGCGCTTTTTTGTTGTGCTCGCGAAAGCCTCTTACGGGCTTCGCAAGTTTAGTTGGGTGCTCCCTCTTCGCCACGCCGGAGAAGCTTCGCCGAGGAAGGGGGCGTATTCAGGTCTTCTATGTTGAGGCGCATCATGCCGCCCGCATCAGAGTAGATTTCCTGCGTGGTGTTTCTGGCACGTCGGTAGAGGAAGATTGCGCCGCCGAGCATGCCGCCGACGCCGAGGCAGAGGAGTACGGCGAGACCGGTGGTGAGCATCGTCGTGAGGATGACGTTGCCCATCGTCGAGGTGTAGGCGCGCGTCGCGATCTCCTCCGCGTGCGGGTTCCTGCCAAGCCAGCGCACGTCCTTCTCATACTTCACGTCCGAGATAAGCTTTTCCGCCGACGCCGCGTCCGGGGCGTCGAAGACAAACACCGAGTAGTTGCCGACGCGCTTGTAGCCGGAAGGCACGGGACGGCCCTCAGCACGCAACTGCGCGATGCGCTCGTTGATGGCAGCGTCCGCTTCGACGGAGTGCTGCGGCGTCGGGAACTCGACGATGACGAGCCGTCCACCTTCGTACTGCGCGGTGACGGCCTCCGTCGCTTCGTCGAAAGTGAAGGCGTCGAGCGCGGGCTGATTCCCGGCGGCCTTTTGCAGCGCGGGCAGGCTCAAGGCGTAGCCAAACCCTTCTTTGACCTTCTTCTCCCAATCGGGCAAATGCATGACGAGGATGGGGACATCACCCGTCTTCTCAGGCGGCGACTGCTGGCTGTTCGTTTGAGACAGCGCCAAAGCCCCGACCGTACAGAGCGCGAGGAGCGATAGCACGAACAATAGCTTCGTCAATTTCGATGCTTGCACGTTAAAACCTTCCCGATGAAAACGGCTGTGCGCCCCTTAGGCGGCGGCGCGTCCGGCACGAGCGTTTGGATGAATTAGACAACCGCGTTGTTGTGTTGGTTCCGACGAATCATAAGGCCGTCGGCGCATTCAGCGCCAGCGGCGGAGTTCACGCAGGAGGAGGTCTGCGTGACGGCGCGGGTCTGGAATGTTCCGCAGCACGGTCGTGCCGCCCGTCTCGCTCGCGTTGTCGATGACGACGTTGCCGAAGCGGAGCAGGCGCTGCGGGATAGTCGTCGTGACCGTCACGTCCTGTATGTTGCGCAGGGGAAGGTTGCGGGTCGTCCGCGAGATGAATCCCGCGTCAATCTCGATCTTCGAGTCGGTGAGCATGTAGCGCACCGTATTGCGCTTCAGGTGTTTGTAAGCCGGGATGAGCAGCAGTGCGAGCGCAAGCGGGAGCGAGATGTAGAAGGGGACAGGCCACCAGTGCTGATAAGCGAGCAGCGCGATCAAGAGTATGCCGCCGAGCGCGGCCAGAGCGTAGCCGATCTTGATGAAGAGAAGCGTCGGGCGGACTGTGAAGATTATTTTCTCTTCGTCCGCGCGTTCGTCTGTGCGGCGCTCCGGCGGAGAAGAGAGGGGACGGACTTGGAGCGGCTGAACCGCACGCGGCGGTGGCGAGAGCGGCTGAACCGGGCGGGGCCGCGGCGCGGGGGCAGCGACGCGTGTCTCCTCAGAGGCCAAGCGCGTCTGGTCTGAGTCGGCTTCTGCGCCGCATGCAGCGCAGAAGCGTGCGCCGGGCGTCAGCGGCGCGCCGCAGTTATGACAGTTTTCCATCTACGTCCTCGTTCGTGTCTCGCAGAAGTTCGTGTCTCGCCGAAACTATTGTGTCTCGCAGAACTCGCGCAACGTGTCGAGCAGCTCCACTGCGTCGTAGGGCATGTCCATGACGACGCGTGCCCCGGCCCGAAGCGCCTCGCCGCGGAGGTCTTTGCGCCCCGCGGGCACGAGCAGCAGCGCGGGCGGCATCTGCCCGGAGCGCGACTGCTTCGCAAGCCTCTTAAGCATTTCGACGCCGTCCATTTCTCCCAATTCGTAATCGACGACGAGTGCATCGGGTCGGTCGATGCGCAGGAGGTTCAGCGCGTGGTGGCCGTCGAAGGCCGCACGCACCTCATAACTGGCCGAGCGCATCAGCAGATTGACCTGCGCCATACGCGCCGCGTCCGAGACGACGAGCATCACGCGTCGCAGCCTGCCGCCCGCGCGCCGCTCTCCGGCCTGCGCTCCTGCGGATTTACGCGCCGCCCCTTCATGCGTTGAGGCCGCCGACTCGTTCGCCGACCCCGTTTCATTCACCACGCTGGTAGTCTTTCTTCTTAACACACCGGTGGCCGTTCGCCGCTCCGCGTCCGGCGCGTGGCGTGCATCCTCGACGCCGTAAACGACAACGCGCGTCGCAGAGTTCTCCCCGCGTGCCTCGCCGAGCGCCGCCTCCGCCTGCTCGACAAGTCTCTCGACCTCGGAGCCGTGGGCGGGAAAAGAAGAGATACCGATGTAGAGGTCGCCGTCCATGCCCGCCTCCGAAAACTCTTCGCGCAGACGCGAGAGCGTAGTGCGGGCCGAGGGCGAGTCAGCGGCGGGGAGATAAACGAGAAGCGTCGCCGGGCCGTAGAAGGCGACCGCGTCAACCCGCCGAAGGTTGAGCTTTAAAAAGCCGTGTGCGTCGGTGAGGACGTGTGGTCGCCGTGATGAGCCGGAGTCGCCGGTTCCGTCTCTGCTACCAGCGTCGCCTCTGTCGCGGCTCGCCTCGACGAGTGCCAGCGCGCCCGTCGCACCGCTCCGTGCGTCCGCGCCGACTGCGTCGAGCAGGAAGAGGAAGTTGTCTATCTCAGAGCGCTGGTCGGCGACGGACGGTGCGGAGCGGCGACCGGACTCCGCGCGCCAGAGGAGCGCTTCAAGCCGTGCGCGCATCTCTTCCGCAGGCACGTTCTGCGCGAAGTAGTCGTCCGCCCCGAAGTGTTGTGCGGCGCTGCGTAGCGTCCGCCCGTCCTCGCGGAAGAGGAAGACGACGGGCAGCGAAAAACTCGCAGGCTCAGTGCGCAAGCGCCGCATGAGCGCAAGCAGATGTCCCTCGACCTCGCGGCTGCCGAAGGCCAGAAGGACGATGGACGGAGTTAACTCTTGTGCGCGACCGGCGGCCTCTTCCGCAGAGGCTTCTGCGACCTCGAAGCTGGCGGAGGCGAGCTTCAAGCGCAGTGCATCGACCTCTGCGCCGTCGTCTGCGATCAGCAGCGCGAGCCTCGTCCCTGCGCCCGCGTCCTCACGCGAATCATGTTGCGCGACTTCGCGCTCGGGAGTCTCGTCGGTCTTAGCTTTAGACATTTCGTGGGGCCCGTCGTTTGAAAACAGGGTCGCGACTGAAAAGCCCGGACGCGACTCGGATACCGTCTGGCCTGCGGCGCAATCATACCGCGACATCACTCGCGGCCAAACAGCAGCGGCGCATAAAAAAGGAACGGGACGACTCTCTCAGTCCGTCCCGTTCGCGCGCTCTTTCGGATTTCAGGCGACCAACATCTATTTCGGATTTCAGGCGACCGTCACTGGCTGACGAGTCGCAGCTTGCCGTCGGGCGTCCGCACGGCGAAGACGTTCTGCTCGTAGACGAGCGGCGGCGGCTCCGCTGACTTCATCTTCGCGATCTGCGTGCGCGACACGCGCGGCGCGAGGCGTGCCGTCGAGGGGTCGCGCATCAGCTCGTAGCGTTCCGAGATGCGGCGCACATACTCCTGCGTCTCCGCGTAGGGCGGCACGCGGTTGCCGTACTTCATCACAGCGCCCTCGCCGGCGTTGTAGCCCGCGAGCGTGAGCCGCACGTCGCCGTCGAACAGGTCGAGCAGAAAGTGAACGTAGCGCGCGCCGCCCTCGATGTTCTGCTGTGGATCGAAGATGTTGCGGACGCCGAAGCGCGCAGCCGTCCCCGGCATCAACTGCATCAGCCCGCGTGCGCCTTTGGGCGAGAGGGCGAAGCGCTTGAAGGAAGACTCGCGGTGCATGATCGAGTAGAGCAGCACGGGGTCTACGCCGTTGCGCGTGCCTGACTCGACGATGAAGCGGTCGATGTTCGCATCGCCCGTCGAGAAGCCGTCGAGCGACTTGGAGGCGGCGGCAGCGGACGAAGGCGGCGCGGAAGGCGTGTAGGCAGTGGGAGACGCGTGGGCTGCTGAAGACGTGTAGGCGGAGGCGTCGGCGCGAAGAGTAGAGGGTTGGACGGAAGACTGGTGAGCGGCAGACTGACGTGCGGCTTTCTGCGCGGCAGGCTCGATAATGCGCGCGGTCAGCTTCAGTCCCTTATTTTGACGGGCCGGCTTTGGCTGTATGGGAATTTCGATACGTACGCCGTCCCGCGTGTCGAAGTTGTCGAAGCGGTAACGGGAACTCGTCTGGGCGGTCGCGGGGAGGCAGGAGAAGATGATGAGAGCACAGATGGGGATAAGTTTTTTCATGACCTTGCTTGATTCGAGCGCTTGCCGGAGTGGGCGATGAGGTGCCCTTGAAACTCGGCGGGGCACGGGTAAAAGTCTGTCTGTGGACGGGGCTTCTCGAACGGTTGCGAACGCGCCTCAGAGAACGCATTAACAGAATAACACAGCGAAAGAAGTCTGTTCAACAAAATTCTACTTTATTTAACTCTAATTGTTTTCGCGTTTAAGTCCGCTGGCGAGAGTTCTCGTGGCTGGTCAGGTGGTGTGGAGAGTGGTAGGCGAGCCAGTCGGCGTGACGAAAGTCTTGACAGTGCGTGTATGATGAAAGCCGCTTATCCAGCAGGGAACCCTTACGGTTTTTTAACCCGTGCGTCCGCCAGCGCACCTCACCTGACAGGAGAACGAGATGAAAAGACTACTCACCGCGACGCTCGCGGCGATGCTCTCTTTTTCTGCCATCGCTGCTACGACGGCACAGAACACTAACACCACAACGACCAAGGGGAACACAAACGCTGACGCGAAGAAGCGCGGCCCGGTCTTCCGTTCGACCAAGGAGCAGATCAAGCAGGCGCAGGACATACTCAGGCAGCGCGGATTCTACACGGGCGAGGCGACGGGCAAGCTCGACGCGGCGACGCGCGAGGGACTCAGGAAGTATCAAGGGGCCGAGAGGCTCAAGGTCACGGGCACGCTCAACGCGGCGACCTTGCAGAAGATGAACGTCACGCTCAACGACAAGCAGAAGGCTTGGGTGACTGCACACAGCCAGGGCGGGCAGTAACAGTCGGGCGGGCATCGAGCAAGTCGCCCGTCTCTGTTAATGAAAAAGCGCGACCGTGTTCAGTCAAGAGCACGGTCGCGCTTTATTTGTTAGAAGGCGGGCTTCAGGCCGCCGCGCCCTGCTCTGTCAGCAGACGCTCGACGATCCGGTAGCTCGCCTCCAGAGCCTCGCTGAGCTTCTGCGGCTCGGAGCCGCCGCCCTCGGCCATGTCTGGCTTGCCGCCGCCGCGACCGCCGATGATGGGCGCGAGTTCTTTGATGACGCGACCGGCGGGGACGCGCTTCGAGAGGTCTGCCGAGGTGCGTACGATGAGCGAAGCCTTGCCTTCGGCGCGACGCCCGAGGACAACGACGCCCGACTTGAGCTGCGCGAGCAAGGTGTCTGAGAGTTGCCGTAGAGCCGAAGCGTCAAGGTCGCTCGCCTCGCGCGCGAGCACCTTTACACCGCCCGCGACCTCGCGCGCAGCTTCGCCGTTCTGCGCCGAAGACGCGCCGCCGCCGAGCGCGAGTTTAAGACGCAGCTCGTCCGCCTCGCGCCGAGCCTTCTTCAACTCGTCCTGAAGCCGTCCGACCGCCGCAGGGATGTCGCCGCGCGTCGAGCGAAGCTCCCCGGAAATCTGATCGACAATCGCCTCGGTCTCCTGAAAGCGCATGAAGGCATCTTTACCGGTGACGGCGCGGATGCGGCGCGTGCCCGAAGCGATTGACTCATCGCTCGCGATCTTGAACAGCCCTATGTCGCCGGTCGCGCGGACGTGCGTGCCGCCGCAGAGTTCTTTCGAGAACGCCTCGCCTTCAATCAAACCCGGCACGGTCAGCACGCGCACGTGCTCGGAGTATTTCTCACCGAAGAGCGCCATCGCGCCCGAGCGCATCGCCTCGTCGAGCGTCAGAACATCGGTGCGTACCCGCTCGTTGCGAAGAATCTGAAAGTTGACGAGCCGCTCAATCTCCGCAATCTCATCGCGCGTCAAAGGCTGGTAATGCGAGAAGTCGAACCGCAAATAGTTCGGCGCGACGACCGACCCCGCCTGCTTCACGTGCGTCCCCAAGACTTCGCGCAACGCCGCGTGCATCAAGTGCGTCGCCGTGTGATTGCGCCGCGTGGCGTCTCGCTTCTCAACATCGACTTGAGCCGAGACGGTATCACCGACTTTTAGGCTGCCCGTTTCGACTTTGACCTTGTGGATAATCAAACCCTGTGCGGGCGAATAAGTATCGGCGACAACAGCATGCGAATGCTCGCCAACGAAATCGCCAACATCTCCGACCTGCCCGCCGCTTTCAGCATAGAACGGAGTCTGGTTCAAAACGGCTTCGCCTTCATCGCCTTCGTTCAAGGATTGGACTTCATCATCGCCTTTAATCAAAGCAATGATTTTTGCGTCATCAACTCGCGTCGTGTCGTAACCTTTGAACTCAGACTTGGTATCGCGTCTGCGCGACAAAGCAACGTAAACGGGTTTAGCTCTTCCTTGCGCTTCGGATTTGCTAGTGCCACTTTGTTTTTGGAGTTCTTTAAGCTCCACGTCAATTAAGCCTTTAAATTCTCCTTCGCTTACGTCTCCAAATAAATAATTCAGACAGGTGTTGTCTAAAGGCGGGGTAGTTTGATTTAAGATGTGATAAATCAAATCAATGGGTAATCCGTAAGTGTCATATAGAACTGCTAAGTCCTTAGCAGAAATCTTATCAATGTCCTCTTCATTGAAAGAAAAACCCTCCAGTTCTTTAAAGTCACTAAACGGTGTCCCAGGTAAAGATTCCGTCGTAGTAAACTTGTCAATTAATTTTTGAAGCTTATTCAATCCAACCGTCAGCGTATTCCCAAATCTTTCTTCCTCAAGTTTCACCATTCTTTCGATGAAACTGCGATGAGCTTCGAGTTCGGGGTAAGCGTCGCTCATGTCGTCGATGACTTTGTTCGTGACCTCGTTGAAGAACGCGCCTTCGAGGCCGAGCGTGTAGCGACCGTGATAGATGGCGCGGCGCATGATTTTGCGGAGGACGTAGTTGCGCCCTTCGTTGCTCGGGAGGATGCCGTCGGCGATGGAGAAGGCTGTGGCGCGCGCGTGGTCGGCGATGACGCGCATGGCGAAGCCTTCCTGCGTGTCGGGTTCGTAGTGGCGGTCGGCGAGTTGCGCGGTGAAGTCGATGATGGGGCGGACGAGGTCTGTGTCGTAGTTCGTCTGCACGCCCTGAAGGACGGCGGTGACGCGCTCTAAGCCCATGCCGGTATCGACCGAGGGCTTTGGCAGCGGCTCCAGACGATAGGATTCGTATTTACCGTCGGCGGTCTTTTCGCCAACGCCCTCGCGGTTGAACTGCATGAAGACGAGATTCCAAATCTCCATCGTCGTGTCGCCGGGGCCGTTGACGAACTCGGGGCTGTTCTTTGAAGGGTCGTCGGGGTCTTCGCCCATGTAGTAGTGAATCTCGCTGCAAGGGCCGCAGGGTCCCGTGTCGCCCATCTGCCAGAAGTTGTCCTTGCGTCCAAAGCGGAGGATGCGCTCGGGCGGCGCACCGACCTTCTCCCAAAGAGTAGCGGCCTCTTCGTCGGCAGGGACTTCACCGTCACCCTCGAAGATGCTGAACCAGAGACGGCGCGGGTCAAGCCCAAACTCTTCGACGAGCAAGTCCCATGCGAAGCGTATGGCATCCTCCTTGAAGTAGTCGCCGAAGGAGAAGTTGCCGAGCATCTCGAAGAAGGTATGATGGCGCGCGGTCTTGCCGACTTCGTCGAGGTCGTTGTGCTTGCCGCCCGCGCGCAGGCACTTCTGCGAAGAGGCTGCGCGCGTGTAGTCTCGCCGTTCGGCTCCGAGGAACACGTCCTTGAACTGGTTCATCCCGGCGTTGGCGAACAGAAGCGTCGGATCGTTTGCGGGCAAAAGCGGACTTGAAGCGACGCGCTTGTGGCCGTGCTTCTCGAAGTAGCTCAGAAACTTTTCGCGAATCTCATTTCCGGTCATCATAAAACAGTAGACAGTAGTCAGTAGGTTTTGACTCGCAGCCGTTGAATACTGAACATAATCTCCTTGATGAAAAGTGTAGCACGCGGCGTCGAGGTGGGCGAAGCAGGGAGGCAAGCAGGGAGGCAAGTAAGCAGGCAAGAAAGAAAGAAAGCAGGCAAGAAAGAAAGAAAGCAGGCAAGCAAGCAAGCAAGCAAGCAAGCAAGAAACCAGACAGTTAGCCGGTCAGTCGCTAGTTCACATCATCCTGGTTTGCGGCGGCGGCGTCTTCGTCTTCGTCCGGCGCGGTGGACGCGTCGCGCACTTTGCGTATGATGAGGTCGTAGGAGAAGCCGAGACGGAGCAGGTGGTCGTAGAGGCTCTTGGTCTCTTGTCTCGTGGTGGGACGGCCTCGCAGGCGCACGCGCTTCTCGATGGCGCGTGTGATGAGTTCTTCTTCGGGCGTTTCGCTGTAGACGAGTTCGAGCGCGGCGTCGGCGGTCTCTTTCGAGACCTTCTTCGTTTGCAGGTCGCGCGCGAGGCGCTGACGCCCCACGGGCTTCTGCCGCACTCGATAGGAGGCGAAGCCGAAGGCGAAACGCTCGTCGTCGAGATAGCCGTACTCTTTCAATTTGGCGAGTGCGTAGTCGGCGGCCTCCGCGTCAGTCCACTCCTTTTCAAGCAGACGCTCGCGCAACTCCTCGATTGAGCGCGGCTTCGCTGCGAGCAGCTTGACGGCCCTTTGCAGAGTCCGCTCGCGCGTCTTCTCGGCGTCGTGCGTGCGGGCGGGTCGCGCCTTCTTCTTCTCCTCTTCGAGGTCGGCGTTGATCTGCCTCTCCGACTTCGGCGGCCTCGGCTTGTATTTCTTACGCTGCTGCATCTCGCACTTACTTTAACAAGGGCGCGGCGAAGCAGACAACGTGCGTCCGCCGCGAATTGAAATCAAAAATCCGAAACCGCACAATACGAACATGGACGGAATCATCATCATCGACAAGCCTGCGGGCTGGACTTCGCACGACGTGGTGGCGCGTGTCCGACGCATCCTCAGAGAGAAGCGCGTCGGGCACACGGGCACGCTCGATCCTTTCGCGACGGGCGTGCTGGTCACACTCATCGGACGCGCGACGCGGCTCGCGCAGTTCCTCTCGGGCGCGGAGAAAGAGTACGAGGCGACCGTCCGCCTCGGCTATGCAACCGATACGGGCGACCTGACGGGCACGCGGCGCGAGGATGCGACGGGCGCGACGGACTGCACGACGCTCGTTCGCGCGCAGGTTGAAGCGGCGCTCGCGGCTTTGCGCGGCGACATCGAGCAGGTGCCACCGATGTACTCGGCGAAGAAGGTTGCGGGGAAGAAACTCTACGAGCTGGCGCGGCGCGGCGAGGAGGTCGAGCGCAAGGCCGTGCACATTCGCATCAGCGAATTTGAGATCAGCGCCGCGGAGGATGGCACGTTCCTTAGACGTAACGATGACGGAACCTGCGACGTTCGCACGCGCGTCGTCTGCTCGGCGGGCACATACGTGCGCGTGCTGGCCGAGTCGGTCGGCGCGCGTCTGGGCACGGGCGCGCACCTCTCTGCGCTCAGGCGCACGCGCGCGGGCGAGTTCCGCATCGAGAGAGCGTTTGTGCTTGAGGAGCTGGAACAACAGTTCGAGGCCGGCGCAGGCAGAGAGTTGCTGGTTCCTCTGGAAACGGCGCTCCCGCACCTGCCTTCGGTGCATCTAAAGAATGAAGAGGCGCGGCGGGTGCGCCACGGCGCGGCAGTCCACGCCGAAGCCCGGCCCGGGTTCGATGACGGCGCGCATGTGCAGATGTTGGACGATGGCGGCGTCTTGCTCGCGGTCGGCGTCTACGATGCGGCGCGCGGGCTTTTGCATCCGCGTGTGATGCTTGCGGTTGAATAAATAAGTGTTGACTGAGGCGGGCGAGTGCTGTGATATACTTGGCGTCAACGGCGGTCGCCCGTAAACGACTCGGCATCGAACAGGCGTGAGCTTAACCGCCTCTTTCCCCATTGAAAAATTAGCTCCTCGTGAGGATTAAAAGTCTCGACGGCGTGGCGAGTTCGGTCTCGCGCTGGCGACCCGCACCACGCATCGAGGCCGTTCCTCAAAGCGTTGGCTGGACTCCTCGCGTGCAAAAACCTTGCGCGCGAGGGCCCTCTAAAGCCGTCGCCGGACTTAAGATTTGAGGGCGTGACTTTACACGCCGTCCTACAGCGCGCGAAGCCGAGCATGAGGTTTACTAAAGGCTATGCAAGAGCAGGATGGCAAAGGCAAGTTTGACATCACGGCGCGGCTCGAAGCGCTGCGCCAGGAGCATGCGGCGCTCGCGTGGGAGGGTTCTTTCCGCGACTACTTCGAGCTGGTCACGCAGAACCCGCGCCTCGCCCAACTCTCACACGCACGCATCAACGACATGATCCACGCCGCCGGGCTGGATAAACTCAACGAGGGCACGCGCGACGAGATCGCACGCTACAAGTTCTTCAGCGCGGAACTCTTCGGCATCGAGGAGCCGATAGCACGCATCGTCGAATACTTCAAATCGGCGGCGCAGCGCCTCGAAGTCCGCAAGCGCATCCTGCTTTTGATGGGGCCCGTCGGCGGCGGCAAGTCAACCATCGTCACGTTGCTCAAGCGCGGCCTTGAAGAATGGACGCGCGAGGAGCCGGGCGCTGTCTACGCCATCAAGGACTGCCCGATGCACGAGGAGCCTCTGCACCTCATCCCGGCGGAGCTGCGCCGCGACGTGGAGAAGCACTACGGCATCTACATCGAGGGCGATCTTTGCCCGCAGTGCCGCTACGCCTTAGAGCACACCTACGGCGGTCGCCACGAGGACGTGCGAGTCCACCGCATCATCTTCTCCGAGAAGCAGCGGGTCGGCATCGGAACCTTCGCCCCTTCAGACCCGAAGTCGCAGGACATCACGGAGCTGACCGGCTCGATTGATCTCTCGACCATCGGCGAGGTCGGAGTCGAATCAGACCCGCGCGCGTATCGTTTCGACGGCGAGCTGAACATCTCGAACCGCGGATTGATGGAATTCGTCGAGATGCTGAAGGTTGACGAGAAGTTTCTCTACTCGCTTTTGACGCTCTCGCAGGAACAGAACATCAAGACGGGCCGGTTCGCGATGATCTACGCCGATGAAGTCATCATGTCGCACACGAACGAGAACGAGTACGTCTCATTCGCGGGCAACAAAAAGTCGGAGGCACTGCAAGATCGCATCATCCTCGTGCGCGTGCCCTACAACCTGCGCGTCTCGCAGGAGGAGAGAATCTACGACAAGCTCCTCAACCAGTCGGACATCCTCCGCAACATCCACATCGCGCCGAACACTCTGCGGGTGGCCGCGATGTTCGCCGTCATGACGCGTCTGGAAGAGCCGAAGCGTGCAAACGTCGATGTCGTCAAGAAGATGAAGCTCTACGACGGCGAGGATGTGGAAGGCTACAAGTCGAAGGACGTGCGCGAGCTGAAAGAGGAGACGGTGCGCGAGGGGATGGACGGCATCTCGCCTCGCTACATCATCAACCGTCTCTCGGGCGCGCTCGTGCGCGACGGCATCACCTGCATCAACCCCATCGACGCGCTGCGCGCCATCAAGGACGGCTTCGAGCAGCACACCGGCATCAACCCGGAGCAGCGCGAGCGGTATCTGAATCTCATCTCGTCGGCGCGCAAGGAGTATGACGAGATGGCGAAGACCGAGGTGCAGCGCGCCTTCGTCTACTCGTTCGAGGAGATGGCGCGCACGATCTGCAACAACTATCTCGACAACGTCGAAGCGTACTGCAACAAGGAGAAGATCAAAGACCCGATCACCGAAGAGGAGATGGAGCCTGACGAGCAGCTCATGCGTTCAATCGAGGAGCAGATCGGGATTTCCGACAACGCGAAGAACACTTTCCGCCAGGAGATTCTCATCCGCATCTCTTCTTACGCGCGCAAGGGTAAGCAGTTCGAATACGTCTCGCACGAGCGTCTGAAGGAGGCGATTGAAAAGAAGATTTTCGCCGACCTGAAGGACGTGGTGAAGATCACGACCTCTGCGAAGACGCCCGACCCCGACCAGCTCCGCCGCATCAACGAAGTCATCGACCGCCTCGTCAAAGACGGCGGCTACTGCCCCGTCTGCGCCAACGAGCTTTTGACCTACGTCGGCACGCTGCTCTCGCGCTGACCTCGCGGCGCGGGCGTCGCGGCGGCGGCGACGGTGACGAACATGACGGCCACGACGCCTGCCCTTCCGCGAGGAGTGCGGGCGTCGCTCGTTTATACCGGGCCGTGGAAGGAGAAAGGAGTTCCCCTAATGAGCAAAGAAGACGATGCCTCTGAGAAGAAAAAGAAAATCAGGCGAGCCTTTTCGCTCGAACAACGAATGCAGGAGTTGATGGAAAAGCTGAATGACCGAGTCGAAGCCAACGAGTCGGAGTCGCGTCAAAGGTCGGAAGAGTGGCAGCACAGGTCTGAGGAGATACAGCGCAACATCGACTTCATCGTTCGACAGCAGGCGCAGTTTGCTGCTGACATGGATCGCATGCGCGAACGGCAGGAGCGCGCCGACGAGAGGTGGTCACAAACTGAAGGAGGCATCCGCGCTCTGCTCGCAATTGCCGAAATGCACGAACGACAGATCAACACGCTGGAGGCGGCTCATGCGAATTTGGCGGAGTCGCAGGCTCGGACGGACAGGCAGATGTCAGAGACTGACAGGCGCATGGCGGAGACCGACGAGCGGATCAACGCGCTCGTGAACACCGTCGAGCGCATCATCAGCGAGCGGCGGAACGGCGGCGGGCAGG
This sequence comes from Acidobacteriota bacterium, assembly GCA_032162705.1. Classification (GTDB taxonomy): domain Bacteria; phylum Acidobacteriota; class Blastocatellia; order Pyrinomonadales; family Pyrinomonadaceae; genus QHXN01. The sequence goes on from JAVRON010000012.1 coordinate 33,028, forward strand.
GGGCGTGAGGGACTTCGGAGATGATTGACGACTCGCAGATTTCGGGGACGATTCAGCGCAACGACTGGTCTTTGCAGCGCAAGGGCATCATCGATCAGGAACGGCACAAGGAGCGCGTCAAGGAGGCGGTGCGCAAGAACCTCGGGTCGATTGTCTCGAACGAGGCGATCATCCTCTCGGACGGCAAGCGCACAGTGAAGGTGCCCATTCGTTCGCTCGACGAGTACAAGTTCCGCTTCGACCATCGCAAGCGCAAGCAGGTCGGCACGGGCGACGGGAAGACACGCGTCGGCGACGTGATCGGGCGCGAGGGGCAGCCCGGTCAGGGGCCCGGTCGCGGCGCGGGCCCCGCCGGACAGGACGCGGGCGCAGACTACTACGAGGCCGAAGTCGATATAGACGAGCTGGCCGCGCTCATCTTCGAGGACTTGCAACTGCCCTTCCTCGAAGACAAGGCCAAAAAAGCCGTGCCCGCCAAGACCACGCGCTTTAACGAAATCCGCCGCACCGGCGTCTTCTCGAATCTCGACAAGCGCCGCATGATCCTTGAGAACATCAAGCGCAACGCGCGCGAGGGCGGAGAGGCGCGCTTCGGAGGCGTCCGCAAGGAAGACCTTCGCTTCAAAACCTGGGAAGAGGACAATCGCTACGAGTCGAACGCCGTCGTGCTCGCGCTGATGGATGTCTCGGGTTCGATGGGCGAGTTCAAGAAGTACATTGCGCGCTCCTTCTTCTTCTGGATGGTCAGGTTCCTGCGCACCAAGTACGACAACGTCGAGATCGTCTTCATCTCGCACCACACCGAAGCGCGTGAGGTCACGGAGGAGCAGTTCTTCACGCAGGGCGAGTCGGGCGGCACGGTCGTATCGAGCGCCTACCAACTCGCGCTCGACATCATCAACGCGCGCTTCCGCCCCTCCGACTGGAACATCTATCCCTTCCACTTCTCCGACGGCGACAACTATTACTCGGACAACGAAGAGGCCGTCCGCCTCGCCGACGATCTGATACGCACGTGCAATCTCTTCGGCTACGGCGAGATTGGTGAGGAGGGCGGCGGCGGCTATCGTCGCTCTTCGGGCGCGCTCCTCTCCATCTTCAACGACCGGCTCAAGCAGAAGGAGCGCTTCATCGGCGTGCGTATCGACGACAAAGAGGATGTCTACCCTGCGCTGAAGCAATTCTTTGGCCGACGCGGCGTCGAGGTCTGAGTGACTCGAAGGCCGAAGCCTCCGCCCGTCGCGGCTCGACCCTTCATTTCCGCGGCCTGCGCGCACGCACCCTCACGTAGAAGTCTCTTATGTCATACATGGCCGCGTCGGTGTATTCAAAAAAATGGACGGGATTCATGAAAATCTAAATAAGCCACTGCCGCGGCCCACGCCACGCGTGCGAAGGCTTTCGCACGTTCCTCTGTAAAAATCGTATATTCAAGCGCGTCGATGCGGCGGAGCATTGAGGTGGAATATTTCTTGCCTAACCTTAAAGGCAACAAGGCGGGTCGAATGTCGTCGAGACGACACTTCAAAGTTCCGTAAAGGTTATTCGGTCAAGTCTCACGGCATTCCACAAGGTATTCAAGTCACCTCGCGCTCGGCCCGTCACTGAGTGCCGGATTTAAGTTTCGTCTCGTCCGTTTAGATACGGCCCCGGCCGACACGCTCTCTGATACCCAGACTCTCGGGTGAACGAGGCGCTGTGCGGCTGACCTTTTGACAACCCTTTTGAGAGGAGGCTTCTGATGATGAGCGGTAAAGTTAGAAGGGCGGTATCACCCGTCCTCGCAGCCGTCCTGCTGATGGCTACCGCGATTCTCCCGCAGGCGGTGGTGCTGGCGCAGACATCGAGCACTGGCGTCATCACCGGCGTTGTGGAGAACGAGAAGGGCGAAGTGGTGGCGAACGCTACCGTCAAGGCGACGAACGTGGGAACCAACGCCTCGCGCGAGGCGACGACCAGCGGCGAAGGCGTCTACGAGATCGCGCAGCTCGTCCCCGGCACGTACCGCGTCGAGGTCGAGGCACCGGGTTTCTCCAAGTATTTGAATGATGCCGTCACGGTCAACGTCCTCCAGCGCACGACCGTCAATCCGACGCTGAAGGTCGGCGCGGTCACTGAGGTGGTCAACGTCACGACGGAGAACCAGGCGCTCGTCGAGACGACGAAGACGGACGTGTCGGGCGTCGTCGATCAGCGCCGACTTGAGAATCTGCCCGTCAACGGGCGCTCGTTCGCCTCGCTCGCCATCCTGATCCCCGGCGCGACGCTCGCACCTTCGTTCGACCCGACGAAATCGCGCGTCGGCACCTTCTCGGTCGGCGGCGCGACGGGACGCAACGTGAACATCACGGTTGACGGCGGCGACAATAAGGACAACGCCGTCGGCGGCATCCTCCAGAACTTCTCGATGGAGGGCATCCAGGAGTTCGCGCTCTCGACTCAGCGCTTCTCGGCTGCGAACGGGCGGTCGGGCGGTGCGCTCCTCTCGGTCATTACCAAGTCCGGCACGAATGACTTCCACGGCTCGCTCTTCGGCTTCTTTCGTAACCAGAAGCTGAACGCTAACGCGCCGGCCCTGCTCGCCAAGGCCAACCCCAATCTGTTCGCCACGGGCGACGCCGTCAAGCCGCCGTTTAGTCGGCAGCAGTTCGGCGGCTCAATCGGCGGCCCGATCAAGCATGACAAGGCGTTCTTCTTCGGCACCGCCGAGCGTACGCGCGAGCGCGGCAACTCAATCGTGTCGAGTTCCGACCAGACGCAGATCGCGTTCCTCGAACCGTTCGGCTACAAGGCCGTGCGCTTCCTGCCGCAGCCTTTCAACGACTGGCAGTACACGGTCAAGGGCGACTTCAATCTCAACAGCAAGCACACGCTCGTCACGCGCTTCGCCGGACAGAACAACAACGGGCTGAACGATCAGGCAGGCTTCCTCATCGTTCGCACCGACCTGTCGGGCGGCAATAAGACGCTGAACACGCTCTACAGCTTCCTAGCCAACGAGACGTGGGCGGCGAACCAGCGCACCGTCAACCAGTTCACGTATCAGTATTCGACCTTCGACAACCAAATCTTAGCGACGACGGAGCTGGCGAATCTCGCGTTCCCGGGCGGCATCATCGTCGGTCGTAACGGCAACGTGCCACAGGAGACGATCCAGAAGAAGCATCAGTTCAAGGACGACCTGACCTACAATCGCGGTAACCACGGCTTGAAGTTCGGCGCGGACTTTGTCTACGAGCCGACGCTCGGCGGCATCTTCGCCTTCACGTCGGCCCCGAGCTACTCTTTCAACTTCGACCCGGGGGACATCGCAAACAACCCCGGACAGTTCCCGCAGGGCTTCAAAACGCATCAGGTCTTGCCCGGCCCCATCACCTGCTCGGTGCTGGCCGATGGCCCCGGCTGCACGGCGGCCGACCTTGCAGGCTTCGGCGTTGTCGCCCAGGTTGACCTCGCGGGTGGCGACCCCTCCTTCAACCTACGCGACGGCGCGAAGCAGTTCGCCTGGTACGTGCAGGACGACTGGAAGGTCACCCCGCGCTTTACGCTCAACATCGGCGTGCGCTACGACGTGGACATCGGCTTCATGGACGCGGGGCACGCTGCGGAGAACCGCGCTTTCCGCGCCCTCAAGATCATCGGCAGCCCGTTCGCGGACCATACGGTCAAGGACGATAAGAACAACTTCAGCCCGCGCATCGGCTTTGCGTGGGACTTGCGAGGCGACGCCCGCTCGGTCGTGCGCGCAGGCTACGGCGTCTACTTCGACCAGTCGTTCCTGAACGTGCCGCTCTTCGCGGTGCAGCAGGCGAACCCGGAGATATACGCCAACTTCACGAACGACGCCGACAATCTCGCCATCGACTCGCCGCCGCCCGCCGTCCCGCGTCCGCTCACGAACCCGCTGCCGGGCTCGCGCGGACGCATGCTCGATCAGGACTTCGTGTCGCCGTACTCGCAACAATGGAACGCCGGCTACTCGCAGGAGATCGGCAAGAACATGGCTCTGGAGTTCGACTATGTCCACATCCTCGGCCTGCACGAGTTCACATCGCTCGACATCAATCCGCGCGTCGGGCCGCTCCGCAATGCGCAGCGCACGCAGACCGCGAGCAGCTTCCCGCGCGTGCTGGCCTCGCAGTTCGCCGCGCACGCTGCGGAGTTGACGGCGGCCTTCGGCACGGCCTCGCCGTTCGGGCGCATCACCGTCGCGCAGTCTGACGGGCGCTCGCGCTACGACGCTTTTACGGTCTCGTTCCGCCGCCGCTACGCGAACAAGTTCCAGTTGAACGCCCACTACACGCTCGCGAAGGCGGTTGCGTGGTTCGGCCAGACAGGCGACTTCGGCAACCAGGCGCAGAACGTCTTCAACAAGTGGGACCCGACCGAGAACTTCGGCCCCTCTGACGCCGACGAGCGCCACCGCTTCGTCGTCTCGGGCATCTTCGACCTGCCGTATGGCTTCCAGATCGCGCCGATCTTCCAGGCGTCGTCTCCGAGAGCCTACAGCATCTTCCCGTCTTGCGGCTGCGACATCAACCGCGACGGCGTCACCGTTGACCGCGAGTCGCGCGATGGCAACGACCAGCACCACCTGCCGCCAAACACCGTTCGTGGCGACAACTTCCAGCAGTTGAACATCCGCGCCTCGAAGTTCTTCAACTTCGGCGAGCAGCGCAAGCTGGGCTTCTTCTTCGAGGCCTTCAACGTCTTCAACACGGCGAACTTTGGCCGCGAGTTCCAGAACACGACGGGCCAGGCCGACTTCGGCAAGCCGCTCAACTTCTTCGGGGCGACGGGCTTCTCCGAGCCAATCGGCATCCCGTTCCAGGCGCAGCTCGGCGTGCGCTTGCAGTTCTAAGGCTTCGGTCAAACACCTTCCTTCGGCCGGGAGTTCACGCGCAGGCGCGGACTCCCGGCCCTTTTTTAGATTGTCTGGGAGAGGACAAAGTTGATGTTGAAGAGGCTGCTTCGCGCACAATCTACTCTCACGTGTCTCGCTCTCCTGCTTGCGGCGGCGTCGGCGCGGGCACAGGGCACGAACACGCTGGAGGGACGTGTCGCGCTCCCCTCGGGGGCGCAGCCCTCGCAGTCCGTCCGCGTCACGCTCAAACAGGGCGGCAGACCCGTCTTCGAGACTTTCACCGACCTGAGCGGGCGCTTCAACTTTTCGGGTCTGCGCGGCGGCAACTACCAACTCACTGCCGAAGGAGACGGGCGCACGTTCGAGACGACGACGGTCTCAGCCGACGTTGGCGCATTCGGCGGCGGCGGCCAGACCTTCACGCAGAACATACAGCTCAGGCCGAAGGCCGCGGCTGCCAAGTCGCCTGCAACCGCTGTCGCCGCCGAGGAGATAGACCCGGGAGTTCCCGAAGCCGCGAAAGAGAAGTATCGCAAAGGGGTCAAGAGCGCCGCCGACAACAAGCCCGAAGAGGCGGTCAAGTTTCTTCAGGAGGCGGTCGGCGCGTACGCACGCTTCTACGCCGCGACGCTCGCGCTCGCCGAACAGCTCTCGAAACTCCAGCGCTACGACGAGGCGCTGGCCGCCTACAAGCAGGCTGGCGAGTTGAAGCCCGACCGCCCCGAGCCTTACATCGGCGTCGGCATCACGCTCGTCAGCCAGAAGCGCTACGACGAAGGCATACGCATGCTGCGCGGCGTCGTTGAGGTAGACAAAGACTTGCCCGCGCCCTATCTCTCGCTCGGTTACGCGGAGATGTCAACGGGCGACTACGCCGCAGCCGAAGCTCACCTGCTGCGTGCCCTCGAACTCGGCAAGCCGGCGCTCGCACACATCTACCTCGCAAACGTCTACGAGCAGACAGGCGAGTTCGCGAAGGCCGTCTTGCAGCTTACGGCCTACCTCAAAGAGAATCCCGAATCGCCGCAGGCGGAGGCCGTTCGCTCCGCCGTCGAAAAACTTCGCAGGAAGGCGAAGGAGAAGAAACAGTAAAAGCATTGCGCGGTGAATGGTAAATGGCGAATAGGGGAACGGGGAGTTCTCTATTCGCCATTTACCATTCGCCACTTACCATTTACCATTGACTCATGGAAGACCGAGAGATTAAGGAATTAGAGAAAGCGCTCGAACAGATTTGGGAAGTGGCGCGCGGGTTCGGCCTCGACCCCTATCCCGTGCGCTTCGAGATCGTGCCCGCCACGGTCATGTACGAGATCGGCTCCTATGCCTTGCCCGGACGCTACTCGCACTGGACGTTCGGCAAGGCGTACCATCGCATGAAGACGATGTACGACTTCGGACTCTCGAAGATTTACGAGGTCGTCATCAACACGAACCCCGCTTACGGCTTCCTGCTGGAGACGAACAGTCCCGTCCAGAACAAGCTCGTCATGGCGCACGTGCTCGGCCACGTGGACTTCTTCAAACACAACGCCTACTTCTCGCGCACGAATCGCCGCATGGTCGAGACCATCTCGACGCACTCGGGCCGCATGAACGAGTACGAGTTCCGCTACGGGCGCAAGACGGTCGAGCGCTTTCTCGACTCGGTGCTCTCCATCGAAGAGCACATCGACCCGAACTTCTTCATCCGGCGTGAGGAGTCCCTCCGACCGCCCGGCTCGAAGAAGACGCCGCGGCCCCCGGGCCGCTACGACGACCTCTGGAACATCGGACGACCGCCCGAGCAGGACTCAGACGCGCACGAAGAGGAGAGCGGCCCGCGCGGCGACCGCCTCCCCGAGAAAGACCTCATCTACTACATCATGCGCAACTCGCCCGTGCTCAAGGACTGGCAGCGCGACGTGATGGCGATGATTCACGAGGAGATGGAATACTTCGTCCCGCAGATGCAGACGAAGGTGATGAATGAAGGCTTCGCAAGCTATTGGCACGCGCGTATCATGCGCGAGCTTGACTTGCCGGACGTGGAGCACGTCGAGTTCGCAGAGCTGCACTCGGGCGTCGTCTCGCCACAGAAGGGCCAGCTCAACCCTTACTATCTCGGATACAAAATCTTCGAGGACATCGAGCGGCGCTGGGACAACCCGACGGCGGAGGAGCGCGAGCGGTTCGGGCGTAAGGGCGGGGAGGGGCGCGCGAAACTCTTCGAGGTTCGCGAGATGGAATCGGACGTTTCGTTCCTGCGTAACTATCTGACCGAGGAGTTGTGCGAGGAGCTAGACCTGTTCGTCTTCGAGCTGGTGGACGAAGAGGAGTGGACGGTGACGGAAAAGCGCTGGCAGAAAGTGCGCGACCAGCTCGTCGCGAACATGACGAACTTCGGCTTCCCCTACATCGTCGTCGCCGACGGCGACTACAACGGCAACCGCGAGCTATACCTCAAGCACCAGTACGAGTCGGCGGAACTCGACACCACTTACGCCCGCCGCGTGCTCGAACACGTCCACAGTCTCTGGGGCCGCCCCGTCCACCTCGAAACCGTCGTTGACGACGAGCCTACACGCCTCCACTACAACGGCGAAGAGCACGAGGACGACTGAATTAAACGCTGAACTCGGAACGATGAACGATGAACTGAAAGGCAAGCCGTCTTTACAGTTCATCGTTACTCGTTCCGAGTTCAGCGTTACTTTAGATCGTCGGGTTCCACGAGTTCATCCAGAGCGTGTTGACCGACTCTCGGCGACCGACCTTGTAGACGTTGAGGCTTGTGAGCGGGGGCGCGTAGAGGTGTAGCGTGACGAGGTCTTGACCGCTGATGTCGGGGTTGCCGAGCTGGTGTATGTCGGGGACATCAGCGCCGGTGACGTGACCGGGCGTCCATTCGCGCGCGGATTTGTAGACGAGGCCGTCGCCCGCGTCCATCCCGAAGAGCGTCTCCCACATGACACCTTGAAGGACGCGCACCGCGCCGAACGAACCGTCGTGGTCGTGTATGGGCGTGCGCTGCCCGGGCCGCCAGCAGAGAACAAGTAACTCGGCGTGGTCACACCGGAAGACGCGATGGCGCGCGTATGTGCCCTCCTTGAAGCCGACGTATGGGCGCAGCTCTTCGCGCCCGACTTCGACCCCGCGCATCCACCCGTCCACCTCTCGCAACTCGGGCCGTCCATCGAGACCGGCGAGCGTCGCGACCAGAGAGGCGAGCGGGAACCCTTCGTCGCTCATCCCCTCCGCGCGTCCGCGCGCATGTATTACCGTTTTCGTGTCGAGCGTAGACATAAGCCTTGTTACCTCTGGAAGAAGTAGAGAGGAAACCTAAGAATGCTTCTACGCCCGACGCGGCGTCAAGTCAAAAGCAGTAGACAGTAGACAGTAGCCAGTAGCCAGTAGTTAGCAGCCAGTAGTCAGTAGCCAGTAGCCAGTAGTCAGTAGTCAGTAGACAGACGACGGCAAGGCGTGGGCTATCAGCGGTCAGAGAAATCTGAAACTCCAGATTTGAAATTTGAACTTTGAGATTTCAAATTGTTTTTACTGCTCACCGCTCACCGCTCACCGCTTACTGCTCGCTGCCTACTGCCTGCTATTCTTTCTGGCATGAGGTTCGTTAAGGAGAGTGTTATCAGCGCCGCGCCGGAGCGCGTGTTCGGGTTCCACGAGCTGCCGGACGCGTTGGGGCGTCTGACGCCGCCGTGGGAGCGTGCGCGCGTCGTAAGCTCGGCGCAGAGTTTGCGCGTAGGCTCGCGGGCCATTATCGAGACGCGTCTGTTCGGAATTGTCCCCGTCCGTTGGGTCGCGGAGCACACGGCCTACGACCCGCCGCGCTCGTTTGAGGATGTGCAGGTGTCGGGGCCTTTCCGTCGCTGGCGTCACAGGCATGTGGTCGAGTCGCACGAAAACGGTGCGCTGCTCCGCGACGAGATTGAATTCGAGCCGCCACTCGGCGCGCTCGGTCGTCTGTTTGCGCCGCTGCTCATCAAGCCGCGCCTCGAACGTCTGTTTGAGTACCGCCACCGCGTCACGCGTGAGTGGTGCGAGCACGTGGCACGCAAGTAGCAGTAGAACCTGTTATGCCGGAAACCGCGAACCGAAATGAAACGCATAGAAGGCGAGGCTGGCTCATCGCCGGTCTCTCGCTGGCCGTCCTCTTCGGGATAGCCGTGCTCAAAGGGCGCGCAGACTCCGGCGGCGAACTGGACTAACTTCGGAAACAACGAGCAAAGGGAGAATTCATAGATGTCAACAGCAGCTTCACAGGTCAAACGCGATAATCCTACGACGACAGGTAATCAAAGCATCACGACGACGGGCGGCGACAAAGACGTGATCGAGTCCACCATCCGCACCGTAGACGAGGCGACGAAGAGTTCGACGGGCGTCAGCCTGTTTCACATACTAACGCTGGCCTCCATCGGCGGCTCGCTCGCGCTCTTCTTCGCGGGCAAGAAGTCGGCGGCGATCTTCGTCGGACTCTGGCCGCCGACCTTCCAGGCGCTCAAGTCCGTGGCCGACACGAACAGAGAGAACAACAAGTAAGCCGCCGACCGAAGGCGCAAAGACGAAAGAGGGCCGCGGATCGAAAAGATTCGCGGCCCTCTCTCTATTGCCGTCTCCGGCCAGTCTCTATTGCCGTCTCCTGCCGGAGTCTCTCGTTTAAAGTTGCAGAGCCTTGCCGACCGAAGGGTCGCGTCGCACGCGCCAGATTTTCGAGTCGAGATAGTAGTGGACGAGAGCGTAGCCCCACAGGAAGCCCGAGGCCATCTGCGTTATGAAGGCTTCGGGCGCGGCGGCGTGGTTGACGTACTGGCGCGGCACCTGATACCAGACGCCGAAGATGACGCCGAAGATGATGTAGTGAAAGAGCCTTCGGCTGATGAACTCGGCTGCGCCGTGACGGTCGCGGCACGAGTCGTCGCGCGTGTACTTGCGATTATGAAACCAGACGAGGCGGTGATACTGGAGATTGTGATAGACGGTCAGCATCGCGACGATGGCGATGGGCTTATGCGGCATCGGCGTCAAGAGCACGACCCAGTGCATGGGTACAGCCGCCACGAGCAGAAGATACTTCGGCACGTCGAGCGGCAATCCCTTGAGTGTGCGCTGTAGCTGACGACCCGCCCACACGATCCCAGCGAGAATCGTCGCCGCGAGCAGCGCGCCCTCCAACATCCCGAGCCAGCCGTGCAGCGACGCGGGCACGCGCTTCAGCGCCTCTTCATCGTGCGCGACGAACCAGACGAACGGGTAGGTGAAGGCGAGCAGCAGGAAGGCTCGGTCGAGTAAGTTGTCCACGGGCGCGAGGTCTTCGTTCTTCTTCTTGTAGAGAACCATGAAGCCGTAGTGCTGTTTGACCAAGTGGTAGTAGGCCCACAGCGCCGCGAGGAAGAAGAAGACGAAGCCCAGACCAGCAACGACGGCGAGGGGCCCGGCGGCAAAGAAGAGGAGTGACCACCAGAGGAGTCGTCCACGTGCGCGCCGCTCCTCGCGGTCGAAGTATGTGCGCGAGAAGGTCGCGAACACGTGCGGCGCGTCCACGAGCACCGCCCACGCCACGATCATCGGCACGAGCGGCACAAGTCCCCAGACGTAGAGACCGAACAGCGCGTAACTCGTCACGACCGACCCGATGAACCACACAAGGTCTTCGCGCGCGCTGATGATCCAGCGCAGAGAGATGGCGCGGCTCGCGGTCGCACCGGTCAGCGTCGTTGTTGTTGTCGTCGTGGCGGACATAACATTTGAAGTGGCTTTCGGGACTCGAACAAACGTCGGCACGTGGAGAGTTCCCGGTCGGCGCGCACATAATTCTTGAAGCACAAGCGGCGAGGCGCGCGGGATTTTATCACGCCTGACGGGCGTCGTGCCGCGCCGTCAGACTGTCCCGGCGGGGATGTCTTCTTCCGTCCGGCATCGCATGCAACAGAGCGTGCGCCGTGTGTCGTCCTTCCAGCGCGCGATGGTGGCGTGAGCGGACAGGCGCGGCTCGCGCTCTTCGGCCTCGCCCTCGCGGAAGAAGCGTGCGAGCGCGCCGTCGCCCGACGGAGCCGCGCCGCCAACGCCCGACTCGCGGCGGCAGTGCTTACACTCCCACCCAAAGCCGTCGTTGATGAAGTGCTCTGTCTCGGCCACAAGAAAAAGCTAGAGGCTGGAGGCTGGAGGCTGGATGCTAGAGACTAGGGGGTTAGAGACTAGAGGCTAGTTAAGAAGAAGAAGTTCTTAACTAGCCTCTAGTCTCTACCCCCTAGCATCTATTTCGTTACCGCCTGTTGGGGCTGCGACGCTGCTGCTCTGGGAGCAGTCGGACGGGGACGGTCGCGTGCTCGCCCGTGCCGCGGACGACCTCGATCTGCACCACGTCGTTGAACTGGTGTTTGTCGAGAGCCTTGTAGAGATCGTTCTGCTCCAGAACCTTCTCGCCGTCAATCGACGTGATGATGTCGCCGACGACGAGGTCGCCCTCCGCCGTCTCAGAGAGTCCGCGCAGACCCGCGGCAGCAGCCGAGCCGTTCGGGTCAACCTGAAGTATCAGCAGACCCTGCTCGACGGGCAGGCGTATGCCGCGCAGGTCTGAGACCGCGCGCGGGTAGATGCCGAGCTTGGGGCGGACGACGCGGCCATCGCGGATGAGCTGCGGCACGATGCGCTTGGCGATGCTGATAGGGATGGCGAAGCCGACGCCGACCGAGCCGCCGCCGTCGGGCGAGAGTATCTGCGAGTTGATGCCGATCATGCGTCCCTGCGAGTCGAGCAGCGGCCCGCCCGAGTTGCCGGGGTTGATCGACGCATCGGTCTGTATCGCGCCCTCGATGATGCGACCCGTGCGCGCTTGGATAGGACGCTGAAGCCCGGAGATAACGCCCGTGGTCAGCGTGCGGTCGAGGCCGAACGGGTTGCCGATGGCGAGCACCTTCTGTCCGACCGAGAGCTTGTCGCTATCGCCGAGCGGCACGACCTTCAACGCCTCGTGCGCGCCTGTGATCTGGAGGACGGCGAGGTCTGTATCGGGGTCGCCGCCGATGACTTTGGCCGGGTAGGTCTTGTCGCCGCCGAAGCTGACGGTGACGACATCTGCGCCCTCGATGACGTGGTTGTTCGTCAGGATGTGCCCCTGTTCGTCGATGACCGAGCCGGAACCGGCACCGCTGCTGCCCGCGTCGAAGAAGCTGCGCGCCTGACGCGTCGTGTTGATCGAGACGACGCCGGGCGAGATGGCGCGGAAGACCTCTATGTTGTTCTGCTCATCGGTGGCGACCGACGGGTCTGTGATGCCTGCGACGCCCGCCGTCGTCGCAGAGTCGTCGCTGTTGAAGGCGGCGGCAGGCTGTTGCAGACGGCTGCCCCAGCGGTCGAAGCACGCGACGCCCGCAGCGGCCAAGACCGCCGACAGGAGCGCGATTGTCAGGATTTGACGTGCGGAGATGTTATACATGGCTTTGTTCCTTGAAGACTTCATAAATCACCCGTAAATGGATTTGCAACTTTGATGTTGCCGGGCGCACACGGCGTTGCGCGGGCGACGCCGCATGAATTGCTTTCCGAAACTCTATTGCGCCGGAGACAAGTTTATTACGAAGCCGCGCACAGAAGGGTTCACGCGCCCCGACGGAGACGGGCGGCGCGGCGAAGGCGCACTTCCAAACTGATTCAGTTTGGAAGGCTGAAAAGTTCCGGCCTGACGCTGGCGGTCTTGGAATATGCGGGGCAGATGTCTCGTCGCTTATGAGAAGAGTGCGACGAGTCTGGAGGGGAAGTGAAAGACGGCGGCGAGCATCTCGGGCGGCTGCCAGCCGAGCGCAGAGGCTCCCGTGGCGACGTGTACGAGCATCAGCGTGAGATAAAGCGCGAGCGCGAAATGCAGCCCACGGCGCGCGAGCGCGATGTGCGAGAAGCGATAGAGCGTGTAGGCGACGAGCGCGCCGACCAGTAGCTTTGCGAGCAGGAAAGGCGCGTTGCCGAGGTTGAGCAGGTATGCCATCAGGCCGTTGCCTTCGGTCGCCACGCCGCCACGCACCCACAGAATCGTCAACTGCGCGTCCAGCCAGTTCAGCAGGAAAAGCAGAAAGCTTTTCGATAAGGTGCTCATTGAGTAGAGACTCCCTTCGCGGCCAACTCTGTTTAACTTTCCGCCCCTGAAACGACCAAACCCCCGTTCCGGAGAACTGGGGGTTTTAACTGTTGGTCGCACCAACGGAGGAATTGAAAACTCTCTAACGTACACCCTCCAGAAAGTCTCAATCCGCCCCGGCTTCCAACCGCAGCTCGAAAACAAGCGGTCACGTCGGTCAGACTGCGAGAGTCGGGCTGGCACTCTGACTGAACCGGTCAGCCACGGGCCAAGTCGTTCTCCTCGGAATCTGCGATTTTCCCGGCAAAACCGCCCCGTTATTGATTGGAACGCTGTTTGAAGGTGTGTTGAGCGCCGAGATGGCGGCGGCAATATTCCAAGGTTCCGATTTGACGGAGAACTTTTTGACGATGAAAGCTAACGGACGCTCACCGGTCTTAGCATTTTTGGCGCTCTTCGCCGTCTTGCTCTCACAGACCACTCTATTACTGAGGGGCGCGCAGGCGAGCACGAAGCACGGGGAAGCCGCAGGCTTCGAGGCGCTGTCGGCCTACGCGCAGGATTTGACGAAGGCCGCACGGCGAGCCGAACCCGGTTCGGACGACTACGGTGTAGGAGTCCGGCGCGTCATGCAGACGCTCGCGCGCCGCGGCGGCAGGAACAACGCCTTGCTCGTCACGGATGACCTCGCGGCGGGCGGCACGGTCGTCGAAGCTTTCGCGCGTCGCGTCGCGTCGGGCGATGTGCCCGCGTCTCTTCGCAACAAGAAAATATTCCGACTCGATGCCGGTCGCCTTCTCTCCGAATCAGGTGGCGCGGCCTTCGCGCAGAAGTTCGCGGCCATATTGCAGGACGCGGGGCGCGCGAACGGTCGCGTCGTTCTCTTTCTCGAAAACCTCGACGGTCTGCTCTCAGCCAGAGACTCTCAAGAGGCGCAGGCGGCGCTCGATGCGCTGGCGGGCGAAGTCACGCGCGACTCTGTGCGGCTCGTCGCGACGGTCACGCCCGCGGCCTTCGAGTTGAAGCTTGCGCAGAACGTGGAACTCAAAGGTCGGCTACAGGAAATCTATCTCGACAAGCCGGAAGCGTCGCAGGCGAGCGACGAGGATGACGCAGAGTCTTCCGAAGAAGAACAGGCGAATGGCGCGGGCTTCGTCGGCGACAAAATTTCGTCCGATCTGCGCGAGACTTTGGGCGGCGCGTCGGCCTCGGAGCGCGTGCCCGTCATTCTTCAGGGCGAGGATTTGAAGAGCGAGGCTTTGAGCGAGTTCTTAAAGTCGAGCGGCGCGCGCGTCGGCGGCAGCTACGCCGGGCTTGGCGCTCAACTCGTCGAAGTGCCCGCGGGCGCGGTCAGTCGTCTGGCTGAACTGCGGGGCGTCTCTTACCTCTCGCTTGACCGCTCGGTGGGCGCGCTCGGCGGCCACATCTCTACAACCACCGGCAAGGAAGAGGTGGAGAACGACCAGGTGGTTTCGTCAACGGGCGTCGTCACCGCACGCAAGCTCGACGGCAAGAGCATCGGCATCGCTATCCTCGACTCCGGCGTCTACGCCGCGCACCGCTCATTCCTCGGTCGCGACGGCAAGTCGCGCGTCGTTTTCAGCAAAGACTTTACGGGTGAGAATCGCACCGACGACCCCTACGGGCACGGCACGCACGTCGCCGGTCTTGCGGCGGGCAACGGCCAGATCGCGGGCGGCGCATACGAAGGAGTCGCGCCCGACGCCAACATCATTAACCTGCGCGTGCTGAACTCGCAGGGCACGGGAACCGTCTCTGGATTGCTCAACGCGCTCAACTGGGTGCTCGCCAACCGAACCATCTACAACATACGCGTCGTCAACGTCAGCCTCGGCGGCTCGGCCGTTGACTCGTATCGCAACGACCCCGTCTGCCGCGCGGTGCGCAAGCTCGCGGACGCCGGAGTGGTTGTCGCTGCCGCCGCGGGCAATGACGGCAAGGACGCGCTGGGCAGGAAGATTTACGGGCAGGTTCACTCGCCGGGCGACGAGCCTTCGGCTCTGACGGTCGGGGCGACGAATACGTTCGGCACAGACACGCGCGCCGACGACGGCGTAGCGACCTACAGCTCGCGCGGGCCCACTCGCGGCTTCTGGAAAGACGCGGCGGGCGTGAAGCACTATGACAACTTGATTAAGCCCGACCTCGTCGCGCCCGGCAACAAGCTCATTAGCGCCGAGTCGGCGAGCAACCTCCTCGTCCGCCTGACGCCCTCACTCGACAAGAGTGTCAGCTCGTCGGCCAACGCCGAGATGATGTCTTTGAGCGGAACCTCGATGGCGACGCCTGTCGTCGCGGGTTCGGTGGCGCTGCTCTTACAGGTCAACCCGAAGCTCACGCCGAACATGGTCAAGGCGCTTTTGATGTACACGGCGCAGCAGTTGCGCGGCTTCAACGCCTTCGAGCAGGGCGCGGGCCAGCTCAACGTCGCGGGCGCGGTGACGCTCGCCAAGCTCGTGCGCACGGATTTGACGACCACCACAGCCATCGGCACGCCGGTCTTTACGACGACAACGCCGCCCGCACCCTACACGACCATCGCCGGGTACACCTTCCCCTGGTCGAGCGGCGTCATCGTCGGCCAGACCTTTGCCACCGGTTATGGTCTCGCCCTCTACCAGAAGATTTACGGGCTGGGAACGCTGATGAGCGACGGCATCACGATCTCGGATGGCGTGCTCATGGCAGACCGAACCACTTGGTCGAGCGGCGTGCTGATGGCCGACAAAATCCTGACGAGCAACGGCGCGCTGATGAGCGACGGCATACAGTTCTTTAGCACGGGCGTCCTGATGAGCGACGGCGTCATGATGAGCGACGGCGTCATCATGGGCGACGGCGTCTTGATGAGTGACGGGGTCATCATGGGCGACGGCGTCATCATGGGCGACACAAAGGCGCTGACCCTGTACTACGGCGACGCGACGGCCTCGATGGTCGTGGTCAAGGATGCAGGCTTGGTCAACCTGAACTACTGAGCCGGGAAGATACGCGGGGGAACTTTGAGGTCGTTGGCCGAGCGGGCCGGCGGCCTCAAACTCTTTTGGAACAAACTTTGAGCTTTCGGGCCGAACGCGTCAGGAAGCGGTAGCCTCTTCGGCGGTGATGATGCGCAGGCGTGGCGAGTCCTGTAGGACGCGCGTGTCGGGCGGGACGGAATGTGTGAGCCAGACGTTGCCGCCGATGACCGAGCCGCGCCCGATCACGGTGTCGCCGCCGAGGATGGTCGCGCCCGCGTAGACGACCACGTCATCCTCAATGGTCGGATGGCGCTTGGTGTGGCGGATGAGTTGTCCCGCGCCGTCCTTGTCGAAGGAGAAGGCCCCGAGTGTGACGCCTTGATAGAGTTTGACGTTCGCGCCGATGACGGCGGTGCCTCCGACGACGACGCCCGTGCCGTGGTCGATAAAGAAGCTGGAACCGACGCGCGTGCCGGGGTGAATGTCGATGCCTGTGCGGCTGTGTGCGTGCTCGGTCATGATGCGCGGAATGAGCGGCACGTCGAGCGTGTGCAGCTCGTGCGCGAGGCGGTAGGTCATAATGGCGTAGAGGCCGGGATAGCTGAAGATGATCTCGTCATAACAGGCCGCCGACGGGTCGCCCTCGTAGGCCGCACGCACATCCGTTGCGAGGACTTCGCGCACACGCGGGAGGCGTGCGAGAAACTCTTCGGCGCACTCGGTCGCCTGCCGGTCAGTGACGGGGCACGCATCGTCGAGTCTCTCACCGTGATTGATGGCGCGACTGATCTGCTCGGTCAGTGTCTCGTAGAGCCACGCCACACGCGACTCGACGTGCAGGCGGAGGCTCGCGCCCGTCAACCCCTGCGCGCCCGTGTAGCCGGGGAACAGAAGCTCCTGGAGCGCGTCGAGCACAGCCACGGCCTCGGCGCGCGAAGGCAAGGGCCTGCGGTCGAGGTGATGAATCTTCACGCCCTCGCACGAGTACGACTCGACGAGCGCTTCTGCCGCGCGGCTGATCTTCTCGTTCATCTCTCAAGTAAGAAGTAGACAGTAGACAGTAGACAGTAGTCAGTAGGAAAACCTTCTCCGGCGAGTCATCAGGGAGTGAGCGGCTGCGCGCGTGACGTGGAGCGCTACTGACTACTGACTACTGTCTACTGTCTCCTCATTCAATCTCGATTCCGCGTTCCTGTGCGATGCCGCGGGCCTTCATGATGATGTCGTCGTCGGGGGGCTCGGTGCCCTCCATCCAGGCCGCGACCTCTTTGACGGGGCGACCGAGGGCGACGGCGAACCTCTCGTCGTCCGACTCGAAGCCGTTGTCGCGCAGGCGGCGCAGCAGCGCCAGTCCCCCTGCGGCGTCCGTGCCGCGGTCGTCCACGGGATTGTCGTTCGTCTCCTCTAACTTGTTCTTCGCTTCAGCCATTGTTCGTTCCCCCTGTTGATGTTCGCCCTCAGTCGCGTTGTGCCCGACCTCCGTCGAAATTGACGCGGCGGCGGCGGCGCGCGCGAAAGCGTTGTTTGTCTTGCCTCAGTTGCCGCGTATTATAGCCCAGCCCGCGGCGCGCAGGCCACGCGCGGGCGCTTGTGAGAGTTGTGTTGACGGAAATGGCAGAAGAGCTTGAGGAGTCTTTGACGATTGCGGAGGCGCTGCGCGAGGCTTCGACCACGTTGCGCGTCGCGGGTCTGTCCGAGCCGCGGCGCGAGGCCGGCACGCTCCTGTCGCACGCGCTCGGGCGCGACCACGCCTTCCTCATCACGCACGCGGACGATGTTCTGACTGCGGCGCAAGCAACAGACTTCCGCGCGTACGTCGAACGCAGGGCCGCGGGCGAGCCCTTCCAGTACATCGCGGGGCGGCAGGAGTTCTACGGGCTTGAGTTCGAGGTCGGCCCCCAAGTGCTCATCCCGCGCCCCGAGACGGAGTTGCTCGTCGAAGAGGCACTCAAACTGTTGAAGGAGATTGACGCGCCGCTCCTGTGCGACGTGGGCACGGGCTCGGGCTGCATCGCCGTCACGCTGCTGCACGAGCGCAGGGACGCGCGGGGCTTCGCGCTCGACCTCTCGCCCGCGGCGCTCGCGTTCGCCGCGCGCAACGCCGCGCGACACGGCGCAGGGGAACGTTTAGAGTTAATCGTCTCCGACTGCTTCGAGGCGCTTCGTGA
>JAVRON010000013.1:0-22830 GCA_032162705.1 Acidobacteriota bacterium
CGCCTCTGCGGTAAACTCTACATACATGACATTCAAGTAAAAGATGCTCTCATCCACGAAGACACACGAGGGGCACGAAGGCAGGCCTCTGCTCGTGCCCTTTCGTGTGATTTCGTGGAGCGTCTTCCCCTAACGAATAGAGCTTCCTAGAGGTCAACGCCGCGTCTTTTTTCTTCCTTAATTGACTTCACCTTCTGCGTTTCATAGTTGCAACATTTGCCCGCGTGTGGCATAATGGCGGCCTCAACTCAAGCCGTCGGGCTTAGACTGACGAGGGGGCTATTCGCATGTCACAGACCGCGTTGGATGCGGCCAGAAGCGTTGTCGAGATGCCGCGCGAGATTTCGGGCGCGGCCACAGAGGAAGACCAGCTCGTCGAGTCTTCCCTGCGCCCGCGCTCGCTCGAAGAGTACGTCGGCCAACCGAAGATCACCACGAATCTCAAAATCTTTCTACGCGCGGCGCGTGCGCGTCGAGAGGCGCTCGATCACGTGCTCTTCTTCGGCCCGCCGGGTTTGGGCAAGACGACGCTCTCACAGATCATCGCGCAGGAGATGGGTGCGCCCCTGAAGTCCGTGAGCGCCCCGGCCATCGAGCGCGGCGGCGACCTCGCGGCGGTGCTGACGAACTTGCAGGAGGGCGAAGTCCTCTTCATCGACGAGATTCATCGTCTCAAGCCGCAGATCGAGGAAGTGCTCTACCCTGCGATGGAGGACTACCAGCTCGACATCATGATCGGGCAGGGCACGGCCGCACGCTCCATCAAGCTCGACCTGCCGAAGTTCACCCTGGTCGGCGCGACGACTCGTGCGGGGCTTATCACTGCGCCGTTGCGTGGGCGCTTCGGCATCGTCTTTCACCTAGACTTCTACTCGCAGAAAGACCTTGAGATTATCGTCCACCGCTCGGCGGAGATTCTGGGAGTGGAGATGGAGGCGACGGGCGCGAGCGAGATCGCGCGGCGCGCGCGGGGCACACCGCGTATCGCGAACCGCCTGCTTCGGCGCGTGCGCGACTACGCGGAGGTCGAGTACGACGGGCGCGTTACGCGTGAGGTCGCGCGGCGTGCTCTGGACGAGATGGAGGTCGATAAGTTCGGGCTTGACGAGATTGACCGCAAGGTCTTGACGACGATCATCGAGAAGTTCGACGGCGGGCCCGTCGGCGTCGGCACCATCTCGGCCTCGATCAGCGAGGAGCGCGAATCAATCGAAGAGATCATCGAACCGTATCTCATCCAGATCGGCTTCCTCAATCGAACCCCGCGCGGACGCATGTGCACGCCCGCAGCTTACAGGCACATGGGATTCACTGTGCCGAAGCGATAGGAATTTTAGATTTCAGATTTCGGCCTTGTCATGAGGTCGAAAAGCGCCGGGCGGGCGCGTTGAAGGATCGGGAGCCTTTGACGTAAGCCCGCCTCGGTGTATGTAAGATGCCGTCCACGCCCCGGTGTATCTATGGAATCGGAATCCCTGTCGTTGGCTTTGGCGGCGCGGGCAAGGGCTTGAAGTCGAGCGTCACGTCAACGGTATGCTTCTCGTGGTCGGGCGTGGCCTTTGTCTGAATCTTCATGTTGGGCTGCGGATTGCCTGCGCGCAGTGCGTCCTTCTGAAACTCAGGGATGCTCTTCTTGACGAACTCGTCGATGTAGCTCTCGTCGTAGACTTCTTTGTGGAGCAGATGCCAGCGACCGCGCAGGTTGTTCGCGTCCGCTTCGGGAAGCCCCGTGATCGTCAGCTCGCCCATTGTGTATTGCGGCCCCTCGGTCACTTGGAAGTGGTATGTGACGCTGCGTGCGTCGTCGTCGAACTCAGGCTCGGGCTTGATGCGAACGCCGAGATAGCCTTTGCGCCCGTAGGCGCGACGCACTGAGTTCAATCCCTTCGAGAGCTTGACGGCGCTGGCGACTTCACGGTTACGCATGCCGAGCGCGGCGTCAAGCTCCTGCGGCGAGAGTCCCTGCGCGCCGTCCCACACGGCCTTGTCCCAGACGTAGATCGAGCCTTCGTCAACGTACATCGTGACGGCGACGCCTTTGCCGCAGTCGGGCGTGGCCTCTTCGGTCTTCACCTTCGGCGGGCTGAAGGAGGCGCGCAGGTATCCGCGCTCGTAGTAGAGCGGAAGCAAGTTGCTCTCGACAAACCCGCCGACGTAGGCGTGCGAATAGTCGTTGTCGAAGATGCCGCCGGACTTCGTCGTCAGCAACTCTTCGGGGATGGCGCGCGCGCCGACGAAGTTCAACTTGCAGACACGAAGCCCCGGGCCCTTGACGCTGAAGAGGTGCTCGACCTTGCGGCCCGAGGCGTCTGCCGAGAGCGTGTACTCGACCGCGCCTTCAATCTTTCGCTCGCGCAGGAGTTCTTCGAGCGCCTGTTTGATCTGGTCTGTGACGCCCCCGGCTTCGGGCGCGGTGCCGTCGAAGGCAGGAACTTTGCGACGGACGGCGGCAAGCAGTTCCTCATCCGTGAACCAGACGAAGTTGTCGAACGAGACGGGCATCGTCCACTTCTGCTCGATGACCTCGAAGGTGAGCACGGACTTGTCGGTCGTCCCCTTGAGCTTGTAGCTGAGGTTCTTGAAGAGGCCGGACTCAAGCAGCCGATTGGCCGCCGCCTCGACCGCGTCGATGTCTACGCTCTGGCCCGCCTGAAGGCCGCTCTTCTCCAAAGCCTCCGCTTCCTTGACGCGTTCCAGCCCTTTGAACTCGATTCTCTCCAGCTTGATCGTCTGTGCCGCCGCGCCTTGCGCCTGCTGCGCGCGTGCGGGGACGAGCGCAAGCATCATCAAGCATGCAGCGAAGAGCAGGACGGCGGACGCGGATTTGATACGTAGAGGGACGAACAAGGGCACGAGGTTTCTCCGTTTGTTTATGATTCCGGCAGGGGAGCGGAAGATATTCTAACAGCTTGAAGCGGTCGGCTGAAGTTGAATGCGCGCGACGGTCTGAACGAGCCGCAGCGCTGATTCCGTAACCCGGCATCAGCTTTAAAAATCAGGGTTCTTCGTCCGGGCTAAGCTTTCGCCTCTCGAATCCGCGCGCGCATTTCGCGGACGGCTTCGGAGAGGCCGGAGAGGACTGCGCGTGCGATGACGTTGTGGCCGATGTTGAATTCGGTAATCTCAGGGATGGCGGCGACCTCTGTGACGTTGCGGTAGGTGAGGCCGTGGCCCGCGGCGACGTGCAGGCCATACTGCGCGGCGAGCGTGGCGGCCTCGCGCAGGCGTTTGAGTTCGGCGGCGGCGCGCGCGCGACCCTCGGAGTGGACGGCGCGCGCGCCGAGCGTCGCTTCGGCATAGACGGCGGTGCAGAGTTCGACCTGCTGCGCGCCCGCGTTGTGCGCCGCCTCGATCTGTCGCGGGTCAGGGTCGATAAAGAGGCTGACGAAGAGTCCGCTCTCGCGCAGGCGGTCAACCGCCGAGCGCACCACGTCGAAGTTCGAGGCGGCATCCAATCCGCCCTCAGTCGTTATCTCGCCCGGAGTCTCTGCCACGAGCGAGACCGCATCGGGGCGCGCGTCCGTGGCGATCCCGATCATCTCTTCGGTGGCGGCCATCTCGACGTTGAGGTAGGTCGAGACGACGCGGCGCAAAGTGTAGATGTCCTCATCCTGTATGTGCCGCCGGTCGCCGCGCAAATGCACCGTGATGCCGTCCGCGCCCGCCTCCTCGCACATCAATGCGGCGGCCACGACGCTCGGCTCCGGCGCGCGCCGCGCCTGCCTGACGGTCGCCACGTGGTCGATGTTGATGTTCAGTCTTGCTGTCATAATTCAAGTAGACAGTAGTCAGTAGTCAGTAGTCAGTAGTCAGAAGAAGTAGTCAGTAGTCAGTAGACAGTAGAAAAACTTTCGTCAGTCGAGCAGTCAGGGTGAAAGTGGCCGCGTCCGCCGAGCGGAGCCTACTGACTACTGTCTACTGACTACTGTCTACTGACTACTGTCTACTTCTTCATGTCTACTTCTTCAAATTCTCTGCCCGGCGAGTTCGGGCGACACGTCGGTTTCGATACCGCCGCCGGTCAGCGTCCTGCGGTCTTTGACTCTCTCGGCTGCGTCGCGTGCGTGCCGGATGGCCGCGTCGTAGAGGCCGCGCGCGGCGTTCTGTCGAATCTGGCGCAGTTCGCCGAAGCCTTGCAGGCCGGCCTTGAAGCTGACCGAGCCGCCCGCCACGTCGTCCCAGCGCACGGGGTATTCGAGCATCGAGAGTCCCGCGCGGTGCGCGATGAAGAGCAACTCAACGTCGAAGCCGAAGCGGTCGATGAGCGCGCCCTCGACGACGGGGCGGCACACGTCCATGCGAAAGGCTTTGAAGCCGCACTGCGTGTCTTTGAACGGCAGCCCCGTCGCTATCTTCATCAGGTGGTTGAAGACGCGCCCGCTCTGCTCGCGCATCCAGGGCTGGTGCGTACCGACGAGGCGGCGGTCGAGCGCGCGCGAGCCGAAGACCACATCGTACTGTCCAGAACGAATCGGCTCGACGAGCTTGGGCGTCTCGGTGATGGGCATCGAAAGGTCTGCGTCAAAGAACGCCGCGACGGTATGACGCGCCGCGAGCAGTCCCGTGCGGACGGCGTTGCCCTTACCCTTGTTCGGCTCGACGCGTATGACGCGCCCCTCGACGCGGCCCCGTGCCCGTTCGTCGAAGACGCCCTCGGCGACACGGCTCGTGTCGTCCTTCGAGCCGTCATCGACGACGATCACCTCGCCGCCGCCGGGCTGCTCCGCGAGGTAGGCCAGAACCTCGCGCAGGGTCTTCGCGATGCGCGCCGACTCGTTGTAAGCGGGGATGATGATCGAGAGAGGAGATGCAGACATCGTTTCTTCGGAAACTCTTTCGGAATTTTAGGACGCGAGACGAACGCAAGTCTCATCAAAGTGGGAGAAGCCTGCGGCCTTACTCAGTCCGGCCAAAAATATTATCACAGGGGAAGAAGAGTAGGCAGTAGGCAGATAGTAGTAGGTATGAGCCGCCGGAGGCGGCGGAAGAGTGTAGCCCACGGCGCGAGCCGTGGGGACAGACGACAAAAGCAACGTCAAGCCCCGGAGGGGCGAAAGAAGTCCGAGCAGCATGACTCTCAGGCTCGGATTTCTTTCGCCCCTCCGGGGCTTTGTCACTTTTGCGTACTTGCATTCCCAGGGCTTGCGCCCTGGGCTACACTCTTCCGCCGCCTCCGGCGGCTCACGGTCTTCTTTCTGCCATCTGCCATCTGTCTACTCCTCTTCCCTTACCCTCCAGCGTGCCGGGGTGGTAAAATCGTCTCACCATTTGAGAACGCAGGAAGTTCAGACAAGGTTCGGGAGTAAAGCATGAGCAGCAGGACGTTCGGACGCATCACCGCCGCGATTATCATCAGCGCGGCCACGCTCGTCGGCGGTATCTACGGCAGGCGTGCCTTCTCGCAACAGAGCAGCGGCGCAGACAGCGGCCCCGCGCGTGTGGAGTCTTCATACAACGAGGCGCTCGCGGTCATCTCGGATAACTACGTGGACGCCTTGGACTACGAGAAGGCCAACGAGGCCGCTATTCAGGGCATGCTCTGGACGCTCGACCCGCACTCGAACTTCTTCTCGCCCGCCGAGTACGCGCGGCTCCTGCAAGATCAGGAATCTCGCTTCACAGGCATCGGCGTTTCGATACTTCGTCACCGCGACGGCGTCTATGTGCAGACGCCCATCGAGGGCACACCCGCCGCCAAAGCGGGCCTCCGCTTCGGCGACCGCATCGTCGAGGTCGATACCAAGGACGCGCGCGAATGGACGACGCAGGCCGTCTCAAAGGCCGTGCGGGGCCCCGAAGGCGAGCCTGTCACCATCAAGATCGAGCGCGCAGGGAGCCAGGCCCCGCTCTACTTCACCATCAAGCGCGGGAGCGTGCCGCAGCCTTCGATTCGCAACTCGTTTATGGTGCGCCCCGGCGTCGGCTACATCGGAATGACCGGCGGCTTCACACACACGACCTCGGACGAGCTGGCGCAGGCGCTCGAAGAGTTGAGCGCGCAGGGCATGCAGCAACTCGTCCTCGACATACGCAACAACCCCGGCGGACTGCTCGATCAGGCCATCAAGGTCGCCAGCCACTTCGTCCCGCGCGGCCGGGGGGTCGTCTCCGTCCGCAGCCGCGACGAAGAGAGCAATCACGAGTACAGGAACGTCTACTACGACCCGATCAACTACCCGCTCGTCGTCCTCGTCAACGGCAACTCGGCCTCGGCCTCTGAGATCGTCGCGGGCGCGATTCAAGATCATGGGCGCGGACTCATCGTCGGCGAGACGACGTTCGGCAAGGGGCTTGTGCAGCGCATCTTCAACCTGCCCAACGGCGCGGGGCTGACGCTCACGACGGCGAAGTATTACACGCCCTACGGCCGCCTCATCCAGCGCTCGTACGCGGGCGGCTCGCTCTACGACTACTACACGCACCAGAACCCCAACGCTCCGCTCAACACACCACGCCCGACGGGCCCGAAGAGTCCTTTGACGCCGAACGCACCCGTGAACGCGCCGACCCCGCAGCCCACGCCCGCGGCGACTCCTTCGGGGCCCGCCATCAAGACTGCGGGCGGGCGCGTCTTCTACGGCGGCGGCGGCATCACGCCCGACTACGAGGTCAAGCCGCTCGATCTGGGGACGCCCGTGCGCGCGCGTATCTACGAAGAGGCTTTCTACTTCTCGCGCCAGCTTGTGGGCGGGCAAATCGCAGGGCTTGAAAGCTATCGTGTTAACGCCGAGCCGCAGTTTGGTCATGCCCCTCGTCCGACGGACTTCCAAATTACGGACAAGGTCATTCAAGCCTTCCGCGACTTCGCCAAACGCGATACGGAGGCGGGGCTTGCGCCCGCGCAGATCGAACGCGAGTTGGATTACATCAAGCTGCGAGTCCGCGAAAACCTCGTCAACGCGGCCTACGGCGGCGACGCCGCCACGCGCTTCCTCCTCGAAGGCGACCCGCAACTACAGCGCTCGCTCGAACTCTTCCCCGAAGCGAAAGCGCTGGCCGAGAACATCAGCCGAAACCGCGAATCCGAATAACACTGGCGCGTGGAATGCGGGGCCGCGCCTCTTTCGTCGCTGCCCCGTCCCACGCTTTCAAAGTTCGTACACTTAAACTCTTCCGCCCGCGCCGGCGGCGGCTCTTCCCCGACGCACGCGGTGCGATTCGAGGCGGGCCAGCACCGCTCGTCGCTTCTCTGTTTAAAATTGAAAGGAGGCTTTGGAAATGAAGAGGCACATCTTCAGCCCGCTCCTGCTGCTCTGCGTGGCCGCCACGTACGCCGCGCAGTCCCCTGCCGCGGCGGACACTCCCGCCGGAGTCTCCGTCATTAAATTCAACTGGCGCAACACGACCTACAGGCCGGGCTGGGATAACCCGACGCTCTCCGCCGACAGCCAGTCGCTCGAAGACCTGCGCACTCTGGCCTCGCAAGACCTTGGAGTCAGTCGTGTCGCCACACCCAACGGGAACTCGC
The DNA here is from genome assembly GCA_032162705.1 of Acidobacteriota bacterium. Taxonomy (GTDB): domain Bacteria; phylum Acidobacteriota; class Blastocatellia; order Pyrinomonadales; family Pyrinomonadaceae; genus QHXN01. The sequence continues at coordinate 7,469 of JAVRON010000013.1, forward strand.
CCGCGAGGCCGCGCGACCGCGCGACGGACAAAGGCTCGACTAAGGTCAACGTCTCCGAGATCAACGCGCCGCCCCCGTCCGGCCCGAAGGGTAGGCGGGAAGAGTACGCCTATCAGTTACAGCTCAGGAACGAGGGCGAGGGGACGATTGAGGCGGTCGATTGGGAGTACGTGTTCCTCGACGCGTCCACGGGCGGCGAGCTGGCGAGTCATCGCTTCCAGACCATCCACCGCGCCAGACCCGGCAAGTCTCTGACGCTCGTCGGAACCTCGGCTGCGCCCCCGACACGCATCATCAGCGCGGCGGCGCTCGGCGGTAAGCACAAGTTTTTCGATGAGCGCATCGTCGTCAGATGCGTCGTCTACTCCGACAGAACCGTGCGCTGGCGCGCGGGCGCGACTGAGAGCGATTGCGCCGACATCAAGGCGTCCATGAGCCAGGCGGGGCGACAGTAGGCTTGCACTCGCCGCTCAGTCTAGGCGAGAACGACGACGCGTGAGGCCGACCTCAAGTTGCGAGACCTTGTTTAAGTAAGAGGCTAGAAGCCAGGAGCCGGTTGAGCTTATCTCAACCGGCTCCTGGCTTCTAGCCCAAGCCTTCTCTCTCATCTGCCGATGTTCGCAACCGCGCGACGCCTTCCCGCCGGGCGCGTCTGCTTCGGCGGCCCGCCGAGCAGCGGCTCGGTGTGGCCGTCGGCCAGCGCGCGCCCCTGCTCGATGCTGCGCACATCGACGACGAACTTCGTGCGGCGTGTGACGCTTGAGAGCATCCTTTCGAGCGTCCCGTCGTCGAGCGCCGAGTCGTCCACACCATTCGTACGCAGCTCGTCGCGGAGGCGCGCGACGGTGTTCGTACGCCGGTCGTAAACGTCCGGGTAGATGTATAGCACTCCGCCTTCGACGACCAGCGTGTCGTAGTTGATGTCGAAGTCGAGCGGCGAGTCGAGCGTGGCGACGAGGGGCTTCGTTCCCGCTTTAGCAGTTGCAATCTGTTTGCGCGTGACGGGCAGGCTCCGCGCCGCGACGATCTTCTCCGCGAGGTCGTAGAGGTCTGTGCGAAGCATCCGCACGCAGCCGTGCGAGACGAGGTTGCCGAGATCATTCAAGCCTTTCGCCTGATGGATGAGATAGCCGTCGCCCAGAGGAATCTTTACCTTGCCGAGCGGGTTGCGCGGGTCGCTCGCCTTAATGACTTCGCCGGGCCGGACGCCCTTATGCGAACTCACCCAATCGCTCGCGGGCGGAATCCAAGGCGGGTTCCAGATGACCTCCGTCGCCTTGCGCTCGCCGATATAGATGGGATAGTCCTTCATCCCAACGCCCACGTTGTACGACTTAACCTCTTTGCCGTCCTGCCACAGCGTCAGACGAAACGAAGGCACGTTGAGGGTCAACTTGATGTCGGGCCTTGCGGCCTCGAACTGCGCGCGTTCGATGTGCCCGCCCGTCAGCGTATCCTCACGCTCCGACTCGAAGCGGTCATAGCGGGCGAAGTTCTGCGGCTGCGTTGGCTGTGACTGCTGCGCAGACGCCGCGCCGACGCCTGCCGCAAACACGAACAGCGCCAAGACGGTCACAGGCTCTCTTAAAATCCTACGTGCCAACATAAATGCTCTCCCTCTTGTATGAATAACTCCGGCCGCGCGCCCGTCGAGAGGGAGAGCGGGCGCGGCGGTTTTCTCTTCAACTTGAAACGGGGGTTTCCGGGGGTTGGTGATGTTATCTGATGAAATGGTTGTCCGGCGCAAGCGGGGCCGGGGCCGCGGGGGCGTTTCAGTGCCAGAGGAGCCGGAAATATAGATAGGCGGCCTGCACGACGCCGATGAAGAAGCCGATGAGAAGGCCGAACAACTCGATGGTTCTGAGATGATGTTTGGCGACCGAGAGGACGAGGTCTTCGAGCTTGGTGATGGGATAGCCCGAGACCTTCTCGCGTACAATGCCGCCGATGTCGAACTCGGCGATGGCGTGTGGCAGTCGCTCTCGTGCGGCGGACTCGATGCGTTCGGCGAGCACGACAGAAGCGCGTCTAACCTTCTCCTCGGGCACGAGGTCGCCGACCCTCCCGATGGGTGCGACCAGAAGCTTCTCGACCTGCGTCGCCAGAATCGAGTTAATCATGCGCGCCGTCTCTTCGCGCGAGAGAACATTCATCAGTCCACGCGAGAGGAAGTCTTTAATCTGTTCGGCGGAGTCGGGACGCGCGTGTTCGAGGAGCGCGCGCAGCGTGTGCGGCCTGAGTCGCTGGAGCGCGTCCGTGGCGTAGGCCGAGACGGATGTCGCAAGCTCGGCGCTTCGCGCCATCGAGAGGATGCGCGCGGCAATCTGGTCTTTAATCATTTCGAGTCTTTCGGGTGCGACGTTCCCGACAAGCTCGTTGAAGGGGCGCGCGAGCACTTCGTCAATCGTCGAGTTGAGAAACTCTTCGGCCTGATGCTCGAACGCCTCGCCCGATAGAAACTCTCCGACGCGGCGCGGCAGGGTCTTGTTGACGAGGTCGTCAACCTCGCCGTGGATGCGCTCGCGCGAGATAAAGATTTTTTTGAAGAAGTTGAGCTGCTGGTAATAGTCGTCCACCTCGCGCTTGATGAGCGCGCCGATCTGCTTGCGCGTGCCTTTGTTGGTGGCGATCTCTGTGAGCTTGCGAACGATGGGGGGAACCTGACTGTCGATGCGTTCCTTGATGACGGCGACGGTGTCTGGCGTGAACATCTCTGCGAGCGTGGCGTGGCTCGCGGCCAACTCGTCCACGCGCGCCGAGACGAACTCCCTGACCTTTGACTCGAAGCCGCGCTCGGTGACAACGCCGCGAAAGCGATTCTCGACGAAGCCCAGCACCTGCTCGAACGTCTCAGGAGTCACAACCTCGCTCAAGCGCTGCGCGAGGATTTCATCGACGCGGCGGTCGATGAAGTGTGTGACGGCTTCAGCCGTCTCTTCACTGCGAAGGACTCCGGCGATGTGCTCGGCGATGCGAACCTGGAGCGCGGAGAGCGCGTCCAAGACCGGCGCACGCAACGCGCGGGGCAGCGCATCGAGGAAGGTCGCGTAAGTTTTGTCCAGAAGCTCTTCGGTGTAGGCGCCGACGAACGACTCGACCTTGCGTCGGAAGAAGCCCGTCTCGAAGAGCGCGTGGACGACCGTGTCCTGCGAGACCAGCTCGTTGCCGACGGCGTTGCCGATGGTCTGCGCCAGACGCTCGCGATGGCGCGGGATCATGCCCTGCGGCCAGATGGTGAGGCCGAAAAGTTTGACCGGCTTGTGCGGGCGGAAGAGCATCCGCACGGCGAGCCACGCCGCGCCGTAGCCGTGGAACGTCGCGACGGAGACGATCAGGAACAGCTCGAACCACTTGCTGTGGACGACCGCGTTAAGCCACTCGATGGCGACCACCCCTCAAGGCACGCTGCGAATTTTTCGGGGGAACCGCTGCGATGCTAAACGCACAGTGAGCGGGGCGTCAAATGAAAGGGAAAGGCGAAGGGCGAAGGTAAAGCACAAGGGGAAGGCCGAAGGGTCAAAAGTTTGAAGCCCCATCAGGGGCGGAAGAATGTAGCCCACGGCGCGAGCCGTGGGGACAGTGATAGACAAAATAACCAAGCCCCGGAGGGGCGAAAGAAAATCCTTGCTGTTGTTCTCAATCTCGGATTTACTTTCGCCCCTCCGGGGCTTTCAATATTTCTTTTGACCGATTCCCACGGCTCACGCCATGGGCTACATTCTTCCGCCGCCTACGGCGGCTGCGACGTGTTGGCTGCTCGCGCTCTCACTCGCCTTTTGCCCTTTGCCTTCTGCCTCCCGCCACTCGCCTTTGCCACTTGCCTCTCGTATCTCGCCTTCCGTTAAGAGGTCTGCGAGCGCGCTCTCAAGGTTCGTGTACATGAACTTGAAATTGCGCTCGATGAGTCGTTCGGGCAGGCAGCGTCGGCCGGTGAGCGCAAGTTCCGGCTCCGTTCTCAAGAGCAGCGCGCCGAGTCGCACAAGCCATGCGGGCACGCGCGGACTCCAGGGTCGCCGGAGCGCGCAGCGCATCTCGCACATGAACTCGGCGTTCGTCACGGGGCAGGGCCCTGTCGCGTTGAAGACGGCTTCGGCGTCCGCGTGTTCGATACACCAGAGGACGAGCCGGCCCCAGTCGCGCACGTGGAGCCAACTGATGTACTGATGCCCTTCGCCGATGGTTCCGCCGAGATAGAGCTTTGTCAGACGCTTGAGCACGTCGAGCGCTCCGCCGTCTCGCCCCAACACGAACCCGATACGCAACAGCACCTTTCTCGTCGCCGTCAGTTCGAGCGAGTCGAACGCGTGCTCCCAGCGCAGGCACACTTCAACCGGAAAGCCTTCGCCCGCGGGCGCTCCCTCGTCGCAGATTCGTCTTCCGGCGTCGCCATAAATCGCGAGCGAGCCTGCCTGCACGAGAACCTTCGGCGGGTCGGCGCACGCGGCAATCGCACGCCCGATGACCTCGACCGAGCGGACGCGCGACTCGACTATCTCGCGCCTGTGCTTCCGTGTGTGACGGCAGTCCACACTCCTGCCCACAAGGTTGACGACCGCCGCCGCGCCTTCAAGCTCACGCGCCCAAACGCCCAACGTCCGTCCGTCCCACGCGACCTGACGCACGCGCGACCTGCTCCGTCTGACTCTGCGCGTAAGGATGACCGGCTCGTATCCCGCGCGCAAGCATTCTTCCGCCAGAGCGCGACCGAGAAACCCACTTCCGCCCGCAAGAATCACACGTCCCTTTGACATGAGCTTTGAACCTCCCTCGCGGCGCTCTTCTCCGGCGACCGCCTTCACACAAAGGAGTTCATCAAGCCTCATGCCGCGCGTGCATCAAGGCGATTTTCTTCTTGAATCTTCAAGGCGAGACCCTTCGCACCTCTCGCAAAAGGCGAGCGGCAAGCGACGGGTTAGCAGTTTGCGAAACGTTTGTGAGCGGAAGCCCGACCGTGCGAAAGGGGAAAGGCGAAGGGCAAAGAGAGAAAGGCGGAAGGCAAAGAGAGAAAGAGGAATGGCGAAGAGAGAAAGGCGGAAGTTAAGAGAGCGCACCTCTCATCTTTCTTCCTTTCACCATCCCCTTTCGCCCTTCGCATGGTCGGGCTTCTGCCTGAGCGTGAAGAGCAGCGCGGCGACTGAGAGCAGCCAGCCCGCGCCGATGAGCGCCGTCAACCAGACGTGCGGGATGGGCGCGGGGTCTACTCTGTTGGGGTCGAACATCGCCTGTTGCAAGTGGCCGAAGAAGCTTGCGTAACCGAGGCCGCAGGCGAAGGCCCACGCCGCGGCGAGGTATGGATGCCCGCGCCGTTCATCGCGGCTGCTCCGCCACGCGCCGTAGAAGAGGAACGCGCCGATGAGATGGTCGTCGAAGAAGTTCGGCGGCCACTCCTGCCACGTGTGCCAGCGCCGGATGGTCTCGCCGATGATGCAGAAGGCTCCGATGAAGACCGCAAGCCGTCGGATAAATTTTAGAGACATCGGCACTGTCCTCCGACTTTCGACTCGCTCGCCGCAAGTCCGTTGAGATAAGCCAACGCAGGCACCGCAGACACAGTTGGCCCATTAAGTTTTCTTAGATCGCGGCGGTTGGCCGCTCGACGGGATAGCCTGCGGCGAGCCAAGCGCCCGTGCCGCCCTCGACGTTGTAGAGGCGTCGGAAGCCGAGCGGCTTGAGCAGGCTCGTCGCGGCGCTCGAACGATACCCGCCCGCGCAGATGATTGCGAGCGAGCGCGCCGGGTCGAGATGCGTCGCCTCTTCGCGCAGGCGCAGACCGAGCGGCGTGCTCGCGGCGCGCGGCGCGTGCCCCGCGGCGAACTCGACGGGGCGTCGTACGTCGAGCACTTGCAGGTCGGGCTGCTCTTCAATCATGCGGCGCAACTCCGCGACGGAGATTTGCTCCACCTCATCCACGCCGAAGCCCGCTTCGCGCCACGCCTGCATGCCGCCGCGCAAATAGCCGCGCACCGAATCGTGGCCGACGCGCGCCAGACGCGTGACCGCCTCGTCAACCTGCTCCTCCTCTTCGGCGACGATGATGATGGGTGCGCCCAAGGGTACGAGCGCCCCGGCCCAACTGGCGAACTGCCCACCCAGACCGACGTTGAGCGCGCCGGGGACGTGCCCCGCGCCGAACTCCTTAGCCGGTCGCACGTCCAAGACGACGTAACCGAGGTTGGCGTAGGCCGCAACCTGCTGCGCGATGAGCGCCGCGGGTCGGCGTATGTCTGTGAGCGGCGGCGCACCCACGCGGTTGATCTCTGCGTCCTTCGGAAAGTATGCGGGCGCTTCGGGCAGGTCGGTCGTCAACATTCGGACGAACTCGTCACGCGCCATCGGTGCGAGCGCGTGATTGAAGCGTCGCTGCTGGCCGATGGTCGAGGATGTCTCCTTCGAGATGTTGCGACCGCACATGCTCCCGGCCCCGTGCGCGGGCCAGACTTCGACCGCGTCGTCGAGCTTGAGAAGTTTGCCGTGCAGGCTCTCGTACATCATCGAGGCCATCTGGTCGGGCGTGTAGCCCCGCCCGCCCGCGAGGTCAGGTCTTCCAACGTCGCCGATAAAAAGCGTGTCGCCCGTCAGAACCTTCTGCGGCTCGTCGGAGACTTCCGTGTCGATGACGACGACCGAGATGCTCTCCGGCGTGTGCCCCGGAGTTTCAAGGACGCGCAAACGGACGCGGCCCACACTCAGTTCGTCGCCGTCCTTGACCGCGCGATGCGGGAAGCGCGCGCCCGCACGCTCGCCGAAGACGATCTGGGCCCCCGTGCGCGCGGCAAGCTCGCGATGTCCGCTCACGAAGTCGGCGTGCAGATGCGTCTCGACGACGTACTTGATCTTGAACCCTTCGGTTGCGGCCTCTTCGACGTACTGATCCACGTCGCGCTGCGGGTCTACGACCGCGGCCTCGCCGTCCGAGCCGACGAGGTATGAGGCGTGCGCCAGACAACTCAGATAGAACTGTTTGAAGTACACTGCCATTAACTCCGTTAGAGAAGAGACCGCGTCGGGCAAGACGAATGGTTCGGGCAAGGACGAATGGTTAAGGCGGCGACTCGTGTTCGAGCGCGTGGCCGCCGTCTTGCAGCGCGGGGCGTGGGCATGCACCGAACCTTTTTTACGCGCCGAAATTTTATTCCCCTTCCCCGTTTTAAACAACGTGCCGGAAGCGCGCTTCTCGGCTACAATGACGTTTCGGAAGACAAACCCACACGAGAAGACGAACCCGGAGGGAAGAAAGATGTTCAAGGTGCGTCCCCGTCTGCCGTCGGCGCTGCTCACGCTGATGCTTTCTCTGTCTATTGCCACGACGGCACGCGCGCAAGACGCGACCGTTACACGGCAGACGCCGGACGCGACCCCCGACGCCGCTGAACAGACAAGCGCGCAACATAAGCCTGACGACTCAAAGAAAGCCGACGAGCAGAAGACGCAGCAAGGCACACAGTCCGGCACGAACGGCCAACAGATCAACAAACTGCCCGCGCCCCTGACCGCAGGGCAGAAGGTCGGCTACTCGTTCCGCGCGGCCTTCCTCAGTCCGACGCCCTACCTGACCAGCGCCTTTAGCGCCGCCATCACGCAACTGCGCGAAGACAGGCTGCCGCACAAGGACAACGCCGACGAAGTGGCCGACTGGGGCTCGCGCGCCGCACGCATCTTCGCCTTTCGCACGACGACCACGCTCTTCGCCTCCGGCTTCTATCCGGCGCTCTTCCGTCAGGACCCGCGCTACGATCCTTCGGCGAGCAAGAGCTTCGGGCGGCGCACGCTCCACGCCGCAAGCCGCGTCTTCGTCACGCGCGACGACGAAGGGAAGCTTGAGCCGAACTACTCGCGCTTCGCCGGGGCGATGACGGCCAGCGCGCTCGCCAACGTCTGGGAGCACAACACGCCCGGCCACGACCGCATCGGCACTAACGCCACGCTCCGACGCTTCGCGTTCTCGCTCGCCACCAACGCGCTTGGCAACATTCTCTTCAAAGAGTTCGGCCCCGACATCATCAGCATCTTTCGACACTAAGCTAGAGACTAGAGATTAGAGACTAGAGGCTAGTGAAAGCATGTTGCCTTCACTAGCCTCTAGTCTCTAACCCCTAGTCTCTAATCTCTAGTCTCTAGCTATTCAGTTGACGAGAGCGCGCTGGCGCAGTGCGTAGCGGAAGAGTTGCGCGTCGCGGCCCTGTGTGTTGGGCGACCAGGTGGCACGCAGCGCGTGCGCGCCGGTCGAGTCGGGCGCGAGGTGGAGGCTATAGGTCTCGTGCTGGCGCGGCGTGTAGACGACGTAGCGACGGCTCCCTGCCGCGCCGTCGCTCGGGTCAGCGCCCGCGCAGAGGACTTCGTCGTAACCATCGCCGTCTAGATCAACAATCTCCTCCGTCCAGTCCGCGCCGCGAAAGCCCTCGACATCTAAAGGCACGCGCGTCGTCACGGAGTAAGCACCGCGCGCGCCGCCGCGCTCGATGACGAAGAGGCCGGTCGTAGAGTCTGCGGGGTCAAAAGCTACAGCCGCGACCAACTGCCCCGCGCCCGTGCCGACGACGCGCACGTCCGTGACGCGACCGTGCGTGAGCGAAGAGGCGATGTGCAATGCGCCGTCACGTGTGAGCACGGGCGCTTCCGCGCGTCGTGCGGCGCGCTGCTTTCGCGGCAGGAGCGCCGAGGCGGTTGCTGCGGGATCGCGTGCGGCGTCTTCGAGCGCGCCCGACTGACCCGCGCGCGCAGACCACGCGACCAGAACCGTGAAGGCCATCGCGAGCAAGGCGAAGAGCGTCGCGACCCGCGTGAAAGTGTAGCGCCCCGAGTTGAGCGCGCTGATGGTGTTGGCGAACGGCTCGCTCTCGCACATGGCGTTTTCGCGGCGCTCGGGCGCAACGGCGCGCTCGACCATCCGGGACGCTTCGGCGGCGCTCGCGGGGCGGTGCGCAGGGTTCTTTGCGAGCAGCGTGTGGACGGCGAGGGCGAGCGAGCGCGGCACGTCGGGGCGGAGCGCCTGAAGCGGCGTGGGCTGCGCCGTGGCCTGCTTGACGAGCACGACCGACGAGTGTTGATCGACGAAGGGCGTGCGTCCGGCGAGCATCTCGTAGAGCAGGACGCCGACGCTGTAGAGGTCTGTCGCGGGCCCGACGCGATGTCCGAGGCACTGCTCGGGCGACATGTAGCGCGGCGTGCCGATGACGAGGCCCGACTCCGTGGTCGCGTGCGTGCGCGTCATCTCGGTCGAGTCCTGCAAGACCTTGGCGATGCCGAAGTCGAGCACGCAGACGCCGCGCTCGTTAAGGATGATGTTCGAGGGCTTGAGGTCGCGGTGGACAATGCCGAGCGCGTGTGCTTCCGAGAGCACATCGCAAATCTCCGAGGCGACGCGCACGGCCCTCTCCGGCGCGAACGTGCCCTCGCGCGCTAAGGTCTCTGCAAGCGTCGAGCCTTCGACGTACTCCATGACGATGAAGGGTCGTCCGTCGGCGAGGTGGCCGGCGTCGAAGATCATTGCGCCGCGCGGGTGTTTGAGGCGTGCCATCGTCCGCGCCTCGCGCATGAAGCGTTCGGCGATTTCGGGGTGGGCCGCGAACTCCTGCTTTAGGATTTTAATGGCGACGGGGCGTTCGAGGCCGAGGTGCGAGGCGCGGTAGACCGTGCCCATGCCGCCCCTGCCGATTTCGCATTCGACGCGAAACCGCCCGGCGATAATCTGGGGGATGTCCATCTCTTGACCCTCTCGTTCGGGAAAGAAGGGTCGCTACGGACTGCGCGCACTTTTCTTACTTCTCAGACGGGGCAACAGAGAGAAGAAGGGGCGTGACCGAGCGCCAGGAGTGAAACTTAAACGGGAAGACTTTGCTGCTTTGGGGAGAGACGATTACGCGCCCGACTCACCGACGAGACCGGACGCATCGAGAGTGTAGCACTTTTACCGTGAGGCGCAAGAATTTTTCGCCGCTCTCAGCCGTAGACCGAGCCGAGTCGCAGCACCTACTTGCGAGAGCCACAGCGCAAGGAGCCTGAGCAGCAGAAGCGTCGCCGCCGTGCCGCAGAAGCCCCACAGAAGCCCCGTGATGAGTCGGCGCGCGTTGTCGCCATCGCCGTGTGTGACGACCGCGTGGAGCACGTCTAAAGGGAGCAGGAGCGCGAGCAGAACGCAGGGCAGGAGTGGCGGGAACCTCTTCTTCCGGAGCAGCCAGCAGAAGAGCGCGAGCGCGCCGAAGAAGATTCCCGTGCAGCGCCAGCACAGAGGCATCTGCACGCCGAAGAGATGCGGCGAGCGCTCCGGGAGCTGGTGACACCACCAGCTCCCGAGAAACATCAACGCGCGATAGACGAGCGACATTAAAACAGAACCTTAGCGGCGCGGGCGCGCTCTTACTTGAACAGTAGCGGCTGGAACTGCCCGCCCGAAGCCTTCGCCGCCTCGTCCCAGCTATGAATCGCAGCGGCGACGTTGATTAACATCATAATCGGAATCATACAGACGCCGATGACGAGAAAGGTCAGGATGAAAGTTATGCCCCACAGAAGCACCCATCCGGCGAAGATGCCGAGGCCAAGCCCCGCCTTGTTCGGTACGAAGAGCAACCCGATGCCGGGCAGAATCAGGCTGACGACCGCAGGGATGGCCGGGTGCATCGGCTGCTGTTGACCCGTTGCGCCCGGCTGCTGGTACATGGCCTGCGGCGGGTTGTAGGTCGGGTAAGAAGAAGGGGGCGTCTGCGGCGGCGTGTAGCCGCCCGACTGATAGTTGGGTTGCTGGGTCTGCTGCCCCAGGTCGCCGCTCTGACGCCACGATTCGGGGGCGGGAGACGCCGGGAGCGTCGTGCCGCACTTCACGCAGAAGCGCGTGCCTTCGACGTTCTCGGATCCGCAGGAAGGACATGCGATCATCTTTCTCTCCTTTACGCCCTGACCTTCTGACGGCGGCGCGTGCTTTTCGGGCCGCCCGGTCGGGACTCATCTTTTCGGGGTGAAAATTATTCGGGCCAAGCCGGGAGTCTTTCCTTAACGAAGAGCGGACTCAAAAGCTCGACGAGTGGCGACAAGTCTTTCTCATAAACGAAGGGAAAAAGCAAGGAGGAGTGATGAGTGATAAGTGATGAGTGATAAGAAAAGGCAAATGGATTTTCTTATCACTCATCACTTATCACTCATCACTTATCACTCATCACTCATGTCAGGTATCCAGAACGCCTGGCCGCCCTCTTCGACTCGGCGCAGGCCGCGGCGTGGAAGCTCTCGTTCGTCGAGGCCGAGGTAGGTGAAGTGCGGCAGGTCGCTCAGAACGGTCTGGAACCAGCCGTGTCGCGCAAGCAAGGCCCCGACGCGTGCGTCCTGAAATTCCGCCACGTCGAAGGCGAGCATGGCGAGGTGTTGCGAGGCTCCGGGCGCGGCGACCGATTGAAGGATGCTCTTCTTGAAGTCTTTGCTGAAGAAGATGCCGCCGCGTTCGAGTTCCAAGACCGCCGACGCCTGCTCGCGAAGTGGAAGGCCGCGCAACCGCTCGGCCTCTTCGCCGTCGAGTCGCCCTTCGCCGCACCAGTGTTCGAGCGCAGGATCGCAACGTGAGCGCCAGAGTCGCAGAGAGTCTGCGAAGCTGCGCCGCCCGGCCTCGCTCCCGCCGCGCGGCGTAACGGAAAGCCCCACGGCCTTCGCTTCTGCACGCGCTCTGACGAGCGCAGCCATCGCCGCCGGTTGAAGCTCGACGACAGCGCCGTCGAGGACTTCGCCGCGCCAGCCCGCGTCGCGTTGAAATCGCTCGACCGCCTCTTCGCTCTCCAGAACGCAGGCCGACGGAAGCCTGACGCCCTCGGCGATGAACATCGCACCGTACTCTTCGAGCACGCGGCGCGTCAGAGTGTCGCCCGCGGGGCAGAAGCTCTCGAAACTCAAGCCGCGGCGCGCGAGCGCGCGTCCGAGCGCGACGTGGAAGGGCGAACGGCGCATCGTCCGGGAAGACGTACGACGCTCCGCCTCTCTCTTCTCATCCTCTTCGACGGACAAGCCTGAAAATTCTCCTCTCGACGCGGTTCGGAAAAGCCGGCGCCCGGTCTTCAAAAGCCGACGCCCGTTTGAAGGCCGTCAGACCAGGACTTGTCCCCGCCCGCGTGATGTGGTAACACGCAGCTTGATTGTAAACGAAGGCGGGCTGGCATGGACAAGCCTCGCTCACATATTCTCATCGCGTAGAATAATTCGGGCCCGCGAACGAGACGAATGCAAGATGAGTCAACTCAAAAAAATTCAGGACATCCTCGCGATGTACCGCAAGCACGGCTGGCGTCTCGCACGGGTGCTTGCGCGGGCCGAGACGATTGCGGAGATGCGCGACGCGGGCGTCCATCTTGAAGAGTCGGCCACACACGCCCTCGAAGAGTCGGCGTCTTCCTCCCACGCGACGGACGCCGAAGACGCCGCAGGGAGTTTTGAGGGCGCGGCGTTGAGCGAGTCAACCATGGACGCGATGTGGTTCACACGCCCCTCGCAAGCAGGGCGCGACGCATGGGAGCTGCGCCTCGTCGGCGAGCCGCCCTACGCGCTGTTCGAGCTGTTCGAGCCGGACGAGGCCGAGGAGGAGCGCGAGGACGTGCGGCGCGAGATGGAAGCGCGCCTGCGCGAGTACGCCGACCCTCTCGATGAGGCGGAAGCCGCTCCGCAAGACGAGGCGTTTGAAGAGTGACGGGGCGACATCGAAGAGTGACGGGGCGACAAAAGGGTGGCGCGCGAACGCTTACATGAAGGACGACCGGGCGACGCTTACCTCTGTCTCCCCATCTTCACGGGGATCGTGACTTGCTGCCCGTCGCGCACGACGACGATGTTGACGATGCTGAGCGGCGTGGCCGCTCCGGCGCGATAGCGCAGGTCGCCAGCCGTCCGAATCGGCTTGCCGTCGAACTCGACGATGATGTCGCCCTTCTTCAAGCCCGCGATGTCGGCGGGGCCGTTGCGCTCGACGCCGTCCAACTCCACGCCGTAGATGTTCAAGTCCGGCACGCGCACGCGGTCGCCATCGTCGAAGTCTATGTCGAGGACGCCCCTGCCGCCCGGTCGCTGCCTGAGCAAGTCCATGCCGTGGAAGCCTTCGATGCCCGTGGCCGTCAGCACTGTCTTCTTCGGCTGCTCGTCGCGGATGAAGTCTATAGGGATGGTTTGGCCCGGCTTGGTGGCGGCGATGAGCTTCTTCATCGTGTCACCGTCGCGGACGCGATTGCCGTCAAAGTTCGTGATGATGTCGCCGCCGACGAGTCCCGCGGCCTCTAACGAAGTGTCGGGGCCGGCCAGCCCTTCTATCATGGCACCGCCGCCGTCAGCCGTAGCGTACCCGTCGGCCTCTGCAAGGAGCGAGGTGGTAACGTTCGATGAGTCGCCCCCCGACCCGCCGCGGTTCTTGAGCTTTATCGTGAGTGGGAGGATGCCCGCGCTGAACATGAGCACCAGCGCCATAATCATCCAGAGCCACCAGCGCCCGCGCGTCGGCTGCTTGCACACTTTCGCCCATGAGAACGGCGCTGTAGACGAGTCAGGCTGTTTGAGCGTCGTAGTCCCGAGCGGCTGAAAGGGCTGCATGGGCGCAGCACCACCCCAGGTCGTGCGCGCGTTGAAGGGGTCTGTGGCCGACGGCGGTGGCGCTGCGGTGATGGGCGGGGACGCGGGGTCGAAGCGCTGCGTCTGGACATACTCCTCGACTCCCTCGCCCAGACGATATCCGCACATGCGGCAGAATCGAAGCCCCGCGACGAGCGTCGCGCTACAGCTCGGGCAGTTGACCGTGTCCGTGTTTTCAGCTCGCATCCCGGCCTCTCTTGTTTTGTCTTGCATAATTTTTCTTGAAGCTTGGCGCTCGGTCTGCTCACGCGTCTCGGTCTGTTCACGCGTACTGTCATCCGGCGTCGTGTGTTAGGAATATACGCCTTCTGGAGCGCCGCGGTTGCATCCCGCGCGCGTGGGACTTAGACTTGTGGCTCGTCTGAAAGTTCCACGGCGACATGACATTTTGGCTCGGGGCGACCCCGACGCGCAAGCGTTTCGGGCCTGCGGCACGGCTCATGCTCTAAGGGAAGCCAGCGGTAAGCGGTAAACAGCCGGGCAGCGGCAGCAAGCGTTGAGCAGTGTTTGAATGATGGACGTGCGACGTGGAGTTCTCTTAAATTGCTCACGGCTCACGGCTCACACGAAGGAGAACAGAAGTGGAAGTAACCAAAGCTCTGGCGGCGCTCCAGCCACTCTACGGCAAGGACAACGTCGAGATCGTGACCGAGTCGGGCGCGCGCGTGCGCGGCGTCGTCCGCAGCCTCAAGCAGACGCAGGCGCTCACACGCCCGAGCGTCAAGATCGAGCGCCCCGACGGCGAACTCGTCAAAATCGCCTTCTCCGCCATCACCGAGATCATCGACCACAATCTTTAAGAGAGTCTGAAGTCTGAAGTCTGGAGTCAAGACAGCATAGCTCTCATCATTCTTGACTCCAGACTCCAGACTCCAGACTTTCCTATCATTCGTCACTCGTCACTCGTCAATGCTTTTGTTATAGTATCCGCCGGTCGGCCCCTCGTTCTGTGGCCGCGGGAAGAGTTTTGAATGATGACGATTGAGGATTTCGGAGCGCGCGTGGCGAGCGTGTGGCAGGGTCTGAGACCCGCGACGCGCAGTCTGGTCGAGCGCGCCCTCTTAACGGCGACGCCGACGAGTACGGCGGCCCCCGCCGCCACCACGATGGCCTCACGCCGCGAGACACCCTACGACGCGCGCTCCGAGTGGGAGCTGAGTCGCCTGCTGGCCGCGCTCGACGAGCGTGCGTCGGAAGTGGGCGGCGACCGTCTGAGCGCAGAGCAGTCGCGCGACCTTCAGCGCATGGCCGAGACGTGCGCTGCCGTCCTCAACCGCGAGGCACGCTCGTCCGAAGTCTTCGCGCAGCTCCTTGAGCGTGCGCTGCTCGTCAAAGACTACGAGCGCGTTGACGCGGTCGCCGACGTGATGACGGCCCGGCTCGCCCCGAGCGAGCTGTGCGAAACGGCACGCCACCTGAACCCTGCCGTCCGCGCCGTCGCGCAGGAGGCGCTGCTGCAACTGCCGACCGCCATGCTCGTCGCGCTCTTGGGCGACCCCATCGACGCCGAGACCGCACGCACCGCGCTCGAATCGCAGGCCGACGAGTACGAGTCCGAAGAGGCGCGCATCGTCGTCCATGCCCTCCAACAAGTGGACGACGCCGAAGACGATTTCTAAGAAGGCATCGGTCGGTGAAGCCCCTTTCAGGGGCGGAAGAATGTAGCCCACGGCGTGAGCCGTGGGTAACGAGCCGGAAGAAAAACAAAAGCCCCGGAGGGGCGGAAGAGATTCGAGGCATGACGGCTCTCATGCCTCGAATCTCTTCCG
>JAVRON010000014.1:0-4685 GCA_032162705.1 Acidobacteriota bacterium
AAGCGAGCCAGTCCGGTCGCGGAGGCTTGTCCGAATGAACAAATGAGGTAATCAGTGTAGATGTCCAGCATTGACTTGCTCATGTGTCAAGTTTATCAAGAGCTTCTGCTCTGCGTAACATCAGTTATTAATAAAGAACGTGTCTCGTTTACGGCACAATGTGCTATACTTGGCACTTTCATTTAGGAGCAATATGAAACTCCCAAGAGGCGTTTATATAAGAATAAAGGGTAGTCCCCAACTCTGGATTTCATACCAAGATGAGTATGGAAACCAAGTACGGGAGTCTGCTCATACGACAAACCCCGAACTTGCGAAGGACTTCCGTAAGCTTCGCATGGCGCAAGTAGCCGAGCGCAGACTGATCCCTATCCGCCAGTATGAGCAAACGACCTTCGGAGAGCTATTGGACTTTTGGTGGGAGAGGCATGGTAAGCACAGACCGAGCAAGTTTGAATATCTGTTGTTCCGCCTCGATAGGTTTAAGCAGATGAAGGCACGTCACATCTCGCCGGAGCTTATCCAAGATTTCCTGTATGAGCTTCTAGAGAAAGAAAAGCTATCACCTTCGTCAGCCAACCATTACCGTTCGATATTCAATTCAACTTTCAACTTTGCTGTCCGGTGGAAGAAGTATGACGACAACCCTTGCGCCCCGGTTCACCAGATAGAGGAACGTGATCCGAGAGACAGGTTCGTTACTGTCCAGGAACTCGTCTCACTTTTTAACCAGTGCGTGATTGAAAAGGACTTCGAGCTAAGAGGGTTCATCGCGGTCGCCGCGTGTACGGGAATGCGGAAAGGCGAAATTCTGCCAAGGAAGTGGGAGGATGTAACAGTCAATGACGACTTCCCATTCATCTACACAGCCAAGACTAAGAACCGTCGTCCGAAGCGTCTCCCGCTGCCTAAATTCGCCGTTATAGCCCTCAAAGAGATGCCCAGCTATGGAACATCGGAATATCTCTTTCCGGCGAAGCCTAACGTCCGTTTTAAGGATGTGACGAAGTTTTCTAAACCCTATGCGTGGGATTTAGGGAAGCGATTCAGAAGGATTTGTGACCTCGCAGGGGTAACAGATTTACGGATTCACGACCTTAGACATTTTGCTACCACACTGCTTTTCATGGACGGTGTTCCCGATGCGATTATCAGGAAGATGACTGGTCACACCTCACAGGCAATGGAGCGGTACAAGCACTTGGATGCTTCGTTCACTAACCAGTCTGTGGAGAGAATTGGCGGTAGGATTTCAGCAGAAATAGCTACATTTTCAGCTACAGTGACTAAAAGTAAGAAAGCGTCCCCGAAAGGACGCTCTCAAACTCCTGCTGTACCAGGATTTAGTGGCGGAGCCGACGGGACTCGAACCCGCGACCTCCGACGTGACAGGCCGGCGTTCTAACCAACTGAACTACGACTCCGCGAGAAACTTTTGATTTTCAAACCGGCGCGTATTGGTAGGC
The DNA here is from genome assembly GCA_032162705.1 of Acidobacteriota bacterium. Classification (GTDB taxonomy): domain Bacteria; phylum Acidobacteriota; class Blastocatellia; order Pyrinomonadales; family Pyrinomonadaceae; genus QHXN01. The sequence goes on from JAVRON010000014.1 coordinate 1,467, forward strand.
ACGGAGGGATTCGAACCCCCAACCTCCACCTTGTAAGGGTGGCCGTCTACCGTTGACATACGTGCCTGCAAAGAACCGTCTTTACCGAAGTCACAATTTAAGAGAAGCGAGCCGAACTGTCAAGCTAGAACGGTCTGCACACGGGAACCCTCTCTGGCCGTTGCGACGCGTTTGTTCAAGTGCAGTGATCAAATGAATCAAACTCTTATTCATCCTGCACAACTGCCGTCCTCATCCCTTTACAAGAGCCAGACGGGCAACTCGTCCGCCTTGGCGGAACTCTCACCCGCGGGCGGCGTTTGAGTCGGGGCGCGTTCGCGCGAACGGCGTCGCGTGTTCGTCTCTTCGTCAGGGTTCACGAGCAGTTCTTCGTCGCGCCGATGCGAGATTGGCGAGATGATTACGTCGTTGACCTGTTCGTCGAGTCTACCGATGACGGGCATCGCAAGTCCCTTTCCGTCCGCAGGCGTTTGCGGCTATATTTACGTTGAAAGTTTTCCTCGTGAGAGTTTAAGACCGTGCTGAAGTTTCCGGCAAGCACAAAACCATTCGCGCTCGGAGCGACCATCTCTCTGCTCTTCTTGCTTCTGCTCGCCGCCTCCGCGCCGGGTGGTCGCGCACAGGAGCAGGACGCACGTCAGCGCCCGCGCCGCGTCTCGCCGACACCCGCCGCGGCGACGCCGACGCCCGCGACGAAGACGCCGACGCCCGCCGCCGTGCGCCCTTCCACACAGAAGAGCGGCGGCGAGGAGGTCGGCGAGGACGATGTGGTTCGCATCGAGACGCAGCTCGTCTCGGTTCCCGCAATCGTCACCGACCGCACGGGGCGGCCTCTGACGGGTCTGCGCGCCGAGGACTTCCAGATTTTCGAGGATGGACGGTCGCAGAAGATTTCCAACTTCTCGACGACCGAAGCGCCCTTCGAGGTGGCGCTGCTCTTGGACACCTCCGGCTCGACGCGTGAAGATGTCGGACTCATACGCCGCGCCGCGCTCGCCTTTGTCGAGGCGCTCCGCCCCGGCGACCGCGTCGCTATCCTCTCCTTCAACACGAAGAAGGAGGGGAGCGACCAACTCGCCACCGTCGAGGTCAAGGTTCCGCTGACGGACGACCGCGAGCTGCTGCAAGAAGCGGTCGAGGGCGTCGGCGCGTCGAACGGCACGCCCTTCTACGACAGTCTTGAGAAGGTCGCGAAGGAGGTTTTTCGCGACAAGCCGCGCGAGGAGATGCGTGGTCGGCGCGCGCTCGTCGCTCTGACCGACGGGGTCGATTCGACGAGCGAGTCGGACTTCGACGAGGCGCGCGAGATGCTGAAGCGCGCGGGCCTCGTCTCGTACTTCGTCGAGGTCAACACCGAAGACTACGTCGAAGATCGTCTGATGCAGGACTGCGAGGGCGACGGTGCGCTTCGTCTTTCGCGCGTGCAGCTTCAGCGATACCGACGCGTCATTGCGCCGGGCGCGGACGCCGAGGACTTCTCGAACTTCTGCCGGATGGGTCAGTTCGAGCGCATGCACGCCAGCCGCACGCTCTACCAGTTGGCGCGCGCCGAGATGAACCGTCTGGCGCGTGAGTCCGGCGGCAAGACCTTCCCCGTCGCAGACCTGCGCGACGCGCAACGCGCCTTCCGACAGGTCGCCGAAGACATCGGCACGCAGTACAGTCTCGGTTACTACTCGACGAACACCGCGCGTGACGGCACGTTCCGCACCATCCGCGTCCAGGTGCGCGGCCTAAAGGACGCACAGGTGCGCGCGCGCGAAGGCTATCAGGCCCCCAAGAGTTAACTCGTGGACGCAGCTCCGGATGATACGGAAGCAGGCGTTTCAAGGACGGGTTAGCCACAGAGACACGGAGACACAGAGATTAAATTTCAGATTTCAGATTTCAGATTTCAGATTTCAGATTCTTAAACCCTCTGTGTCTCCGTGTCTGCGGTGGCAAATCATGAATGCTCATTAAACTCAAGAGGACTTTTGACAGATGACGAATGACGGACGTGCGTTTGAACGCATCACACTGATTGTGCTCGACAGCCTCGGCATGGGCGAGATGCCGGACGCCGCCGCGTGGGGCGACGCGGGCGCAGACACGCTCGGGCACATCTGCGAGTCGCGCGAGGTGAAGTTGCCGAACCTTCGGCGCTGGGGCTTGGGTAATGTCCGGCACCTCGAAGGCGTGTCGCCGGTCGAGCAGCCACGTGCCTCCTTCGGTCGCTGCGCGCTGCGCTCGAACGGCAAGGACACGACGACGGGGCACTGGGAGATGGCGGGCATCATCCTCGAACAAGCCTTCCCGACTTACCCCGAAGGCTTCCCCCCCGAGATCGTCGAACGCTTCGTCGCGGAAACGGGCGTGCCCGGCATCCTCGGCAACTACGCCGCGTCGGGGACTGAGATCATCAAGGAGTTGGGCGAGGAGCACGTACGCACGGGCCGGCCCATCATCTACACCTCCGCGGATTCGGTCTTCCAGATCGCCGCGCACGAAGAGGTCATCGACGTGCCGCGCCTCTACGAAATCTGCGAGACGGCGCGCAACATCCTGCGGGGCGAGCATGAAGTGGGACGCGTCATCGCGCGCCCCTTCCTCGGCGAGCCGGGCGCGTTCAAGCGCACCGAGAATCGACACGACTATGCCGTGCCGCCACCACACGACATGCTTCTGTCCGTTCTGTCTGACGCGGGGCTTGATGTGGTCGCCGTCGGGAAAATCTCTTCCATCTACGACGCCGCGGGCGTCACAAAGGAGCTTCCGGGGAAGAACAACGACCAATCCATCGACCAGACAATCGAGGCCCTCAGCGACGAGATGACACGCGGGCTGATCTTCTCGAATCTCGTTGACTTCGACATGCTCTACGGCCACCGCCGCGACGTGGAAGGCTACGCGCGTGCCCTCGAACACTTCGACGCGCGCCTGCCGGAGATCGAAGACGCCATGCGCGAGCGCGATCTCCTCATCATCACCGCCGACCACGGCAACGACCCGACCTTCCGCGGCACAGACCACACGCGCGAGTACGCCCCTCTGCTCGTCTACGGCCAGAGCGCACGCGCGGGCATATCTTTAGGCGACCGCCACTCGCTCGCCGACATCGGCCAGACCATCGCCGACAACTTCGGCCTCAAGCTCGGCGCTGGTGAGAGTTTCCTGTCTCTCATCAAAGCGTAAGACAAGCCGGAAAACAGAAACGCGCGGCGAGTCGTCTTCTTTAAC
>JAVRON010000015.1:0-17356 GCA_032162705.1 Acidobacteriota bacterium
TCGGCAAGCTCAAACAGTTTCGGCGCGTGTTTTCACGTTTCGATAAGTTGGCAAAGAACTACCTGAGTTTCATCTATCTCGCCAGCACAGTCGTGTGGCTCAGATAGTTATGTCAACACAACCTAGAGACCGTAACTGATAATTGACTTCGACAGCCACTAGCCTCTAGTCTCTAGCCTCTCATGCTTGATCGAAGCCTTCTGGTAATCGGCAAAGAGGTCGAGGCCGCGACGCGCGAGGGGCGTGCGGTCGTGGCGCTCGAATCGACGGTCATCTCGCACGGGCTGCCGCGCCCGCAGAACCTTGAGACAGCGCACAGGCTTGAGCAGATCGTACGCGAGAGCGGAGCGGTGCCCGCGACCGTGGCCGTGCTCGGCGGACGTTTGTGCGTCGGGCTTGACGAGTCGCAGCTCGCGCGACTGGCCGAGGGCGAGGGCGTGCGCAAGATCAGTCGCCGCGATTTGGCCCCGGCTGTCGCGCTCGCTCAGGACGGCGCGACGACCGTCGCAGGCACGCTCTGGATCGCGAGTCGCGCGGGACTCAAAGTCTTCGCCACGGGCGGCATCGGCGGCGTCCACCGTGGCGGGCTGCCGGACATCTCCGCCGACCTGCCTGAGCTTGCATGCACGCCGATGACGGTCGTCTGCTCGGGAGCGAAATCCGTGCTCGACCTGCCTGCGACGCGCGAGTGGCTTGAGACGCACGGCGTCTGCGTGCTCGGATACGACTGCGACGAGATGCCAGCCTTCTATACGCGCCGTAGCGGACTCAGTGTGGACGGGCGCGCCGACTCGGGCCCAGAGGTCGCGGAGGTCGCACGCGCACGCGACGCGCTCGGGCTGGAAGCGTCGCTCGTCGTCGCCGTGCCCGTGCCCGAAGGGTTCGAGGTGGACGCGTGTGTGTTGGAGGAGTCACTTGCGGAGGCTCTGTCGGTGGCAGCCGCGCGCGGCGTGGCGGGGCGTGAGCTGACGCCGTTCCTGCTCGCGCACATGAGCCGGCGTTCGGGCGGCGCGACCCTGCGCGCCAACCTCGCGCTTCTCGAAAACAACGCGCGCGTGGCCGCCGAGGTCGCCGTCTCGCTCTCCGCCACGACGGGCAACAACGCACCGTTAAAATCTGCCACAGAGACATAGAGACACAGAGAAGAAGAAAAGTAATTTCTCTGTATTTCGTCATTCTTAATCTCTGTGTCTCTGTGTCTCTGTGGCAGATTCCCAGATTTTGAAACCGTCCTCTATAACGTCGCAGGAAAACTAAGAACTTCACAGAGGCCCGCGTCGTTCTCCTACGTGGAAGAGACAAGCGGGCACTACAAACATACTCGAACGAAAGCAGCGGCAGGCCACGACTCCGAAGACTTCTCGGGGGCCGATGCCCAGACCGCCGGAAGGTGATAAATGAAAGGTCGAATTTTCGTCGTTATCCTGCTCGTCGCCGCCGCAGCCTTCGCGGGCCGCTGGGTCAGCAGAACGGGGAGTCCGCAAGTGAGCAGCCGGGAAGAGACGCAGCAGACCTTCAAGCTCGAAGCAGGCGCGCGCGTCGAGGTTGAAGGCATCAACGGCCCCGTCGAAATCAACACCGCCGAGACGGACACCGCCGAAGTTCACATTCTGCGTACGGCCTCAAGCGCCGACGCCCTCGAATACAGCAAGATCACGGTCGAAGCCACGGCTTCGGGTCTTGTCGTCCGAGGCGAGAACAGCGGCGGTCACAGCCTCTGGCGCTGGCTGTGGGGCGGCGGCGGACATGTGAAGCAGGAAGTGACGCTGACGCTGCCGCGCCGCGTGGAGCTTTCGACAAAGGGCGTGAACGGCTCCGTGACCGTTGGCGAGGTTGACGGCTCGGTCGAGGTCGAGGGCATCAATGGCCGCGTCGAGGTGGCGCAGTCGTTCGGCCACTCCGAGATCAAGGGCATCAACGGCAACGTGAAGTTTGGCGTCTCGCAGCTCGGCGCGCAGGGCATGGAGATCAAGGGCATCAACGGCAACGTCGAGATTCGCCTCAAAGAGAACATCAACGCCGACATTGAGGTGAAGGGGCAGAACGGCAACTTCTCGCTCAACGTGCCCAACGTCACGATGCAGGAGCGCAAGAACTACTCGAACGTGCGCGCACGCCTCGGCACGGGCGGCACGCTCATCGAAGTCAAGGGATGCAACGGCAATCTGCGTTTCGAGTCTGACGTGCCCGCCTCCACGACGGCGACGACGAATGCCGGCGGCACTGTCACCGTCACGAATTCCACTCCGGGCACTTCGGCAACGGTCACGCTCGCAGCGCCGCCCGCGCCGTCCGCCCCGCTCCCCCGCTGAAGTTTGCGAGACCGCTCGCCTGACCTGAAAGAGCGTCCAAGTCAACGGCCCGCGTCGAATCACTCGACGCGGGCCGTTGTTTTTCCATGCGAACAGGCATACAACAGGAAGTCAAATTAACAGGGACGGAAAAGAATTTTAGATTTCAGATTTGCGATTAAAGACTTTGGCTATCAAATCAAAAATCGGAAATCGGAAATCTAAAATTCCTACCCGTCCCTGTTTGAATCACATCGAGCAAAGGAACGTGCATGGAAGAAAGCGAGCGGCTCTGGGAAGTCGAAGATCAGCGCGAGCGACTTGTGGAGCTGACGGCGCGTGCGGGTGAAGAGAAGGAGTCGCCACTCAGGCGCGACGTGCGCTCGCTCGGGCGTCTGCTGGGCGCGGTGCTCAGGGAGCAGTCGGGCGAGGCGCTCTTCGAGGAGGTCGAGGAGTTGCGCCGCCTCACGACCGCGCAGCGCGAGGCGTCGGACGCGGGCGAGCGCGAAACAGCGATGGCGCGCGCCGAGTCGTTCGTCGCTCACATGTCAATCGCCGGGGCGCATCGGTTAACGAAGGCGTTCGCGATCTACTTCGAGCTGACGAACCTCGCCGAGACGAATCATCGCAAGCGCCGCCGTCGCGCTTCAGAGGTGTGCGGCGCGGAGCCGCAGGAGGGAACGTTCCGCGGGACACTCCGCCGCGTGCGCGACGCAGGGATAAGCTGCGACGATGCGCTCGAACTTCTGCGCCGCGTCGAGGTCGTGCCGGTCTTCACAGCGCACCCGACCGAGGTCGCTCGCCGCACAGTCCTCTTCAAGCGCGCGCGCATCGCGGCGGAGCTTGAGCGGCTCGACGGGCTGCCTCTCTCAGACCGCCGCACGCGCGCGTCGGCTGAACGCATCGCAGCCGAGATTACGGCGCTGTGGCAGACCGACGAGGTGCGCCGCCGCCAGCCGACCGTGCGCGACGAGATCAAGATGGGGCTTGACTATTACCACGCATGCCTCATCAGGACTGTGCCGGAAGTATATGAGGAGATGGCCGACGCCTTCAGCGAAACCTACGGGCGCGAGCTTGAAGCGGGCGAGTTGCCGCGCGTCGTGCGCTTTGGTTCGTGGATCGGCGGCGACCGCGACGGCAACCCGTACGTTACGCCGGACTGCACGCGCGATGCGCTCGGGATGGCGCGCGAAGTGATTCTAGACTTCTACATCAATGCTGTTGACGAACTGCATGAGCGACTCAGCACTTCGACGAAGCAGGTGCAGGCCACCACCGCCGCACTCGCCTCAGCGCTCGAAGAGTACGAGCGCGCTCTCCCGCCCGCGCCGCACGGCGAGTCTTCGGCACAGCGCAGCGCGGCGGAGGTCTATCGTCGCTTCCTCGCCTTCGTCATGCGACGGCTGCGCGCCTCGCGCCGCGCGGCGGGCACGACGGGAGAGAGAGTGGGTGCAGGCGCGAGCACGGGTGCTGGCGCGGATGCGGACGCTTGTTCCGGCGTTGACGCATACGCGGACGCCGAGAGTTTCGCAGCAGACCTGCGACTGCTGCGCGTGAGCCTCGCCGAAGGGCACGGCCTGCGCCTTGCGCGCCTGCTCGTAGACCCGCTCGTCCGGCAGGTCGAGACCTTCGGCTTCCACCTCCACACGCTCGACGTGCGCCAGCATGCGCGCGTCCACGCACGCGCCGTTGAAGAACTCGCGCGCGGCGCGAAGATCGTTGATGAAAGTGCCGCTGTCGAAAATGAAGACGCGAACGAAGACGGCCACATAGTAAAAGCTAAAGACAGCGGCGCAGTCGAAGTTAAAGACAGTGGCGCAGTCGAGCTTCCCGACGCGCCTTCGCCGGAGACTTCCGCCGCGCTCGAAGGGTTGCGCGCGGTCGCGGAGTCGAAGCGCGAGTTCCCACCCGAGTCGATACGCAGCCACGTCATCAGCGGGGCGCGCGGCGTGGGAGACGTGTTGAGGCTCTTGTGGCTGGCCGAGTCTTGCGGTGTGCGCGTCGCGGGCGAAGCCGACGGGCGTGGCGATCCCGGCCTGATGCCCGTCCCGCTCTTCGAGTCAATCGAAGACCTGCGAAACTGTCCGGAAGTGTGCCGCGCTCTGTGGACTTCAAAAGATTATGCGCCGTATCTCGACTCTTGGGGCCGCCGCGCAGAGGTGATGCTCGGCTACTCGGACTCGAACAAAGACGGCGGGATGCTGACGAGCACTTGGGAGATTTTCAAGGCGCATCGCGCGCTGCATGAGGTGGCGCGTGAGTGCGGCGTGCGCCTGCAACTCTTCCACGGGCGAGGCGGCACGGTGGGACGCGGCGGCGGCCCGACGCATCACTCAATCGTCGCGCAGCCCGCCGGAGCGTTTGAAGGCTGGCTCAAGATCACAGAGCAGGGCGAGGTGCTCAACTGGAAATATTCAGACCCCGTGCTGGCCGAGCGGAACATGGAGCTGATGATCGCGGCCTCGCTCGAAGCGCTGGCGCGGCCCGGCGGTGTCGTGTGGGGCGAAGAGTGGGAGACTTCGCTTGAGTGGATGTCGCGCGCGGCCTTCGAGTTCTATCGCCGCCACGTCGCGGAGAACGAAGAGGTCGTGCCCTACTTTGAAGGGGCGACGCCGGTGCTGGAATTCGATCTGGCAAAGATCGGCTCGCGCCCCGCGCGCCGTTCAACTCGCCGCGGTCTCGCAGACCTGCGCGCCATCCCGTGGGTCTTTGGCTGGATGCAGAGCCGTCACGTTTTGCCCGCTTGGTTCGGCGTCGGGCACGCGCTCGAAAGATTTTTGAGAGAGCACGAGCGCGGCACGAAGTTATTGGGCGAGATGATGCGAGGGCTGCCTCTGTTTATGAACCTCGTTGGCGACGTGGAGACGGGGTTGGCGAAGGCAGACCTCTCGATAGCGCGCAGGTACGCGGGGCTGGTCGAAGACGCGAGTGTGCGCGAGCGGGTTTTCGGGATGATCGCGGAGGAGTTCGAGCGCACGCGGCGTGTGGTCTTGCGTGTGAGCGGGCAGACGCGCCTGCTTGAGCGCAATCCCGTGCTCGCGCGCTCGATAGCGTTGCGCAATCCTTACGTTGACCCGATGAGCCTTATTCAAATCGAACTACTGCGACGCAAACGCGCGGGCGAAGAGTCAGACGAACTCGACTACGCGCTCGCCGCCACGATCAACGGTATCTCTGCTGGGTTGAGGAACACCGGCTGAGTCTCATCGACTGTACGCGCCCGCGCGTGCGTGTCAGAAGCGAAATGCGCCTTCGCAGATTATTTCGGCGAGCGGCTTGCGGTCGCTCGGGGCTTCGCGCTTCTTCATCTCCTCGGACAGTGTCGCCGGGTCGCCGGGTCGGCCAACGGCAGCCATCGCTTCGACGCGAAACCCTTCGGGGATGTTCAGCTCGGTGCGCGCACGCTCGTAGTCGAAGCCCTGCATGCCGTGGGTGACTAAGCCTTTGAGCGTCGCTTGCAGCGCAAGGTTCTCCCATGCCGCGCCTGTGTCGAACGAGTGCGTCGGGTAGGGCTGGCCGTTGAAGTCGAACGTCTCCTTCGAGACGAAGAGCACGAGCGCCGCGGCATCCTTCGCCCACGCCCTGTTCCCCTCAACGAGCAGGCCGAGGAAGAGCGGCCAGTGCTCCGTGTCGCGGCGCGCATAGAGCATGCGCCACGGCTGGTTGTTGTAAGACGAAGGGGCCCAGCGCGCCGCCTCGAAGAGTGTCAACAACTCCTTCTCGTCAATCGTCTCGCCCGACATCGCACGCGGCGACCAGCGGTCGAGAAACAACTCTTCAATCGGATACTCAGCCTTCCGGCTCTCACTTCCGTCAATCATAAAGTCCCCTCTTCCGTTTTGCGAAGTGCTCTTATCGAATCATTGGTTGCTGGCGACGCCGGTCATGATAACACGCCCGAGCGGCGGCGGCGTCGTGCTCTCAAGACGGATGATAAGCCGCGCCTTTGACGTGTGACCCGGCGCGTAATAGCCGAAGGTATACGCGACGGCGACGATGCGCTTTTCGGGCGCGGGCGCGACTTTCGCAGGCGAGTGGTGGAAACCGTGCGGGATTGGGTGTTTTCAAAGATTGTAAAAATACCGTTGTGAGAGCGCCGGTTTTGGTTTAACCTGAGCGCTCGGTATCTGTCACCCAAGCAAAGTAAGGAGTCGGAAATGCTTTCACGAAAGCGCCCCGCAGTCGTCCTCGGCGTATTGATGCTGGCCCTCTCGGCCTTCGTCTACACGTCCTCGCAGGCGTCGCCGCAGAAGAAGTCGCAAGCCGCGCCCGCGCCCACGCCCAACCAGCCGCCGACCATCACGCTCGACGCCGACACGCAGGTCGTCACGCTCTGCCCCGACGCCGAATCGACGGCGAACCCGCGTGTGCATCTGAAGGCGGCGGGCATTAGCCCCGAGGGTAAGCCACTACGGTACAAGTGGACTGTCTCGGGCGGGCGACTCGACGGCGACGGGACGGACGTAGTGTGGGACTTGTCCGACGCGCAGCCCGGCGTCTACAACGCCGCCGTGACGGTCGAGAGCGGCCCCGTCGATAACCCTCTCTGCACGGCGTTTACCTCGACGAAGGTCGTGGTGAGAAACTGTCCGCCGCCGCGCCCCGTCTGCCCGAACGTCTCAATCTACTGTCCCGACGTGCAGCAGGCCGGAACGCCCGTCACCTTCACGGCGTCGGTCAGCGGCGGGACGGTCGGAGTGACTCCCATCTATCACTGGAACGTCTCGGCGGGCCAGATCATCTCGGGGCAGGGCACGGCGACCATCACGGTCGATACAGCGGGGCTTGCCGGTCAGCCGATCACGGCGACCGTCGAGGTCGCGGGTTACAACCTCGACTGCCGAGCGACGTGCCAGGCCGCTGTGCCCGCGCCGCCGAACCCGACGAAGTTCGACGAGATCGGCGAGATACAGCGCGACGACGAGAAGGCGCGCCTTGATGTCTTCGCCATCGAGCTTCAGAACAGCCCCGGCGCGCAAGGCTACATCATCGCCTACGGTGGCCGGAACAAACGTTTCGGCACAGGGCAGCAACGTGCGGAGCGCGCGCGCAACTACGTCGTCACCACCCGCGGCATCGACGCCTCGCGCATCGTCACCCTGGACGGCGGCACGCACGAGACCGGCTCGACCGAACTCTGGCTCGTCCCCGCAGGCGCAACCCCGCCGCGACCGAGATAGGCCGGAAAGGGAAAGCTTAAGACGCAGACAAAGGGCGCGCTCTCTTGTTGGAGAGCGCGCCCTTCATCATTATCAAGGGATGAAATAAGAAATGATGAATGATGAGTGATGAGTGATGAATAAAGAGCAAGCTGTCTTCTATTCAGCATTCATCATTTCTTATTCATCCCTCCGCCCACATCCCTTCCTTCTACCGTCGCGGGTAGAGCGGGCTTGATGACGTGATGCGGCTGACGGAGGCGGGCATGGCCGACTCGCCTTGCAGGAGCACTTGCTCCTCTTTGAGCTTCATCGAACTCGGCTCGATCATGTTCGAGGCCCATGCCGTCTCGTTGGCGAAGGCGGCGCTCTGGCGCAGGGAGTCGCCCATCAGGATGCCGTCGCCCATCAGGATGCCGCAGCCGAACGTGAAGGCGTCACCCATGAGGATGCCGTCACCCATGAGGATGCCGTCACCCATCAGGATGCCGTCGCCCATGAGGATGCCGTCGCCCATGAGGATGCCGGTGCCGAGGATGTAGTTGCCGTCGAGCGTGTGGCCGGTTGAGAAGAGGTATGTGCCGTCCGGCAGCACACGGCCGTCGGCCATCACCCATCCTTCGGAGAGAGTTTTGCCGTTCGGCAGGCGGAAGCCTTGTGTCATCGTCAGGCGTTCGTTAAAGGCGATGCCCTCGACCCAGATGATGCCGTTGTTAAGCGGCATCTGTTCGCCCGCGATGGGCGAGGTCAGGCCGAGCGTCGAGTAGGTCGTGTTCCTCGCCGTAATGAGATTGTCGCCCGGCGCGGCCTTGTTCGCGTCTTTGCGAATGGCACGGGCGACCGTCAGCGCGGCGCTCACGTTCAGCTCGCCCGCGCCTTCGGTGATGACGCGCTCGAAAGATGACATCTGTCCGTCGGCGGTCAACTGTTCATAGACGGGGAGTCGCTCGGCCGTTCGCATCAGCAGCGCCTTCACCATTGAGGGCGTGAGCGACGGGTTGGCTTCGAGCATCAAGGCGACCGCGCCCGCGCCCGTCGGAGCCGCGAAGGAAGTTCCGCTCATCACGCGATAGGTGCAGGTGGCGACGGGCTTGTTCGTGCTCGTGTCGCCGCTCAGGACAGTGCCGAGCAGTCCGCCTCCGCCCGTCGTAGTGTATGTGTTGCTGGCCGTGGGAGAGGTCGCCGCCGTCTCCGCCGCACCCAGCTTGTTGCCGGGCGCGACGAGGTCTGGCTTCATGAGTCCGTCAACGAGCGTGGGCCCGCGCGAAGAGTAAGTGGCGACCGTGTCGTCGGAGCGCACAGCGGTCTGCTGCGTGTTGGTCGCGCCGACGGTGATGACGCGGGGAGAGTTGGCGGGGGAGAGAATCCCGCCATAGATGGTTCGGCCGTAGGCGTCCTTGCCCCAGTTTCCGGCGGCAACCACGACAACGATACCTGCGTCCACGGCGCGCGCAACGGCCTGGCACAGAGGGTCTGTCTTGTAGCTCTGCGTGGGCGGCGCGCCGAGCGAAAGGTTAATCACGCGGACGTTGTAGGTCTTCTTGTTTGTGATGACCCAGTCGATGGCCTTGATGACGTTCGAGACCTGCCCCGCGCCATAGGAGTCGAGCACGCGCACGTCGATGAGATTCGCGTTGGTGGCGATGCCGCCGTAGGTCTGCGCGCCTGCGTTCTGCGCGGCGTAATCTTCGCTCGCCTGTCCCGACCCGGCGGCAACTCCAGCGGTGTGTGTCCCGTGGCCGTAGGCGTCGTCGGTGCGATTCTCGCCGGTGAAGTCAATGTGCTTGAGCACGCGCGGGTACGATGCCAGATACTTCTGCGAGAGAAGGCCGAGGCCGAGCGTGCCACTCGAATACCGCCACTCCCAACCGGCGAACTCCGCCGCGTCGGGCGGGCTGATGCCGCTGTCGAGGATGGCGATGCCGACCTTATTGCCGCCGCCGCCCGTAGCCAGAGCGTCGTTGCCAATGGGCAGAGACTTGCTCGCGCCCGTCGCCACCTCGTGATGGCTCGTGTTGTCGAGCGTCGTGGTGGCGGTCGAGCGCACGGGCTGATCCGAAGAGACCCAGGAGACTTCGTCGTGCGCCGCCAGCTCGGAGAGTTTTGCGACGGGCACGTCGGCGACGACTAAGCCGAGCGAGTCGAGCTGCGCGCTGACCTGCGCGCCCGCGCCGCGGAGCAGAGAGGCTGCGGCCTCATTCGTCTGCCCTTCGGCGACGCTCAGGATGACGCGCGTCGTCTCGCCTTTGTCCTGTTTCGTGGAGGACGCGCGCGCAAGCAGGTCGTCGCTCATCTTCTTCAGCGGGCGGCGCGACGCGACACGCTCCTGCGGCGTCGTCTTCGCCGGAACGCCGGGCGCGCTCACGAGTGGGATCAAGAGAGCAATGGTGGCGAGTGTCGCCAGGGTGGTGGTTCTAATATTCAAGATTGTCGGCTCCTGCTGTCGATTAGTTTCTGGTAGTTACCCCTGGCTCGGTCGTGTCGATTATCTCGGACAACCGCGGAGATAAGGGCAAACGTTGTGCCCGCGCCGCACGCACGCAAACCGCGGGGAAAGGGCATGCGCGCGGGCGTCTTCAATCATCCTGACGGAAAGCGTTGACGGGATTTCTGTCAGAAAGAACAACGAGTCAGAAACGCGAGCAGGTTCTGTTCGGCGGCGGAGTTGCCGTTTGCACCGCGCCGAAATAGAATCGCGACAGCGGATAAAAAATTTTCTCAGACAGAAATCAGGGCGGTTAAGGTCTTGGCCGAAGGTCAGTCAATAGAGGCGAGCGCTCAAGCGCGGCGCACGGGCGTGTGCCGCCACTGTGGCGCGCTCGTGGGCGCGGGCGAGAGCCGCTGCATGATGTGCGGGACGCCGGTCGCACAGGCGACGGCGGAGACTTCGCCGCGCCGACGCGAGCACCAAGACCCCGAGACACTGCGCTTCCTGCGCGCAGTCATCTCGCGCCCGGCCACCTTCACCTTCGTCTTCCTCATCGCAAACGTCTTCCTCTATCTCTTGATGACGCTCTCGGGCGGTGCGACAGGTCTCGTGTTGCTCGCCTACGGCGCGAAGCTCAACTATCTGATCGACCATGAAGGGCAGTGGTGGCGTTTCGTCACACCCGTCTTCCTGCACGTGCAGATACAGGGCTTCGGCCAGCTCCCCATACACCTTTTGACGAACATGTACGGGCTATTCATGCTCGGGCCCTTCGTCGAGAAGCTCTACGGGTCGGCGAAGTTCGTCGTCTTCTGGGTCTTGACGGGCGTGGCGGGAGTCGTGGCGAGCTATCTCGCGGTGCGACCGGCGCTGGCGCACGGCGCGTTGGGTCAATTCCTCTTCAAGCCATTCGACTCGCCTTCGGCGGGCGCGTCGGGCGCGCTCTTCGGTTTGATCGGCGTCCTCTTCGTCTTCGGCATCAAGTACCGGCACGAGCTACCCGAAGGACTCAAGCGCGCGTTCGGGACGGGGCTGCTGCCGACGCTGCTCATCAATCTCTTCATCGGCTACGTCGCGCGCGGCTTCATCGACAACGCGGCGCACCTCGGCGGCCTCGTCTCGGGGATGGGATTGGCGCTCGTCGTCGGTTACAAGCGGCCCGGCACACGCGCCTCGGTCGCGCACGCGTGGCACGGCGCGCAGGCGGCCTGTCTCGCGCTCGTCGTCATCAGCTTCGTGATGGTCGCGCGCCACTTCGACGCGCCGCCGCCGCGACTCGATAACCTCTCGCAGAGAGCGAAGACAGCCGACGCCAAACCGCCCACACGGCCTTTCACCGAAGCGATCAACGCCGGACGCAATGCGCTCTTGAGGTTCTTCGAGCAGTCGGAATCAGACGCCCTCGCGCCCGCCGCCGAGAGACTGGAGAAGGCTCCGAGCCTCAGCCCGGAGGCCGACGCTCTGCGCGACGACTTGAAGACGCTGGCACTGCGCGCACGCGACATCGCAAATGATAAGGCGCTCAAGCCGCAAGAGCGCGAAGAGCGCACGCGACAACTCGGCACGGATTATGACGGCTGGAACGGACGCTTCGATCAGTGGATGGACGACGAGGGCCGCGAGACGTTCGGCCTCCGTATGCAGAAGCCTGCGAAGTCACAGGACGCCGAGCCGCCGCCGGACGAGAAGAAGTAGCTGCCCCGCGCGTGCTCAAACAAAAGTGAATTCAAACAGGGATTGACAGGATGAACAGGATGAAAAGCAACTTGTAGATTTCAGGTTTGAGAATTGCCGGTTTGAGATTTCAAATCCGAAATCTGAAATTTGAAATCTCAAATCCTGTCTATCCTGTCCATCCCTGTTAATTATTTCCGGGTAAGTGTTGCTGCAAAAATAAATCAATTCGGAACAGGAGAACTCAAAGAGATGGAGATCAATAAAGTCGGCGTGCTCGGCTGCGGTCTGATGGGGTCGGGGATTGCGCAGACCGCCGCCGCCGCCGGATGCAGTGTCGTCGTCCGCGAGGTGTCGGACGAGTTATGCGAGCGCGGCTTGGCAGGCGTAGAGAAGTCGCTCGCGAAGTTCGCCGAGAAGGGCACGATCACCGCGGAGCAGCAGACGGAAATCCGCGGGCACATCACCGGCACGACCGCGCTCGAAGACCTCGCGGACTGCGACATCGTCATCGAGGCCATCGTCGAGAACCTTGAGACCAAGCGCGACACGTACAATCAGCTCGACGCCATCTGCAAGCCCGAGACCATCTTCGCCTCGAACACCTCCTCGCTCTCGATTACGGAGATGATGACGGCCACACGCCCCGAGCGGCAGGCGCGCTTCGTCGGCCTGCACTTCTTCAACCCCGTGCCACTGATGAAGCTCGTCGAGGTCGTCCGCACCATTCTTACCGACGAAGAGGTCTACGAGACAGCCGTCGATTTCGGTCGCAAGCTCGGCAAAGTGCCCGTGCGTGCGGGCGACAAGTCGGGCTTCATCGTCAATCGCCTGCTCGTCCCGTACCTGCTCGACTCGATCCGCGCGCTCGAAGAGGGCGTAGGCTCAATCGTTGACATTGACAACGGCATGAAGCTCGGCTGCGGGCATCCGATGGGGCCTCTGACGCTTCTGGATTTCGTGGGTCTCGACACGACCTACTACATCGCCGAGATCATGTTTGAAGAGTTCCGCGAGAAGCGCTTCGCGCCGCCGCCGCTGCTCAAACGCATGGTCAAGGCCGGACTCTATGGCCGCAAGTCCGGGCGCGGCTTCTACGACTACGCAGACCCGAAGAAGCCCGTGCCGATGAATCTGTTTTAGGCTGCGAGACAAAGGCTTAGGCTACGAGACAAAGGTCGAGGCTTCGGTGGGAGAAACCTTGAGCCTCGACTTCAGTCGAAGTCGAGTCCGGCCCCTTATGGTTTCAGACTTTAATATTATCTATGAGGAGCGTGACGCTATCGCACACGTGCGCCTCAACCGTCCCGAGAAGAGAAACGCCCTCACACGCCAGATGCTTGAACGCCTCTCCGACATCTTCAGATGGTTGAGTAAGCAGGGCGACGTGCGTGCAGTGATTCTAAGCGGTGAAGGAGAAACCTTCTGCGCGGGCACGGATATCGGCGAGTTGCAGTCGCTCGATGAAGCGGGGGCGAAGCGCGCGGCGGAGCGAGGACAGGAGGCGTGCGACGCAATCGAGTCGTGCGGCGTGCCCGTCATCGCTGCTTTGAACGGCGTCGCCGCGGGCGGCGGCTGCGAGCTGGCGCTTGCGTGCCACCTCAGAGTCGCCGCCCGCAACGCCGCTCTTTCACTCCCCGAAACGAAGCTCGGCATCATCCCCGCATACGGCGGGACGCAAAGGCTCGCGCGTGCCGCGGGCACGGGCCGCGCGCTGGCGTTGATGCTCGCGTGTGAGGAGATTGAGGCGGAAGAGGCTTTGCGACTCGGCCTCTTCAATCGCGTCGTCGAACGTGACCGGCTGTTGGAGGAGGCGGAAGCGCTCGCGCGCTCCATCAACGAAGCGGCGGCTCCGCTGGCCGTACGCGCCTGCCTCGAAGCCGTCACGCGCGGCGCGCGGCTCACACTCCCGGAAGGCTTACACCTCGAAGCCGAACTCTTCAGCCGCCTCTTCTCAACCGAAGACGTGCGCGAAGGCACGCGCGCCTTCCTCGAAAAACGTAGGCCGAACTTTAAAGGGAAGTAGAGAGTAGAGAGTAGACAGTAGACAGTAGACAGTAGGCGCTCCGCGTTGCGGTCGCTGACGTGTTCATCGAGACTACCTGGTATCGAAGTTTTTCTACTGACTACTGACTACTGACTACTGTCTACTGACTACTGACTACTGTCTACTTCCCTTCTCACTTGTAACTCGTCACCCACTTTTCTATACTGAGTTCAGCTCTAAGACCCACACGCATCGGAGAAGTCGAGAAAGATTTTGCAGCCTGTAACGCATCAGGGGCGGTTGAACGCCGGGGGCTTTCGCTTCGCCATCGTGTCGAGCCGTTGGAACGACTTCCTGACGGCGCGGCTCGTCGAAGGCGCTTTGGATGCGCTCGAACGCCTCGGCGCGGATGAGGATGCGGTCGAGCACTTCCGCGTGCCCGGCTCGTTCGAGATTCCGCTTGTCGCGCAGCACGCCGCGCAGTCGGGTCGCTTCGCGGCGGTCGTCTGTCTGGGGACAATCATCCGCGGGCAGACGCCGCACTTCGAGTATGTGGCGGGTGAAGTCACGAAGGGTATCTCGCAGGTCGCGCTCTCGACGGGTGTGCCTGTGCTCTACGGCATCATCACCGCGGACACACTGGAACAGGCCATCGACCGCGCGGGGGTCAAGTCGGGGAACAAGGGGTTCGAGGCCGCGATGTCGGCTGTCGAAATGGTCAATCTTCTTAAATCAGTGATAAGTGATAAGTGATAAGTGATAAGAAAGAGTAAAGTCTTTTCTCATCACTTATCACTCATCACTTATCACCGGCTTCAATCATATGGGTTCAAGGCGTAAGGCGCGCGAGTGTGCCTTGCAGATGCTCTTTGCGGCTGATTTGGGTAGCGCTATTGCGGCGGTGCGACCGGACGAGCTTGTGCGCGCCTACTGGGATGAGTTGGGCGAGCCGGAGATGGAGGAGGGCGCACGCGAGTTCGCGACCCGTCTGACCATCGGCGCGCTCGCGCACGTCCCCGAGATCGACGAACGCATTCGCTCGCGCGCCGAGCACTGGCGAATCTCGCGCATGGCCGTCGTTGACCGCAACATCCTGCGCATGGCCGTCTACGAATTCCTCCACGAACCGACGCCGCGCACCGTCGCCATCAACGAGGCGCTGGAGATCGCCCGCCGCTTCTCCACCTACGAAGCCACGCAGTTCATCAACGGCATTCTCGACGCCATCAAGCGCGACCTCGATAAGGAGCGCCCGCAAGAGGACGCCGTCCTCCACCCCGAAGAGGAACCCGGCGAAGAGGGCGACGACCAGAAGGCCGACGACGAGAAGACGGCCTCGGCGAAGTAGGAATCAAAGCAGTAGAGAGTAGTCAGTAGAGAGTAGTCAGTAGAGAGTAGTCAGTAGTAGTCTAAAGGGCGGTGCATCTCGGCCAGAAGGCTGGCGCACCGCCCGATGTTTTTCTACCGACGACTGACTACCGACTTCTGTCTACTGTCTACTGACTACCGACTACCAGCTACTGACTACTGACTACTGACTACTGACTACTGTCTACTCTTCTTCATGGACGACCGCCTGCTCACAGATTTTTTGGCCGAGGCCGAAGACCTCATCGAAGAGCTTTACGGCGACATCGCGGCGCTGCGTGGGGCGAGCGGGCGCGGCCCCGCACGCCGCGAGCTGGTCGCACAAATCTTCCGACACGTCCATACAATCAAGGGCACCGCCTCAGCCGCCGGACTCGAAGCGGCGAGCCTTCTCGCGCACGAGTTTGAGTCGCTGCTCGACGCCGTGCGCTCGGGGCGTGCGCCGCTCGACGACGAGGCGCTCGAAGCTTGCGAGGAGGCGGTCGGCGCTGTCGCCGAGAGCCTGAATGCCGCCGCGCGCGGCGTGAGCCTGCCCGTGCCCCAGGGAGTCGTCGCGCAACTGCGCCGCCTGGCCGAACCCACTGCGAGCAAGCCCGCGTCGCTGTTCTCAGACGACGACGCGTTTCTGCCGGAGGAGGTGGGGCGCACTCTCAGCGCACACGAGCGGCAGCGCTTGCGCGAGGCCGTCGACGAAGGCGCGCGCGCATACATCGTCACGGTCGAGTTCGACCTGACGAACTTCGACGAGCAGTATCGCCGCCTGAGCGTGTCGCTCGGCGAGGTCGGAGAGGTCGTCTCGACGCAGCCGTTCATGGGCGAGGTCGGCCCCGACCGCGTGGGCTTCCGCATCGTGTACGCGAGTGCGGAGGGGCGTAAGCTTCTAAAGAAACGAGCGGCGCAGTTTGGCGCGACACTTTCGGCGACGAGATGTGAGAGCGTCGCGGGCATCGACGCAAACGACGATGAAGGCGACGCAGACCAACGTGACGGCGATGCGGACAAGCGTAAGGGTAATGCGAACGAGCATGAAGGTGATGCGGGCGAACATGACGGCGCGACGTTGGGTTCGACGTTGGAAGTCGTAGCAGAAGTCGCCGCACCCCGGTCGCCGTCGGCGGGCGTGCGCGTACCGCTCGAAGAACTGGAAGAACTCATCTCGACGACGCACGAGCTGTTCGCGGACACAATCGAAGCTATAGACTTCGCGCTCGATAGCGGCCCCGAAGGCGTCGTGCGCGAACAGTTGGAGGGGCGCGCGCGCAGTGTCCGCCGACGCTTCTTCGAGTTGGAAGAGCGTCTCACGGGTCTGCGGATGGTGCCGCTGCGCGTGACGCTTTTGCGCACCGCACGCGCGGGCAGGTCGGTGGCACATGCCGCAGGCAAGCGTGTCGAGTTCGAGATTGCGGGCGGTGAAGCGCGGCTCGACAGGTCGCTCGCGGAAAGGGTCGCCGATTCGCTGCTCCACCTTGTGCGTAACGCCGTCGATCATGGCGTCGAGTCGGAAGAGGAGCGGCGCGCCGCCGGCAAGCCCGAGGTCGGGCGCGTGCGCGTCGAGGCGTCGGCTGAAGGAGGGCTTGTCATACTACGCGTCTCGGACGACGGGCGCGGCGTGGACGCAGAACTCGTCGCGCGAGCGGCAGCAGAGGTCGGGCTGATTACGCCGGGCGCGCGCGTCACCGAAGAGCAGGCGCTGCGGCTTATCTTCCGCCCCGGCTTCTCGACCAACGTGCGCGCCTCGCTCGTCTCGGGTCGCGGGGTCGGGCTTGATGTCGTCGAGCGGGCGGTCGAAGAGACAGGCGGTGAAGTCCGCGTGCGGAGCGAGCGCGGGCGCGGCACGACCTTCGAGTTGCGCCTGCCGACGGCGCTCGCGCTTGTAGCAGCGCATGTCGTCATCTCAGGCGGACAACGCTACTGCATCGGCGCGGGGCAGATCATCGATGCGGGTGAAGCCGAGCGCGGGGCCGTCACTCAAGAAGGTGCGCGTCGCACACTGCGCTGGCGCGGGCGCGTTCTGCCACTCGTCGAAATGAGTGAGCTGTTAGGCCGCGAATTGAGTGAGCCGTCAGGCCGTGCTGCGCCGGAGGGAGCGGCGAGTGCAGAAGTTGAGCGGCTCGCGTTCGTCATCGCGCGCGGGCAGGAGAGCGCGGGCGTCGAGACGGATGAGAGCGCAGGCGTCGAGGCGCGTGCGCGAGCGGCGGTCGCCGTTGACTCGCTGGAGGGGGAGAGCGAAGTGCTCATGCGCGGTTTGGGGCGGCACGCGAAGCGGTGGCGCGGCGTCGGCGGCGCGACGGAGTTGCGCGACGGTACGGTCGCACTCGTGCTCGACCTGCCACGCCTACTCGAAGCGGTAGACTGACGAGTTCTGTAACCTTCCGTGTGGTTCCGTCGCTCAATCCTTCAACGCCTTTTAAGATGAACCAATGTTAAAGAAGAAGCGGCGCGCACT
>JAVRON010000016.1:0-37306 GCA_032162705.1 Acidobacteriota bacterium
AGGCGCAGAGACTTGAGTTATCTCTGCGCCTCCTCTGCGTCCTCAGCGCCTCTGCGGTGAATTACCCCATGCTTTACACTCAAGTGACAATTCCTATAAGCCGGAGCGGTTTTCATCTCATCGTTTCTTTAGCGGAGCACGAAGTTATAAGTAATGCTCCCCGTGACCTTCACCGGCTGGCCGCTGAGTAGCGTGGGCGTGAAACGCGCCTTGTATGCCGCCTGCACGGCCGCGCCTTGAAGCAGAGGGTTGCCGCTCGTGGCCTTTGCAGAGATGACGTGGCCCAGTTCGTCCACGACGATTTGCACCGCGACGGGGCCCTGTACGCCCGCCGTGCGAGCGATGATGGGGTAAGGCGGCGCGGGCTTCTCGATGGTCTTGCTGGAGATGATCGTCGAAGGGAGAGAGATCGGGCCCGTGTTCTGCCTTGGCGTGGGTGCGGGTGCTGGCTTCGGAGTGGGTGCGGGGGCCGCGCCCGCGTCCGTCACCGCAGGGCCTTCATTACGGCTGGTGCCGTTTGGGTCACCGTCGATTCCGGGATGGTAAGGGCCGACGGGGCCGCCGACCTCGCCCGGCTCGAAATCTGTAGTACCGATAACGATGCGCTCATTAAGGGGCGTCTCCCTCGCGTTAGCGCTCGCGATGCGGTCGCGGTAGGGCGTCTGCTGCACAATCTCAATCCGCGTAGCGACCTGTGTGATGCTGTTCTGGCTTGAGGCGGGTCGTGATTCCTCTCGGCGGGCCGGCTCGCTCCTAGCCTCCGTAGACGGGAAGCGCATCAGGGCCAGCACCTCATAGTCAGTGTGTTCATCGAGACGCGCGTTGTACGCATAGATGCTGCCGACGCCGCACGCGCAAAGCAGCAGGCCGTAAAAGATCGTGGTTCCGAGAAAGAATCGTCCCTTCCGCTTGAGGTCTGCCGTGTGCGACCCCGACTCGATCAGGTTGCTGAACATCTTCTTCGTGTCCTCCCTCGCGCCGGTGCCAGCGGGTCAAGCAGGAGACTCGGAGGTATAGACCCCGCCTCAGCCGCGAAGGTTCCGGAAAAGAGAGGTCAGAGGTCAGAGGTCGGAGGTCAGTAAACCTTACCGTCGCTGAGTACGACATACTTCATGGCCTCTACTGACCTTCGACCTCTGACCTCTAACCTCTGTCTTTACCCTTGAACTTTGAACTTTTAACTCATAGGATTAGCACGCTTCATCACGAACAAAAGGAGAGATACCCGAAGTGGCTACCAGCGCAGAATGGCACGAGAGCTACGAGAAGATGAGCGAGGAGACGCTCAATTTTTCGCGCGCCCTGAAATCTTTGCAGGAGGAGTTGGAGGCGGTCGATTGGTACAACCAGCGCGTTGAGGTGACGAAGGACGACCAGTTGCGCCGCATCCTCGCGCACAACCGCGACGAGGAGATCGAGCACGCCATGATGGCGCTCGAATATCTGCGTCGCATCAACCCCGTCTTCAATAAACACATGCGGACGTATCTCTTCACAGAGGGCGATATCCTCGAAATCGAAGAGAAGGCCGAAGACTAGAATTTTCCCGCAAGCCTTACGAACTCCGAGGGATTATTTCAAAAGAGAGGATGACTCCAATGACCCAGCCAGCGACAGCCGCCGCGGCGGAGGAACTCAACCCTTTCAAGATCGCGCAGGAGCAGTTTGAAACCGCGGCCAACTACCTCGACCTCGACGAGTCTTCGCGGCAGGTCTTGAAGAACACCAAGCGGCAGCTCATCGTCTCAATCCCCGTCAAGATGGACGGTGGAGAGGTGTGCGTTTTCGAGGGCTATCGCGTGCAGCACAACATCGCACGCGGGCCCGCGAAGGGCGGCATACGCTTCCACCCCAACGTCACGCTCGACGAAGTGAAAGCGCTCGCCTCGTGGATGACCTGGAAGTGCGCGACGGTCGGCATCCCTTACGGCGGCGGCAAGGGCGGCGTGGTGTGCGACCCGAAGTCGATGTCGAAGGGCGAGCTTGAGAGACTCACGCGTCGCTACGCCTTTGAGATCGCACCCATCATCGGCCCAGACCGTGACATCCCCGCGCCCGATGTCTACACCGACGAGCAGACGATGGCCTGGATCATGGATACCATCTCGATGGTGCGCGGGCACACGGAACTGGGCGTGGTGACGGGCAAGCCGGTCGCACTTGGCGGCTCGCAGGGACGCGGCGAAGCGACGGCGCGCGGCTGCCTCTACATCGTGCGCGAGGCGTGCCGCTTGCGTGGTATCTCCTTGAGGAATGCGCGCGTCGCCATCCACGGCTTCGGCAACGCGGGCGCGAACTTCGCGCGACTCGTCTCGGGTGAGGACGGCGCACGCGTCGTCGCCATCGCAGACTCGCGCGCGGGCGTCTACAACCCCGAAGGAATCGGCGTCCAGGCGGCGCTCCGGCACAAGGCCGAGACGGGCACCATCGAGGGCTTGGCGAACGCGACTTACATCCCGCGCGACGAGGTGCTGGAGGTCGACTGCGACATCCTTCTGCCCGCGGCGCTTGAGAACAGCATCACGCTCTCGAACGTCGAGCGCGTGCGCGCCAAGATCATCGCGGAACTGGCGAACGGCCCCGTCACACCGGCTTCAGACCGCGTGCTCTTTGAACGCGGAGTCTTTCTCCTGCCGGACATTCTCGCCAACGCGGGCGGCGTCACCGTCAGCTACTACGAATGGGTGCAGGATCAGTACAGCTACTTCTGGACGGAAGACCGCGTGCGCGAGACTCTGGAGCAGACGATGCGCACGTCCTTCGCAGGGGTCTATGCCGCCGCCGAGCGTTATAGAACCGACATGCGCACCGGCGCATACATCCTCGCCGTTGGCCGCGTGGCCGAGGCGACGCGCCTGCGCGGAATTTTTCCGTAAGAATAATTCACATGGATGGACAGGATTGACAGGATAGAAAATAGGAAAGACAAATCTCGAATTTGAAATCTGAAATTTGAAATTCTTAATCCTGTTTACCCTGTCCATCCATGTGAATTATTCTTACGGGATACAATACTATTCAAGTGAGGTGATATGACTGACAGGATCACAGTCTACGAGAAGCCGACCTGTACGAAGTGCCGCGAGGCCGACAGGCTGTTGCGTGAGAGCGGCATCGATTACTCGAAGATCAACTACTACATCGAGCCGATAGGCGAAGAGAAGCTGCGCGAGCTGATCGCCAAGATGGGCATCTCACCGCGCGAGCTTCTACGCACCAGCGAGGCTGTCTACAAAGAACTGAGCTTAGGCAAGCGCGAACTCTCCGATGACGAAATCATCAGCCTCATGGTCGAGCATCCAGACCTTATCCAACGCCCCATCGTCGAACGCGGCGAGCGAGCCGTGCTCGGGCGACCAACGGAAAAAATCAAAGAGCTGCTTTGAATTGTTTATTCAAATTTGAGATTGGAAATTTCAAATACAGGGTGAAACAGGCCGAGCCAAGCGGCTATTCAATCTAATTCTGGAGGGCGGAAAGTCAAGCCGCGACGATGCTCTTACGGGTGGAGTTGAGCGCCGGAATATTCCCTGTTTGCGGTAAAATGTAGCTGTAGAAGCTTGAGTCTTAGCGCGGCTCTGCCACCTTGTCAGGTAACGGGCGGAGGCGTGCGCGGGTGAGGGATGTGGCGAAGGCAACGGGAACGGTTTACGTCTGTCAGAAGTGCGGACATCAGGAACGCAAGTGGATGGGCAAGTGCCCGGACTGCGGCGGGTGGAGTTCGTTCGTCGAGGAACGCGCCCGCCCGGCGGCGACCGCCACGAAGGGAATGGCGGCGCGCGGGGGCTTTCGTCTGCGCGAGGTGAAGCCGATTCAGTACAGCGAGATCGAGTCGCAGACGGAGGCGCGTGTGTCTTCCGGCATCACGGAATTCGACCGTGTGCTCGGCGGAGGCATCGTGCCGGGCAGCCTGATTCTCATCGGTGGCGACCCCGGCATCGGCAAGTCAACGCTGCTCCTACAAGTCGCGGATAAGCTGAGCGGCCAGAACGAGCGCGTGCTCTATGTCTCGGGCGAAGAGTCGGAGCGGCAGATCAAGATGCGCGGCGAGCGTTTGGGCGTTGAGGCCGCAAACCTGTTCCTTCTGCCCGAGACGAATCTCGAAAATATTCTCGACGAGGTCGAGCGCGACGAGCCGGGCGCGATCATCGTCGATTCGATCCAGACGGTCTTCTCTTCAAAGATAGAATCCGCGCCCGGCTCCGTCTCGCAGGTGCGCGAGGTGGCGGGGCAGTTCCTGATGCTCGCGAAGAACCGGACGATTCCCGTCTTCCTCATCGGCCACGTGACGAAGGAGGGTTCGATTGCCGGGCCCAAGGCGCTCGAACACATCGTGGACACGGTGCTCTACTTCGAGGGCGAGCGCCACCACAACCACCGCATCGTGCGCGCGACCAAAAACCGCTTCGGCGCGGCCAACGAGCTAGGCGTCTTCGAGATGACCGGCTCGGGCCTCGTGCCCGTCGCGAACCCTTCTGAGATGTTCCTGCACGGACGACCCGAAAACGTCTCCGGCTCAATCGTCGCCGCCTGCATGGAGGGCACACGCCCCATGCTCGTAGAGATTCAAGCTTTGGCCTCCGACTCGAAGTTCAACTACCCCGTACGCACGGCGCAAGGCTTTAACGCGAATCGCCTCGCGCTGTTGCTCGCGGTGCTGGCAAGGCGTGTCGGGCTTGAGCGCCTGCTCACCTCAGACATGTTCTTAAACGTCGTCGGTGGCTTCGAGGTTGACGAGCCTGCCGCAGACCTCGGGGTCGTCGCAGCCATCGTGTCGAGCTTACAGAACAAGGTCGTCGATCCGAAGACGGCGGTCTTCGGCGAAGTCGGTCTGACGGGCGAGGTGCGCGGCGCGATGCAGGCGCAGGCGCGCGCGAGAGAGGCGCAGGCGCTCGGCTTCAAAAAAATCATCATGCCCGCCTCGAACACCGCCGGGCTTGAACGCCTTCTCGGCGTGCGGACAGTCGGCGTCCGCTCGGTCGAAGAGGCGCTCGATGAATTGTTTTAAGAGCGTGGAGTTTTAAGGTCGTGGCTGTCAGCCGTTCGCCGAAACCGAGGTCAAGCGTGAAGCTTTTGCCCGTCACGCGTGGGATTTTAAGAGGAGAGAGGTAAGGCGGCAGCGGCGCTTCGGGTCTGAAAAAGCTCCCCTGTATTCGGCAGAGACAGACGCGTCATAACATGCTAATATCCTCGGCGTCATGCGGACGAACACGGTTCTCATACGAATTGTCTTCATCGGAATTCTGATCGGGGCAGCTTACGTACTCGACCCGATAGGTGCGCGCCATGCCTTGCAGTCCCCGGCGACGCCCTTCGGAATCCCGACGCACTTCCTCTCGGTCGCCCTCGCCCTTCTCATCGCCGGTGTCATCATCATCTTCGAGATGCGCATTCAGGAAGCGTCTTTGAAGACGCTGATCGGCGCGGCCATCGGCTCGATGCTCGGGATAGTCGGCGGCGTGCTGATCGGATTCCTGATCAGCTATCAGGAGGCCAACGCCGTTCAGCCGTCCATCAAGGTCTTCCTGACGCTGGCGCTGGCCTTCATCATGGCTTATGTGGGGCTGATGGTCGGAGCGGCGAAGGGCGACTACCTTGAGCTGTCGGCACTCGGCGGCATCTTCAGCGACAAGGCCACGCGCCGCGACGTGAAGATTCTCGACACCTCAGTCATCATCGACGGCCGCATCGCCGACGTGTCCGAGACGGGATTCCTCTCCGGCACGCTCGTCATCCCGCAATTCATCCTGCGCGAGTTGCAGCAGGTGGCCGACTCGCCCGACTCGTCGAAGCGCCAGCGCGGGCGGCGCGGCCTCGACATGCTCAACCGCTTGCAGTCGAACCCTTCGCTCGATATACAGGTCGTGGACACGGACTTCCCCGCCGTCAAAGAGGTCGATCTCAAGCTGCTCGAACTCTCGAAGAGTCTCGACGGTGTCGTCGTCACCAACGACTTCAACCTCAACAAGGTGGCGCAGCTTCACGGCATACAGGTCTTGAACATCAACGAGCTGGCGAACTCGCTCAAACCCGTGGTGCTGCCCGGCGAGGCGATGCGCGTCTTCATCCTCAAGGAAGGCAAAGAGTACAACCAGGGCGTGGCGTATCTCGACGATGGGACGATGGTCGTGGTGGACAACGCGCGCCGCATGATCGGCAAGAACGCCGACATCGCCGTGACGAGCGTTCTGCAAACGACCGCGGGCAAGATGATCTTCGGTCGGCTCTGGGAGGACTCGGATAACGGTGCGCCGGGCGAGCAGCGCGTGGCGCACGTCGGCGGCCAGCAGCAGCAACAGCAGCGCCGTCCCTTCCAGCGCGAGCAGCGCTCGCAAGCCTCCGCGCAAGCCCCCGTCCGCAGCGCGGAGCCGGAGCAGTCTTGAAGAGTGATAAGTGATGAGTGATAAGTGATAAGAAAGAGAAAGCCTTCTTGTTTTTCTTATCACTTATCACTCTTCACTCATCACTTACTTAAGTATGAACGTCGCGATCATCGTCGCCGCCGGGCGAGGGAGCCGGGCGGGCGGCGCGCAGGCCAAGCAGTTCCGGGACATCTCCGGCATCCCACTCATCATACACACGCTTTCGCGCTTCGAGCGGAGCGAGACCATCGCCGAGTCGGTCGTCGTCCTGCCCTGCGGTGGGGCGCGTGAAGGGTTTCTTACACTCGCAGGCAGGCACGGGCTACGCAAGGTCTCGCGCACGGTCGAAGGGGGCGAGACGCGCGCCGAATCCGTCCGGCGCGGTTTGCAGGCTCTGGGCGGCGAGGGTGTCGGCGTGGTCGCGGTTCACGACGGCGTGCGACCTTTCATCACGCCGGAGGAGATTGACCGCACGGTGAGAGAGGCCGAAAGGAGCGGCGCAGCTATCCTCGCCGCGCCCGCGGTTGAAACAATCAAGGAGGCCGCGGACGGCCGCGTCCTACGCACTCTAGAGCGGGCGCGGCTCTGGCACGCGCAGACGCCGCAGTGCTTTCGCTACGAGCTGCTCCGGCGCGCATACGAGCAGGCTCCAGCCCTCGGGGCGGACGTGACCGATTGTAGCGCGCTCGTCGAACGCCTCGGCGAGAGCATACGCATCGTCGAAGGCGGCGCGCACAACATCAAGATCACGACCCCACGCGACTTCGCACTGGCCGAAATTCTTTTGAAGAGTGGGCAGTAGACAGTAGACAGTAGTCAGTAGTCAGTAGCGCTCCGCGCAATGAGCGCAGCCGCTGACTTCGTGATGACGCGCCAAAGAAGGTTTTTCTACTGACTACTGACTACTGACTACTGACTACTGCTCTACTGCTTCCATGTTTCGCATCGGCATCGGGCACGACACACATCGACTGGCGGAAGGGTTGCCGCTCGTGCTGGGCGGCGTTCGGGTCGATTCGGAGCGTGGGGCCGAGGGGCATTCGGATGCTGATGCTCTGGCGCATGCCGTGACAGACGCGGTGCTCGGCGCGATGTGTGAGGGCGACATCGGCCTGCATTTTCCCGACCGCGACCCACGCTGGAAGGATGCCGACAGCCTGCAACTGCTCGCGCGTGTGATGTGGCTTGCGGGCGAGCGCGGCTACCGCGTCGTCAACGTTGACGCTACGATTATGTTAGAGCGCCCGCGCCTGCGACCTTACGTCGAGGAGATGCGTGCGAGGCTTGCGGGCGTGCTCGGCGTCGAGATGGATTGCGTTAGCGTCAAGGCCAAAACGGGCGAAGGGCTTGACGCCATCGGGGAGTGGCGAGCCGTCAGTGTGCAGGCCATCGTGCTTCTCGAACAAACTTAGCAGAGGTCAGAGGTTAGAGGTCAGAGGTCAGTAGAAACTGACTTACTGGCCTCCGACCTCCGACCTCTGACCTCTGACCTTATGAGGCCACAAGACATCATTCGCCAGAAGCGCGACGGTGGGGAACTCTCGCGCGAAGAGGTCGCGTCGTTTGTGCGCGGCGTCGTCGAAGGCACGTGGGCGGATTACCAATCGTCTGCGCTGCTGATGGCCGTCTACCTGAACGGCATGACGACCGTCGAGATGGAGGCGTTGACGCAGGCCATGCTCTCGTCGGGCGAGGTTTTAGACTTCTCCGAAGTCTCGCTCCCCAAAGCGGACAAGCACTCGACGGGCGGCGTCGGCGACAAGACCTCGCTGATCATCGCCCCGCTCGTCGCGGCGTGCGAGGTGGCCGTGCCGATGATCTCGGGTCGCGGACTCGGGCATACGGGCGGCACGCTCGACAAGCTCGAAGCCATTCCGGGCTACCGAGTCCATCTAGACCTCGTTGAATTCCGGCGGATTCTCAAGAGCGTCGGCTTCGCCATGATGGGACAGACCGCCGAGATTGCGCCCGCCGACAGGAAGCTCTACGCTCTGCGCGACGCGACCGAGACGGTCGAATCTATCCCGCTTATCGTCGCCTCGATCATGTCGAAGAAGCTCGCGGCGGGCCTGGGCGCGCTCGTGCTCGACGTGAAGACCGGAAGCGGCGCTTTCATGCGCGACGAGGGACGCGCACGCGCGCTCGCACGCGCTCTTGTCCGCACAGGCAACTCGTGCGGCGTCCACACCGAAGCGCTCCTGACGGACATGAGCCAGCCGCTCGGCCTCGCCGTCGGTAACGCCAACGAGGTGCAGGAGTGCTTAAGCATCATGCGCGGCGAGACGACCGCCGAGACGCGAGATGTGCGCGACCTCTCAGTGGAATTGGCTGCGAGGATGGTTGCGCTCTCCGGCATCGCCGGCTCGCTCGAAGCGGCGCGCGAGCGTGTCACGCGCGCCCTGGATACGGGCGCGGCGCTCGAACGCTTCCGTCGAAACGTCGAGGCGCAGGGCGGCGACCCACGCGTGTGCGACGACCCCGGACGGCTCTCGGACTTGACGGTTGAGGAAGTCAGGGTAGAATCCGAGCATGCCGGTTACGTAGAAGCGATTGACGCAGCCGAGGTCGGTCGCGCGGTGGCATCAATCGGAGGCGGGCGCATGCGCGTCGAAGACGCAATAGACCCGGCGGTCGGCTATCTCGCCCGCGCGAAGGTGGGTCAGCAGGTGAGCACGCGCGAGCCGCTCGGACTGCTCTACTGCCGCCCCGGTGCGCGCGCCGAAGCGGCGGCCCTGCGCATACGCGCCGCCTACACGGTCGGTGACGAAGCGCCGGAGCACATACCGGAACTCATCAAGGAAGTAATCGCACAATGAAAGTTCGTCTATTGCTCATCGCGTTTTTAGTGTGCGCGCTCGCGCTCGCAGGCACATCCTGCCGCCCAGAGGCGCGCGCCGACGAGCGCGGCAAGATTCGCGTCGGCATCGTCTTCGACATCGGCGGCAAAGACGACCGCTCCTTTAACGCCGCCGCCTTCGACGGCGGGAAGTGTGCCGAGACGGGCAAGCATCCGGACAGCACGCCCTGCGACAAGCCCGCACTCGGCATCGTCCTCAGAGACGTGGAGCCGGGGAATCCGACCTCGATTGAGCCGGCCATGCGCGCCTTTGCGGAGCGCGGCTACGACCTCATCATCGGCGTCGGCTTCGCGCAGGCTCCCATCATGGACGAGGTGGCGAAGGATTATCCGAACATCAACTTCGCCATCGTGGACGGCGCGAGCAATCTGCCGAACGTGGCCTCGCTCGTCTTCAAGGAGCACGAAGGCTCGTATCTCGTCGGCATGATCGCCGCGCGCGAGTCCCGGACAGGCGTGCTCGGTTTCATCGGCGGCATGGACATCGGGCTGATCCATCGCTTCGCGACCGGATACGAGGAGGGCGCGAAGGCCGCCAATCCGAACGCACGCGTGATCGTCAACTACGTCGGCGTCACGGATGGGGCATGGAACAACCCCGGCAAGGGCAAGGAGCTTGCGCTGGCGCAGATCGGCAAGGGTGCGGACGTGATCTTCACGGCGGCAGGCAATTCCGGACTCGGCGCGTTCGACGCCGTCGAGCAGGCGGGCCGCGACTCGTCGGGACGCGCCAATCGTTTCGTCATCGGTGTGGACTCGAACCAGAACGGCGTCAAGCCGGGCTTCGTCCTGACGAGCATGGTCAAGCGCGTCGATAATGCGGTCTATCAGATCGTCTCCGATGTAGTGAGCAAACAGTTCAAGGGCGGCTTCCACGTCTACGGGCTAGAATCCGACGGCGTCGCCTTCGCCCTCGACAAGAACAACGAGGCGCTCATTCAACCTGACGTGCTCAAGCAGGTTGACGAAGCGAAGCAGAAGATCATCGGCGGCCAGATTAAAGTGACCGACGCCATGAATAAGTAGCGGCCCGGCACTTTGCGGCGGGGCGCGGGTCGTTTGCTGGCAAAGACGGACATACATCGGATATAGTGAGGTCAAAGGTGGGGAACGTCTTGAAAGCGAAGGTTACAGATGAGGGCGTCCTGATACCGAAGAGTCTCTTGCGGGGCGCGGAGGAGGTGGAAATCCGGCAGGAGGAAGATCAGATTATTATCGTTCCCCAGATTTTCAGTGGCTCTCCGGTGAAGGATGACCCCATCTTTAAATTGGGGACGAGTCCCATCACTTGCGGCGTGGCCGACGCGTCAGAAAATCTCGACCGTTACCTTTACGCCGCCGACGAATGAGGCCATTGTTCATTGATGCCGGCTATCTGATCGCGCTTGAGTCGTTAGACGATCAGCATCACAACAGCGCCACGCAACATTGGCGCGGCCTTTTGCCATCACTGCCCCGCTTGGTCACTACTTCTTACGTCTTCGACGAAGTCGTAACTTTCTTCAACAGCAGGAACCGCAACGCGAAGGCCGTCGAGGTGGGCGAGAGCCTTCTGAGAAGTCCCTCCGTCGAGTTCGTACATGTTGACGAGGCGCTCTTTCAGGAGGGTTGGCAATTCTTCCGTAAGCATCGGGACAAGGCATATTCACTGACCGATTGCGTCTCCTTCGTTCTAATGAATCAGCGAGGAATCAGGGAGGCTCTGACGTTCGACAGGCATTTTGTGCAAGCAGGCTTTGACAGGCTGCCTTGAGAACCCGCACCCGTCGGCCAACGGCTTCGGACGAGCGTCAGCCTATTCTCATTCCAGGGCAAATTTTTCTAATGCTCGAACTCAGAGACATCACGAAACGCTTCGGCGACGTGCTCGCCAACGACCATATCAATATCCGTGTCGAGCCTGGCACGATTCACGCCATCGTGGGCGAGAACGGGGCGGGGAAGTCAACGGCGATGAGAATCGCCTATGGCTTCTACACGGCGGACTCGGGCGAGATCGTCGTCGAAGGCGAGCCGCGAAACATACAGACGCCGCACGACGCTATCGCTCTGGGCATCGGCATGGTGCATCAGCACTTCATGCTGGTGGACACGATGACGGTGGCCGAGAACATCGTGCTCGGCGCGGAGCCTGGCTCTGCCGCTTCGATTGATTTGCGAAGGGCGGCGAGCGAGATTCGCGCGCTCTCCGACGAGTTCCGCCTGTCGGTCGAGCCGGAGGCTTTCGTACAGGACTTGTCCGTCGGCCAACAGCAGCGCGTCGAGCTTCTGAAGGCTCTCTACCGGCGAGCGCGCCTGCTTATTCTCGACGAGCCGACGGCCGTACTCACGCCGCAGGAGGTCGAGGAGTTCTTCGCTATCCTCCGGCGCATGCGCGAACAGGGCAAGACCGTCATCATCATCACGCACAAGCTCTCGGAAGTTCTGGCCGTCTCCGACGACGTGACCGTGATGCGTGATGGCCGCGTCGTCGGGCGCGTGAAGACCTCGGAGACGAGTGCGGCCGAGCTGGCGCGCATGATGGTCGGGCGCGACGTGCTGCTGCGCGTTGAGAAGCCTGACGCGAAGCCGGGCCCAACTGTCCTGAGCGTAAAGGGTCTCACGGTCGCGGTCGGCGGCGGCGAGCGCGGCCTGCGCGACATCTCTTTCGACGTGCGCGCGGGTGAGATCGTCGGCATCGCGGGCGTCGAGGGCAACGGCCAGACGGAGTTGATCGAGGCGCTCGCCGGTCTCGTCCCACCATCGCAGACCGGCGGCGCTGTTGAATTCGACGGGCGCGACATCACACGCGCGGGCGCACGCGAGCGCTACGAACTCGGCATCGCACACGTCCCTGAAGACCGCCACCGGCGTGGTCTGTTGCTCGACTTCGATCTGTCGGAGAACTCCATCCTCGGGCTACACTATCGCCCGCCCGCGGTTTCTTTCAGCCCGTTTCTTGACCTCGGCGGGATACGCAGCCGCGCGCAGGAGATGATACGCGACTTCGACGTGCGCCCGGCGAACCCAGACCTTCCGGCGCGTGCGCTCTCGGGCGGCAACCAGCAGAAGCTCATCATCGGTCGCGAGTTCGGGCTGAGGCCCAAGCTCCTGCTCGTCTCGCAGCCGACGCGCGGCGTAGACATCGGCGCAATCGAGTTCATTCACAGTAAGCTCGTCGAGCTGCGAGACAAGGGCTGCGCCATTCTGCTCGTCTCCGCCGAGCTTGAAGAGGTCACTTCGCTTGCAGACCGCCTGCTCGTCATCTACCACGGGCGCATCGTCGGCGAGGTCGATCCGAAGCAGACCACGCAGGAAGAGATCGGCCTCCTGATGACGGGAGGGGGAAAGGCAGTAGGAAGTAGACAGTAGTCAGTAGACAGTAGGCTCCGCTCCGCGGGTGTTGCTGCTTTCACACTGACCACTCGGCTGATAAAGGTTTTTCTACTGTCTACTGACTACTGACTACTGTCTACTCAAACCATATGAAACTTCTTCGCGAACTCATGTTCCCCGTGATCGCCGTGCTCGTGGCGTTTGTCGTGGGCGGGATCATCGTCTGGGTGATTGGCGACAACCCGTTTGAAGTCTACGGGCTTCTTTTGGGCAGCGCGCTGACGTGGCCCGATGGCATCGGGTATACGCTCTTCTACGCGACGCCGCTCATCTTCACTGGGCTGGCGGTCGCCGTGGCCTTCCGTTGCGGGCTTTTGAACATCGGCGCAGAGGGGCAGTTGTACGCGGCGGCGTTCGCGACCGCGTGGGTCTCGATCAAGCTGGGCGGGACTGTCATCACGGGCTTCGACGGCAAGCCGATCAATTACGCTTGGGCGAGTTTGCCTGCGGTCGTGCTCGTGCCGCTGGCGGTGCTGACGGCTGTTGCGGTCGGCGCGGCATGGGGCGCGATACCGGGCTGGTTGAAGGCTCGCTTCGGCGCGCATGAGGTCATCACGACCATCATGCTGAACTTCATCGCCGTCGCGCTTATCAGCTATTTCACACAGTATTACTACAAAGCGCCGGGCGATCCCATCATGGAGAGCGTGCCCATCGGAGGGGCGGCGCACATCCCACGCCTCGGCAGCTTCGTGCCGGGGATGCCGGGGCGTTTGCCCGTCAACGTCGCTTTCCTGCTCGCGATACTGGCGTGCGCGCTCGTCTACGTTTTCTTGTGGCGGACGAAGTGGGGCTACGAGATACGCGCGACGGGCGCGAGCCCCTCGGCAGCCGAGTACGGCGGCATCAACGTGCGCAAGCAGATCATTCTGGCAATGGCCGTCTCGGGCGCGCTCGCGGGGATGGTCGGCGTCAACGAGGTGCTCGGCTACCGACACCGTTACTACGACGGGTTTTCCGACAACTACGGCTTCACCGGGATAGCCGTCGCGCTGCTCGGGCGCAACCACCCGGTCGGCGTGATCCTGGCGGCGTTGCTGTTCGGCATGCTTCAACGCGGCGGCATCTTCGTGGATGCTTTCTCCGTGCATGTCTCGAAGGACTTGGTGCAGGTGCTCCAGGGCGTTGTCATCCTCTTCGTCGCCGCGGAGGCGCTCTTCCGCGGCCCGTTCAGCCGATTCGGCCTGCTGAAGCGCTCGAAGATATGAGGGGAAGTAGACAGTAGACAGTAGTCAGTAGCGCTCCGCGTGACGGGTGCAGCCGCTGGCATCCAGACGACTCGACTGACGAAAGTTTTTCTACTGACTACTGACTACTGACTACTGACTACTGACTACTGATTCCCATGACTGAAATTTTCAATCTCGGCCTTCTGTTCTCGGCCATACGACTTGCGACGCCGCTGTTGTTGGCGGCGCTGGGCGGGATGTTTTCGGAGCGGGCGGGCGTCATCAACATTGCGCTCGAAGGGTTGATGCTCGCGGGAGCGTTTACCGCCGCGTCCGTCACATGGTATGCGGGCAACCCCTGGGTCGGCCTGCTCGCGGCGACCATCGCGGGCTGTGCCATCGCGGCGATCCACGCCGTCGCCTGTATACGCTACAAGGCCGATCAGGTCGTTTCGGGGGCGGCCATCAATATCCTGCTGACGGGTGTCCCGGCGCTTTTGAGCGGCGCGTTCTTCCTCTCTTCAGGCTCGACGCCGCAGATTCCGAGAGAGCACTTGATGCCGCCGTCTCTCATCGTGACGGGCGTATCGTTGTTCATCTTCGTGTGGTCGTTTATGCGCTACACGCCTCTGGCTAAAACTTCAAAGGCGTTGCAGGTCGTCGTCGCGGTCGTGCTCGTCCCCGTCATCGTCCTTGTCATCAGCAACACACCGCTGCGCCCGCTGCTCGGCCAGCCTGCGGTCATCTGGCTTGCTTTCGCGCTGGTTCCCATCTCCTTCTACGTCCTCTTCAAGACGCCGTTCGGCCTGCGTCTGCGCGCCGTGGGCGAGAACCCCGAGGCGGCAGACGCGGCGGGCGTTAGCGTCCGCGCGATGCGTTACACGGCGGTCATCCTGTCGGGCGCGCTCGCAGGCATTGGCGGGGCATACCTCTCCATCGGGCAGTCGTCGCTCTTCACACGCAACATGAGTGCGGGGCGTGGCTTCATCGCGCTGGCGGCGCTCATCTTCGGCAAGTGGCGACCCGTGCAGACGATGCTCGCCTGCCTGCTCTTCGGCTTTACGGAGGCGATAGCGATTCAACTCCAAGGCGTGCACTTCGGCGGCGAAGAGATTCCGAACCAGTTCGTCCAGATCATTCCATACGTGCTGACCATCGTCGTGCTTGCAGGCTTCATCGGCCACTCGCGTGCCCCGCGCGCCCTCGGCATCCCGTACCAGAAAGAGAAGTGAGGAAGGAAGTAGACAGTAGACAGTAGACAGTAGCCAGTAGCCAGTAGAGGCTCGGCAGTAGTAAATTAGGCTCACGCAGCAATTCATCAACGGAAGTTTTCTACTGACTACTGACCACTGACTACTGACTACTGACTACTGTCTACTGCTATCCCTATGGCTATCTCGCTCAAGCCGGAACACCTGAAGCGTTACAAGGACATGGCGCTGCTCTTGATGAGGTACGGTCGCGCAGACCTCGTCAAGAGCGCGGGACTCGACGCGGCCATCGAGGGCATGCAGGAGGTTGA
The DNA here is from genome assembly GCA_032162705.1 of Acidobacteriota bacterium. Taxonomy (GTDB): domain Bacteria; phylum Acidobacteriota; class Blastocatellia; order Pyrinomonadales; family Pyrinomonadaceae; genus QHXN01. The sequence continues at coordinate 15,286 of JAVRON010000016.1, forward strand.
GGTCTCGCCCGCGAAGATGGAGGAACTGGCCGCCGATGTCGAGAAGATGGGGCCGACCTTCATCAAGCTCGCGCAGTTGCTTTCGACCCGCGCAGACCTCCTGCCACAGCCCTACATCGATGCCCTCACGCGCCTCCAGGACAGGGTCGAGCCGTTCGCCTTCAACGAGGTCGAGCAGATCGTTTCGACAGAGTTGGGCGTGCGTATCTCGAAGGCGTTCTCGTCGTTCGAGTCGAAGCCCATCGCGGCGGCCTCGCTCGGGCAGGTGCATCGCGCGGCACTCCGCGACGGGCGCGAGGTCGTCGTCAAGGTGCAGCGCCCCGGCATACGCGAAGAGATGTCGAAAGACCTCGACGTGCTCGGCGACATCGCCTCCTTCCTCGACTCGCACACGGAGGCCGGGCGCAAGTACGAGTTCTCGCCGTTCCTTGAGGAGTTCCGCAAGAATCTCCTGCGCGAGCTTGACTACCGACTTGAGGCGCGCCACCTCGCAATCTTCGCCAACAACCTGCGCGATTTCGACCGCATCGTCGTCCCGCAGCCCGTCGAGGACTTCACCACCTCGCGCGTCCTGACGATGGACTACATTCGCGGGAAGAAGATTACGGCGCTGACGCCATTGGCTAAGATCGACCTCGACGGCTACCTGCTTGCCGAACACCTCTTCCAGGCGTACCTGCAACAGATACTCATCGACGGCTTCTTCCACGCCGACCCGCATCCCGGCAACGTCTTCCTCACAGACGACGACCGCATCGCCCTCATCGACCTCGGCATGGTCGCGCGCATCAACCCTCGCTTTCAGGAGAGCTTGATCCAACTGCTGCTCGCCATCAGCGAGGGCAAAGGTGACGATGCCGCCGGAGTCACCATCAAGATGGGCGAGGCGAAGCACGGGTTCGACGAGAAGAGTTTCCGCCGTTCGGTGGCCGACCTCGTCCTTGAGAATCATAACGCGCAGTTGGAGAACCTCGACTCTGGCCGCGTCGTGCTCCGCATCACGCAGATTGCGGGCGAGTGCTGCTTCCGCCTGCCGCCCGAGTTCACGATGATCGCCAAGACGCTCCTGAACCTCGACCAGGTCGTCCACACGCTCGACCCCAAGTTCGACCCGAACTTCGCCATACGCAACTGGGCCGACGTTATCATGCAGCAGCGTCTGAAGAAGAGCCTGTCGGCGGGTAACATCTACGGGACGATTCTGGAATTGAAGGAGTTCGTCGATAAACTTCCTTCGCGCGTCAACCAGTTAGTTGATACGCTGACGACCAAAGGCATTCACATCGACGTGGACGCCATCGACGAGCGGAGCCTTCTGACGAGCCTTCACAAGATCGCCAACCGCATCACGGTCGGACTGCTTCTGGCGGCCCTGATCGTCGGGGCGGCGCTGATGATGAGAGTCGAGACGAGCTTTACCATACTCGGCTATCCGGCCATCGCCATCATCTTTTTCCTGCTGGCGGCGGTCGGCGCGCTCGTGTTAGTTTTCAATATCCTGTTCTTCGACGAGAAGGACAAAGGGGAGTCTGAACAGAAGCCATGAGCGCCGACCATTCGTCTGCTATGACACCTTTGGAGAGTTCAAACCCCGATACGCTCTATGAACGTGCGGAGCACGCCGCGCGCTTCATACGCTCGCGCGCCGATGTGGATGTGCGCGTCGCGCTCGTCCTCGGCAGCGGCCTCGGCTCTTTCGCCGACCAGATTGAAGAATCCGATGCGCTCGCCTATTCCGAGATTCCCGGCTTCGCGCGCTCGACCGTCGAAGGGCATGCGGGTCGCCTCGTCGTGGGGCGCGTCGGCGGTGTGGGCGTGGCGGCCATGCAGGGGCGCTTCCACTTCTACGAAGGCTACACGCTCGAAGAGGTGACGTTCCCCATTCGCACGCTCGCCCTGCTCGGCGCGAAAAGTATCGTGCTGACGAACGCTGCCGGGGGCCTGAACAACGCCTTCGAGCAAGGCTCGCTCGTCTGCATCAGCGATCACCTGAACCTGATGGGCACGAACCCTCTGCTCGGCAAGAACGACCCGCGTTTCGGCCCGCGCTTTCCCGATATGACGGAGGTCTACGACCGAGAGTATCAGGACGCGGCCATCCAAGAGGCTCACGAGATGGGGCTAGACCTGCGGCGCGGCATCTACGCGGCTCTCTCGGGGCCTTCATACGAGACGCCCGCCGAGATACGCATGCTGCGGCTGCTCGGGGCCGACGCCGTCGGCATGAGCACAGTGCCCGAGGCCATCGTCGCGCGCCAGATGGGATTGCGTGTGCTCGGTCTCTCCTGCATCACGAACATGGCCGCGGGCGTGCTCGACAAACCGATCAACCACGAAGAGGTCATCGAAACCGGCGAGCGCGTCCGCGAGACGTTCGCGGAACTGCTGCGTCGGGTTATACCCAAGTTACAGTGATAAGTGATAAGTGATGAGTGATAAGTGATGAGAAAGGATAAGAAGGGCCTTGTTCTTTCTTATCACTTATCACTCATCACTTATCACTGCGGAGCGAAGCGGAGCAATGATTATCGGCATCTGCGGGGGGACTGGCTCGGGGAAGACCACGGTTGCTAACCGGATTCTCGAATCGGTGAGCACGAACGAGGTTGTGTTTCTCCAGCAGGACTCTTACTACCGCAATCTCGAACAGTTGCCGCTCGACTTCCGCGAGATTGCCAACTTCGACCACCCGGATGCCATTGACAACGACCTTCTCGTCGAGCACGTCCGCGCGCTGAAGGCGGGCGAGGCGGTCGAGCTTCCGCTCTACGATTTCAAGACGCACTCGCGCGTGGCCGAAACTCTCCACATCGAGCCGCGCCCGATCATCATCGTCGAAGGCATCCTTATCTTCGCCGAAAAACGCCTGCTCGACGAGATGGACATACGCGTCTACGTGGACACGCCCGACGACATACGCTTCATTCGCCGCTTGCGCCGCGACGTGGCCGAGCGCGGGCGCACGGTCGAGTCGGTCATCGAGCAGTACCTCACCACCGTCCGCCCGATGCACACGCAGTTCGTCGAGCCGTCGAAGCGCTGCGCCGACGTTATCATCCCCGAGGGCGGCCACAACCTTGTCAGCATCGGGCTTATCTCTGGAAGGATTCGCGAGCGGCTGGCCGACGCGCGAAGCGAGCGCGCCGCCGCCGCACCGGTCACCGTGAGTCTCAAGGTCGAGCAGGGAGGGTAAGTGAGCACAGACAACCAACAGCACTTGATCGAAAATAATAACCAACAGCACCTGATCGAATCGGCGACGAACGCGCGCCAGTGTGCGCTCGCGCGCTACTCAAATTTCTGTGTCGGGGCGGCGCTTGAGGCAGCGGGCGGCGGCGTCTTCACGGGCTGCAACATCGAAAGCGCGGCCTACGAGCAGACCATCTGTGCCGAGCGCGTCGCCATCTGGAAAGCGCTCTCCGAAGGCGAGCGCAAGTTCAAGCGGCTCGCCGTCGTCGTCGATACAGAGCGACTGACCCCGCCCTGCGGCGCGTGCCGCCAGGTCATCTGGGAATTCTGCGGCGACATCCCCGTTATCCTCGCCAACCTGCGCGGCATGACTGAGACCTTGCAGATGCGCGACCTGCTGCCGCGCCCCTTTGACTCGAACTTCCTCGAAGAGACAGGCGTCGAGCAGAAGTAACTATCCACGGCCTGCGTTGCTCGTCTGCTTGTGCATGAAGTACGTGCTGTTTCACCGCAGAGGCGCTGAGAACGCAGAGGAGCGCTGAGTAATTCAACCCTCTGCGCTTCCTCTGCGCTCTCAGCGCCTCTGCGGTGAACGTCGCGTTCGGCCCGCTCAACATTGTCGAAAACAAGTCTTCTAAAAAACTAAAATGAGAGCACTCAAACAATTCTTTCTATGCTTCGTCCTCGTCTCGCAAATCGCTCTGACTCCCGCACGCTCTTCCACCGCAACAGGGCAGAGGCGCGTTGACCTGATCGTTAGCGGCGGAACAATCGTGACGATGGACAAGGAGCGCCGCGTCATAGAGGACGGCGCGGTGGCGGTCGAGCGCGGGCGCATCGTCGCCGTCGGGAAGAGAAGTGAGGTAATCAGTCAGTACAGTGCGCGCGAAATCATCGACGCGCGGGGCCGCGCCGTCATCCCCGGACTCATCAACGGCCACACGCACGTGCCGATGACCCTCTTCCGAGGCATCGCCGACGACCTCGACTTGCAGGAGTGGTTGACGAAGTACATCTTCCCGGCTGAGGCCAAGAACGTCACAGAGGATTTCGTCCGCGCGGGCACGCAGCTCGGCCTCGCCGAGATGATTCGCGGCGGCACGACCACCTTCTGCGATATGTACTACTTCGAGGACGCCGTCGCCGAAGAGACCGAGCGCGCAGGCGTCCGTGGCCTCCTCGGCGAGACGGTCATCGACTTTCCCGTCGCCGACAACAAGACCTGGCCCGACGCGATGCGCTACACCGAGCGCTTCGTCGCACGCTGGAAAGGTAACGCGCTCATCACCGCGGCCATCGCGCCGCATGCTCCTTACACGGTCTCGGAGGCGCATCTGCGCGAGGTGCGCGCCTTCTCAGACCGCACGGGCGCGCCCGTCGTCACACACGTCGCGGAGACGCGCAAGGAGGTCGAAGACATTTCGCGCGAACACGGAGCGCGCCCCGTCGAGTATCTCGCGCGCATCGGGTTCCTCAGCCCGCGCACCATCGCCGCGCATACAATACATCTGACCGAGGGCGAGATCGGACTGCTCAAGCAGTACGGCGTCGGCTCGGTTCATAACCCGCAGTCGAACATGAAGCTTGCGTCGGGCGTCGCGCCCGTGCCGCAGATGTTGAGGGCGGGCGTGGCCGTGGGACTCGGCACGGACGGCGCGGCCTCGAACAACGACCTCGACATGTGGGAGGAGATGGACACGGCAGCGAAGCTGCACAAGCTCGCGACCTTTGACCCGAAGGTCATCACGGCGGAAGAGGCTCTATCGATGGCGACACGCGAAGGCGCGCGCGCGCTGCACATGGACACCGAGATCGGCTCGCTCGAAGCGGGCAAGCGCGCAGACCTCGTCGTCGTAGACCTCGACGCGCTGCACCAGACGCCGCGCTACAACATCTACTCGCACCTCGTCTACGCGACGAAGGCTTCGGACGTGCGAACGGTCGTCATCGAGGGGCGCGTCGTGATGCGCGACCGGCGGCTGCTGACACTCAACGAGCCGCTCATCAAGCAGAAGGCGCGCGCCATACGCGAACGCATCTCGCGCAGCCTCTCGCAGTAAAATCGCCGCTCGCGGGTTGAACGTGTGGGCGGTCGGGGGCATAATGTGTCTACAATTTATTTGTTTGACTGAAGCGAGCGTTGTTGCTCGCTTTTGAATTTGTGGAGTTATATGTAGTGAAATCAATTCCCCGGTTCGATTCCCCGCAAAGCTTCTCAAGGATTCTTCTCGCGTCGGTCTTCGCCTTCGCGTTGCCGCTCTGCGCCTCATCGCAGACACAGCAGCCGACACCGACCGAGCAGGCGTCCCCGCCGCTGCCGCAGGCTGCGGCCAGTCAGATCACATCTGACGAGAGCGCCACAACCATCGCCGAGACCGACGCCGCGCAGAAGCATCTGGCGCGCGCACGCTCGCTCGCGGCCATCGGGAAGCTTGCGGCTGCGGCGGCAGAGTTGGAATCCTTACGCGCCGCGACGAAGGACGAGTCGATTCATGACGTGACGCGCGTCCTGTTGATGGCAATCTACGTCGAGATGCCCGACTATGCGCGCGCAGGGGCGCTGCTCGAAGAGGTGTACAAAGCGCGCACTACGGGGCAGACCGGCGACGCGGCGACGCATGCTTATTACGCGCTCGCAGGGCAGACGGTCAACTCCGTCAGGATTCACCTCGAACGATACCGCTCGTTCGGCGTCAACGTCGCAGACGCCTCGGAGCTTCCCGCCGAGGCGTCGAGCGACATAGACCAACTGCGCGGACTGCTTGAGCGTGTCGTCGAGCAGGCGAAGGCGCTCCACGATGAACAGATGAAGGGCAGCGGCGAGGGGACGCGCAGCGGCGAGGGGACGCGCGGGCTTGACGCGTCGGCGCTGCTCGAAGACGCGGCCACCGTTCGGATGCGACTCGCGCGCCACGATCAGGATCGCGCGCGTTGGCAGTCGGAAGTCTCCGAAGCACGACAGCACCTCTTCTCCTCCGAGATGCGTATCGCAAGTATCAGCGAGATACCTTCGGCACGCACCGCGCCAGTCCAACCCGCGACGAATTCTAAAACACCAGCGCCGGACAAGACCGCGCCCGCCCCCAAGACTGAACAGAAGACTTCCGACTCCGTTCAGACCTCATCGAAAAAAACTCGACAGCCAAAGAGCGAACGGACGGCGAAGAGTGAACAGACAGGCAACGCCCCGGCTTCTAACACGCAGGCCGCGGCTCCGGCACAACAGCCCGGCGCGTCGCAGCCGCAACCTCCGAACGACACTGCGGCTGGGAAGGCGGGCGGCGGGCCCGTCGCCGTCGGCGCGCTGACGGCTAAGGCCAGACAGCGCGTCTCGCCGAGCTACCCGACGCTTGCGCGCACGGCACGCATCAGCGGGGTCGTGACGGTCTTTCTCATCGTGAATGAAAAGGGCGAGGTCGAGTCGGTGCAACGCGCCGACGGGCCGCAGCAGTTACAGCAGGCCGCGACGGATGCCGCGCGCCACTGGAAGTTCAACCCGACGGTTATCGACGGACAGCCCGTGCGTGTCACAGGCTATCTCAGCTTTAACTTCGCTTTGTAACGAAAGAGAGTGAATAGAAAAGAGAAGCGCGGGCGTTTGAAGTGCCCGCGCTTCTTTTTTCTTCAAGGCTGCTCGCCGCCTTAGCCCCGTCTGCGTCCCGCGCCTTTCGTTGAGCCGAGCGGGACAATCACGTTCGTCTGTCGAAGCGGCGCGTCAACGTCGCCGCAGTTGCCGCAGCCGGTCGCGCAAGAGGCTCCTCCGCCCTTCTTCTTCATCGAGAAGGAGCGCAGGCGCGCAAAGCCCCGACGCGCGACGTAAAAACCGGCGAAGGCGATGATGAGAGCAACCGCAATTGTCTGCCAGTCGAACCGCATGGCTTATACCAACTCCAACTCTAACCTAAGCCCAGAAGCCGCCCGCCCTGATACGTGACGAAGGAAGCAGCGTACGCGAGGACGAGCATGTAAGCCACCATAAAGAGCGGCCAGCGCCAGGAGTTCGTCTCGCGCCGCACGACCGCGACCGTGGACATGCACTGGCACGCGAGCACGAAGAAGACCATCATCGAGACGGCGACGAGCGGCGTCCAGGCCGGACTGCCGTCCGGGCGCTTGGCATTGCGCACGGCCTCTATCAGCGAAGGCGAGTCGGCCTCAGAATCCTTGCCGACGTTGTAGACGATGCTCAAGGTCGAGACTATCGTCTCGCGCGCGGCGAACGAAGCGATGAGTCCGATGCCCATCTTCCAGTCGAAGCCGAGCGGCGCGATCAACGGCTCGATGACGTGCCCGAGTCTTCCGGCGTAGCTCTGCCGCAACTGCTCACTCTCTGCGCCTGCGCCCGCCGCCGTCTGCACAGTAGTGCCCGGCGCTGGCTCGCCCTTCGCCTCGACGCCCGTCTCGCGCATCGCCTGCACCGCTCCGCCCTCCTGCGCGTCCGGCACGGGCTTCTCTGCCGAGCGCGGGAAGGTCATCAGCGCCCAGAGCAGAATCGAGATGGTCAGGATCACCGTCCCCGCGCGCTTCACGAAGAGCCAGGAGCGTGTTCGCATCGTCTGCGCGACGTTGAGGAAGTGCGGCACACGATAGGGGGGCAGCTCAAGGACGAGCGGCGGCGGCGGCGACTTCAAGATAGTGTGCTTCAGAATCCACGCGACGATAATCGCCACACAGATGCCGAGCAGGTACATCGAGAGAATGAGGAGCACACCGACCGAGATGAAACCGAAGAGTTTTTTGTCAGTGAAGAATGCCGCAATCATCAGCGTGTAGACGGGCAGACGCGCCGAGCAACTCATGAAGGGCGCAATCAAAATCGTTGCCAGACGGTCTTTCGGATTCTCGATGGTGCGCGTCGCCATGATGCCGGGAATCGCGCACGCGAAGCTCGACAGCAGCGGCATGAAAGCCTTCCCGTGCAGTCCCACTCCGCGCATCAATCTGTCCATCAGAAACGCCGCGCGCGACATGTAGCCGCTGTCTTCCAGCAGCGCGATGAAGAAGAAGAGTAGAAGGATTTGCGGCAGGAAAACGAGCACGCCGCCCACGCCTGCGATAACGCCGTCAACGAGGAGGTCGGTCAGAAGCCCCGCGGGCATCCGCGCGCGCGTGAGTTCGCCGAGCGCGCCGAAGCCACGGTCGATTAAGTCCATCGGCAGCGTCGCCCACGAGAAGATCGCCTGAAAGACGACGGCCATCACGAGCAGCAAGAGGAGCGGGCCGAAGAATCTGTGTGTGACCAGACGGTCGATGCGCTCGGTCGTGCTCGGTCGCGTGGTCTGCGCGCCGCGCACGGAACCCTCCGTCACCTGCTCGATCCAGCGATAGCGCGCCGTCAGAGGCTCTTGCCACCACTGCGGGTTCGAGCGGGAGAGGCGTTCACGCGCGCCCTCGACCGCTTCGCGCCGCTCGGCGTCCGCAGGGAGTTCGTCCGAGTAGAGGTCGCGCAGAGCCTCCTCGCGGCTCGCGGCTCCGACCGCATAGAGGCGTCGGACTTCATTCTCCGCCCCCGTTGACAGACGCCACTTTGCAACTGGCGCTTCAGCGCCGACCGCGTCCAAGACCGCGCGAGCGAGTTCGTCAAGCCCGCGCCGCTGCTTCGCCGTGACGGGAACGACCTTAACGCCAAGCGACTCGCCGAGTTTCGCAGGGTCGATTTCGAGCTTTGCGCGCTCGGCCAGGTCGATCATCGACAGCGCGATGACGACGGGCCGGCCCATCTCAAGAAGCTGCGTAACGAGATAGAGATTGCGTTCGAGGTTTGTGGCGTCAACGACGGCGACGATCACGTCCGGGGCGGGTGTGCCCTCAATGCGTCCGGTCAGAACGTCGCGCGCGATCTGCTCGTCGAGCGAGGCTGCATCAAGGCTGTAGAGTCCGGGGAGGTCGATCAGGTGCGCGGGCGGCAGGTCGGGGGCGAGAGTCCAGAGTCCTTCCTTCCGCTCGACCGTGACGCCGGGATAGTTGGCGACCTTCTGCCTGAGTCCCGTAAGCGAGTTGAAGATGCTGGTCTTGCCCGCGTTCGGATTACCGGCCAGCGCAACTGCAAGCGATCTGGTCTCGCGCCCTGCGCCGGCTCCCGCGGGCGCTTCCGTCAGGGAGGGGGATTCGAGGGTACTGCTCATAAAAAAAGTGATGGATGATAAGTGATGAGTGATAAGAAAGAGCGTCTGTCTTTTCTTATCACTTATTACTTATCACTCATCACTACCGAGATTGTTTGCGCCTCGCTGCGGCGCAGCGCGAGGTGATAGTTGCGCACGCGGACTTCGAGCGGGTCTCCGAGCGGCGCGACCTTGATGACACGGACGGGCGCGCCGGGGACGACGCCCATCTCCATCAGGCGGCGTGCGATTGCGCCCTCACCTTTCACGGCAAGCACGCGCGCAGGTGTGCCCGCACGGAGGCGGTCGAGCGAGACGGTCGCCGGGGCGAAACTCTCGACCCGCTCCAGCAGTTCGTTCCTCTGATCGGGTATGGCGTAGGCGAAACTCATAAGTCGTTCACCGTTGATGAAGGATTCAAGATTGCCGCGGCAGCCGAAACATTCCCGACCGCCACCAATTACACTATACCTCAATTGAAAATAGATTTCAATTTCATTTTAGCGAATCTCGAATTTTCTCAAATTTGAAATCTCAAATCCTTCCGTACCCTCACGATGTCTTCTGTGTCTGCGTTGATGAACCACCCGTGCGTCGCTTTCAAGCTCCTAATCAAGAGTCTTCAGGTCAGGCTCGACCCACGCGTTGCGCGCCTTTGGAGAGAACAGACGCTCGCGTGTGTAGTATGCGAGCGGAAGGTTCTTGTCGGCGGATGCCGCCAGCTCGTTGGCGAGACTGACGAGCGAGCGCCCCTCGTTGCGTTCGCCTTCGAGGAACGAGCGGACGCGGCGCAGCCAGAAGAGCGTGAGCGTCTCGTGGTAGCCGCCCGTGGGTGTAGTGACGATGCCGTGCGCCGCGTTGTAGCGCTTGATGCCACGGCGGACGCGCCCCGACGCCTCCGGCCAGTCGTATTGCAGGAGATACCAGAGCGCCACGGTCAGGTGCGCGTTGTGCGTCCACTCCTCGCGCGGCAGCGTACAGCCGTCGAATCCGCGCACCAGCGCCAGAATATCTTCGGTGGTGCGGAACTTCATTTCATCAAGCGTTAGGATCGACATCTCTCGAACTCCTTACAGAGCGGAAGCCCGACCGTCAGAGAGGGCGTCTCAATCAAGCCAAGTGGCTTAACGAAGACAAACGCCCTTCCTGACGGTCGGGCTTGCGGCTTCAAAGATTTCGGATCGGGTGTGCGGTGACAAGATTTCGGCGAAACATTCGCTGCTCTGCCATTGAGCTATGACCGCGTCATTGGTCGCGGCCACCGGGACTCGAACCCGGAACCTGCGGCTTGAAAGGCATGTAGTTCCACCAGCATTCGCCGCTCACCCGAACCGTTTGGGGTGACAAGTTTGAAAGGACATTCGAGCACGGCCTTTCGACCGCCGAAGACATCACTCTCCGCGTGGCCCCGAACGTTTTTCAGACGTTCCTGGTAGATGTAGTCCTTCCGGCATTCACCCCGTGGGAAAGTCTGGAGTCTGAAGTCTGGAGTCAAGACAAAGGCTTATGATTTTGACTCCAGACTTCAGACTTCAGACTTGAAACAAACTCCAGACTTGAAACAAACTCCAAACTTTAAAAAATGGCGACAAGATTGATGAGAGAGTCCGACCGCTTTTGACGGTCGTCGTAGGGTTTGAACCTACACGCGGTTTCCCGCTTACCATGTACTCTCACCGGCATTCGCCACGTTCAAAGAACAGGACTGAGAGGGCCGACAAGTGTTGCCGTGACATCGTGGCAAGATGTAGTCGCGGCGGCATTCGGCCCCCGTAAGAAAGTAAGCGGTGAGCAGTGAGCAGTGAACAGTTTGAAGGAAAGCACCGCGCGTTCGTCAATTAACTACTGCTCAGTGCCTACTGCTTACTGCTTACTGCTTACTGCTCACCGTCGAGGCTGACGGCCTCAACGACGCCGACCCAGTGGTCTGGGTTGAGGCGGCCCGCGGCAAAGTCTGCGACTACGTCGAAGACCTGATCCGAGAAGCCGCCGACGTTAAGAACGTCCCGTCCTTCGGCTGCTTGCACCGTGCCGTAGGGCTGCACGTCGATGCAGACCATGCGCGCGTGCGGGTTGCGTCGCTTGAAGACCGCCCACTCGCGCATCGTCGCCGTGCCGCGACCCGCAACCGCGTCCACCCAAGACTCGTTGTCCGAGACGTAGATGACGAGGTCGCCCTCGGCCTTGCGCTCGTTCAAGAGTCGCAGCGGCGCGCTGCAATTCGTGCCGCCGCCGCCGATTGCGGCGAGCTTCTGCGCGTTCGTCATCACGCTGTCGCGCGAGTTCAACTTCAAACCCGCGACAACCTCGTGCTCGAACGGCAGGACTTCAGCGCGCGGGTTGCGGCGCACGACCGATGCGGCCATGAGCGCGGCCACATCGACGCAGCGCACCGCGGTCGTCGAACCCTTGCGGAGACCCGTCACGGGCGAACGCATCGAGCCTGAAACGTCCGGGCAGACGTAGACCTTGCCTTCGATGCGCGGCACGTTCGAGATGGCAACCTCCATCGCGTCCTGCAACGAGTCGCGCACCACTTCGGGCACACGCGAATCCGTCGTCGCATAGGCGATCATGAGCTGGTATGGGAAGACACGAGCCTTCTTGACCTGCTCGGGGTCTGCGAGACGGTGCGCGACCAACTCGGCCAGACCCTTCTGGTCGAAGACGCCGTGGCGCGCAAACGTGTTCAGGTTCATGCGCGTCATCTGCCAGGGGGCGCGGCGCGCAATCGCCGTCCACTCAGCCTTGCCCAGTTCGAGCGCCGTCAACATCTGGAACGGCACGTCGGGTAACGTCGCACGGTCGCCTGCCTTGAACGCCTCGAAACTCTGCACCAGACGGGGCAGCGCCTCTGGACGGAAGTCCCGACCGACGAGATAGCCGTAGAGCGCTTCGCGCTCCGGGTCGCGCGGCTTCGGGTGAACCATCTTGATGATGTCCGCGAACGAGGGCGACTGGCCCACGCTTGCGCGGAAGACCGCAGACGGGTCGCGCGCTTCCAGCCACTCGCGCACAAGGCGCTTCGGGGCCGAGCCGAACGACTTGCGGCCCGCCGCGCCCGAACGGACGATCTGCACAAAGTTGCGAAGCATCTTGCCGTTGTCCACAACGCGCGGGAAGACCTGTGCGAGCAGGCGCACGTCCTTCGATGCGAGCACCGCGAGCAGGAGCGCGGGGCTATCCTTCATCAGACCACGCTCGCGCGCGTAGACCGCAGTCTTCGCGATGAAGAGAGGCTCGACCTGTTCGCACAGCTCAAGCACCTTCGCGAGCTGCTCCACGGCCCCCGCGTAGAACGTCGCGCTGAGGCAGCCCGTCGCGGCATACTGCGCGAGCGCCTGCTTCGGCGTCAGCGCATATGCGGGCGCGTTCTCCTCGTTGCGTGCGTTCGCCACAGGGATGAGCTTGCCTACGAGCGACTTGAAAAGCGTCTTGTTCGCCATCGTTTCCTCCTCTCCTTTCGGACAAGTGAAAGCATTCCGACTTCGGAGAAGCCAGCGCGTAAAAGTCTCGTTGTGCGGAAATCGAAATACCTTGAGGGTTGAAAAGCGCTGCTTGAAGAATCAAGCGCAAGCGCCATAGATTCCAACTGCGGAGGAAGGATTTGAACCTTCGTGACCTGTTTCAGAGACAGGCAGCTTGCCGTCTAGCTGACTCCGCAAGGGTTGAAGTCGCGGCGAGTGGAGTCGCACCACCGTCTCCCGCTTATCAAGCAGATGCTCTGCTGTTGAGCTACGCCGCGCGAATTGAAAATGGGCCGGGTCGGATTTGAACCGACGATCCTCCGCTTAAAAGGCGGATGCCTTGGGCCACTTGGCTACCGGCCCGCTTCGCGTATAAAACTCCGGCGGCTGGAATCGAACCAGCGACATTCCGATTAACAGTCGGACTCTCTACCAACTGAGATACGCCGGATTGAGAAATCGCGGGGACGGGAATCGAACCCGCCTTCAAAGAAACGGCTTATCATTTCCTGAAATCCATGCTACTAATTTTCCATGACAAATGGATCAAGTCACGGTGGCCGTGTAACAGCAGTAAGGTTAAGACAAAAGGCTCTTAGTAATTATTATGAGAGCCCAAATCTGTGTAAACGGTGCGGTGCTGTAATAATGGTTCCCGAGAATATGAAGGTCACACAGGTGCGGAAGAAAACTTACTGTAATCGCTCTTGTTCTGTTGGATACAACAATCATGTATTCCCAAAACGTAAACGAACCTGGGAGGAGAGACCTCTCAAGACACACAATTGCTTAAACTGCAACGGAGAAATTAACTCGCGTGATGGGCGGCGTAAATATTGTGAAGCGTGTAAAGCTATCGTTCGGCATCAGGCTATTGAATATTTAGATGGAAGAACAAAGGGCGACCTCTTTACTAAATCCGTCAACTGGCAAGCTGCGAGGAGTTCGCTTCGAGGACATGCATTCAAGGCTTTTTTGAGGAGTAAAATGCCAAGGAGATGTGTGGTTTGTCATTACTTTATTCATGTTGAGATAGCACATATTAGACCAGTAAAGCACTTTCCAAACGATGCATTAGTCAGTGACATAAATGACATCTCTAACCTGGTTGCCTTATGTCCAAATCATCATTGGGAGTTCGATCACGGCTTATTAGATTTGGCAGGAGTAGTAATTGAATGAGTTATGGACTGGGAGGGACTCGAACCCTCACGAGAAGTTTGCAAGACTTCTATGCGGCCTTTACATCACCAGCCCTTGATGCGTGATAAGTGATGAGTGATAAGTGATAAGAGAAGATGAAAGATTTCCTGTTTTTCTTATCACTTATCACTTATCACTCATCACTTATCACTCCTATATTTGATTGCGGAGGCGGGATTTGAACCCGCGACCTTCGCTTTATGAGAGCGCTGCTCTGAACCCTCTGAGCTACTCCGCGTCGTTTGCAGATGAGCCTGGCAGGACTCGAACCTGCGACCGTCCCGTTAGAAGCGGGGCGCTCTCGTTCCAACTGAGCTACAGGCCCGCGCGAGCGTTTGAAGGCGGTGGTGAGATTTGAACTCACAAACCTGTCGTTTACGAGACGACCGCTCTCGCCAGTTAGAGCTACACCGCCGCTTTGGAGTTACACCACCGCTTGAGAGTTACACCGCCGTCGCGGCAAGACTGGTCGGGGCGGGCCGATTCCATTCAGCCTCGCGCTCCACGATCCCGCGCTGCTCACACCTTCAGCGCAAGACGAGCCACGCCCCGTCGAAAATGGCCGGTGAAGGAATCGAACCTTCGACATCCAGTTTGTAAGACTGGCGCTCTAGCCTGTCTGAGCTAACCGGCCCGACTTCAATGGTCAGGGTAAAGATGGTCAGGGTAAATATTGATCGAGGTCTTGATTGATTGCGGCCCCGACCTCTTCGGAAAACATGCAAGCAGTTTCGGAAACAATGGAAGCAGTTGGAGTCGAACCAACCTCTCCGGTGCTTCAGACCGGCGCTTGCTCCGCGTCAGCTATGCCTCCCCTGTGTGCAACTCTTTTCGGCTAAGCAGACCGAAGTGTTTTGGAGGGAGAGCGGCCATCCACTCTCCCTCCCTCTTCAAGCGAACGCGCGCTGCTCGTCCGCGACCGCCTCGCCGACGAACAGGTACTTGCGCCATTCGGGCCGCGACTCCGCGTAGTGACAGAGCAGCACGTGTTCGAGGCCGACGCGCAACGCCCGTTGCGTCGTGAGCAGGGGCATGCGTGCCTCTTCGGGCGTGCGGCTGCCCTTGCGCGTGTTGCAGGAGACGCAGGCCGTCGCGAGGTTCTCGGGCGTCGAGCCGCCCCTACGCGAGCGCGGCGTGATGTGGTCGAGCGTCAGCTCGTGCGCCGACCTTTTCTGGCCGCAATACTGGCAGCGGAAACGGTCGCGCACGAAGATGCGCAGGCGCTTCATGCCCGCCGTCTGTCGTCTGCGCCGAACGTTCACATACCGGCGCAGGCGTACGACGCTTGGCACACGGAACACTGCGCTCGGAGAGCGGAGCACGCGCTCGCCGTCGAACTCTTCGACGAAGACCACGCCCCGGATAGAGAGGCACATGGCCCGCGCGACTCCGAGCGTGCCGAGCGGCTCGTACGAAAAGTTTAAGAGCAGAACCCTACCGTTCAGGCTTGCCATCCCGGCACCTCCTTTCAAAGTATTTTGTGCTGTCGAAATTTTTGTACTGTCGAAATTAATGCCCGCTCACACGGCCCCCAGCCTCAAACGGCCACGGCCACGAGAGAAGGGAAGTGCGGGCGGCGTGAGGGGCCGCGCGGGGTGCGCTGCCCGCCCGCAAACCTGTCCGGTAAATCAAGTCGCCGAAAGCACGCGGTCGGAATCGAACCGACGTTGAACGGCTTTGCAGGCCGTCGCCTTTCCACTTGGCTACGCGTGCGCGTGTTCGTGTAGAAATTGCCCGCGCCGAATGAGGCCGTTCGTACGCCTCTCAAGCCGTAGACTTATCCTCTGGGTGCTCCGGCCATTCGGTTCGCGCGGGCTTCAAGCGGGAGAAGGGAGTCGAACCCTCATATAGAGTTTGGTAGACTCGAATGTTGCCGATTACAATCACTCCCGCGTGTGCTTGGAAGGGCGGTGCGGGATTTGAACCCGCAACCCCGTCGGTCGAAACGACGTGCTCTTGTGTCCGTTGAGCTAACCGCCCGTGTCGCACGAAGAAAGTGAACGGCGGGATTTGAACCCGCGTCCCCGGTATGGCGAGCCGGTGCTTTTGTCCGAGCTAAGCTACGTCCACGTTTGAGAGAAGTCGGAGCGGTGAGAATCGAACTCACGTCGTCTCGCTCCCAAGGCGAGTGCCTTTTTAACCGCTAGGCTACGCTCCGAAAGTTGATGCGCCGCGCGGGACTCGAACCCGCAGCCCCCCGCTTAAGAGGCGGGTATTCATGCCTGTCGAACCTGCGGCGCTAAGGAAGAGAAGCGGAACGGACGAGACTCGAACTCGCGTCGGCTGGATCGACAATCCAGTGCCTAGCCTCTCGGCCACCGTTCCGAAGTTTGGCAGGGCGCGGTGGGATTCGCGCCCTGCGCGTTCGCGGTTGGGGGCCGCGCGGGCCTTCGGCCTGACATGGCTAACGCCCCAGAAGTGTTTGAAGGTTGGCCGACGGGATTTGAACCCGCAACTTCCGCGATCACAGCGCAGCGCTCTACCTGTTTGAGCTACGACCAACATGAAAATTTCTGGCGAGGATGACGGGACTCGAACCCGCAATGCCACACGGGCGCTTGGTTGAAGGCCAAGCCGCTTTGTCCATTTGCATACATCCTCGCGTGCGTTCGGATGCGCGTGGAGAGATTTGAACTCTCACTCAAGCAGGGTTTAAGCCTGCTGCCTCTGCCTGTTTGGGCTACACGCGCGGGCGATGCGCGCTGCCGGGAGTCGAACCCGCCGACTCTTTTTGAGAGAGCCACCTCTGCCCTTTGAGTTACGCACGCTCATTATAAAAGTTGGTACGGGAGGTGAGATTTGAACTCACATGAGCCGCCTTCTGACGAGGGTGTGTCTGCCGTTTGCACCACTCCCGCACATTAATGCTGGAGGAGGGAGTCGAACCCTCAACGAGCGTTAAAGCTCACGGCGGTCTCAGTGCCGTGCGTTTGCCATTTACACCACTCCAGCTCGGTCGCTACATTTTTCATATCTTAAATCCAGCGAACTCCGTGGGAAGGACTCGAACCTTCATCTCCTGTTCCAAAGACAGGCGTCCTTCCCTTAGACGACCCCGGAATGGAAGCGAACCCGGCACGACTCGAACGTGCGGCCTCAGGCTCCGCAAGCCTGCGCTCTGATCCTTCTGAGCTACGGGTTCAAGAAGGGATGAGGGATGAGTGATGACGGATGAATGAAGAGCATTCCCTTCATCCGTCATCACTCATTCTTCATCGTTCATTCTTCAAAGCGGAGGCGGTGCGACTCGAACGCACATGGGCGAGAACGCCCGGCGACTTAGCACGCCGCTGCAATACCATTTATGCGACGCCTCCTTGTGAACGATGAACTCTGAACGATGAACTGAAGATGGCTTGCCTTTCAGTTCATCGTTCAGAGTTCATCGTTCCGATCAGCGGAAGGTGCGGGAGTCGAACCCACAGGAGCGCTCGGCTCCGACAGTTTTCGGGACTGCTTGGCATGCCCGTGCCCAACCTTCCTTGTTTGGCGGGGGCACCCGGATTTGAACCGGGAAAGGCGGGGTTGGAATCCGCCAGTTTGACGTTTAGCTTACGCCCCCATATTCAGATGTATCAGGGAGGACTCGAACCTCCACGCTCACTCCAAGAGCCACAGCTTTACAGGCTGCTGCCGAGCCGTTTCGGCCTCTGATACGAAAGTGTTTTTGAAGCGTATGAGTTGCAAAAGGATTCGGAAAAACTGATGAAGGCGGAGCGCACGCCCGCGCGCACAGTTGCGACGCGTAGGCATCCTGATTCCACGGACGGAGCGAGCCATGCGCCAAACGACTGCCGCGTGAACTCTCAAACGCGGGGAAGTCCCCGCCTTCATCACCTCAAGGTACTTCGATTGTCAAACAACAAAAAGAAAGAGCGGGCCCCTCAGGCTCCCCGACAGGAAGCAGGCCCGCTCCAAACAAGTCTCTACGAATTTTTTAGAGATTTGGGAGCGGGAGGCCGCCCCCGCTGATTTAAAACTGAATCTGGCGACGATCTCGTCGCAGCACGCCTTCGACTCGGAACGCGTGTCCTTGTGTTAGCTCGCCGCCGTGGATAAGCGTTGACGGACTCAAACAATTGACGCGGCACTTGGCCGAGCCTCCGTAGAGGGCGGACGACCGCCAGACGACCGGTCTGCCCGCCGTCCCCGCGCGTTTGGTTATCTCTGAGTACGTCATCATCTGAAAGTCTCTCTTCTCCTTAATAAGGTCGACCCGCAACGTGAGCGACAATTGTGTATACAGCAGATTACTTTGCACTGTCAAGCACTTTTTTATAATAATTCACGCGGGCAGATTGACTTGAGGTTTTACGCAGAGCTTTCGCAGTTTGAGGAAGACGCCTTGTTCCCGTCCGCCCGGACGAGTTGTGTCGAGGCGTCGGATGGGGCGATACTCTGGCACGCGCTCTTCGGCCGCACGGAACTTACAGGCCCGGCGGCGGCGCGGTCAAATATGAGTCCAACCATCGTCGCGGTCGGCGGTTTCAATTCCAACTCGGGCAAGACGACACTCGTGTGCGAGCTGCTCCGAGCCTTGCCCGGTTGGGAGGCTTTGAAGATGACGCGCGGGCACTATCGCTCGTGCGGTAAAGACCCGCACGCCTGCTGCGTCAGTCATCTGCTGGCGGAAGAGCCGGTCGTCCGTACGGGGCGGCCCGAGACCTACGCGCCGGGCAAGGACACCGGGCGCTTCTGGGACGCGGGGGCGTCAAACGTACACTGGGCGATAGTTACCGACAGGCAGGTCGAAGAAGGTTTTCGCGCCGCGCTGTCTCTGGTTCGCTCCACAGGCGTGCTGGTCGAAGGCAACAGCTTCTTACGCTTCGCCGAGACGGACTTTGCGGTGCTGGTCGCGCGCCCCGATGTGCTACGGATCAAGCCCACGGCACGGCGTGCGCTGCCGAAGGCTTCCGCCCTCTATCTCTCGGACGACGGACAGACGCTCGACGCAGCGTGCCGCCTGCGCTTTGAAGAGTGGTGGTGCGGGGCCCGGCTGGAAGAGTTGGCTCCGGCGCTCCCGGTCTACACGCGCGAGAGCCTGCCGCAACTCGTCGAGCGAATCGTGTCGGCGCACATGAGAGCATTGGACGAGTCGAGCGTGTGTGACGCCTTGACGCCTGCGCACGCTTCTTGAGGCATTCAACGTCTCGCGTCGAGGGACGCTTCGGACAATTTTCAGATCGGGATTGGAGAGATGGAAGTGTCAGGAGGTTGTGGAAACGAAATATTGGAAGGAAGAATTTTTCAACTCAACCTCTCGAACGGCGGCGTGCCAAAGCTCGCCGTCCGCGAAGCGAGCCTGACGCCGGAGGGACTCGAAGGAGACCGCCAGAGAGACCTTCGCTTCCACGGGGGCCCGGAGCGCGCCCTGTGCCTCTTCTCGCTCGAACGCATCATCGAACTTCAGGCGGAAGGGCATCCAATCTTCCCCGGCTCGGTCGGCGAGAACGTGACGGTCGTCGGGTTCGACTGGGCGCGGCTCGACCCGGGCGCGCAACTCGCACTCGGCGACGAGGCGCTGGTCGAGATCAGCAGCTACGCCGCCCCATGCAAGACCATCAAAGCCTCTTTTGTGGAAGAGAACTTTAAACGCATCTCGCAGAAACTTCGTCCCGGCCACTCGCGCCTCTACGCGCGCGTCCTCCGGGCTGGACGCCTTACCGTCGGGCAGAGCATCAGAACTTTAGCTGACCCGAAACATTGAGAGGTGCGAGCGACGACTTCCGTCATCGGATGGGTCATGAGTTTGAAGACCTCGCGCTTATTTATTAACGATTCAAATAGAGTAGAACACGAAGGGATGCAGGAGTGAGCAGGCAGCTCTTTTGATCCTGATTCTGTTAAAATGGAGCAGGAAGATTGAGTTTACAACTTCTAATGGCACTGGTATAAACGCTTGGATGTTGGGCTTTAGCGGCGTAAACGTGTCCTCCATAGCAAACCTCCCCCCTTAAATCATGGCCCCGGTTAGTAGCTCCGAAATCAAAGGTAGCCAAACTTCAAACAATTTGGTAGTGATGTAAATCAGAGATGCGGGCTGATCGGGCACTGGTTATGCTCGTTTGGTACTGGTAGGCTCTCTGAAAGACAAGAAGACAAAAATTGCGGATGCAAAAGAGGAAGCTCTCTACCAAAGCTTTCCAATCTCTTCTCAAGATTGAGGGAAGAATTCACAAGAGGAAACGATGCGAAATCAACAAGTGACCACGGACTCTCTCAGTGAAAAGCTGTTGCTAAGCACTCTTATTGCTTACAAGAAGGGTGACTTTTCTGTTCGTCTGCCAAGCGAATGGACGGGCATGGCCGGAAAAATCGCGGATACATTTAATGAGATCATAGAACTAAATGAAAAGACGGCTAAAGAACTTGAGCGTGTGAGTCGGGTGGTTGGTAAAGAAGGAAAGATCACGCAACGAGCCGTCCTGCCCACTGCCAGTGGTGCTTGGGCGAGCGAAGTCGAATCGATTAACGCGCTCATTGACGATATGGCTCGGCCCATGACCGAGATGGCGCGTGTCATCGGCGCAGTGGCAAACGGTGATCTCTCGCAAACGATGGCGCTGGAGGCGGAGGGCAGACCCTTAAAAGGCGAGTTCTTGCGTTCGGCTAAAATCGTTAATGGCATGGTAGATCAACTCGGGTCGTTCGCCTCGGAAGTAACGCGCGTCGCACGTGAGGTCGGCACTGAGGGCAAACTCGGGGGCGAAGCGAAGGTCAAGGGCGTGGCAGGCACGTGGAAAGATTTGACCGACAGCGTCAACTCGATGGCGGGCAATCTCACTGCACAGGTTCGCAACATCGCCGAGGTAACAACCGCGGTTGCTAACGGCGACCTCTCGAAGAAGATCACGGTTGATGTGAAGGGCGAGATTTTGGAGTTGAAGAACACCATCAATACGATGGTCGATCAGCTCAATTCATTCGCCTCGGAAGTGACCCGCGTCGCCAGAGAAGTCGGCACCGAGGGGAAACTCGGCGGGCAGGCGGATGTTCGCGGCGTGGCGGGCACGTGGAAAGACTTGACCGACAACGTCAACTCGATGGCGGGTAATCTGACTGTCCAGCTCAGAGACGTGTCGAAAGTGGCGACGGCCATTGCTAACGGAGACCTCACGCAGAAGATCACCGTCGATGTTAAAGGCGAGATTCTACAAATCAAAGATGTCATCAACACGATGGTGGATCAGCTCAATTCATTCGCCTCGGAAGTGACGCGCGTGGCTAGAGAAGTTGGCACCGAAGGGAAGCTCGGCGGGCAAGCTGAAGTGCGTGGTGTGGCCGGGACTTGGAAAGACTTGACCGACAACGTCAACTCGATGGGCAGCAACCTCACCGGACAAGTCCGCAACATCGCCGAGGTAACGACGGCGGTTGCCAACGGCGACCTCTCGAAGAAGATCACGGTTGATGTGAAGGGCGAGATTTTGGAGTTGAAGAACACCATCAATACGATGGTCGATCAACTCGGCTCCTTTGCATCGGAAGTGACGCGCGTCGCCAGGGAAGTCGGCACCGAAGGTAAGCTCGGCGGGCAAGCTGAGGTTAAAGATGTCGCGGGCACATGGAAAGATTTGACTGACAGCGTCAACTCGATGGCGGGTAATCTTACGGGACAAGTCCGCAACATCGCCGAGGTAACAACTGCGGTAGCTAACGGCGACCTCTCGAAGAAAATTACGGTTGACGTGCGCGGCGAAATTTTAGAATTGAAAGACACCATCAACACGATGGTAGACCAACTTAATGCTTTCGCCTCGGAAGTGACCCGTGTGGCGCGTGAGGTTGGCACGGAAGGGAAGCTTGGCGGCCAAGCGGATGTGCGTGGAGTAGGTGGGACGTGGAAAGATTTGACCGACAGCGTCAACTCGATGGCGGGCAACCTCACTGCACAGGTTCGCAACATCGCCGAGGTAACAACCGCGGTTGCTAACGGCGACCTCTCGAAGAAGATCACGGTTGATGTGAAGGGCGAGATTTTGGAGTTGAAGAACACTATCAACACGATGGTAGACCAACTTAATGCTTTCGCCTCGGAAGTGACCCGCGTTGCAAAAG
>JAVRON010000017.1:0-71831 GCA_032162705.1 Acidobacteriota bacterium
TGAACCCGGTGAAGACGGCCCTCCCCTTCTCGTCCGTCATGAAGGAGACGACCCTGCCCGTCTTCTGTTCAGCCTGAACGAGCCAGGCCTTCTTGCGCTTAAAATATTCCGAGCGGACGTTCTTCAGAGGGAAGTTCACCGCGAGCCACTTCATCGCCAGCTTCTCGTTATGATACTTGCGCAAGCCTTCGTCAAAGGCACGTTTGAACTCCGGGACGGTCTTGACCGCTTCGGGGAATTCCGACTCGAACTCCGGGCAGTAGAGCGAGTCGCAGTCGTGTCTGGCGAGCCACTCGCGCAACTGCGGGCTGGCTCCCTGTAGGAAGTCTGCGCGCTTCGGCATCGAGGCCCAGTTGATTCCTTCCGTGCTGAAAGCGCTGCGCTGGAGCAGGAAGAAGCGTTTGCGTGCAAGCGGCTTCTTGTCCGCGCCGTAGAGGAAGATGCGTATGCCGCCCGCGTCACTCGCGGCGGCGGCGGCAGTCTCGGTCTTCGTTATCGGCGTAGGGCTTGGCTGGCAAGAGGCCGAAGGGGGCGCGTTCTGCGCCGAGACAAAAACCGACCCGAATAAAACGAAGCCCAGTGTCATCGTCGTTCTCAGCAAGCGTGTGCGCCACACAGTTTTCATCTCCTCGAAACGGAAGGGAAAGAGAGCATCAACTTTGCAAGAGAGCATCGTTCAGCCGGAGTGCATCAGTAGTGCATCAGTTCAAAAGGAGCGCATCAGTTCAACAAAAGAGCGCTGCTTCAGTCAGTCGGCAACTTCTTCTGCGTCTTGCCTGCGCCGACAGCCGGAGTATTGTTTGAGCCGCCTCGCGCCTTCTCCAACTCCGAGCGCAGACGCGGCAGTTGTTCGTAGGACGGGTCTGCTTTCTCCAGCCGCGCGAGAATCGACTCGGACTCGGCGAACTGCTTCGTCTCCATCAGCATGAGCGAGAGGTTGTGCAGGCTCGGGACGTGGCTTGGGTCGATCTCAAGGCTTCGGCGCAACTCCGCGATGGCCTTCTCCGGCTGGCTCGGCTTACGCATGTAATAGGTGAGCGCAAGCTCCGAGCGCGCATCGCAATCATCCGACTTCTTTGCCAGCGCGGCCCTGTACCACTGCTCCGCATCCTCAAAACGCCCGGCGGAGGAGTAGACGTTACCAAGCTTGACGACCGTGTCATAGTCTTCGGGGCGGAGATGGTTGGCGCGCGTCAGGAAGTCAATCGAATCCTCGAAGCTCCCGGCTTGAAAGTATGCGTCGGCTGCCTTCAACTGCGCGTCGAAGTTCTTCGGGTCTTCTTTCGCCGTCTTTCCGGCAGCTTCGGCGGCGGGCAAGAGGCGCTGCCTGTCAGACGCGTCATCGGTCGGGACGGCGGGGTGATCCGGCGGCATCTGGTCGGCGGCTTCACCCGCGCCCGCGCTTCGGAGCGACGGCTGATTCTGGTTGATGTAGACGACGAGGTGGAAAGCGACGAGGTATCCGAGCAGTAGCCCGACGACTGTGAAAAGGATGTTCTCTCTGGACATAAAAACGGTGATGAGTGATGAGTGATAAGTGACAAGAAAAAGCTTCTGTCTTCTCTTATCACTTATCACTCATCACTTATCACTCCCTCAAGCGTACGAGTGTAGCCCCGGCAGCAGATAGCTGACGCCGAGATAGGTAAAGACGATCAGGAGGAAGGCGACGACGGCGAAGTAGGCCGAAGCGCGTCCCGTCCAGCCGCGCGAGATTCTCACGTGGAGGAACCCTCCGTAGGTGAGCCACGCCACGAACGCGCCCGTCTCCTTCGAGTCCCATCCCCAGTAGCGACCCCACGACTCGTTCGCCCAGATCGCGCCCGTCATCAGAAGCAGGGCGAGGCCAGCGAAGACCACGCCGCCCGTCTTGTACATCAAGCTATCAATCTTCTCCTTATCGGGAAGCGCCGCACGGAGCTTGTCCGTGCGGAAAGAGAAGATGATGACGAAGAGCGTGGCTGCGAAAGCCGTTATCAGCGCGGCCAGCTCGACCGGGTTGGCGTTGAGGCTCAGGAAGAAGTTGCCCTGACGCTCGCGCGCGAACTGCTCACCCGCCTTGCTCAATCTCTCCGCCGGAATCGTGACGATCTGCTCGGGGCGCAAGCCCTCGTTCTCCGCGAGGAACGTGCCCATACGCTGATACTGCGAAGGGTTCACGCAAGCCGTGTCTGCCGGGCGCGTCCCGCCTTCGGCGCACACCGCGACGTTCGTAATCGTCTTCACCTGCCACACGAGCAAGACGACGGCGAGCGCTTGCGCGACGAGCGCGGCCTTCAAGACGTGATGACCGAGCCGACGCGCTCGCTCGTCCTCTTTGAAGAGGTATCGACAGAAGAGGACGATGACGCCCGCGAGCAGAAGCCCCGAGGCGGCGAGCAGCCACCCGACGTACGGAAGCTCCGCGCGCAGCGGCAGCGGCATTCGCGGCGGCAGGAAGACAGCAGACCCGTATGAGCCGACCGCACTGTTCAGACCCCAGAAGACGCTACCAACGGCCAGCACGCTCCCCTTGCTCACCGTGGCGATAACGGCGAGCGCGAAGATGCTCGCCCAGACGGCCATCGCCTCAGTCTTCACGCCGTCCTTCAGGAGATAGGTGACTGCCGTCGCAAAGCAGACGAGCGCGATGCCGTATGTGAGCGAAGCGATGCCGACGTGGATGGGCCGCCAGTAGGAGTCGAGCACTGGCTGGAGGCCGAGGATGTCGTCGCCGATGAAGCGCGCAAGGATGAGTATGAGCGCCGCGAGCGGCAGGCTGACCGCGCCGAGGAAGCGGAAGTTCTTCCGGTGCGCGATGAGAAGCGTCGTGAAGCCCGCGCCGAAGGCGAAGGCGAGACTCAGGTCGTAGAGATTTGCAAACGGGATGTTGCGGAAAATCCACGGCCAGTCCGCCTCGGGCTTGCCCTGCTGGAGCCAGATGCCTACGTCGTGCTCGCGGTACGAAATCCAGCGCACGAGCCAGCTACCCAGATTCAACATTACGCCGAGCGTCCCCGTCGTCAGGCCGATCTTCTCATACAGCGACGAAGGCGCGTAGAGGTTCGTCAGATAGAAGACCGCCGCGATGAGGTAGGCCGCGAGCGCCAGCATCATCAGCGCTCCGTCAGTGCTGAAGTGCGCGGGCCCGACCTCGATACGCAGTAGCGTCAAAGCGCCCGCGCCCAAGAGCGCCAACGCAGCGGGCAGGTACGACGACAGCTTTGCGCTCTTGAGATTTATCTCCGGCGTGCCCGCCAGCGCGGGCTGCTTCATTACTTCGCTCATGCCTTTTTCACCTCGAAAGGTTTTCCGCCGATGGCGGCGATAACCTTCTTGAAACGGTCGCCGAAGCCGAGATGGTTGCGGTTGGTGTTGCCACCGGCCACGACCTCGAACACGCCGTTGTCCTTCTCTTCGACGAGCGCCCACACGCGGTCATGCGAGAAGAAAAAAACGCTTGAGAGCGTCAGCGCGAGCAGCGTGAATCCGATGTAAACAATCGTCGCGCCCGGGTCTTTCTGTACGGCGAGGATGTGGGCCTTCGGGGCTTTCTCAAAATCGACGAGCCTCCACGTGTAGCCCGCGACGGGCTGCTTCGCGAAGGGCGCGCTCTCGGCCATCTCCGGCGTGAAGGCGATGGCGCGCACGGGCTTCGCCGCGCCGGGCGTCGTGACGGCGAGCGTGGCCGCGGGGTTGTTGTAGACTCCCTCTCCCGCGTCCTGATTGTTGCCGCCGACCGTAAAGTTCGCCGCAAAATCTTTGAACTCGACGCGTGTGCCGTCGGCAAGCACGTCCGAGCCGCTGCGCGGAAGCGTGATGTCCTGCGACTCGCCGCCCTGTTGCGGCGTGACGCGCAGAGTAATCTGCCGCGCCTTGCCGTCGGCGATAAAGCTCGCCTGGAAGAAACGATAGCCGCGATAATCGTAAGGCGCGTTGAGGTGAATGAGGGCTTCGCGTTCGCCGTAGTCGCGGTCTCTAATCTTGATGCGCGTCATCCAGTCGAGCGTGTTGTCCGAGGTGATCGCGCCCTCTTTGCGGATGAGCTTCTGCTCGATGTCCGTGCATTCGACCTCGAACGGGAGTTGATAGACGACCTGCGAGAGCTGGTCGATGTTGAAGACCGTCTCGCGTATCTCGCTCGATTTCAGACCCGGCTCCAGCGGCATCTGACCGTTCTGATTGAACTGCGCCGTCAGGAAGCCGCCCGTAAAGATCGTCAGCAGCGCCACGTGGACGGCGTAGGCTCCGAGACGATTCCAGGCGCCGCGCTCGCCGAAGACAAAAGTCTTTCCCTGTTTCTCCGTTACGGTCGTCTTCAGACGCGACGAGCGGAACGCATCGGTCACTCGACCGACCGCCTCTTCGCGCCCTGCGGCTTCGAGGCGGAGGCTCGCGCTCTGCTCCTGTCCGCGCAGCCAGTGTGCCGAGGCGTCGAGCTTCTTGCGCTTGATGAAAGTCCATGCGGTGGGGAAGCGGTCAATCGAGGCCAGCACAATGTTGAGCGACAGGATAAGCAGGATGGCGTTGAAGTACCACGCGTGATAGATGTCGAAGAACCCGAGCTTGCCGTAGAGGAACTTCTGCGCGGGCGTCATGTTGGCGAAATACTTGTCGAAGCCTTCGACGTTCTGCTGCACGATGAGCATGCCGATCATGCAGGCCGCGGCGAGCGAGATGAGCATGCTGACGCCGAAGCGCACAGAGCTGAGCAGGTTCAGCGTGCGCGTCACGAACGACGGCGCTTTGGCCCCTGCCGCGGACGCCTTCGGCACACGGATTTCGCTTTTGGTCTCTTCAATTGCTGACATTGTTTTTAAAAGGGCGGCAAACAGAAACGGGACGAAAGTAAGGGCCGCGGGGCTTTGTCTTCAAGACACTTTCGCTGTCTTCAGGACACCTTCAAGGTTACGCCACGAATAATAACCAAACCGGGCCGCCACGGCAACCTTGTTCGCCTGTTTGACAGTGCCGTCAACACACTTTTCAATACAATGGGCGGCGCAACTCAATATAACGTGCGGCGCAAAGTTTCGCGGCTCTCTCCCGCGGGCGGGTTCGTTTGATTTGTTGCCACCGCCCGCAGACGCGATGCCTCGCGACTTTCGATTCGGAATCCGTGTGCTATCATTTTGCTGCTCATCCGACTGGCGTCGTTGTCTGAAGCGAAGGCGTTGCTGTCCGATAGCACGAAACCGCGTCAGCCTTCCCGGCTCAGGACGGATGCGGGTTTCATTGGCCGGACGCATGGTTCAAAAGGATTTCCCTTCTCTGTATGTCAAAAAACGTTCTCCTCTGCGCGCTCGGAATCATCCTCGGTTTTGCCGTCGGCTTCTTTATCACGAACGCCGTCACAAAGCCCGTCGCGTCCGTCGCCTCGACGCGTCCGGCCTCATCAAACGGCACGGCGGGCCCGCTCAAGCCCGAAGAGATGGGCGGAGCGCTTCCCCCCGGCCACCCGGCGGTCGATGACGGCGCGCAGTCCGACGCTCCGGCTTCCGCCGCCTCTACCGCTCCCGAGGCGCAGGCGGCGATGGACAAGGCCGACCGCAACCCGAAAGACTTTCAGGCGCAGGCCACAGCCGCGCAGGTCTTCTACGGGTTGCACGACTATCAGAAGGCCACTCTCTATCTCGACCGCGCGCTCGCGATCAAGGGCAACGACTTCGACGCGCTTGTCCTGATGGGCAACACGAAGTACGACGACAAGGACTTCAGCGGTGCGGCAACCTTCTACGAGCGTGCGCTGGCCGCCAAGCCCGACTCGCCGGACGTGCGGACTGACCTCGGCAACACTTTCTTTAATCGCGGCGACTACGACCGGGCCATCGCGGAGTACCGCAAGTCGGTCGCACACGACCCGAACCATCTCAATAGCTGGCGCAACATCGCCGCCGCCGCTCTCCAGAAAGGCGACAAGGCAACCGCCAGCGAAGCCATCGAACAACTCGCACGCATCGCCCCGCAGAGTGAAGAGACTGAAAGCTTCCGCCAGAAACTCGCCAGGATGCCCTAGCTCTTAAGACACAAGTCCATGCGCCGCGTGTGACTTCAATGTAATTGAGCCACGGCCCTATAGAAATTCTCACTTGAGTGTAGAGCACAATGCGCTTCACCGCAGAGGCGCGGAGTTCGCGGAGACTCGCAGAGACTTGCATCCCTCTGCGCCCCCTCTGCGTCCTCAGCGCCTCTGCGGTGGACTCTACTCACACTACATTCAAGTGAAAGGTACTCTAGTCGAACGACTTCATCCACTCCACGCAACCACGCAGATGCTCGCGCATCGACTCGCGCTCGTCTTGATGTATTCGCCCGTGGCCGGGCAAGACCCACTCAAAGTCGTATTCGAGCAGCCGCTCCATCGAGCGCGTCTGCACCTCCCATGAATACCAGCACGCGCTGCGAAAGGCCGTCAGAGTGTTGCGCACGGGCGACCATGCAAGGTGGTCGCCCGTAAAGAGGTACTTGTTTTTGTAGAGCAGCACAGCGTGGCCGCGCGTATGTCCGGGCGTGGGGATGAAGAGGAGATCAGAAGCGAGCCGCACTGCCCGTTCGCCTCTCATGACGTGCTCGACGCCGAAGCGCGCGGCGTTATCGTCGGCGTGCATGACGCGCGCGGCACCGAAGTGGCGTGCATACTTCGCGTGGTCGGCTACGTCGTCGCGGTGCGTGAGGAAGATCGTGCGGACGCCGCCCAACCCCTCTATCTTGCGTACGAGCGGGCGCGTGAAGCGTGGCGAGTCAATGAGAAGGTTTCCGCCCTCCTCTTCCGTGCGGACGACGAGGTAGCTCCAGGCCCCGAAGCTCGACTCGGAGGTGAAGCCGCAGAAGTAGACGCCGTCGTCAATCCTCTCCGGGAAGGCTTCGACTCCGACGCGTGCGTCATACTTCCGACTCGTCCCGATTGAAGCGGTCGGGCACGCCGCGATGCTCATCAAGGCACGGCGCACCTCCTCTTCCGTCTCCGGCTGGCGGAAGACGCTCGACTGGTCGCCGTGGTCGCGGAAGATTGTGGGAGCAATCTGCCTGCACGCGTCGCAGTCGATGCACGTGTCATCGACGTAGAAGTCGCCGGGCACATTCTCCATCAGACGCTTTGCGGGATTCGCCATCCTTTTTATTTTATATCACCGTTCACTTGAGTGGATATGGTAGGGCGATTCACTACAGAGGCACAGAGGACACAGAGGGGGCACAGAGAAGATTCAACTTTCTGTGCAACCTCTGCGTGCTCTGTGTCTCTGTGGTAAACCTCATCTCATCTACATTCAAGTGCAAAGTGATATAAGTCCCCGAGGTGAATGACCCAAGCATGATTTACTTTCACTTCCCGAGTCCGTCGATAATGATTTCGGAGAGGCGCGACATGAGGTGGTAAGCCGGGTTGTCAATCGTCCAGTTAGGCTCGGGCATGTCGTCGCAGGTGACGGCGAGCGCGATGCGTCCGCGCGTGTGATAGATTAGCCCCACGTTGCTGCGGAGCGCGTCGAGCGCGCCCGACTTCGTGGCCTTCGGAATCTTCCAAAGCTCGCGCCAGATGCCGTCGGTTCCCTGCTCGCGCTTCATCAGTTCTAACATCTCCTTCGAGACGGCGGGGCTGACGATCTGCCCCAGCTCAAGCTTCTCCACGAGCGTGACCATCTCGCGCGGGCTGCTGCGCCCGAGGCCGAAGCGCTTGTTCTCCGCACGCTTCCCCTCTTCGCTCTCGCCCCCGCCGCCGATCTTTCGCATCAGACGCGTCTCGGTCAGACCCAACGATTGCATGCGCGCGTTCACAGCGTCCGCCCCCAGCACTTCAATGACGAGGTTGGTCGCGGTGTTGTCGCTCAAGGTCATCATCAGCGTGACGGCGTCGCGGAAAGTCAGGTGCAGCCCGTCCGAAAACTCCGGCAGAATCCCTGAGCCGGAAACTTTCTTCTCCTTCGTCAGCACCAGCTCATCCGCCCACTTCGCACGTCCCTCGGCGACACGCGCGAAAGCCTCAATCATGATGGCGACCTTGATGGTGCTCGCCGTGCGGACTGGCTCGTCGCCGCCGAAGGAGTATTCAGCGCCCGTGTCGAGGTTCTTCGCGTAGAGGTTGACGTTGCCGCTAAAGCCCGCGACCTCCGCGCGCACGCGCCGGTCAAGCCACGCGGGCACGGGCTTCGCTGGCTGTGGCGTAGAGACAGTCGCAGCGGGCGGAGGATTACTCTGAGTCTGTGCATGTGCGACGACATCACACAATGTCGCACGCGCGACAACACAATACAGCGTCATTGCGAACGCCGTGGTTAAGACGATTGCTCTCATGGGTCGCTTTCCTCTCATTCCTTACTAGCTTGAGAATCAGTCCGCGTGTTGCAGAAAATCGCGCGTCCTCGGGTCTTGCGGCTCGTTGAGCAGGGTCTCGGTCGCGGCCAGCTCTACCGCCTCGCCCGCTTCCATGTAGAGGAGGTTGTCGGCGACGCCTTCGAGAAACCTGATCGAGTGAGAGACGATGACCATCGTCTGCCCCTGCTCGACGAAGCGCCGGAGGACTGCGATCAGCTCGTGGCTCCGACGCGGGTCGAGCGCGCTTGTCGGCTCGTCAAAGAGGAGCACTGCCGGGCGCATCGCCAGCGCGCGGACGATTGCCACGCGCTGCTGCTCGCCGCCGGAGAGCGATTCGGGATAACGCGGCGCGGCCTTCGCCAATCCGACCGTTTCGAGCAGCTCGCGCGCCAGCGTCTCGACTTCAGCGCGTGGCCTCTTCAAGACCTGCACGGGAGCCTCCGCGATGTTGCCGAGCACAGAGAGGTGCGGGAAGAGATAGAAGTGCTGGAAGACCATCCCGACGCGGCGGCGCAGAAGCTTCACGCCGCGCTGATACTCCTTATCCGAAAGCGTGGCTTCCAAACGCACGCCGTCACACTCTAGTGCGCCCTCGCTGATTCTCTCTAGCCCGTTCAGGCAGCGAAGCAGCGTCGTCTTCCCGCTCCCCGAAGCGCCGATGATGCCGAGCACCGTGCGCGGCTCAACATTGAGGCTCACGCCTCGAAGAATGCGTGTCCCGCCCGCGATTTTTCCCAATCCCTCGACGCGAATCATGCGGCCACCTCCGACTCGACGGCCTCGACGGCCTGCCTTCGATTGAGTCTCATCTCAAGTCGGCGTGCGAGGTGCGCGAGCGGCAGACTCATCAGGAGATAGAAGGCCGAGACGACCGCGCCCAACAGCATGAACTCGCCGGAGGCGTTTGCAAGCTCGCGGTAAGCGGTCGCGAGTTCCCAGACCGAGATGGCGAAGGCGACCGAAGTGTCTTTGAAAAGCGAGACGAAATCATTGGTCATCGGCGGCAGAGCGATGCGTAGAGCCTGCGGCAGAATGATGCGACGGAAGGCGAGCACGGGACTCATGCCGAGCGAATAGGCCGCCTCGAACTGTCCGCGCGGGATGGCTTCGAGCGCCGCGCGATAGACCTGCGACTCGTAAGCCGCGTAGTTCAATCCAAGTCCGACGAGCGCCGTCAACCACCCCGGCATCGCCAGCCCCAGACGCGGCAGTCCGAAGTAAAGAAACAGAAGCTGGACGAGGACGGGCGTGCCGCGAAAGAACTCGACGTAGACGGTCGAGAGCGCGCGGAGCCAGGTGGGGCCCCGCGACTGCCCGACGGCGAGCGCCAGCCCGAGCGTGACGGCGATGACCATCGCGCCCAGAGAGAGAAGGACTGTCACCAGTGCGGCGCGTGTCAGACGCAGCAGCGCCTCGCCCCAGTTGAAAGATGACGAAGTGATTTCGTATGCGACCTCGTCCGGCTTCTTCGAGCCGTCGCCCGCGTTCGCGCCGTCGCGCTTCAACGCGGCGGTCTTAAGCTCTGCCTGCGCGTCGTTCCAAAGATTCCACTTGCGAAGTATTCTTTCGAGCGTCCCGTCGCGCACGATCTTGTCGATGCCTGCATCCACTTCTGCCTTCAGCGCCTCGTCCCCTTTGCGGAGTCCGACGACGTACGCGCCGCGATGGACTGGCTCGCCCGCAGGCTTGAGCCGTGGATTGCGGCGCGCGTAGAACATCTCCGCCGGGTTGTCCATGAGCACGGCGTCGATGCGCCCGAGTTCGAGGTCGCGATACGCGCCGACCGGGTCTGCGTAGCCGCGAAAGGGTATTCCCTCCGTCTCCAGAAGGCGCGAGGCCGCGGTGTTGCCGAGCGTGCCGACCGTTCGGCTGCGACAGTCTTCGAGCGTGCGGATGCGCGTCTCGTTTTTGCGGACGGTCAGTTGAAGCTGAAAAATATAGTAAGGCTTGCTGAAGAGGATGACGCGGGCGCGATCTTCGGTCGGTTCCAATCCGTTGACGATCACGTCGAACTCGCCGCGCTGGAGCGACGTGACGATTGTCTCCCAGTCGGTCGAGACGAACACGGGCCGCCGGTTCATCGCCGCGGCCAGAGCCTCGACCATCTCGAATTCATAGCCGACGTATGTATCCGGGTGCGCGGGGTCAGAGAAGACGTACGGCGCACCGCCGCTCGCGTCCGCGCCCCAACGCAAGACGGCCTGCGCGCGAATGCCGACCGGAATGAATAGAAGACAGAGCAGCAGAAGCGCGCCTCTTAAGCGACAGCCCGGCACACCCTTATCCACTTTACTTTTTCTCTCCGGAGTGGCGGTCGAGGTAGTCGAGCAGGACGTTCGACATGACCTTGACGCCGACGACGAGGCTCTCTTCGTCCACGTCGAAGTCCGCGGTGTGCCAGCCTGCCGTGATTCCCTTTGCCTTGTTGCCGACGCCCAGATAGTAATAGAAGCCGGGGATGACTTTCTGAAAATTAGAGAAATCCTCCGAAGGCATAAAGGGCTTGATGTTGACGGCGTTTGCGTCTCCAACGACGCGGCGGATACTCGGCAGCGTCTCTTCGACGAGCGAAGGCTCGTTATATGTGACGGGGTTGCCGTCCAGAATGTTCAACTCGTATGTGGCCCCGTAGGCGGCGGTGACGTTCTGGAGCGTCTCGCGCATCAGGGCGATGGCGCGGTCGCGCACCTCTGTGTTGAAAGCGCGCATAGTGCCGGTCATCTTCACCTCGCTCGCGATGACGTTAAAGCGCGTGCCGCCATTGATCGTCCCGACCGTGATGACGAGCGGCTCAAGCGGGTCGATGCGACGACTCCGGATGTTCTGAAGCGCAAGCACGCACTGCGAGGCGACGACGACGGCGTCAACGCCCAACTGCGGCTGTGCGCCGTGTGAAGCCTTGCCGCTTATCGTGACGGAGAAGGTGTCGGACGAAGCCATCGCGGGCCCGACCTGATAACCAATCTGTCCCGCCTGTAGATTCGGTTCGGTGTGCAGACCGTAGATGGCCTGCGGGCGCGGATTCTCAAGTGCGCCCTCTTTAATCATGAGCTTCGCGCCGCCCTCCTCGCCCGCGGGCGCACCCTCTTCCGCCGGCTGGAAGATGAACTTGACCGTGCCGTGGACTTCCTCGCGCATCTTGCTCAGGATTTCGGCGACGCCAAGCTCGACGGTCGTGTGTACGTCGTGGCCGCAGGCGTGTTTGACGCCGGGCGTCAGCGACTTGTACGGCACGTCGTTGACTTCCTGAATCGGAAGCGCGTCCATGTCCGCGCGCACGGCGATGACCGGGCCCGGCTTCGCTCCGACGAGCAAGGCGGTGACACCGTACTTGCCGACTCCCGTCTTCACCTCCGTCAGGCCCAGCGCACGCAGACGCTCGGCGACCACGCGCGAAGTCCGCTCCTCGCGGTTCGACAGTTCCGGGTGCATATGGAAGTCGCGCCGCTGTGCGATTAACTGCCCGCGCAGCGCTTCGGCCTCGCGCGCGATTCTCTGCTCGCGGGGCCCCGCGTCGGGACGCGGGCCCGCGTTAATCGCGACTTGCCCGCGCGACCCGAGCGCGACGGAAGCAAGAAGCACCGCTGACAGTAGAAATGGAATGAAGCGTCTCAAAGTCTTTCTCCCGCCTTTTGCATCAAAGACAGCTCAAACATGGTCAGGCAGGATATGTTTGGTAAGAGATGCAGTATTTCAGATTTGAAATTTCAAATTTTAGATTTCAAATCTGAAATCAAAATGTTCTGAAATCTGAAATCGAAATGTTAACTCCTCTTATCCTGTCCATCCTGTCAATCCCTGTAGATTGATTTTCGTAACAGCAAGCCTTAGCTAACGTATTCGCGCTGCGTGCGGCGATAGAGCGTCAGCCCGAACCAAAGCTCCCAGAAGAGTGCGAGGATGACGAGCGCCGAGACGACCGAGACGAGCTGCGAGTCCGTGACCTTCTCGACGACGACGTACACGTCGCCCGAGAGCGCCAGCGCCAGCGGGACGAGCGAGGCGACGAGAATCTTCGACGCGAAGCGGTGGAAGTGTTCGGTCTCTTCGCCCTGCTCCACGATGCGGTGATAGGCCGCCGGTGTCATCAGCAGTACGATGGTCAGCGCATTTAAGCCGAGGCTCGCCAGGTGGACGTACTTCGCCGCGTCGGGCAGCTTGTCGAAGCTCTCGGTGAGGACGACGATGAACTGAAAACCCAGAAGCGCCTGCGAGCCTGGAAGCACCACACGACACTCCGTCAACACGTGCTTGATCTTGTCGCCCAGCTTCTTCTTCGCGTCGCGCTCTCTCTGGCTGTCGCGCTCTTTCTGCCCGTCGCGCTCTTTCTGCCCGTCGCGCTCTTTCTGGTCGTCGCGCTCCGCGTCTTTCTCCTCGTCCATCTCGTGCTCCTTCTTCTTCTCCTCCGCGATTTCTCCGGCTCGCTCGCGCTTCATGTAAAATTCGAGCGCATACCAGAACGACAACGCGAGCAGCAACCCGAAGAGTCCCGCTGCCACGCCCGTCTTCCAGCCGACTACCTTCTGCGCCGCCACATACAAGTCGATGCCGAGTCCGAGCGAGAAAGGGAGCAGCGCAAATCTCATCAGCTTCGACGTGTAGCGGTGAATCTCGTCTGTGTCCTCGCCGCGCTCGACGAGGCGGTGATATGCGGAGGGCGCGATGAGCAGTCCGATGGCGACGAGCATGATTCCCAGCCCCGTGAGCTTGAGGATTTGCGACGGCAGCGGGAGCGAGTCGAAGCCCTTCTCGAACACGGAGCGAAACTGGAAGCCGACGAGCACCTGTGCGCCGAGCACAAGCATCCGCGCTTCGTCTAAAGCGTACTTGACCTTATCACTGATCTTTGCCATCGGGATTACTGATCTTTGCCATCGGGCGTCAATGGTTCTTGTCTATCGGGCGTCACACGCTCCTGTGTAGATGCTCCGAGCATCTCTTTGTAGCCACGTGTCAGCTCACGCTTCAGAACCTTGCCGGTGGGCCCCTTCGGGAGCGTAGAGACGATGCGGACGCTCTTCGGGCACTTGAAGTCGGCCAGGTGCTCGCCGCAGAAATCTTTTATCTCATCTTCCGACGCGACGTGCCCCTGCTTCAGCACGACGAAGGCCGCGACCTCTTCACCGTAGAGCTTGTCAGGCACGCCGATGGCGGCGGCCTCCGCGACCGCTGGATGACGGTAGAGGAGTTCGTCAATCTCGCGCGGGTAGATGTTCTCGCCGCCGCGGATAATCATATCGGACATGCGGTCGATGATGTGAAAGAAGCCTTCCGGGTCGCGGTATCCCACGTCGCCCGTATGGAACCAGCCGCCGCGGAAGGCGCGCGTCGTCGCCTCTTCGTTTTTGAAGTAGCCCTTAAAGATGTTCTCGCCGCGCATCACGATCTCGCCCGCCTCACCATCGGCCAACTCCCTGTCGTCTTCATCGACCACACGCATCTCGTTCCCGATGCTCATCCCGCATGAGCCGGCCCGGCGGCGTGCGTCCGGCGGATTGAAGGTCGAGCGGCAGGTCGATTCCGATAACCCGTAGCCCTCGACGACCAGACACTCGAACGTCTGCTCAAAACGACGCAGAACCTCCGAAGGCACAGGCGCGGAGCCGCACATCGCGAAACGAAGACTCTCTGTCTTCAACTCTTCCGGCACGCCCTCAGGGTATGTCGCGAGCAGCATCGAGAGCATCGTCGCAACCGAGCCGAACGAAGTTATCCGATAGCCGCCGACGATCTGCCAGAAGCGCGAGGCCGAGAAGCGCGGGCTGACGACCGTCGAGCCGCCCGCATAGAGCGCGCTCAAAGTGGTCACGGAGACGGCGTTCATGTGAAAGAGAGGCATGACGGTGAGCAGCCTGTCCTCTTCCCCGAAGCCGAGCCACTCTGTAATCTGACGCGCGTTGGCGAGCAGGTTTCCGTGTGTAAGCAGACAGCCCTTCGGCCTGCCCGTCGTCCCCGAAGTGTAGATGATGATGGCCTCGTCATCCGCGGCGAGCCGTATCTCGCGCCACGCGCCCGGCTCGCCCGCTAGCCCCTCGGTCGCCGCCCGCTCGTCGTCAAAGACGAGAACGTCCGTGAGCGTCTGCAAGCCTGCGCGAAGCTCCGCGACATGCTCCGCGAACTGAGAGTCGTAGAGCAGCAGCTTCGCCTCGGAGTTGCCGACAACGTATCTCATCTCCTCCGGCTTGAGAAGCGAGTTGACGGGGCCCGCCAGTGCCCCGAGCTTGAAGCATGCGAAGTACGCGATGATGTACTCCGCGCCGTTCGGCAGAAGCAGGCTGACCACGTCGCCGCGACCCACACCGCGCGACGCAAGCAGACGCGCCGCACGATTGACCGCCGCGTCGAACTCTCTATAAGTGAAGCGCCGCTCGTCCGCCTCCGAGAAGAGGAAAATTTTCTCGGGCGTCGCGTCGGCGCGTGCTTCCAATAGTTCGCGTAGATTCTGAAAGCTCAAAAGTGTTCGTCTCGTCTTCGGGTCGAGGCCGCCTGCGCTCGGCGGCCAACGGCTCGGAGGTTGTCAGGTTTGAAGGACGCCCGCCATAATAGCGGAGGATTGTAAAAATTGACTACGCCACTTCTCTTTTTTCGCTTCGAGCGCGCCCCGCGTGTGTTATATTTTCGCGGTCGCTCGCAGCAGACGCATCTTTATCCGGACGCATAAAAACATATCGAAAAGCTCTACCTGTTGACAGCCGCACGGCTGTCGCTTTGCTTCAGTCGCCTCTTAACGACGGAAGGGCCCCAGTCGCACTTAGACCGAGTTTCTATGGACACCTATCGCAACTTTATCAACGGAGAGTGGGTCGAATCATCCTCCACCAAAAGCGTCGAGAACACGAACCCCGCGAACACCGAAGACCGCCTCGGCACGGTGCGCCTCGCCACGCGCGAAGAGGCACGCCGCGCCGTCGAATCGGCGGCGGAAGCATTTCGAGGCTGGCGCGCAACTCCCGCCCCCAAGCGTGGCCGCATCGTCGCACGCGCCGCGCGACTGATGGAAGAGGATAAAGAGAATCTCGCCGCGCTGCTGACGCGCGAGGAGGGCAAGACCGTATCTGAGTCGCGCGGCGAGTTGCAGCGCGCCATCAACGTCGCGGAGTTCTGCGCGGGTGAGTCGCGCCGGATAAACGGCGAGACCATCCCGTCGGAGTTGCCCTCAAACTTCGCCTACACGATCAAGCAGCCGCACGGCGTCGTCGCCATCGTCACGCCCTGGAACTTCCCCGTCGCCATCCCTGTCTGGAAGCTTGCGCCCGCGCTCGTCGCCGGAAACACGGTCGTCTTCAAGCCCGCGACGAACACGCCCGCGACCGCCATTCGCCTGACGGAAATCTTCGCGGAGGCGGGGCTGCCCGCCGGAGTCCTTAACCTCATCCTCGGCTCCGGCTCCGAAGCGGGCGACGAGATCGTCAGCCACCGAGCGGTGCGTGCAATCTCCTTCACCGGCTCAAACTCGGTCGGCGTCAGTCTCTACGAACAGGCGGCGCGACGTGGCGTGCGCGTGCAATGCGAGATGGGCGGCAAGAATCCCGTCGTCGTGCTCGAAGACGCCGACTTGGGACTTGCGGTCGAGTCCACTGCGCAGGGCGCTTTCGGTTCGACCGGCCAACGCTGCACGGCGACGAGCCGCGCCGTCGTAGTCGATGCGATTGCGGACGAGTTCGTCGCGCGCGTCGTCGAGCGCGCCAACTCGCTCCGCCTCGGCGACGGCATGGCTCCGGAGACCGAGGTGGGCCCGCTCGTCGATGCCAGCCAGTTCAAGACCGTGCTCTCCTACATGGACATCGGGCGCGAGGACGGCGCGGAGTTGATGTGCGGCGGCGGGCCCGCCGATGGAGCTGGCTTGCGCAAGGGCTACTTCATCAAGCCGACGGTCTTCGACCGCGTCACGCCCGACATGCGTATCGCACGCGAAGAGGTCTTCGGCCCCTTTCTCTCCGTGCTGCGTGTGAAAGATTTTGAAGAGGCTTTGCAGGTCGCCAACGACAGCGAGTACGGACTCTCCTCCTCCATCTTCACGAACGACGCCGCGCGCGTCTTTCGCTTCGTCGAAGAGATCGAGACCGGCATGACGCACATCAACTCGCCCACGACCGGAGGCGAAGCGCACGTCCCCTTCGGCGGCATCAAGTCCACGGGCGTCGGCTCATTCGAGCAAGGCTCGACCGCACTGGATTTCTACACAGAGCTAAAAGTCGTCTATGTCGATTACACCGGACGCAAACGCGAAGGCAATCTGTATTAGCGACGCCCCGGACTGATACCTATGAGCACCGTCAACGTCGCCTGTCCCGCATGCCAGACCGCGAACCCGAACGCGGAAGTTAACTCGATGTGCGCCGCGTGTGGCGAGCCGCTGGCCGCCACGTTGCTCCAGCACAATCTCGATGAGCTGAAGCGTCTCAACGAGCGCATGTCGGAGTTGAACGCGAAGTCCTTCAAATCCTTCAACGGCTTCGGCACGACACTTCTTGACTACCGCGAAAGCGAAGGCAGCACGTGGGAAGCCACGCGCTGGGTGATTGCCCTGGGACTGCCCATCGTCCCTCTGTCCACTTACATCATCCGGCCCAAGCGGCAGGAGAACAGTTACGGTCAGATGAGTTCGTATTTTCAAGTCATCGGCAAACAGCCGACCCCTGCGGCGAGAGTCCTGCGTGTCTACGCGCTCATGCTCGTTGGCCTCACGCCCATCGTTCTAGGCTCGCTCAACTCCGCTTGGGTCAACCACACGCTCGGCGGCCCCTACGCTGTGTTGGCGATGCTCGCCAGCTTCGCTTGGGCCGTCTACATCATCTTCTTCCGAATCAAGAACGACTCCAAAGCCTACAAGGCCGAGACCAAAGCCGAGACTGCCTGAGTCGAGGCCGCTTGGAGACTGCAAACAGCCGCACACGACTTTCGTGTCATCAACGGAGAACAGACCATGAGCACCGCCGAACCGCAACTGAACGCGACCGAGACCAACCCGACCAATTCCGAGATCGTCGAGAAGCACAAGGAGTTTCTCTTCCCCGCGGTCGCGATGTACTACAAGGAACCCGTGGCGCTCGTGCGCGGCGAAGGCCAGTATGTGTGGGACGATCAGGGCCAACGTTACCTCGACTGTTTCGGCGGCGTGCTCACTGTAAGCGTCGGCCATTGCAACCCGAAAGTGACCGACGCGGTCGTCGAGCAGGTACGTACGATGCAGCACACCTCGACGCTCTACGCCAACAAGCCGCAGTCCGACCTCGCCGAAAAGCTCTACCAGATCACGCCGGGCAAACTCAAGAAATCCTTCTTCACCAGCAGCGGCACAGAGGCCGACGACATGGCTATCCACGCCGCCAAGCTCGCCACCGGTCGCCATGAGATAGTCGTCCTGCGCCATAGCTACTCGGGCCGCTCCGCCACGGCGCTCTCGGCCACCGGCCATTCGACATGGCGGCCTCTGCCGCCGCAGGTCGCAGGCATCGTTCACGCGCGCGCGCCCTACTGCTATCGCTGCCCTTACAATCTCTCCCCCGAGAACTGCGGGCTGGCGTGCGCCGAGGACATCGAAGAACTCATCATGACCTCGACGACGGGCGAGATTGCGGCCTTCATGGCCGAGCCAATCCTCGGCGTCGGCGGCTTCATCGTCCCACCGCCGGGCTACTTCGAGCGCGCCGCCGAGATCACGCGCAACCACGGCGGACTCTTCATCGCCGACGAGGTACAGACCGCGTGGGGGCGCACGGGCGACAAAT
This sequence comes from Acidobacteriota bacterium, assembly GCA_032162705.1. GTDB lineage: Bacteria > Acidobacteriota > Blastocatellia > Pyrinomonadales > Pyrinomonadaceae > QHXN01. The sequence continues at coordinate 18,024 of JAVRON010000017.1, forward strand.
GGTTCGGCATCGAGCACTGGAACGTCGAGCCTGACATCATCACCTCCGCTAAGGGCCTCGGCAACGGCGTGCCAGTCGGCATCACCACGGCTACGCCCGAGGTCGCAGACAAATTCCCCGGCCTGACCTTCTCGACCTTCGGCGGCAACCCCGTCTCGATGGTCGCCGCGCTCGCCGTCATACGCGTCATCGAAGAAGAGGATTTGCGGCGTAACGCCTCGGAAGTCGGCGCATACTTCCGCACTCGCCTCGAAGAACTCAAAGACAAGTACCCCGTCATCGGCGACGTGCGCGGCATGGGACTCATGCAAGCCATCGAACTCGTGAAAGACCGCGAGACCAAAGAGCCTGACCCGCAATCCGTCCTCCGTGTCTTTGAAGAGACCAAGCGCCGCGGCGTCCTCATCGGCAAAGGCGGACTCTACGGCAACGTCATCCGCACGGGGCTAATGCTCAACTCGACGAAGGACACCGTTGACGAGTTGATTGCCGCGCTCGATGCGGCATTCGGTACAATCTAACTCAGGCTGAATGGTTCATTAAATCGAGGGTAAGCGAATGAGCGCCGAGACATTTGAAGGGATCGTAGAGCAAGGGCAAATAAAGGTGAACTCAGACGTTCGCTTGCCCGACGGGACGAAAGTTTACATCGTCGTCCCCGGCATCGTGATTGAGGAAGCCGGGACGCATCTCCGCAGCCCGCGACTAGCTCATCCCGAACAGGCGGCGGATTTCGAGATGGAGGTCGTCGAGTCGTAAAGAGATACCGGACTACGACTCGACCCTCTTCTCTACACCCGCGCCCGTCGCGCTCGTGACGCTCCGCAACCCGGAAAGCGGTGTAATGAAAGTTGGTGTCACGATGCTGCTCGACACCGGCGCTGATGTGACGCTTTTACCACAAGGTATCGCCGAAGAACTCGGGTTAAGTTATTCGGCGCGCAATTACGAACTGATCGGCTTTGAAAACAACTCAAGCCTCGTGCACGCAGTTCGTGCGGAGATGGTCTTCCTCGGTCTGACTTTTCGCGGCCAGTTCCTACTGATCGAACAAGACTGGGGCATCGTCGGGCGGAATATTCTGAATCTACTTTCCATTAACTTCGACGGGCCAAAGCTATCCTGGGAGAAATCGTAATCGGCATAACGAGACTCTACGGCAACGTCATCCGCACCGGCCTGATGCTCAACTCGACGAAGGACACCGTTGACGAGTTGATCGAAGCTTTAGACGCTGCCTTGTCAACGGCAACCGAGTAATGTTGATTGTCTTCCCGCCCTACGTCTTGAAGCGTATGATTGAGCGGAACATTCCTGTCGAAGCGGTGCGCGATGTGTTGGAAGGCGGCGCAGTCATCGAAGAATATCCAGCCGACGAGCCGCCGCGTTATTTGATGCTCGGATGGATCGGGGCAAGGCCGATTCACGTGGTTGGCGAAGACGACCTGTTGACGGGTGAAAAGACCGTAGTCACGGTCTACGAACCGGACAGCAAACTCTGGAAAGAAGATTTTACGAAGCGTCGCAGGTGAACCCATGAAATGCTTAATCTGTAAACACACACATATGAAGGAGGGCACGACCATCCTGCCGATAGAGCGCGGCAATGCCATCCTTCTCATCACGGACATCCCCGCCCAAGTCTGCGCCAACTGTGGCGAGCCTTATCTCGATGAAGAGACTGCGCGCGATGTGCAAGAACTGGCGAATGAAACCTTGACGGGCGAGATCAGCTATGCGGAAGCGCGCGGCGAGCGCACTGTTTTAGTCGCGCCCTTCGCTTAGACTCGCGGCGTCCTCATCGGCAAAGGCGGCTTCTACGGCAACGTCATCCGAACGGGACTGATGCTCAACTCGACGAAGGATACCGTGGACGAACTGACCATTGCCTTAGATAGCGCTTTTTCTCAATTATGAATGTGTTCCTTAGTTGGTCTGGAGAGCGTAGTAGACGTGTAGCTGAAGTCTTAAGAGACTGGCTACCAACGGTCATCCAAGCTATAAAGCCTTGGATGTCAGGGACTGACATTAATAAGGGCGGGAGATGGATTACTGAGTTAGCTAGTCAACTTGAGCAAACACAAATTGGACTAATCTGTCTAACACCAGACAATTTAACCAAACCTTGGATACTTTTTGAGGCTGGCGCACTATCCAAAACACAACCCAACACATATGTTTGTACTTTCTTAATCGACCTTGAGCCTTCTGACCTTGAAGGCCCACTTGCTCAATTTCAAACGACAATTTTTGACGAAGGCGATATTAGACGCCTTCTGGAGACAATTAACCAAGCCTTATCGGATGACGCACTAGACAAATCAACTTTTGATAAAGTGTTCGACCGTGCATGGCCCGACTTAGAAAAACAACTCAATGAAATACCTAATATCTCTTCTACGCCTCGCAACGAGCGCACAATGAAAGAGATGGTGCGAGAAGTGCTAGAAATAATGCGAGCTGAAGCTCGTGAATCAGAGTCAAGGGATAGTGATTTTTATAAATCACGCGATGCCTTTATGACTTTAATGATTAAATTATTTCAAGCAGGGATTCAACGGGATGCAGGAGTTCCGCCAGAGATTGCTAAGGAGGTAGATGACTTCTCTCGTCATGGCATAGCATATTTCTCTGAGAAACGAGATATTAGTCGCTGCCCTGATTGCGATGGAACCGGCTGGATGTATGCCTCTGGTAAAGGTGCATTACGTTGTCAACATAAAGGGCTCGATGAGCTAGAAGCTAAAAGGGATATAGACGAATGAGAACCCTGATAAAAAATGGGCGCGTCGTCACGGCAGTTGACGACTACAGGGCCGACATTCTGATTGACGGCGAGCAAGTCTCGACCATCGGCGCGAAGCTTGAGATGGAAGCCGACCGTGTGATCGATGCGGGTGGCAAGCTCGTCATACCGGGCGGCATCGACCCGCATACGCATATGGAGTTGCCGTTCGGGGGGACGCAGGCGTCGGACGACTTCCGCACAGGGACGGTTGCGGCGGCGCATGGCGGGACGACGACGATTATTGATTTCGCGGTGCAGTTCAAAGGTCAGGCGCTCCGGGAGGGCTTGGACGCTTGGCACGCGAAGGCCGAGGGGAAGGCGGCGATTGATTACGGGTTTCATCTGATCGTGACCGACCTCGAAGACGAGCGTGTGCCGGAGCTTTACAAGGCGATGGACGAGGGCGTGACGAGCTTTAAGCTGTTCATGGCTTACCCCGGCGTCTTCCTCGCCGACGACGCGACGATCTTTCGAGCGATGTTGGCCGCAGGCTCGCGCGGCGGTCTCATCTGTATGCACGCGGAGAACGGCATCGTCATCAACGAGATTATCAAGCGCGCTCTGGCAGAAGGCCACACCGCGCCGAAGTACCACGCGCTCACACGTCCGACCATCGCCGAGGCAGAGGGTGTCCACCGCGCCATCCGTCTGGCCGAGATTGCCGAGTCGCCCGTCTACATCGTCCACCTCAGTTGCGCCGATGCCCTGCATCAAGTCCGAGAGGCGCGCGACCGTGGCTTGCCCGCCTTTGCCGAGACGTGCCCGCAATACCTCTTCCTCTCCATCGACGATTACGGCGAGGGCTTCGAGGGCGCGAAGTATGTGATGACGCCGCCGCTCCGAGAGAAGTGGAATCAGGCAGAGCTTTGGAAGGGCTTGAGGACGGACGACCTGCAAGTCATCTCGACCGACCACTGCCCTTTCTGCATGAAGGAGCAGAAGGAGTTGGGGCGCGGGGACTTCTCCAAGATTCCGAACGGTGCGCCCGGCGTCGAGCACCGCATGTCGCTCATCTACGACGGCGGGGTGGTCGCAAACCGAATCTCCCTGAACCGCTTCGTCGAGCTGACCTCGACCGCCGCCGCCAAGATGTTCGGACTCTTCCCGCGCAAAGGGACAATCGCCGTCGGCTCAGACGCAGACATCGTCATCTTCGACCCCGAAGGCGAGCAGACCATCTCGGTCGCCACGCACCACATGAATGTTGACTACAGCGCCTACGAAGGCCGCAAGCTTCGCGGCGTGGTTGAGACTGTTCTTTCTCGCGGGCGCGTCGTCGTCGAGAATGGCGAGTTCAAAGGCAAGGCGGGCGACGGAGAGTTTCTGAAGCGTGGGACGTGCGTTTCAATGTGAAGTGCAAACTCCTTCAAAATCTTCTGGCGGCTGAAGGGGTCAGCCAAATAAATTGAATACGAAAGACATTGCCGAATGAGATTAAACAAGAAATCTAATACGCTCGCGTTGTGCACTCTGCTACTCGCCTTCGCCGCTTGCAATTCTGCCCCGCCGGGTGGAGGAAGTGCGTCTACGACAACCGGCGGCGGCGGCAAAGCCGGGGGCGCGGCGGTCGTCTCCGCGAACGATGACCCCCTTAACGTCATGACCAGAGCGATGCGCGCACAGCTCGACGCCAAGTCTTACCGCTCGAACATAGACAGCTCGACTTCTAACGGGACGACCAGCAAGCTTCTCGTCGAGTACGTCGCGCCCGACCGCTATCGCATGGTCACCGACTCGCAGGCGGGCGGCAAGAATTTTGGTCGTGAAGTCATCATTATCGGCAAAGACACATACATGAAGATGTCGGGCGGACAGTGGATGAAGTCGCCCGTGGACATGGGCAGTATGATTAACTCATTCCGCGACCCGAAAGTCCTAGACGAGTTGACGAAGGGCGCGGAGATAAAGTTCGTCGGCCCCGACCTGCTCGACGGCATGCCGATGCTCGTTTACACGTACACGCTCAATAACCCCGCTGGCGCAAATCTCAAGAGCGTTTCCAAGACATGGGTCGCCGTCTCGGACGGGCTACCGCGCAAGACAGAGAACGAGGGCGAGTTTGGCGGAATTAAATCCAGGACGGTAATCACGATGTCCGACTACAACGGAGACATCAAGATCGAGTCGCCGATTAAATAATCGGACTATCAGTTCCTGAAGCACAGCACGTACGTAACGATGTGACTTGCGAGAACGCGCAGGTCGCTTCCGGCCAGTTCGATGGAGAATCAAAAGATGTTCGCATCCCACGGTTCGCGTTTCTTATGTCTTTTGGTCATCGCTCTGTTTCCTTTAGCGACGGCGGCACGACAGAAGGACAACCTGGCGCTCATCACTGTAACCGGACAGGCCGAACTTCGTGTGCCTCCCGACGAGGTCGTCTTCAATCTCGAAGTCAGTAAGGTCGATAAAGACCTCGCGTTGGCGCAGCAGCAGACGGACGAGAGCGTCCGACAGATTCTCGTGCTCGCACGCCGCTACAAAGTGGGCCCTCAGGACATGCAGACCGAGTATATTTCCGTCGGTATGAGGTACAACACTGATGTGGTTGACGATGATGAGAGCAGCGACTCAACGAGCGCTGCGACGCTAAAGAAAATCAAGCGCGAATTCATCGGCTATGCGACCTCGAAGACTGTCGTCATCCGTTTTACAGACCTGTCACACTACGAGCAGTTTTTTGCGGAGGTTATCAAAGTGGGTGTGAGCAAAATCGAGAGCGTAACGTTCGGCACGTCGCAGATGAGGAAGTATAAGGATCAGGCCCGAACTCTCGCCATCAAGGCCGCGAGAGAGAAGGCAATCGCCTTGACCTCCGAAATCGGCCAGACCATCGGCAAAGCTTTTTCTATCCGGGAAGAGGGCTATTCCAGCGACAACTCACGCTCCAACTACACCGGATACATCGCGACCGAAAGCAGCGACAGCGAAAATTCCTCTTTCGCGCCCGGCTCGATTTCCGTCAAGGCGCAGGTCACGGTCAGCTTCTATCTCAACTGAGGTGTGATGCCGTTGGTCAACGAAATGGACAGCGAAGTCATCAGGCACGCGGACGGTCGGGTCGAGTTGCGCGCGGAGACGGCGGAAGAGATTCGCCGCAGCCCTCTCTATAATGAAGACCTCGCGCCCGTCCCCGTAGAGCGGCGAAACTGGACGACGTATAACTACGCGGCGCTGTGGGTCAGCATGGCGCATTGCATCCCGACCTACATGCTCGCCTCGGGGCTTATCAGCGCGGGGATGAATTGGTGGCAGGCGCTCATCACAATCCTGCTGGGCAACACCATCGTCCTCGTTCCGATTCTTTTGAACTCGCACCCCGGCACGAAGTACGGCATTCCCTTCCCGGTCTTCGCGCGCGCGGCCTACGGCACACTCGGCTCGAACCTCCCCGCACTCATGCGCGCCATCGTCGCCTGTGGATGGTTCGGCATACAGGCATGGATCGGCGGACAGGCGCTCGACACACTGCTTAAGGCAGTCATCCCCGGCTGGCACACGCTCCTCGGCGCTGGAATAGCGGGACATGCGACGACCGAGTGGCTCTCTTTCATGCTCTTCTGGGGGCTGAACATCTACATCATCTATCGAGGGATGGATTTGTTGCGCCACGTCGAGAACTGGGCCGCGCCCTTCGTCCTGTTGATGACGGCGCTGCTCGTCGCATGGGCTTTGTGGCGTGCGGGTGGCCTCGGCTATCTTCTGACTCAGCCGACGCGCTTTAAGACCTTGGGCGAGTTCTGGCCCATTTTCATTCCTTCACTGACGGCGATGATCGGCTTCTGGGCGACGCTCTCCTTGAACATGCCGGACTTCACACGCTTCGGTCGGAGCCAGCGCGAGCAGGCCGTCGGGCAGATCGTGGCGCTCCCGACAACGATGACGGTCTTCGCAGCGATGGGCGTCGTCATCACCTCGGCGGCGCTGGTCATCTACCCGGACATGGCTGCGGGAGAAGTGTGGGACCCTGTCAAGCTCGTCGGGCGATTCGACCAGCCCTTTGTCGTCGCCGTCTCGATGTTCACGGTCGTCGTCGCAACGCTGTCGGTTAACATCGCGGCCAACGTCGTTTCGCCCGCGAACGATTTCGCCAACGCCTTCCCGCGCTGGATTTCGTTCCGTCTGGGTGGGCTTATCACCGGACTCGTCGGGATTCTGATGCAGCCTTGGCGACTGCTGGCAGACCCTTCCGGTTATATCTTCTCCTGGCTGCTCGGCTATTCGGGCGGCCTCGGCTCAATCGCGGGGGTCTTGATTGCTGACTACTGGCTTGTCCGCCGCAAGAGCCTCGCGCTGGCAGACCTCTATCGCAAGCAGGGCATCTATACTTACGCCGCAGGCTGGAACTGGCGCGCGGTCACGGCGACGCTCGCCGGATGTTTTTTCGCATGGGTGGGCTTGTTCGTTCCTGCTCTGAGGTCGCTCTATGACTATGCGTGGTTTGTCGGCTTCGGTGTCGCCTTCGTCGCACACTACGGGTTGACTCGACTTGCGCCCCCGCAAGTTTCATCTCGCACGGTCGCGCAGGCTCAGGAGCAGCCGACCGTACGCTAAAGCGAACGAAGCGTGCGCCGGAGCGAGGACGACGCGCGCCGGAGCTTGAATTCTAATCCCTGATTCTTTCTGGAGGTAACCGATGCCGCGCACAGTTAAATGCGGACTCATACAGGCGACCAACGCCGCGCCGACCGACTCTTCAATCGAAGAGATCAAGCGCCTCAACACTGAGAAGCACATCAAGATGATCGGCGACGCAGCCCAACAGGGCGTACAAATTCTCTGCATGCAGGAGGTCTTTACGACGCCCTACTTCTGCGCCGAGCAGCAGACGCGCTGGTACGAAGCCGTCGAGCGTATCCCCGATGGCCCGACGGTGAAGTTGATGCAGGAGTTGGCGAAGCAGCACGGCATGGTCATCGTCGTGCCCATCTATGAAGAGGAGATTGCAGGGCTGTACTACAACACCGCCGCCGTCATCGACGCCGACGGCAAGTATCTAGGCAAGTACCGCAAGAATCACATCCCGCACGTCAACCCCGGCTTCTGGGAGAAGTTCTATTTCCGTCCCGGCAACCTCGGCTATCCTTGCTTCGACACTGCCTACGCGCGCATCGGCGTCTATATCTGCTATGACCGGCACTTCCCCGAAGGCGCACGCGCGCTTGGACTAAACGGCGCGGAGATAGTCTTCAACCCTTCAGCCACGGTCGCCGGTCTTTCGGAATATCTCTGGAAGCTTGAGCAGCCCGCGCACGCCGTCGCTAACGGCTACTTCGTCGGCGCAATCAATCGCGTCGGCCACGAGCAGCCCTGGGACATCGGAGAGTTCTACGGCCAGAGCTACTTCTGCGACCCGCGCGGCCAGATCGTCGCCGAAGGCCCGCGGGATAAGGACGCACTCATCGTCGCAGACCTCGACCTCGACAAGATTCGCGAAGTCCGCAACACTTGGCAGTTCTTCCGCGACCGACGCCCCGACACATACGGCACGCTCGTCGCCGACTAAATTTAAAACCATATGACGACTCCGCAACACACAACACTTCCTTCGGAGCAGATCGAGCGTAACTTCAGCGAGATCGCGCCGCCCTTGAACGAGGCCGAGGCGCTGTTTGAGGCGAACCGCTGTCTCTACTGTTTCGACGCGCCCTGCTCGCACGCCTGCCCGACGCACATCGACGTTCCCGCCTTCATCAAGAAGATTGCGACGGGCAATCTCCTCGGCTCGGCGCGCGTCATCTTCGACGCCAACCCCATCGGCGCGACCTGCGCGCGCGTCTGTCCCGTCGAGGTTCTGTGCGAGGGCGCGTGCGTCGAGAAGACTCTGATGGACAAGCCCATCGAGATCGGACGGCTGCAACGCTTTGCCACCGATTATCTCGTACGCACGGGGCGCGACGTGCTCAAGGCGGGTGACTCGAACGGCAAGTCGGTTGGTGTCGTCGGCTCGGGCCCCGCAGGGCTTTCGTGCGCAACCTATCTCGCGCGGCTCGGCTACGACGCGACGGTCTACGACCGCCGGGCTTTGCCGGGGGGCTTAGACACCTACGGCATGGCCGAATACAAGATGCAGCAGCGCGTCTCGATTGAAGAGGCGCAGATGGTCGAACGGCTCGGCGTCAAGTTCCGGCTCGAAACGGAAATCGGACGTGATGTTTCAATCGACGAGTTGGAGAGCACGCACGACGCGGTCTTTCTCGGCGTCGGCCTTGGCGAGACGGGCCGTCTCGCTCTCCCCGGCGAAGATTTACAGGGCGTCTACGACGCGCTCTACTTCATCGAACGCATCAAGTCGCGCGAATGGGAGAGCGTCCCCATCGGACGAACCGTGGCCGTCATCGGTGCGGGCAACACGGCCATCGACGCCGTGACGCAGGCGCGCCGCCTCGGAGCCGAACGCGTGCTCATGGTCTATCGCCGCTCGCAGAAAGAGATGCCCGCCTTCGAGTACGAATACACGCTCGCGAAGCAGGACGCCGTCGAGTTCCTCTGGCACACTGCGCCCATCGAGATTCTCGCCGACGGCGACAGCGGCGCGCGCGTCGGGGCCCTGCGCTGCGTCCGCACCGAGCCGGGCGAGCCGGATGCAACGGGGCGACGCACCGCGACTTCCGTCCCCGGCTCGGAGTTCGACGTGCCTGTCGATGTGGTCATCAAGGCGACGGGGCAGCAGAAGATGCGCGGGTTCTTCGCGGGCGTTCCGGGCATCGAGTTAGACCGTTCGGGGCGCGTCGTCGTCGATCCGCAGACGATGCGAACCGGCAACCCGAAGTTCTTCGCCGGGGGCGACTGCGTCAACGGCGGGCGCGAGGCCGTCGATGCCTCGCAGATGGGTAAGCTCGCGGCGCAGGGCATCCACTTCGCACTCACGGGCGAGCGGGTTGAATTCGCTGGCTCGCACGTGCCGCTGATTGAAGAGACGCAAGATGTTAAGGCGCACTGACAGCGCCAACCCTTTGAGTGAGGAATTGATTGATGGCAGACCTGAGTGTTGACTTCGCGGGCATCAAATCCCCCAACCCTTTCTGGCTGGCTTCGGCTCCGCCGACGAACATGGGTTCGATGATCGAGCGTGCGTTCGACGCGGGCTGGGGCGGCGCGGTGTGGAAGACTCTGGGCGAGCCGATTCGCAACGTCTGCTCGCGTCTGGCTTCGATTGACGGCGGGCAACAGCGCATGATCGGTCTTAACAACATCGAGTTGATTACAGACCGCCCGCTCGAAGTAAACCTGCGCGAGATACGCGAGTGCAAGCGTAAGTATCCGAAGCACGCGGTCATCATCTCGCTCATGGTCGAATCTCGTAGAGAGGCCTGGCACGAGATCGTCAAGCGCTGCGAGGACACGGGCGCTGACGGCTTCGAGCTGAACTTCGGCTGCCCGCACGGAATGAGCGAGCGCGGCATGGGCGCGGCGATGGGTCAGGTTCCCGAATACACCTGCATGGTGACGGAGTGGGTCAAGGAAGCGGCCCAGCTTCCCGTCATCGTCAAGCTCACGCCGAACGTGACGAGCATCGTGCCGCCTGCGCAGGCGGCTGTGCGCGGCGGGGCCGATGCGCTCTCTCTCATCAACACCATTAACTCGGTCATCGGCGTCAATCTCGACACGCTCGTCCCGCACCCGAACGTCGGCGGGATGGCCGCGCACGGCGGCTACTGCGGGCCCGCGGTAAAACCCATCGCGCTCAACATGGTCTCTGAACTGGCGCGCGACCCCGAAGTGCGCGTCCCCATCTCCGGCATCGGCGGCATCTCTACCTGGCGCGACGCGGCGGAGTTCCTCGCGCTCGGCGCAACGAACGTGCAGGTCTGCACGGCGGTCATGCACTACGGCTACCGCATTGTCGAAGACATGATTGACGGGCTGTCGAACTACTTGGACGAGAAAGGCTTCGCTTCGGTGCGCGACCTCGTCGGCGTCAGCACGCCGCGCGTGACAGACTGGGGCAATCTCGACCTCAACTACAAGACGGTCGCGCGCATCGACCACTCAAAGTGCATCCAGTGCAATCTCTGCCACATCGCCTGCGAGGACGGCGCGCACCAGTGCATCCCTCTCGTCGAACTGAGCGGCAAGCGCTTCCCCGTCGTGGACGAGCACGAGTGCGTCGGCTGCAATCTCTGCTACCTCGTCTGTCCCGTGCCGGGCTGCATCTCGATGGTGCGTCTTGACGACGGCGAACATCCACTCACCTGGCGCGAGTTCTCTTCAAGACAGCCGGAGACGATGACCGGCGATTAGCCTTCATAAGCATCGAGCCGTTGACACAGGCGACCCGTCAGACCATCTAAACATCGCAAAGCAGCTTTTCAAGGCGCTGCTCGCGGATGCCGTAGAACTCTTTGAGAGAGCGGTATTCACGCAGCGCCTCTTCTTTCTTCACCGCTTCGTCGTCGCCGTGGCGCACGGCTGCGATCAACGTGTTCTTGCGCGTGTGCTCGGTCGAGATGAACTCGAAGACTTTCACTTTGTAGCCTGCGTGTTCGAGCAGTAGAGCGCGCAGTGAGTCAGTGATTGACTCGGCCTCGCGTTCGAGCAGATGGCCGTGGCGCAGGACTCCGCGCAAGCGCCGGGGCGCAACGATCTGCGGCCTGACCTCTTTGTGGCAGCAGGGAGCGGTGACGATGACCGAGGCCCCTGCGGCGATGCCCTTGTAGATGGCGTCGTCCGTGGCCGTGTCGCATGCGTGCAGGGCGATGAGGATGTCCGTGCGCGCCATGTCGAACTCCTGTATGTAGCCGGGCTGAAAGCTCAGACGCTCGAAGCCCGACCGCCGAGCGATCTCGTTGCAGAGCACAACGAGTTCCGCACGCGCCTCGACGCCCTTGACCGAAGCGCGGAGGCCAAGCACGTTTGTGAAGTAGTCGTAGACGGCAAATGTCAGATAGCCCTTGCCCGCGCCCATGTCTACGATAGAGATTTCTTCCCGCCCGTCGAGCGTCGAAGGCCCGGTGAGTGTTGAAGTCCCGGCGAGCGTCGAAGAGGCGTACAGTCCCGCGATAGTCTCGATGAATTTCTCTATCTGCCGGAGCTTGTCGCCCATCGCGGGCCGCACCTCGCCGCGCTCATTCGTCACGCCCAAAGCGTGCAGGTAGACGTTGCCCGCAGTCTCTATCGCTCGGCGCTTCCGCCGGTCGTGCTGCGTGGGCGGCGCGTTGGCGAACGCGGGCCCGCGCTTGACGAGTCTCGACTCGCCCCTGCGATTGAATCCGAGTTGCAGGTCTTCTTTCGAGGTGAAGAGGTGTCCGCTCAAAAACTCCGACCCGAGCATTTCGCGTACGAGCGCGGAGCCTTCGGCGTGCGTGTGGTTCTCGACCGAGTCGCGCGTCTTGTAGCGACGTAGAAAAGAGAGTCGCTCGCCGCCCTTGAGCGTGACCGCGCGAACGTAGACGTTCTTCAAGTCCGCTTCAGCGCCGCGATATTTTGCGAGTGTGAGCTTGACGAAATAACCGCCCGCCAGACTCTCGTCCAGCGCGGCGAAGAACTTCTCCGAGTTAGCGTCGGCCATGCGCCGATTTTTTACCCGTTCGCTGGTTGTAATCGACCGCTCTCCTTAAAAGTCCAAGCTCCAAAGAAGGCCAAGCTCCAAAAGCGTCTCAGAGCGCTGTTCCCTTCTTCACACGGTAGGCCGACAGTTGAAGTCCAGAGATGGACATCTGGAGAGGCTCGTATTCATGCAAACCCTTTTCGACTCGCTGGTACGCGGCCTCGGTGAGTAGTATCTCGCCGCGTTGCGCGAGGTCTTCGCCGAGCTTTGAGGCGAGGTTCACTTCCGAACCGTACATGTCGTCGTTATTGATGAGCAGAATATCGCCGTAGCCTATGCCGAACTCGCCGTGCATGTCGTATTCATCCGACAGCATCGTGTTGGCAAGTTCGAGACTGCGGTCTAGCTCGATGGCCGCCGCGACGGCCGCATCAACTTCCGGAAAGACGGCGAAGAGGTTATCCGCTTCATACTTGATTAGCTCGCCGCCGTTGCTTTCGATGACGGGCGAGGCGACGGCGTGCATGCGATGGATTTGCGCGAGAAAGTGGATGATGCCGTGTCGAATGGTCTGGCGCGAAAAGCCTGCCATGTCCATGACGAAGACGGCCAGCGTCTCGCCGAAGACCTGCCTGATCTTCGCGTCTATCTCGGCGGCGCGCTCCGGATGCTCGTTCCTCTCTTGAAGGAACTTTGCCATCTTCTCCCTGTTACGCTTCTTTATCATTTAAAGAGTTGCGGCCCCCAGGCCCTCCACGACCTCTCAGACCTTCGAGAACTCAGCCACGACCGGCGTGTGATCGGACGGGCGCTCCCAACCACGCGGCTCTCTGTCAATCCACGAACGCTTGCAGCGCTCGGCCAGCGGCTCAGAGACCCAGACGTGGTCGATGCGCAGACCCGTGTTGCGCGGGAAAGAGCCTGAGCGATAGTCCCACCACGAGAAGTGGCCGCCGCCATCGTTATGCAGACGAAACGCATCGGTGAAACCCCAGTCCCTGACTTCTTCAATCGCATCGCGCTCGGGCTTGCTGAAGAGAATACGACCGCGCCACTGTACGGGGTCGTGTACGTCCCGGTCTTCGGGCGCGACGTTGAAGTCGCCGCAGATCAGTACCTCGTCGTCGGCCCAGAACTCTTCGTCGAGATATGCGCGCAGACGCTTTAGCCATTCGAGCTTGAACTTGTACTTATCCGTCCCGACCGCCTGCCCGTTCGGCACGTAGACATTGACGACCTTCACGCCGCCAACAGTCGCCGTGATGACGCGCGCGTGCGCCCCCTCTTCGTCGCCGGGCATCCCGCGCCGCACGTCTTCTAAGGGCTGGCGCGAGAGTATCGCCACGCCGTTATAGGTCGGCTGGCCGTTGACCGCCGCTTTGTAACCGGCCCCGGCAAACTCCGCCGCCGGAAAGCGTTCATCCGTACACTTCAACTCTTGCAGGCAGAGCACGTCTGGACGAGCCTCGTCCAGCCAGCGCAGGACGAGCGGCAGGCGAGCCAGCACCGAATTCACATTCCATGTCGCGATTTTCACTCGGACGACATCATAGCTATTTCCGTCAGGAATTTATAGGGGGTCGGGCGCGACGTGTTATAAATTCAACAACCGCAGAAACAATTCGTAGAGATTTCGGCGAGGTGTTGATTGATGAAGGAAGCCGCGCACACGCCGCGCGTTTTAATCGTGGAGGACGACGAGGCACGCTGTGCCTGGTTTCGCGAGCGTCTGAAGAATCGACAACTCGACGTGACCTGCGACGTGCGAACCGCTATCGAGTGGCTCGTCGAGCGAGACTACGAGATTATCCTCCTCGACCACGACCTCGCAGACGAGCACTACTTAACGAACGAGCCGGACGACGAGCGAACCGGCTACGCCGTCGCGCGCTGGCTGGCCGACAATCCCACGACACACCGTGACGCGCAGATCGTCATTCACTCGCTCAACTACACCGGCGCACAACGCATGCTGGAACTCCTGCGCGGCGCGGGGCGCGACGCCGAACATATACCTTTCCACTATCTTCAGACCGGCTTGAGAATGTGAGAGGAGGAGCGTAGGCAGTGAGCAGTGAGCAGTTGCGTGTTGGCAGTTGGTAGTTGGTAGTTGGTAGTTGGTAGTTGGTAGTTGGCAGTAGACTACGACGGGCATTTGATAGAAGGCAGTCAGCGCATATCGTGATTTGAAATTTCAAATTTCAAATTTCAAATCCGTATTCCTAATCTCAAATCCCAATTTCAAATCTCAAATCCGTTTTCTAAATTCCAAATACTTAATCCGACGCCTTAGCCGAGCCTTTCGAGCAGTTGTTTTGCGCCTTCGACGGCCTCTTCGTACTCGGGTTGATAGCCCGGTGTGGGCTTCATCTTGAGAATCGCGCTGGCCTGAGCGCGCGCGTCCGCGTGGCGCTTGACCTCGTAGTAGGCTTGAGCGAGACGCAGTCGCAGCAATGCGTTGTCAGCGCCGAAGCGCAGTCCACGCTCAAGCTCTTCGACGGCGCGCTTGCGGTCGCCTCCGAGCATCTCCGGCAATTCTAAATCCAACTGGCCGAGCGCGAGGTAAGCGCTCCCCGCCTGAAAGCCTTCGTCGAGCCGGATGACAGTCTCCATCTCTCGTCTGATGTCGCCGACTGATGAGAGAGCGTAGAGCGGCCCTTGCTCTTTGGCACGACCGCCGAGATTTGCGCCGAGCCAGAAGTGGCCTTCGGGACTATCTGGCGCGAGTTCCACGGCCCACTGGCCCGCGGCGATGCCTTCGCGGAAGGCTTCGAGTCGTCCTGCGTCGTCCGTCTCTCGCGTGCCGAGATAGTAGTCGCATCTCGCAAGCTTCCAGACAGCCTCGTAGTTGCTGTAGTCCGCCATGCGCGCGTGCCGCAGAACGCCCGCGGCCTGCCTTGCGCGCTCGATTGTACCGCGCTCGGCATAGAGTCCGTCGGCCTGCGCGATGAGTTCCGTGGCCGAGGCCGACTCGGCAGGCTTGTTCTCCGGCGCTTGTCTATGCGCGCAGGAGGTGGAAAGACCGGCCAGCCCAACCAGCGCCAGGACGATGGCCCTGCGGCACAATGGAAGCATGTGTCTCATCAAAGTTGCCGTGGCGCTCTGCACTGCTATTTCGCAGGCGCAGCGACGAACAGCGCATTGAGGACTCCTGCGAGGCGATAGCCCGCAATCGCCAAACGCTTGCGCGAAAGTTTCTGCGCCGCGTCTGTGTAAGCCTTTGAAGGGGCCTCGCCCTCCGAGATGTTTTTGTAAACGACCTGCCGCGCCAGATCGTTGCTCTCAATCACCCAGTCGTGCGGGTCTAAATTCTTCCACTCGGGCACGGCTTCCGCCGGGAACTCCTTCATCACCTCTCCGGCCAGCGCGAGCATTCGATCTTTGCCCGCCTGATCGAGTGGCCGCTTCGGACTGACGAAGCCGAATGCACCACCCGCCGCGTCCCAGAACGCGTGCAGGTTCGAGATGTGCGCCTCGGGCGGCATCTGAATCTTAAAGAAGTTGCCGCCCTGATCGCCGTTCGGGTTAGCGGCTGTGTACCTGGTCGCGGCGTGAAGAGGTTGATGCACGTCGCCGACGAGATGATAGAGGAAGCCGAGCGTCTCAGCGTCCGTCTTGTTCGAGCCAGTCCCTTTGCGCAGCGTGTTCATGGCCCAGTTGATGCGCGAGAGCACGTTCTCCGGTTCCGCGCCGGCGTTGGTGCGTTCGGGTATGCCGTCGAAGATGGGGCGAAAGTCTATATAGTGCCACGACGCGTAAGGGTCGTTGAGCGAGTCGCCGCGGAAGTCGTCCATCCAGACCGCAATCTGCACGGGATCGTAAGTCTTCTCGCAAGTCTCCGGCGTGTAGTAGCCCGCGCAGAGGAAGACGAACGGCCGCTTGCCCGGCGGCGTCAAGAGCAGCGCATCCACGCGCGCCTTCGCCGCCGGAGTCAGACGCAGGTACGCGACCTGCGCGACGACCATGTGTCCCGTGTCGTGCCACGCGAAGGCGCTCGTTTGTGTGCTTACAAGCAGCGCACAGATGATGAGAACTCTACTGATGAAACGCATCTGTTTTCTCCTCGAAAAAGGATGGGGCTGACTTTTACCCGCTTCAGGCGTGTCTTCAAAGTTTATTTCACCGCAGAGGCGCTGAGAGCGCAGAGACTCGCAGAGGGTTGAAGTATCTCTGCGCCCCTCTGCGTCCTCAGCGCCTCTGCGGTGAATTCCCCTTCCGCATAAGTTCAACCCTAGCGGTAAAGCAGCACGCGCGCACGCGCGCGACGAAACTCTTCGAGCCGCGGCTGCCACGCGCGCGCTATCGCTTCCGGCTCGTCGGCGCGCTTCACGCGTTCCAGCGTATCGGCGTTGACGAGCAGGCGCGCGTAGTCGTCAACCTTCCACTCCTGCGGGTAGAGGCGTCGGAGCGCGACCGCGATCTCCACACCTGCGCGCACAGGGCGGAAGCGCGCGCGTTCAGTGACGATCAGGTTGACGCCGCCGCACTCCTGCTCTTTGAAGACGGAGGCGCGCGGCGTGAAGCGCACGGGCACGAAGCGCACGCCGACGAGGCCGCGCCCGTTAAGATACGACGCGAGCTTCTGCCCGTCGAGCCACGGCGCACCTACAAGCTCGAACGGCGTGTCCGTCCCGCGCCCGACCGAGAGGTTCGTCGTCTCAAGCAAGCCGACGCCGGGGTAAAGGGTCGCTTCCGTCAGGCTCCGCATGTTCGGCGAGGGGTTCACCCAAGTTTGCCCAGTCGCGTCGAGCCACATCGCGCGCCGCCAGTTCTCCAACTTCACCACGCGCAGGTCGCAACCCACCTTGCGCTGCTCGTTGAAGAGTCGCGCCAGCTCGCCCACCGTCATGCCGTGCCGGACGGGAAGCGTGTGGTACGCGATGAAAGAGAGTTTATCTTCGTCGGCGACGGGGCCTTCCGTTTCCACGCCGCCAATCGGGTTCGGGCGGTCGAGAACGAAGAGAGGTTTACCCGTTTTGGCTGCCTCCTCCATCGCATAGCCGAGCGTCGAAATATATGTGTAGAAGCGCGCGCCGATGTCCTGTATGTCGAAGACGAGTGCGTCGAGATTCTTCAACTGCTCGGGCTTCGGACGCCGCGTCTCGCCGTAGAGAGAGTAGACGGGAAGTCCAGTCTTTTCGTCCACCGAGTCGGAAACTTTCTCGTCCGCCTGCCCGCGTATGCCGTGCTCGGGCGAGAAGAGTGCGGTGAGTTTTACGCCCGGCGCTTCGCGCAGCACGTCAATCGTCTGCCGTCCCGCGCGGTCGCGCCCCGTGTGATTCGTAATCAGCCCGACGCGCAAGCCCTGCAATTCTTTGAAGCCGCCGCGCTCCAACACGTCGATGCCGTTTAAGACTTCCGCCTGCTCAGGCGCGAGCAAGCCCGCGGCCTCGCTCGCACGCGCCTCATTAACAGATGACGTGAACCGCGCGAGTCCCGCCAGCATGTCCTGTAGATATTGACTATGCTCCATGCGTGCGCGCGCGACTGTGCCCGCGTCCGTGACCGCGCCCGCGACGATGTTCGCCACGCGCGCGCGCAAAGGCCCAACGTCGCCCTTGCCTTCGGGGTGGACGCGGTTCGAGAGGAAGACGACGAAGGTCTCGCTCGCCGGGTCGATCCAGATTGAAGTGCCTGTAAAGCCCGTATGTCCGAACGAGCCGACCGGGAAAAGGTCTCCGCGATTCGTCGAGAAGCTTGTGTTGATGTCCCAGCCGAGTCCGCGCGCGCCGCCGTCTTCAGTCACCTGCCGCGGGCGCGTCATCTCGGCCACGCCGAGCGGCGATAGAATGCGCGCGCCTCCATACTCGCCGCCGTTCAGAATCATCTGGCAGAAGACGGCAAGGTCGTCCGC
Source organism: Acidobacteriota bacterium (assembly GCA_032162705.1). GTDB lineage: Bacteria > Acidobacteriota > Blastocatellia > Pyrinomonadales > Pyrinomonadaceae > QHXN01. The sequence continues at coordinate 36,156 of JAVRON010000017.1, forward strand.
GGTCGAGAAGAGTCCGGCGTGCCCCGCGACTCCGCCCATGCGATTGGCCGTCGGGTCGTGAACCTCTCCGCGCAGGACGCGTTCGCCCTCAGGTCCTTGCGTGCCGACGCCGCCGAGATAACTTTTCACGCCTCGCACGTTCTCGGTCGGCGCGATGCGGGCGAGCAACTCCGCGCGTGGATGAAAGCCCGTGTCGCGCATACCTAACGGCTCGTAGATATTCCGGCGCGCGAACTCGTCGAGCGTCTGCCCGGAGACGCGGCGGACTATCTCGCCGAGCGTGATGTAGTTGATGTCGCTGTAGACGAAGCGTGAGCCGGGCGCGCTCCGCAGCGGCTCGATGTAGAGTCGGCGGAGCATCTCGTCGTAACCCGACCACTGTTCGCCGAGGTCGAAGTCCGGCGCGTAGCCCGAGCGATGTGTGAGCAGGTGCTCGACCGTGATGCTCTCTCGCCCTTCGCCCTTCAACTCGGGGATGTAGCGTGAGACCGAATCAGTGAGACGAACACGGCCCCGCTCGACAAGAATCATGACGCTCGTCGCCGTCGCTAAAATTTTCGTCAGACTCGCGAGGTCGAAGATCGTGTCGGCGGTCATGGCCTCGCGCTGCGGGATGAGAGCGCGCGAGCCGTAAGCCTTTCGCCAAACGACGCCGCCGCGACGCGCGACCAGCACGACCGCGCCCGGCAACTCTTTTCTCTCAATCGCCTCGGCCACCGCGCCGTCGATGAAGGCAAGCCTGTCCGCCGCCACCGAGACCTTCGCGGGCTGCACGACCGGCAACGTCGCGGCCTTTGTTTCTGCGACGAAAAGGAGCGCCAACAGACATGCTACAAGTGGGCGAGAGAATCTAAGCGCTCCCGTATTTTTATCTCTCGCGTCCGACACGTTTGGGTTTTTCTCCTTACTCATTTGGCCTTTGTCGTCGTGTCGAGAGGACGCACTGTCGATCTCAACTGAATGCCTGTGCCGCGCGCGTATAGATTCGGCAACGAGATGGGCAGCCGCCCTGTGATGTCGGAGCGCCGTGTAATGGCGAGAGCGGCTGCCGTCTGAAGACTGGGCATGTCGCCGTATGCAACGACGTAGGTTCTTAGCGCCGGGAAGTTTTGCAGGAGGTATGGATTTCCGAAACTGATGCCTACGACGGGAGCCTTGCGTTCGAGCAGCGCGGAGAGAACCCGCGCTCCCTGCTCCGGTAGACCTACGCTGTTGGTCGCGCCGGAACGAACTCGCCCGTACATCGCAGCGATCACTACGTCCGCCTTCCCGGCGCTTTCCAGCGCCCCTCTCATCTCCTCGTCGGTCGAGCGCGAGTCAAGCACTGTGATGTCGAGGCATAGGCCGGGCCTTAGCAGGTTGGCGAAAAATGGGTTCGCAATCCAGCCCCGGTCTTCGCCGTTTGTTATTCCCAGAATGAAAATGCGCTTCGCGCTTCGGAGTCCTTCCCCGTCCGCGCTGTCGATGAGCTTCGCGTCGTCGCGGACGAGCGTGATCGCGTGCAGCGCCACTTCGAGGGCAAGGTCTTTTGCACTCGTGCCTGCGACGAGTTGGTCGATTTGCTCAAGTGGCGTGATGCGCTGCTTGACGAGACCGAGGTCATACTTGGCCGCGAGAATCTTGCGCGCCGATTCTTCGATGCGCTTCTCTGTCAGTCGCCCCGTTTGCACGGCCTCGCGCAGTCCGCGCAGCACGGCGTCGGGGTCTGCGGGCTTCAGGAGCATGTCCGCGCCCGCGAGCACAGCGCGCACGGCGGCCTCGTCCTGTTTGAAGTAAATAGTGAGTCCGCTCATGTCGAGCGCGTCGGTGATGACGATGCCGTCAAAGCCGAGGTCTTTACGAAGCAGTCCCGTCAGGATAACCGGCGAGAGCGTGCCGGGCAGCACTGCGTTCTCCGAGAACACTTCGCGCTCGGCGTATGTGGGTCGCACGATGGCTTCGCGCGGCAGCGGGCTGACCTCGGTCGGGTCGATTTGCGGCAGACCGATGTGAGCCGACATGACCGCGCCGACGCCCGACTTGATCGCCGCGCGGAACGGGACAAGCTCGACCGCGTCGAGCCGCGCGCGCGCGACGTTGATGACGGGCAGTCCGCGATGTGAATCCGTCGCGGTGTCGCCGTGGCCGGGGAAATGTTTGGCCGTCGCGATGACGCCTGCCGTTTGCGCGCCCTCGACAAAGGCCGCGACGAAGCGCGCCACCTCCGATGGGTCTTCGCCGAAAGAGCGGACGTTGATGACGGGATTGCCCGCATTATTGTTCACGTCGGCGACGGGCGCGAACAACTGCTCGACGCCGAGCGCGCGCGCCTCTCGCGCCGTCACCTCGCCCTGTCGCCGCGCGTATTCAGGATTTCCGGTCGCGCCGAGCGCCATGTTCCAGGGCAGATTGGTCGCATCGTCGAAGCGCATGCCGCTGCCGGATTCGAGGTCTGCGGAGACGAGTAGCGGCAGACGCGCGAGCTGCTGCATACGATTAACGAGATGGACTGATTCGTAGATGGGGCCCCGGAAAAGGATGATGCCGCCGATGTGATTCTGCTCGACCTGGCGTCGAAGCTCCTTGAACTCGTCGCTCTCCTGATTGAGAAACTTCGCGTTGATGCCGATTGAGATGAGCTGCCCGGCCTTCTCTTCGAGCGTCATCTGCTTGAGCTGTTCGTCGGCCCACTTGAGCGCGTCCTTCGAGGGGCGGCGCGGGTAAGGCGTCCTGACCTGCGCTTCGAGCGTGATGGAGGGCGGCGGCTCGCAATTTAAACACTTCTTCGTCTGCGCTTGGAACGGAGAAACCGAGCCGAGCATCAGCGAAAAGAATGTCAGAAGTACGAGCGCCGCGCGGCAACACCGCCGAGTATGTATCAGTCTCATCTGAAAATCTCACCCAACGTTTTCAAACGGAAGTCAGAAGCACCGGAGTTTCCGGCCACACGCGCGATGTGAATCAGAGCGACACTTTGCCTGTACCTCATTCTAATTGCCCGCAGCGACCTTCTCAGTGACAGGGCGTCCCCCTGCGAGCAGGCTGACAGCGTAGCCGACCGTCACACAGACGATTGTGCCCATCAACACGTACCAAGTCCAAGCGACCGTCGTGTAGAACTTGACGAGCAACATGAACGCGAGCGAGACGGCCATCCCCGTCATCACGCCGATCTGGTTAGTGCGCCGCGTCAGCACGCCGAGCAGGAACGCGCCGAGCATGGGCCCGTAGACGAGCGATGCGATGGTCAGCCCCACAGTGAAGACCGATCCCCAGCCGCGCGCCAACATCGCAATCAGGATCAGTACGACGCCCCACGCAGCCGTGAACCAGCGCGAGAGACGTAGGTAATGCTCGTCACTGTCGTCCGGATTCAGGAGCGGTCTATAGAGGTCGAGCACCGTGCTCGACGAGAGCGAGTTGAGCGAGCCGCTCAGGTTCGACATCGCGGCGGCGAAGATGGCCGCGATGACCAGCCCCGAGACGCCGTGCGGGAGTCGCTGTACGATGAAGGTCGGGAAAATCTCGTCGTTGCTCGTCAACTTGACGGTCAGAGGGAAGAATTTGTAATAGGCCGAGAGCATCACGCCGATGAACAGGAATAGTGAGAACTGAAACAGCACGACGAACCCGCTGAAGATGAGAGCCTTCTGGCTGTCGCGCCGGTCTCGACACGTCAGCAGGCGCTGGACGAGGAGCTGATCGGTTCCGTGCGATGCCATCGTCAGAAAAGTGCCGCCGAGAAAGCCCGCCCAGAAAGTGAAGGGCACGCTAAAGTCCCTTGAGAACGAAAAGAGCTGAAACTTGTTCGACTCGGCAGCGTGCGCGGCGATGGTGCCCCAACCGCCCGGAACCAGTGTGAGCAGCTCGTAGGCCGCGAGCAGCGAGCCGCCGATGTAGATGACGAGCTGGATGAGGTCTGTCCAGATGACTGCGGCGATGCCGCCCTCGAACGTGTAGATGAGCGTCAGCACGCCGACGATGATGATCGACCACAGCCAGAGATTGGGCCAGCCCGGCAGGCTTACGCTCAGCACCGCGCTCAAGACGAGCGACGCGGCGAAGACGCGCACGCCCTCGGCCAGTGCGCGCATCACCAGAAAGAGCGACGCCGCGAAGTTCTTCGTCTTCGCCCCGAAGCGCTCTCTGAGCAGTTCGTAGGCCGTCAGCATATCGCCACGGAAGTACGCGGGGATAAAGAGCAGGCTGATGATGAAGCGCGCGATGACGTAGCCGAAGACGACTTGCAGGTAAGTGAAGTTGCCGCCCTGCTCGGGCCGCGCGTAGGTAGCATAGGCGATTGCCGGGACGCCGATCAGCGTCAGCGTGCTCGTTTCGGTGGCGACGATTGAGAGGCTGATGATGAGCCAGTGCGTGTTCTTCGCGCCGATGAAGTAGTCTTTGACCGTCCGCTGCTTGCCCCTGAACCTCGTGCCGAAGATGGTGATTCCAACGAGGTAAAGCACGAGCACCGCGTAATCTACGGCTGAGAATCCCACACAGTTGACCTTTCGCGGAGAGTAGAAAAGATTCCGAAGGAGTCGGGCCCATAGAATACCTTGCCCCTCGCCTCACCTCAAACGCCTGAGCCACGCTTGATTTAATTCAACGTCGAACGAACGGCTCAGTGCCCAACAGTGAAGGATGCAACATCAACTCGGCCTCTCGCCTTCCTCTCGAAAACTCTTCGACCTAATCTCTTTCCGAAAGCTCCTCGACGGCGCGCGCCACAACCCACCCCGAAGAGCCGAGCGTGTCTTCTGCCTCCTCGCGGGTGCGCCCCGTCTTCGACATGACGAGCGCGACGCGTAGGTCTCCGCCCGCGCGTTCGAGTGCGTCGCCTGCCGCCCTGAAGTCAAGTCCTGTCTCTGCGGCGAGGATGCGCAGGGAGCGCGCGCGCAGCTTCGCGTTGCGCGGCAGCATGTTCGTCATCCGGTTGCCTTTGACGTAGCCGAGCCGGATCATCGTCGCGGTCGAGAGCATGTTCAAGACCAACTTCTGCGCCGTCCCAGACTTCAGACGCGTCGAGCCTGCAACCACCTCCGGCCCGACTACGGGAACGATTGCCACCTCGACGGCACGCGTGATCGGCGAGTCGGGCACGCATGTCACAGCCGCCGTGAAGGCTCCCAGACGGCGCGCGTACTCAACCGCGCCGATAGTGTAGGGCGTCCGCCCCGAAGCGGCGATGCCGACCAGAGCATCACGTCCGCCAACGCCTCTCGCCTCCGCGTCGCGCGCCCCCGCTTCGCCGTCGTCCTCCGAAGCCTCTGTTGCGCGGTAGAGCGCTTCGTAGCCGCCCGCGATGATTCCCTGCACCAGTTCGGGCGGCACGCCAAACGTGGGCGGGCACTCTGAGGCGTCGAGCACGCCCAGGCGTCCCGATGTGCCTGTGCCGACGTAAAAGAGTCTGCCGCCCGTCCGCAGTCGCTCGACTATCCGCTCTACCGCGTGCTCTACTTCCGGCAGGACGAGTCTGACCGCCACGGCGACGCACGCATCCTCCTCGTTCATCAGTCTCAAGACTTCCGCCGTCGGCAGAGAGCTTAACTCTCGCGTCCGTGGATTCTCCTGCTCTGTGACGGGAAGCTCTGTTTGACTGTCTTCTGTCGAACTGTCTGAAGCCATCGGCTCTGACGTTCTCTCTCTTGATGTTCTCTCTTAATGATCTGAAATCTCAAATTTGAAATTTAAGGTTCGAGATTTGAGATTTCAACTCTTTAAACCATCAGCCCGCGAGCGCGAACTGTAACTGCTCACCGGCCATGCGTGCGGCGGCCTCGGCGGGCGCGAGCAACGGCGGAGCGATGAAGGCGCGCGGCGCGACGCTCTGCACCTCCACGCCCAGCGGGTCGAGTATCATGCTTGCTGCCGCGAAGACACCGCCGACATACGCCACCTGAAAACGCTCGCGCTCCATCTTGAGCTTGCGTATCACGGCGCAGGCCGCACACGCCAACTCGCGCCCCGCCTCTTCGATGATTTCGCGCGCAACCACGTCGCGCTTGCGCGCGGCCACGACCACGCGACTTCCAAAGCCTGCGATGCGACTGTTCGTCACGTTCGGCGCGTAGACCGCCGTCGAGAGGTCTTCCACTTTCGCCACGTTGAAGTAGTCGCACGCGGCTTCGACCAGCGAGGTCTTTCGACCGCGCCCGTCCGAAGCCCTCGCCACGGCCTGCAAGGCCCGCCGCGCGATCCACGAACCGCTTCCCTCGTCGCCCACCACGGGCCCCCAGCCGCCCGCGCAGGCGTGTCGGCCTCGCCCGTTTACGCCGCAGCAGATCGAGCCTGTCCCGGCGATAATAACGAGGCCGGGCTTACCTTCGGTCGCCCCGTAGAGTGCGATGTCCGCATCCGTCACGACCTCGACGGTCTTGATGCCAAGCTCCTTGAGCGCCGCGCGCATGCGGTCGCGTATGTCCGCGCGCTTGACGCCTGCCAGGCCCACTTCAGCGGCGACGATCTCCATGCGCCGCACGCCCGCCTCGGCGCAGGCGCGGTCTGTGGCTTCGCGTATGGCATTGGCCGCTTCGGTCACGCCCACGCGCAGAGGGTTCGAGGGCCCGGCCACACCTTCGCCCAGCACCTCGCCGCCTCCGTCCGTGACGACGGCGCGCGTCTTAGACCCGCCCCCATCGACGCCGAGCACTAACGCTTGCGTGCCGAGAGACGTTGAACGCTTTGCCTGAAGTTTGACTGGTCGGCGCTTGGCCTTCATCGGGGAAACAGGGCGAAGACGCGGGGCGCTCGCCGCCCACGCTCGGAAAATTTTGTGCAATCCTAGCGGAAGTTTGTTTATAATCAAAACTAAAAGATTTTATTTGAATGATAACCGTTTCTGATACCGGAGTTTCCGATGGAGATTCGACAGCTTAAGGCATTCCTGGCTATCGCCGACGCGCGCACGTTCACCGCCGCCGCGCAGCGTATCCATTACACACAGGCCGCGCTCAGCATGCAGATCAAGCAGCTTGAGAAGGAGGTCGGCGTCCCGCTCTTCATACGTATGCCGCGCCGCGTCGTCCTGACCGAGGCCGGCGAGAAATTGTTTGACCGCGCTCATCTCATCCTGCGCGAGCACGACGCGGCACTCGCGGAGTTGGCCGAGCTGGCCGGGGCCAAGCACGGCCGCCTGCGTGTCGGCAGCGCTTCGGGCATGGTGAGCGCCGACGCGCTTCCCGCCATCCTGAAGAAATTGCGCAAGTCGCATCCGCACGTGGATGTCTCAGTCGCTTCGGGCAAGAGCGAGGAGCTGGTCAAGAAAATCCTCGCGGGCGAGACCGACATGGCCTTCGTCTCGCTGCCCGTCGAGGCGCGCAACATCGAGACGGAACTGCTCAGTCAGGATCAGCTCGTCGCCATCGCCAGCCCGCGCCACACGCTCGCGGCTCAACGCGTCGTCAGCGCCTTCGCGCTCGCAGGCGAGAAGCTCATCCTCGGCGAGCGCGGCGGCAACACGCGCCGCCTCATCGACGAGTTCTTCTCGGAGGCGGGACTCAAGCCGATTGTCGCGATGGAGTTGAGCCGACAGGCCGCTATCAAGAACATGGTGGCGGCGGACATGGGCGTCGGGATTGTGCCGCTCTCAGTGGCGCGTGAAGACGTGGAGCGCGGCAGGCTCGTGCGCTGGTGGATTGAGGGCGCGCGCATCAACTGGGAGATGGGCGTGGCACGCCTGAGCGGCGGATACCTCTCGCCCGTTTGCCAGAACTTCCTAGACCTCTGCCGCGAACATTTCGCGGGCGCGGAAGAGGCGACGCGGCAACGCGCAGCAAGACAGACGACGAGCCGCAAGAAGCCGGTGCGTAAGGCCGCGAGCAAGCGTGTGCGAAAATCAAAAAGATGAAGCAGCGACTTTGGAGCGCAGGTCGGTGTTTGATTTCAGGCGAGGTATCTTTTCATCAACTCGTTCCAGCGGCCCTGCGCCTTGAGAATCAGCTCGCAGACTTCGCGTACGGCCCCGAAGCCGCCGGGAAGCTGCGTGACGTAGTGCGCTGAGGCGCGCGTGTCGGGAGTCGCGTCGGCGACCGCAACACTGAAGCCGCACCGCCGCATGAGCGGGATGTCTACCACGTCGTCGCCGACAAAGGCTACGTGTGCGGACTCGACGCCCGCCTCCGCAAGCAGGCTGTCGAAAGCCTCAACCTTGTCGAGCGCGCCCTGGCGGACGTAAGAGATGCCGAGGTCAGCCGCACGCATCTTGACAAGCCCTGAAGTTCGCCCCGAAATTATGCCTGAGCGCAGACCCGCACGATGTAGCAGCACGAGGCCGTGCCCGTCGCGCGTATGAAAGCTCTTCAACTCGTCGCCGCCCTCGACCGGCGTAATGCGCCCGTCCGTCAGCACCCCGTCGCAATCCAACAGCAACAGTTGCACGCTCGCCGCTCGCCGCTCGACTTCCTCTCGCTCTTCCATGTTTTTAAAAGTCTGGAGTCTGAAGTCAAAGACAAAGCACGCAAGTGTCGTGTCTTGACTCCAGACTCCAGACCGTACAAGTTTATCTGACTTCAAAAATCGGAATCTCCGAAAGCTTCCAGCCCGTCGGCGTGCGTGCGAAGACGTAGACGGCGGGGCCTCCCTGTTCGTGCCCGAGCGTGCGCGCCGTGAGCACCACATCGGCGGCGATGCGGTTCGGGTCGAGCTGTTCGGTACGGACGACGCGCGTCTGCCAGATTTCAGGCTGAGTGCCGACGATGCCCTTCGAGAATCCTGCCAGCTCGCCGCCGGCAATCAGCGCCTCGATCTCCGCCTTGTGCCCCGTGCGGATTGCTGCGTCGAGGTTCGCGACCGCGGTCTTGATCTGCTCGTCCACGACCGGGGCCACGCTCCCGGCAGCGGCCTCGGCCCTGATGCGTGCGGCGCGCGCCGCGAGCGTCGATGCGTACTCGGCTTCGGCGCGCGCGGCGGTGTCGAAGAGCTTTGCGGCGTCGGACGCGCGGTTGCGCCGCAAGGCGACTTCGCCCAGACCGATGTCGGCCCATGCGAGCGTTGAAGGCAGCGGCAGCGGCGTGTCCAGTGCGGCGCGGAATTCTCGCTCCGCCTCGTCGAGCTTGCCCTGTTCTAAGAGAGCGCGTGCGAGTACGACCCGCGCCTCTTCGCTCGAAGGCACGCGCGCCAGGACTTCGCGTGCAAGCGTCTCTGCGCGCGGCGGCTGCTGTGTGAGCTGTATGCGCGCCTGCTCGATTGATTCGTTGAGTCCGGGCCCCTGCGGCACTACGTCGTTGGCGTAGTTCGTCTGCGGGAAAAGTTTTTCGGGATCGACTTCGACGCGAACAATCTTCGCGGTCGTCTTGAACTGCGCCTCGCCGAAGTCCTTCGCGGGCACACGCGCGGTCGTCGTCAAGCGCTCGCCGCGGTCGGTCAAAGCCTGTACGTTCACCTCAACGTCGAAAGAGCCTGTGTTGCGTAGGTTCGAGACCCACGCGCCCGCGCGCTCGACGGGCAGCCCGACCAGCAAGTCCGTGTCGGTCGGCAAGTCGAAGAGCGAAGACATAAGCCCGTTCACGCGGTCGCCACCCGCCTCACTCAAACGCGCGCGCAGAGATGCGAGCGAGACGGCGCGACCGCCCGTCTGCGAGAGTTGTCCACGCAGCACGCCATTGAAGGCTTCGCGGCCCACGGCGTTCGACAGGATGCGCCAGACGAGCGCGCCCTTGTTCATCGCCGAGTTGAAGTATGTTTCGTAGGAGGGCGTGAGCTTCGAGAGCGGCGCGTCGCGCTCGGCGACTGAAGCGTAGAGCAGAGCCATCCTCATCCACTCTGCGTCAGCCACGGTTTTGCCGAACTGCTTTTCCAGAAAGAGCGCGGCCAAGTATCTCGGAAGCCCTTCGCGCAAAGTGCCCGCGCCCTCGCCTTCGATGGGGGCTGCGCCGCCGACCCACAGACGCGCGACCGCGTCGGCGGCCTGCATCGCTGTGACCGAGTCGAGCTTCTGCCGACGAAAGACAGCGTGGTTGAGCAGAAGCGTCCCGCCCATCTCGAAGCCCGCCCCGCGCCCGACGCCGACGAGCCTGATGGGCGCGTCCGGCGCGGGGCCCAGCAGAGAGGCGTAGAACGTCCTTGCGGCTCCGGCCAGCGCAACCAGTGCTTCGGCCTCGTGCCTCTCATCAGCACTCGCGCCCGCGTGGATCATGGCGCTCACTCCACGCGCCTCGCCCGCGCCCTCGACCGTCTCCCAATGTCCGGTGATGAAGAAGGGTTGTGCATTAAGCGGCTCGTCGAAACTGTTGGCCTTGACCTTGCCGGAAGACACGACCGAGTCGCCGCCGGGGATTCCGTTTAGAGTGAGTCTCAACGGGGCGAAGTCCGCGCCGCGCGGGGCGATGAGCGTATTCGGCGTCGGATACCAGTAGGAGAGCGGGAGGAACTGCAAGCCCGTTGGAGAGATGGCCGCGAGTCCGGAGTTATCATTGATGGGCAGGCTATAGTCGAAGGTTGCCGTGACGGTTCCGCCCGGAGGGACGGCTGCGGGCAGTGTGAGCTGTGCCGTCTGCAACTGCGCGCGCGCGTCCTTGCCAAGCGTGAAGCGCGCCGTTTCGCCGCCGACGTTTGCCGACTCGATCTTCGCAGCCGAATTCAAGCGGACGGTCAGCGTGCGTCCTGCCGCGCCCCCGACGTTGCGTGCCGTGATGGTGGCGCGTACGCCGATTGCGCGCTCAGTGCCTGATGCTCCGGCGGCGTTCACGCTCACGTCGAACATCGAGACCTGCCACGCGGGCCCGCTCTCGGCGGACTGTCGTGCGGGCGCGACCGTTTGAAGGGCGAGGATTGAAACGAAGAGAAAAAGTTTGATTGTGAATGGTTTGTTCATACTCGAAACGCGCCGCCGCGCCGTGGCGACTAATTTGATTTCAGGCTCTTACCGAGCCAGCCGAAGGGCTTGTCTATCTGGAAGTAAAATACGAGCTGCGTTTTCGTCGATGGGTCTATGACCGTCATCCTGTCATAGCTGTGCCCGCCGCCGGTCGTGAGTCCCTGCACCATCGTGCGCAGGCCCAGAAAGTTCAGCAACGCATATTCCTCGTCAGTCGAGATGACGACGAAAGCCTGCTCCATGCTTTTGCCGTCGCCCTTGCCGCGGATTGAATCAACAAGCCCGGTGAGGACGAACTTGTGGAAGTCGGCCTTCTCAGCGTTCCCCTTCTCGCGTTGGGCGACATACGCGCCGTAGTGTGCGTTGAGGTCAACGTAGTTCTTCTCCAGCATCTTCTCGGAATGCTTCAAAACCTCGTCCCACTTTTTATTACTCAAGGCGGCGAACATCGCCTGCCGTTCGGCGCGGTCGTTGCCGTATGGGTTGTAGTCCTTCGTCTCGGTATAGGTCATGCGAAGCTCGCGGAAGTCCACCGTCCGGTCACCCTTCTTAAGCTTGTCCAGAAGCTCGACGTACTTGTCCGCGCCCGTCTTCGCCTGCGCCTTCGCGTCGGCGGCCCCGGCGGGCGACTGTGAGACGAAAGCACGCGCGGGCGACGCGACGAGCAGAAGGGCGAGAAGAGGCAGGATTATTCGCAGCATGATTCTTTTTTCCCTTTAGCGGTGGCGGCGCGCAGTCTCAAGCTTCGACGTGCGCGCCGCGCCTGACCAGTTCATGCAGGTCTCTGAGCGTGGCGAGCAGTGCCGACATGCGCGAGAGCGGCAGCGCGTTGGGCCCATCAGAGAGGGCGCGCTCCGGTGCTTCGTGGACTTCCATAAAGACCGCGTCAACGCCGCAGGCGACTCCGGCACGTGCGAGCGGTTCGATGTACTCCGGCTGTCCGCCCGTTGCACTACCCAAGCCGCCGGGTAGTTGCAGGCTGTGCGTCACGTCGAAGACGACGGGCGCGCCGAAACTCCTCATGATTGGAAACGAACGCATGTCAACGACGAGGTTGTTATAGCCGAACGTGACGCCGCGCTCTGTGAGCAGGAGCTTGCTGCATCCCGCGCCACGCGCCTTCTCCACGATGTTGCGCGCATCCCGCGGCGCGAGAAACTGCCCCTTCTTGACGTTGACGGCGCGGCCCGTCTCGCAGGCGGCGACGATCAGGTCGGTCTGGCGACAGAGGAAGGCGGGGATTTGCAGAACGTCCGCCACGCGCGCCGCCGCTTCGACCTGCGAGATGTCGTGTATGTCCGTGAGCACGGGCAGCCCCGTCTCTTCTTTGACGGCGCGCAGCGCTTCTAGTCCATCCGCCATTCCGGGGCCCCGGTAAGAAGCATTCGAGGAGCGATTGGCCTTGTCATACGAAGCCTTGAAGACATAGTCAAGCCCTGCATCGCGTGCGCGCTTCTGACATTCACGAGCCAACATCAACACGTGCTCACGCGACTCGACCACGCACGGGCCCGCGATGAGCGTCAGACGGCCGTCGCCGAAGGTCGCGTCGCCGACCTTAAAAGATTCGACCTCCCCGAAAGGTTTGACCTCCCCGAAAGGTTCCAACTCCTGTTGCTTCGGATTCTCGCTCACTGTTTTTTGTTTCCCTCGCGCGCCGACCTGCGGCGCAAGTCGCGGAGCGTGTTCTCTACGCGGAAGCGGTTCTCATCGTGTGGCGACTGTTGTAAGAAGGTCTCGAACTCTGTGATGGCCTCGTCGATTCTGTCCGTCTGCTGATAGAGGAGGCCGAGATTGTAATGCGCGAACGCGAAGTCGCCGCCGCGTTGATTGACGGCATCGCGAAAGGCCGTCTCGGCCCCGGCGTAATCCTTCTGCTGCACGAGCGCGACGCCGAGGCGGTAGAAAGATTCCGGGTCGCGCCCGCCGTTCTGCTCGGCGGCCTTGCGGAACGCGTCAGCCGACTCAGGCCAGTGTCCCTGTTCGTAGAGTATGCCGCCGATCTGGTAGAAGGCATCCGGGTAGTTTCCGTCCCGGCTCTCGATTGCCGCGCGGTAGGCCGCGAGCGCCTTATCCCGCTCGCCCTGTTGTTGAAGCGCGAAGCCGAGATTGTACTGCGCCGTCGGGTACTTGCCGCCACGCTGCTCGACTGCCTTTCGGAACTCTTCGGCGGCGGCTACGTCCTGACCTTTAAACAGAAGGGCGCGTCCCAGACGGTTATGTGCGCTCGGGAAATCGGGCTGCAACTCGACGGCGTGGCGAAGGTCTCGGACGGCAGCGTCGTAGCTGCGGACGGAGATGAAGTAGCCGCCGTTTTCGTAGAACTCTGATGCCGTGCGCGGCTGCTCGGCGAGTGACCCGCGCGGGGCCGAGTCGCCTTTCGAGAGCGTGCGACCGAGAGTCTCATCCGACTCTTCATCCGAACGCGACGAAGCCGCGTCCACTCCGGCCCCGCGACGCGCGGGCGAGCGCCAGAGTCGTACGGCTCCGTAGACGAGCAGCAGCGCGACCGAGATTAAAAGGATTAAGGCCAAAGGGTTCTTCAGCAAACGCCTCAAGTCGGGCCCGCGCTTCAAGCCGAGCCTGCCAACTCCCCGCGACGCGGCTACACGTGTTGTCTGTTCACGCGCTTCTTCATCCGGCGTCGAGACGGCTGCGGCGGCGGGAGAAGCTGAAAGACTCACGGGCGGCGCTTGAGACGAGTCGCCCGGCGCGTTTACGTCTGAGGCCGCAACGACTGAGCCTGAAGCAACGCCTGCGTCGGATACACCCGCACCCGAGTCCGCTGCGGCGGCGCTCTCATTCGCGAGCGCGGACGCGACGGAGGGTCGGCCCGAAGTGTCGCGCAAAGCGGGGTCGGATGTCGGCACTCCGGCTTCGCCCGTCTGCGTAGCGGCGCGGCTCCGGCGGAGGCGTTCGATGTCGATGACGAGACGACCCGAAGGCGTCTCTGTCCCCGCGTCGCGCAGCGTCTCGATGGTCGGCGCGCTGAAGCCCGCGGAGTGTTCGAGGCCGAGCCGTTCCGCCACCGCGAACAGCTCGCGGCGAAATTCGCCAGCGTCCGCGGGTCGCTCCTGTGCGCCCTTCTCCAGAGCGTGGAGCACGACCGCTTCGAGCGTGGGCGGGATGGCCGGGACAAGCTCGCGCGGCGGACGCGGACTCTCGGACGAATGCTTGAGCGCGAGCGCGAGCGGCGAGACTCCTGAGAAGGGCGTCTGGCCGGTCAGCATCTCGTAGAGGATAACGCCTAAGGAGTAGACATCGGAGGCGGGCGTCAGTTGCGCGCCGTCGCACTGCTCGGGCGACATGTAGCGCGGCGTGCCGATCATGACGCCTATCCCTGTGAGCGTGTCGGCGAAGCTGTACTCGCCGCCCTCGGTCGCGATCTTGGCGATGCCGAAGTCGAGCACCTTGACGATGTAGGGCGAGTCGGGACGCTGGACAAGGAAGATGTTGCCGGGCTTGAGGTCTCGATGGATGATGCCCGCCTCGTGCGCCGCTTCGACCGCCGCGGAGATTTGCAGCATGAGCGAGACGGCGCGCGCAGGGTCGAGCGGCGCTTCGCGTGCGAGCACTTCGCGCAGAGACTTGCCTTCGAGCAGCTCCATCACGAGGTAGACCAACCCGTCGCGCGTCTCGCCAAAGTCGGTCACGGCCACTGCGTTCGTGTGCTGGAGCCGACCTGCGGCACGCGCCTCTCGACGGAAACGCTCCTTCGCCGCATCGTCTGTGACGAGCCGCGAGTTGAGTACCTTAACCGCCACGGGTCGCTCGATCAGAAGATGCGTCGCGCGGTAGACCGTGCCCATGCCGCCCTCGCCGAGCCGCGCGTCGAGCCGGTACTTGTCGTCGAGGACATTGCCGATAAGCGGGTCAGACGGCTCGTCCACGGCGGCGGGGTCGGCGACGGTCACGTCGGCGCTCAGGGGCGTCGCGTCGTCGGGACAGACTGCCGCGCCGGAGTCGAACTGCCGACCACATTTCGGGCACTGGAGCATGGGTTGTTGTATGGGAAATAGTAAATGGTAAATGGTGAGCCGTGAATCATGTCGGGCCACGCGCGGGACGGGCGCTCAAATCGCACTCGTCACGTTGGCTTCTCAATTCACGATTTACCATTCACCATTCACGCCTCTATTCGGTGTTCGGGTTAATCTCTTCTTTGACCTCTGTTGTCTCGTCCCTCTCGACGCCCGGCATGGGAGAGCCTTCCGGTGGCTCGCCGTGAATCTTGGTGTTCGGACTCTGGACTTCGGCGGGCGCATCGTGCTCGCCCGTCATCGTTCCCGATCCTAAATCTTCGCTCATAAAATAAGCCTCCTTGTATCCATCACATCAATCGTCACCGGCCAGCACTTGCGCGCGCTCGTGCGCGGGCGTCTCACCCACCGCAGCCTCTTCGACCGTCGCCTCGTCGCGCATGCGGTTACGGTACGCCGCCTGTACGAAAGACGCAAACAGCGGGTGCGGTGAGAGCGGCTTCGACTTGTACTCGGGGTGGAACTGGCACCCGAGGAACCACGGATGCAGGTCGCGGGGCAGCTCGACCATCTCGACAAAGCGCCCATCTTCGGAGATGCCGCTGAAGACGAGTCCCGCGCTTTCGAGCTGTTCACGGAACTCCGGGTTGAACTCATAGCGATGCCGGTGGCGCTCGCTCATTTCATCGCGGTTGCCGTAGACGGCACGCGCCAGACTGTCTTCGGCCAGCCTGCACGTCCATGCGCCGAGCCGCATCGTCCCGCCCAAGTCCTCTACGCCTTTCAGGTCGCGCAGCTTGAAGATAACGGCGTGAGGCGTGTCGGCGTCGAACTCGGTCGAGTCGGCCCCTGTCAGCCCGCAGACCGCACGCGAGTATTCGATGACGGCGGTCTGCATCCCGAGGCAGATGCCGAAGTAGGGCGTGCGCGTCCGGCGTGCGTACGAGATGGCGCGAATCATTCCGGCCACGCCGCGCTTGCCAAAGCCGCCGGGCACGAGGATGGCGTCGAAGTCGCGCAGGCGCTCCTCGTCCGACTCGTCCTTTAAGTTCTCGGATTCGACCCAGCGCACGTCTACGCGCAGGTTGTTCGCCACACCGCCGTGCGTGAGAGCTTCGCGCAGAGACTTGTAGGAGTCTTCCAGCTCGACGTATTTGCCGACGATGCCGATGGTCACGCTTCCCGCTGAAGGGTCTCGGACGGTTGCGACCAGCTCGCGCCATCTCGTCAAGTCGGCGTTCGGCGCGCGGTCTTGCAGGCCGAGCGCCGCGACGATCTGGTCGTCAAGCCCCTGCTCGTGGAAGGCGAGCGGCACGGCGTAGATCGTATCAACGTCCTCCGCGGCGATAACGGCCTGCTCCTTGACGTTGCAGAAGAGAGCGATCTTCGAGCGCAGGTCGCGAGAGAGCGGTCTCTCCGAGCGGCACAGGAGAAGGTCAACGGCGATGCCAATCTGGCGCAGGTCGCGCACGGAGTGCTGCGTCGGCTTGGTTTTGAGTTCGCCCGCGGCGGCGATGAAGGGGACGAGCGTGAGGTGGATGAAGACCGCGCCGTTCTGGCCGTTCTGTCTCTCTTCGTTCCCCATCTGGCGAATGGCTTCGAGGAACGGAAGGCTTTCGATGTCGCCGACCGTCCCACCGATCTCGACGATGACCACGTCGGTTGAATCCTTCTCGGCGACGGCGCGCACCGCACGCTTGATCTCGTCGGTGATGTGCGGGATGACCTGTATGGTCTTGCCGAGATAGTCGCCGCGCCGCTCCTTTTCGATGACGGAGAGATAGATTCGGCCCGTCGTCCAGTTGTTCGAGCGGGAGAGTCGCGCGTGCGTGAAGCGCTCGTAGTGGCCGAGGTCGAGGTCGGTTTCGGCTCCGTCATCGGTGACGAAGACCTCGCCATGCTGGAAGGGTGACATCGTGCCGGGATCGACGTTGATGTACGGGTCGAGCTTGATGCAGGTGACGCTTAAGCCCCGCGCTTCGAGCAGGCAGCCGATGGAAGAGGCGGCTAAGCCCTTCCCCAAACTCGAAACCACACCGCCCGTCACGAAAATGTATTTAGGCATCTTTCCCCTCTTCCGATTTGTTAATGCCCACTTCGTCCAGCTTTCCCCGCTTACGAAGACGCTCTCTTACTGACTCCAAAGTTTCCCTCGGCTCGTCAGCACGTTCTCGCGCGAGTTTGTTATCCTGACCGTCCTCGGTCATCGGCTCCGGCTCGTCGCCCTCGCCATTCTTCTCTTCGTCGTTGTAGAAGCCCGCCTTCAAATCCTTCTGCACCTCGATGGCTTCGACGGCCTTCGGGTTGACGAACTTTTGCAGCGCGATCATCCCCGCAAACGCGCCCGTGCTCATCCAGCCGCGCCCATCCGCCACGCGCTGCTCATACTCCTCTCTGCTCAAAGGCTTCCGCGGCTTGCCCAACTGCGACAGCCCCAACAGCGCCCCCGCAAGGACGAGCACGAAGAGTCCGAGTCCGATCCAGTCGCTCATAAACTTCCGACTCAACTCCGAACTTCACCCATCAACGCGCGCACGCGCCGCAGGTCGTCTTCCGTATCAACGCCGATTGACGCCGAGGCGGCCTCGACCACTCGAATCCGGTGGCCGCGTTCGAGCACGCGGAGTTGTTCGAGCGATTCGGCGCGCTCTAAAGCGGTCTGCGGCCAACGCGCGTATTCTAACAAAAAGGCGCGGCGGTAAACATAAAGCCCCGTGTGCTTGCGGAACGTGTCGAGCAGCGCGGGCTGCTGTTCGAGCGCAGCGGCGAGCGAGCCATAGCGCCGCACGGCTTCGCGCGGGAAAGGCACGGGCGAGCGCGAGAAGTAGAGCGCGTGGCCTCGCTCGTCTGAGACGACTTTGACCACGTCGCTTCCGAGAACGTCCGCCGCCGTTTCGACGCGCTCGCACGTCGTCGCAACGGAAGCGCCCTCGTCCCCGAGCAGCGCCGCGACGGCGCGCTCAATCGTCTCGGGCGAAATCAGCGGCTCGTCGCCCTGCACGTTGACGACGATGTCGGCCTCGATCTGCTCCGCGGCCTCGGCCAGACGGTCGCTACCCGATGCGTGCTCGTGGCTCGTCATCAGCGCTTCGTACCCCGCGGCCCTGACTGCATCGAAAACCCTTTCGTCGTCGGTGGCGACGACCGCACGAGAGACTGACGGGGCGGCCAGCGCACGCTCGACGACGTGGACGACCATCGGCCTTCCAAGTATCTCCAGCAGCGGTTTTCCGTGCAGACGGCTCGAAGCGAAGCGTGCGGGGATGATTGCGACGACCGTGGGATTCGTCAGAGGTGAGTCCGTGTGGTTCACGGGATTACAAAATACCTTAAGAAGTGATGAGTGACAAGTAATAAGTGATAAGAGCATTTTCACCCCGGCTTGAAAGCTCAGCCAACTCTCCCGTCTCGTGCCTACAACCCCCCGCCTTTCTTCTTAGCACTCATCACTTGTCACTCATCACTTTACTGGGCTACCATGCGAGCATCCGTTCCATGTTCATGAGTACGCCGTCACAGATGAAGAATGCGAGCAATGGCAGTCGGCCACTCAAAAGTGCCGAGAGCATCCTTGAGCTTGTCGGCCACACGCCTCTGTTGCACCTTTCGAGGTTCGCGCCCGAGCCGCGCGCCAGCGTGTTCGCCAAGCTCGAATACATGAATCCGGGCGGGTCGGTCAAAGACCGCGCGGCGCTCGGCATGATTCTCGACGCGGAGCGGCGCGGAGTTTTGGAGCCAGGCTCGACGATCATCGAGCCGACAGCGGGCAACACCGGAATCGGTCTCGCGCTCATCGGCGTGGCGCGCGGCTACCGCGTCGTGCTCTGCGTGCCCGAAGGTTACTCGCGCGAGAAGATGAAGATTATGGAGGCGCTCGGCGGGCGCATCGAGTACGTCCCGGCGGAGCAAGGTATGGAGGGCGCAGTCAGGCGCGCGCGCGAGCTTGCGGCGGAGATGCCCGGCAGCTTTATCCCTCAACAGTTCGAGAATCCTGCCAACCCGCGCTTCCACGAAGAGACCACCGCGCGCGAGATCATCGAGCAGATGGAGGGACGGGTTGATGCAGTCGTCCTCGGGTGCGGCTCGGCGGGCACATTCACCGGCATCACGCGCGCGATCAAGAAGATCAACCCGAAGGTTTACTGCGCGCTCGTCGAGCCTGAAGGTTCCATCCTCGGCGGCGGCGAGCCGGGCTTCTACCGTCTCGAAGGCATCGGCCAGCGCGAGTTCGTCCCGCCGAACCTCGACCGCGAAGGGGCGGACGAGATCATCGCCATCTCAGACGCCGAGGCGTTCTCGACCGTCCGCGAACTCGCCCGCACCGAAGGCGTCCTCGGCGGCGGCTCGACCGGCGCAGCGGCGGCGGCGGCGAGACGAGTCGCCGAACGTCTCGGCACAGGCAGACGCATCGTCACACTCTTCCCCGATGGCGCGGAGCGGTATATGAGCCAGGGAATCTTCGATGAGTGATAAGTGATAAGAAAAGACAGCAGCCGTGGTTTTTCTTATCACTTATCACTCATCACTTATCACTCCGGATTGAACTATGGGTTTCTCAACTACAGCAATTCACGCGGGGAACGAACCCGACCCGACGACGGGCGCGGTGACCGTTCCCATCTATCAGACCTCGACGTATGCGCAGGATGGTCTGGGCAAGCCTCGTAAGGGTTACGAGTACGCGCGGACGCAGAACCCGACGCGGCTCGCCGTCGAGCAGAACATAGCGGCGCTCGAAGGCGCGCGCTTCGGCTATGCGTTCGCGTCCGGGATGTCGGCGATTGACGCGACGCTCAGGCTCATTAAGTCGGGCGAGCACGTCGTCGTCTCTGACAATACCTACGGCGGCACGTTTCGCCTGTTCAGTCGCGTGCTCTCGAACTACGGCGTCGAGTTCTCTTACGTGGACACGACCGACGCGCTCAACGTCGAGGCCGCCATCCGTGAGAATACGAAGATGGTCTTCGTCGAGACGCCGACGAACCCCGTGATGATGGTCACAGACTTGAAGGCCGTCTCGGACGTGGCGCATCGGGCGGGCGCGCGCGTCGTGTGCGACAACACTTTTCTGTCGCCATACCTCCAACGCCCCATCGAGTTCGGCGTGGACATCGTGCTGCATTCGACGACGAAGTATCTGAACGGGCATTCCGATAGCGTGGGCGGTGTCGTGGTCTTGAACGACGAGCGGGATGCAGAGTGGCTCGCCTTTATCCAGAATAGCGTCGGAGCAATTCTGTCGCCGTTCGATTCGTGGCTCGTCCTGCGCGGCACGAAGACGCTCGCAGTCCGCATGGAGCAGCACGACGCGTCGGGACGAAAGGTCGCGGCCTTCCTCGAAGAGCACCCGAAGGTCTTGAAGCTCTACTACCCCGGCTCGGTCTCGCACAAGCAGCATGAATTGGCGAAGCGACAGCAGAGAGGTTTCGGCGGGATGGTCGCCTTCGACGTAGGCTCGCTTGAAAACGCCGCCACTGTGCTAGAATCCGTCCGCCTCTGCACGCTGGCCGAGAGCCTCGGCGGGGTCGAGACGCTGATTTCACATCCGGCGACGATGACCCACGCCTCCGTTCTCCCGGAGACGCGCGCTCGGCTCGGCATCACCGGCGGGCTGGTGCGCATCTCGGTCGGACTCGAAGATACGGAAGACATCATCGCCGATCTCGATCAGGCACTTGAAAAACTATAGTGATAAGTGATGAGTGATGAGTGATAAGTAAGATCAACTGTCATCACTCATCACTTATCACTCATCACTTATCACTCATCACTTATGTTTGTAGAGCTTTTCGCCAAGACCAACATCGGCCGCGTCCGCTCGGGCAACGAGGACAATTTTCTCGTGCTCGACCTCGCCGCGCCTCAGGCATGGACGGGCACGGACGATGAGGTTCCGCCCGAAGAGATGCGCCGCCTGGAGGTCGGGCCCAAAGGCATCGTCCTTGTCGTCTCGGACGGGATGGGCGGGGCGCTCGCCGGTGACGTGGCAAGCCGCATGGCGGTCGAGACGGTGCGCGACATGCTGACCGGCGGCGACGACGATGAGGGCGAGGCTGTCTGCGTCCCCGACGCGCCGCTCGTCGATTGCCTGAAGAACGCGACCGACTATGCGAACTTCGCCATCCACCGCAAGAGCCAGGAAGACCCGCGCTGCTCTGGAATGGGTGCGACCCTGACGGCTGCGGCCGTCGCGCCCGAAGGCGTCAGTCTCATACAGGTCGGCGACAGCCGCGGCTACGTCATCCGCGGCAGCCAGATCAAGCTCGCCACTAAAGACCAGTCGCTTGTCCAACAGCTTGTCGATGTCGGCCAGATCAGCGAGCAGGAGGCCGAGACGCACATGTTCCGCAACGTCATCCTCCAGGCGCTCGGCGCGCAACCCGAATTGCAGCCCGTCACTGGAAGCGTGCGCGTCTCACGCGGCGACATCCTTCTGCTTTGCAGCGACGGCCTCTCGGGCAAGCTCCGCGGCGAAGACATGCTGCGTATCGTCACCTCCTCGAACGGCGACCTCGCGCGCGCCTGCGAGGCGCTTGTAGACGAGGCCAACGAGCGCGGCGGCGAGGACAACATCACGGTCGTCCTCGCGCGTCTCACAGGCGACGACCTTCCCTCCCCTGACTCCGACCGCATCACGGTCGAGATGCCCGCCCCGGACGGCGACGACACCATCGGACACGAAGAAGACACGACCGAAAGGCTATGATGCAGCGCCTGCTCGCCTTCATTCTCGCGGGGCTTGCGCTCGTCCTTCTAGCCCTGGGTGCGGGCGAGGCGTTCGTCCAGCACAGGCAAGACGAGCGTGTCCGCGCCGCCACCGCCGAGGCGCTCGGCGGAGACACAAAAACCGACTTCGTCTCGAAGGTCACGACGCTGCGCGACTACGTCCGCACGCACGTCAGGAACATTGAGTTCAGCGCGAAGGGTCGCCCCTTCCTCCGCAACACCGCGGCAGAGAGCTTGCAAACCGGCAAGGGTCGCTGTGGTGAAGCCTCGCGCGTCTTCATCAACATGGCGCTCTCCGCCGGCATCCCCGCGCAGAGGCTCTACCTCGATGGGAGTAAGGCACACGTCGTCGCCGTGGTTCGAGACGAGAACGGTAACCGTCTCGTTGTCGATGCTACCGAACGGTACTACTTTCCCGACGTGGAGCCGTTCGATGGTCTGAAGCGACATCAGGAGTTTGACTCCTATTCGACTTTTAACTGGAGGCGACTGCTCGGCACTCTACGCAAGTTCCCCTCGAACTTTGTGAGCCTCGGGCCGCTCGTCTACATTCTCGAAAACCCGCACGCGCTCATCGCATGCCTCTGCTTCATCTCGTCCGCGACCTCGCTCCTGCTCGCGGCACTCATCAGGCGAAGACTTCCCCGTCGTCGTTCTCCAAACTCCAAAGAGAAATTTTCCGTGCCCGCGAGACTCGAAGGCGAAAGCGCCGAGGCGGGACTGTAAGAGATTTTTGAGTGGGACTGTGGAGTCTTCCGCAAGGGGCTTTTCTGAACAGTTCTTTAAAGGCGAACTCTCAAGTCCTTCATTCGCCTTCGGGCAGTTCGCGTGCGCGCCAGTCAGGCAGCGTGTCCGCACGGCGGACGTAGATCGAGGCTCCTTGCAGACGCTCGACGACGACACGGTCGCCCGCTTCGAGCGGCGGCTCGCCCTCCGCCGGATAGGCCGTCCAGATCGAGCCGAAGACCTTGACCGCGCCTTCATTCAAAGCGCCCTGGCTCGACGTGACGACCGTCCCCACCTGCCCCGGCATCGACGCCGCGCCCATCCTTATTCCGTCCGGCTCGTCTCTGCCCGTGAAGTATTTGACGAAGATCGTGCGGGAGAGCGCCGTCAGTATCGACGAGATCGAGATGAAGAGGAGGAACTGTGCGGGGAAGGTCGCGCCGAGGAAGCTTGAGAGCGCGGCGACGAGCGCGCCGACGCCGAACCAGAGCAGCACGAAGCCGGGCGTGAAGACCTCCGCGATGATGAGAATCACGCCGAGTATCGTCCATAAAATCCAGATCAGGTCTTCGCTCATCTGCTGTCGCTCTAGCCCTTGAATCTAATGTGGCTCTAACCCTTGAAAAAGTTCTTCAGCACGAACCAGACGTTGGCCGGGCGCTCGGCCAGCCGACGCATAAAGTACGGATACCAGGTCTTCCCGTAGGGCACGTAGACGCGCACGTTGTAGCCCTCGCGCGCCAGTGCCTCCTGCAAGTCTCGCCGCACGCCGTAGAGCATCTGAAACTCGAACCGCTCCTTCGCGATGCCGGCCTCGCGCGCGTACTCTTTAGTGGCCGCGATCATCCGTTCGTCGTGCGTGGCGATGCCGTGGTAGACACCGCTTGCGAGCAGGAGCTTCATACAACGCACGTAGTTTTCGTCAACGTCCTTCTTATCCGGAAAGGCGACCTCCGGCGGTTCGTTGTACGCGCCCTTACAGAGCCGTATGCGCACCGGTGTTTTGAGGATGTCCTCAACGTCCGCGTATGTGCGGCGCAGGTACGACTGAAGGACAATGCCTACGGTGTCGAGGTCGAACTCGGCGCGCAGCCGCTTGAAGATGTCGAGCGTGACCTGCGTGACGGCGGACTGCTCCATGTCGATGCGAACGAAGTTGCGTCGGCGAGCCGCCTCTTCGACGACCGCGCGCGCGTTGCGGTAGGTCAGCTCCGGGTCGATTGCGAGTCCGAACTGCGTAAGCTTGATCGACACGTTCGACTTGATCCCCGTCTCGTCTATCGCGGCGAGGATTTGCTTGTACTCTCGCACCTCACCTTCGGTCTCCGCGGCGTTCGTGACCCCTTCGTTCAGGTGGTCGAAGGTGGCCGTGCAGCCGATTCGGTTGAGGTCGCGGATGGCCTCGACGGTGGTCTGGATGTCCTCGCCCGCGACGAAGCGCGTGGTCATCTTCTTGAAGGGCTTGAAGCGCGTGGCGAAGTCTTTCAGACCTTCCTGACGCGCGAGATAAAGAAGTGTGCTCCTGGCAACCATCGTTTCGTCCGTTCGTCCTTATCTCTGGATTAACTTTCTGCAAATTTCAAGAGCCGCCGCCGCTGTGATATGCTCACCGCGTTTTTCCCACATGCACTGCTGCTGCCGACAATGACTGGAGACCACACGACGCTTGCGCTGGAAGCTGCTCATCGCCACCTCGCTGCTCGCCGCCGCCGCGAGCGCTGGAGTCTGTTTCGCAGTCGCGCACTACCTGCTCGCGCCCGCAACCCGCCTCTCCGCGCCCGGATGGGTCGCCGCCCTGACGCTGGTCGTCCCGCTCGGAGCGATCACATATGCAAGCATCTTCGTCTATCGCCACACGGCGCGGCGGCGCGCGATCCAGGCTGCGGCCACGGCACTGCTCTCCATCCTGCTCACACTAACGGCGCTGACGCTCTACTCCATCCTCGCCCGAAGACCCGCACGCGAATTCTTCCCCGCTCCCCCAACCAAAACAACTTGAAAGAATTCATCCCAGCATATGTAACACGCCGTCCGACGCGCAAGTTGAGAGAAGTGTTGAGTGATGAATGATGATTGATGAATATACTGCGGCTTGCCTTTAATTCATCATTCATCATCCAACACTTCCCTTCAGCCCGATCTTGCCCCGGACGTGCCTTGAGCGCGTCGATGATGAAGCGGGCGTGCTCGTCGATGATTCTTCTGTACTTATATCACGCCCGCTAGTTTCTCACGCCGCGCTGGAGCTTTCAAAGACGCCTGCCCCGGCGTGTGCGCGCGCAGAAGCCCGCTTGCCGCCCCCCTACCCTTCAATTACAATACTGCTGCGTCTCACAAGCCGGCGTATTCGTGATGAAACCATTTCTGTACGCGGCCCTGGCCGGTTACGTCATCGCCGCCATCCATGCCATCCTGGCGTTCGTCAACAAGCGCCGCTCCGCCGAGCGAATCACTTTCTATTCGGTCATCTGCGGGTTCGCGGCACACACCGGCTCGATCATCTTCGACTGGGCGCGCGACGGCCACTACCCGCTCTTCAGCACCCCCGAAGCGCTCTCTTTCCTGGCATGGACGCTCGTCGTGGCCTTCGGGCTTGTCACGTATCGCTATCCTTTGCGAGCACTCGGAGCACTACTTTTGCCGGTCGTCACGCTGCTCGTTCTGGCGTCACAACTCGTCAGCGTCAATCCGAACAAAGTCCCAAGCAGCGTCATCGACGGCAACGGCGCGTGGCTCTTCCCCGTCCACGTGACTCTGCTCATCTTCGGCTATGCCTCGTTCTTCGTCGCCTTCTCCGCGAGCGTGATGTACCTGTGGCAGGAGCGCGAGCTTCGACTGAAGAAGTTCAGCGCCATTTTCCATCGCCTGCCGTCGCTTTCGACTGTTGACGATGTCGCTTCGACCGCGGCCAGCGTCGGCTTCACACTGCTCACGCTCGGCATGGTCACGGGCATCATCTGGTCGCGCGCGCGCAGCGTCCGTATGTTTCATAACGACCCCACCGAGTTCTTCGCGCTGCTCACGTGGGTCGTCTACCTGACGCTTCTGCACTATCGCGTCGAGTGGCGCGGGCGCAAGGCGGCCTGGCTCGGCGTCGCGGGCTTCACGCTCGTCCTCTGCACCTTCGCGGGCGCTGTCATGCTCGGCGGCTTCCACGTCTTCGGATAGAAATTTGAGCGGAACTCCGCCAGGTTCCATTTTTCAGGAGGTTTGAAAATGACTAATGAAGAGATGGAACGGGCAATCGATTTTCTGCTCAAGAATCAGGCCAAGTTCGATGTTCGACTTGAGCAAACCAACGAACAAGGCGCGCGAACCGATGAACGAGTATCCCGACTCGCAGACCAGGTCGCACAACTCGCTATCCGTGTCGAACAACTCACTGACCATCTCAACTCTTTCGCCGACACACAGGCGAACATCATGCGCGTGATGACCCGTACCTTCGAGGCGCAAGAGCGGATCAACGAGTCTTTGCGCACAACGCTAACTAAACTGGACACAAAGCAAGAGCGAATGGAAGAGTCGCAAATGCAGATCAACGAATCGCTGCGGGCGGCGCTCAGTGGTTTAGCCGTCCAACAGAAACAAAAGGAAGAGTCACAGGTATACATCAACGAATCATTGCGGGCTGCCATGGACGAGCTTGCGACCAAACAATCCCGGACAGAAGACGCGCTGACGCGTCTGGCGGAGTCGCAGATATACACGGATCGTCGGCTGAACGCGCTGATAAAAGTCGTGGAGGACGGGCGCAACGGTCAGTAAGGGTAGTTTTGTTTGAAGGAGTCGAGAGCGAAGCCTTCCCTGAAACTTTCGACGCGAACCAATCGCGGAAGAGGTAAAGCGATCTGTTCGCAGGCTTAACGGATTCTCGCAAGTCATGTCAATCGTACTCGTCGGACTCAACCACAAGACTGCACCCGTGGAGGTGCGTGAACGCCTGTCGTTCAGCGACGAGGCGTGCGCCGAGAGTCTGCACATGCTGGTGGACGGCGAGGTCGTGCGCGAGGGGTTGATCGTCTCGACGTGCAACCGTGTGGAGATTCTAGCAACTTCGTCGGGGCAGATGGACGTTGAGGCCGTCGGGCGGCTGAGTCAATTCTTGAGCAGCGTGCGCTCCGTTCCCTTCGAGCTTTTCCGCGGCCACCTCTACACACACGCCGACGAGGCCGCCGTGCGCCACGTCTTCCGCGTCACCTCTTCGCTCGACTCGATGGTCGTCGGCGAGCCGCAAGTGATCGGACAGGTGCGCCGCGCCTACTCGCTCGCCGTTGAGGCAGGCACCGCCGGTCGTGTCCTGCACAAGCTCGTCCATTCGGCGCTACGCGTCGCCAAGCGCGTCCGCAACGAGACGGGCATCGCCGCCGCCGCCGTCTCGATCAGTTTCACGGCGGTCGAGCTGGGGAGAAAGATTTTCGGCTCGCTCAAGGGTGCGACCGTGCTGCTGGTCGGCGCGGGCGAGATGGCCGAACTGGCCGCTCAGCACCTCGCCGGTGCGGGCGCGGCGCGTGTCCTCGTCACGAACCGCACTTACGAGATGGCGCAGCAGCTCGCCATCAAGTTCGGCGGTGAGGCCGTCGAGTTCGACGCGCTCGAAGAGTACCTGGCGCAGGCAGACATCATTATCTGTTCGACGGGCGCGCGCGAGTATGTCATCACGCCGGAGATGGCCGAGCGGGCGCGTGCCTCTCGGCGCAACCGCCCCGCCTTCTTCATCGACATCAGTGTGCCGCGCAACGTAGACCCGGCCGTGGCGAAGCTCTCAAACCTTTTCGTCTTCGACATTGACGACCTCCAGGCGGTTGTCGCCTCGAACATACGCGAGCGCGAGCGCGAGGCCGAGCGGGCCGAGCTGATCGTCGAATCCGAGGTGTTGCAGTTCCAACAGGCTCTGCGCGATCTCGACATCGGGCCTGCGGTCGGCGCGCTCAGGGAAAAGCTCCGTCGCATCGCACAGGAGGAGTTCGCGCGCCAGCGCAGCCGGCTCGGAACCCTTACGCCAGAACAGGAACAGGCTATCGAGGCGATGCTCATGTCCGCCGTCAACAAGATTTCCCATCCCGTCATACACCGCATGCGCCGCTCCTACGACAAAGGCGCGGATGAAGAGGTGCAGGCGTGGCGCGATATCTTCGGTCTGGAGGAAGAAGACAGAGGTTAGAGGTCGGAGGTCAGAGGTCAGTGAAGAAGCGTTCTTCGCGACCAGTCCAAAGTCTCCTGACGAGAACTTTAACTGACCTCTGACCTCCGACCTCTAACCTCTCATTTATGGAAATCATCATCGGCTCACGCGGATCGAAGCTTGCGCTGTGGCAGGCGGAGTGGGTGAGGGCGCGGCTCGAAGCGCTCGACGCGGGTGTGTCCGTCCGCATCGAGATTTTGAAGACGAAGGGCGACGTGATGCACGACGTGCCGCTCGCAACCATCGGCGGGCAGGGTGCGTTCACGAAAGAGCTGGAGGTGGCTCTGCTCGACCGTCGGATTGACGTGGCCGTCCACTCCCTCAAAGACCTGCCGACCGTCATTCCCGAAAGGCTCTCGATAACGGCGACGCCCGCGCGCGAAGACCCACGCGACGCACTCGTGCTGCGCGCCGACAGTGATGCGCGGAACGCCTCAATCAAGAATCTGCCTGCGGGCGCGACCGTGGGCACGTCGAGTCTGCGGCGCATCGCACAACTGAAGCACTTGCGTCCCGACGTGCGGATCAAAGAGCTTCGCGGGAATGTAGACACGCGTCTGCGTAAGCTCGACGCGGGTGAATACGATGCGCTTATTCTCGCCTCCGCCGGTTTGCGGCGGCTCGGCCTGGAGAGTCGCATCAGCGCGGCCATCGAAGCGGAAGAGATGCTCCCGGCGGTCAGTCAGGGCGCGCTCGGCATCGAGACACGTGAGGGAGATGCTTCGACGAACGCGTCTGTCTCCCTGCTCGACGACCCGCGGACGCGCGCCGCCGTTTTGGCCGAACGCGCCCTGCTTCGCACGCTCGGCGGCGGCTGCCAGGTTCCTATCGCCGCGCACGCGACCGTGGCGGGCGGGCGCATCAGGCTGGACGGCCTCGTCGCATCGCTCGACGGCGGCGAGTTCATACGCGACTCAATCGAGGGTGACGCGACGGAAGCCGTACGCGTCGGCGACGAGCTGGCGGCGCGTTTGTTGGAGCGCGGCGCAGGCGTGCTGCTCGCCGACCTGCCTTTGCGGTTTCGTGAGCAGTGAAGCGCACGCAATTCCTCAAGCGTGGATGAAGAGATGTCTGAGCAGCAAGAAATTCCGGGCGTGACCGCGTCAGCAAGAGAAACATCGGTGTCAGAAACGTCGGCGTCAAACAAGCCTTTGAGCGGGCGCACGGTGATGATTACACGCGCGCGCGCGCAGGCCGCGGAGTTCGCCGCCGAGCTTGAATCCTTCGGAGCGCGTGTCGTCGAATGCCCGACCATCGAGATCGTCCCGCCGCCCTCTTACGCGCAGCTTGACGAAGCAATCGAACATCTCTTCGGCTACGACTGGCTCGTCCTCACGAGCGCGAACGCCGTCGAGCACTTCCTCACGCGGCTCGAAGCGCTGGGAAAGGATGTAAGCGAGCTGGACTCCTTACGCGTCTGCGCCATCGGCGAAGCCACCACTGAACGACTCGTCGCGGCGCATGTTCACGTGGACGTGGTGCCGGAAAAGTCACGCGCCGAGGGAGTCTTCGCTGCGCTC
The DNA here is from genome assembly GCA_032162705.1 of Acidobacteriota bacterium. Taxonomy (GTDB): domain Bacteria; phylum Acidobacteriota; class Blastocatellia; order Pyrinomonadales; family Pyrinomonadaceae; genus QHXN01. Next base: position 65,088 of record JAVRON010000017.1, read on the forward strand.
GAACACTATCTGGGTGGGCTTGAGCATTTTGAAGGGCTGAACTTCCTCTTGCCGCGTGCAGCGGTCGCGCGCGACTTCCTGCCGAGTGCCATCGAAGAGGCGGGCGCGCGCGTCGATGTCGTCACGGCCTATCTGACGGTTCGCCCCGAGACGACCGACCGCGCACGCACGGAAGCTCTGCTCGTCGGCGGGGGCGTCGATTGCGTTACTTTCACCAGCTCCTCGACCGTACATAACTTCGCGCAACTCTTCGACACGCGCGACCTTCGCCCACTGCTCACGGGCGTCTGCGTCGCCTGCATCGGTGAGGTCACGGCCCAGACCGCTTCAGAGTACGGGCTGCGCGCGGATATCGTGCCCGCGGAGTCGAACGCGCGTAAGCTCGCACGCGCCGTCGCAGAATTTTACCATCGTGGCTCGTAACGACGGCGCGAACTCTCCGCCCTTTCCCTTTTTCCTTTCGCCTGAACTTGCTACACTTATTCCATGTCGAAGGGACGCATCCTCATCGTCGATGACGAGCCTGTGATAGCCGAGGCGCTCAGCGAGTTGCTGGAGAGCTGGGGCTATGAGACGGCGGTTGCGCAGGACGGGAGGATCGGACTCGCGACGGTCGAAGAGTTCTACCCTTCGGTCGTTGTCTCGGATGTTTACATGCCGAACCTCGACGGCTTCGGCCTGTTGCGCGAGATGCGCCAGCTCCACCCGGAGACAGCCGTCATCCTTCTCACGGGTCAGGGTACAGTCGAGATGGCTTTGCGCGCGATACAGGAAGAGGGAGCTTTCCACTATCTTGAGAAGCCCATCGACTTCGCGAAGCTGAGGCTCGTCGTCGAGCGCGGCGTCGAATTCGCCGAGGCGCGGCGGGAGAATCACGCGCTGCGGAAACAGTTGCGCGACCGAGGCGCGTTCGGCGAGCTGGTCGGGATGAGCGAGCCGATGCGCCAGATTTACGCGCTCATCGAGCAGGTCGCGCCCTCCACCGCCTCTGTGCTCATCACGGGCGAGTCGGGCACGGGCAAAGAACTGGTCGCGCGCACGATTCACAACCTGAGCCAGCGCAAGAACACCTCGTTTGTCGCCATCAACTGCTCGGCCATCCCTGAGACCTTGATGGAGTCGGAGCTATTCGGCCACGAGCGAGGGGCTTTCACGGGAGCGGCTGCGCGACGGCTCGGCTGCTTCGAGCTGGCGAATGCCGGGACGCTTCTGCTCGATGAAATCTCAGAGATGCCCGTCTCGCTCCAGGCAAAGCTTCTGCGCGTGCTCGAAGACCGCAAGATTCGCCGCCTCGGGGCTTCGCAGGAGATTCCCGTGGATGTGCGCGTGCTCGCGGCGACAAACAGCGACCCGGCTGAAGCAGTCCAGCGCGGCACCTTCCGCGAAGACCTGCTCTATCGTCTCAACGTCATCACGATTGAGCTTCCGTCCCTGCGACGCCGCAAGGAAGACATCCCGCTCCTTGCGCAGCATCTCGTCGCGCAGCTCGCCGAGCGTCACGAGCGACCGGCAAGACTCTTGAGTCCCGCCGCCGTCGAGGCTCTTCAGTCGCACACGTGGCCCGGCAACGTGCGCGAGCTTCGCAACGTCATCGAGCGCGCCGTCATCATCTGTTCGGGCGAGGTCATCGAGCGCCATCACCTCGCGCCCTATCCACTCGAACAGCGTGCGCGCTCACGCGGCGAGGACACGCTCACGCTCCCCGTCGGCACACCCATCGAAGAGGTCGAGCGCCGCATGATTCTGCGCACGCTCCAGAAGACCGAAAACAACAAGACGCGCGCCGCCGAACTTCTCCAGATCAGTCTCAAGACGCTTCACAACAAGCTGCGCCACTACCGCGAGCATGGGCTGCTACCCGCGAGCAATGATACGGCACAGAGGGCGACCGGACATCAGCCTTCGGGCGAAGAAGAGGACATGCTGAGTGCCGGACAGCCCTGACAGCAGTTCGCCCGTCGCATCTCCAACACGCATGCGGCGCGGCTTGTTATTCAACTTCACTAAAACACCTTCCACTTGAATGTGATGTGAGTAGAGTTCACCGCAGAGGCGCTGAGGACGCCGAGGGGGCGCTGAGACTTGTCTTCCTCTGCGAGTCTCTGCGAACTCAGCGCCTCTGCGGTGAATCACCCTTACTCTACATTCAAGTGATAATTGCCATAGAGACGCTGTTCTTCCCTCCCAAGGCCGTGAGCACGGCCCGGCCCCTTCTTACAATCCTCAGATGTCCCTTCGACTGTTACGAGTCGGCTTTTTCACGTGACGAAACGGATGAAACTTACGCGTCCCTGCCCCGTAGAATTGAAATGTCATCGACATTCTATTGATGCTCGACTAGGATAAAGTTTCGCTTCGGAAGCTTCAGTCACGAGCCTTTGTTCGAGTCGAAAGCATTCGCCCAAAGCGTTTACCACTTCTGCAACACTCATCGAGGAGAAGACCATGCGTAGATTTTTGCTGGCGTTCGCCGGGGCCCTTCTGTTCGCCGCGCCCGTGTCGGCGCAGACCGCCGACGAGATTGTCGCCAAGTTCATCAAGACCGTCGGCGGCATGGAACGGATTCAAGCCGTCAAATCTTTGCGCCGCACGGGCAAGTTCAACGGCGGCGGCGGATTCGAGGCCGTCGTCATCGAAGAGAACAAGCGCCCTAACCTCGTCCGTCAGGAGTTCTTGATTCAAGGCATGACGGGCGTCACCGCCTACGACGGACACGGCGGCTGGAAGATCGAGCCGTGGGGCGGCAAGAAGGACGCCGAACCGCTCGGCGAGGAGGAGTTGAAGGGCATCATCGAAGACTCAGACCTAGACGGCCCGCTCGTCAACTACCAGCAGAAGGGCGTCAAGGTCGAGTACGTCGGCATGGACGAGTTCGAGGGAACCGACGCCTACAAGCTCAAGGTGACGCTCGCGAGCGGCGACGTGCGCTTCTACTTCATGGACACAGACTACTTCGTCCCCATCAAGATCGAAACCAAACGCATGGTGCGCGGGGCCGAGCGCGAGTACGAAACGATACTCGGCGACTACAAAGAGGTCGGCGGCTGGTATCTCCCCTTCTCCATCGAGAACGGCGTAAAGGGCGGCTCCGGACGACAGAAAGTCACCTACGAGAAGATCGAAGTCAACGTCGCCATTGACGACAGTCGCTTCCGCTTGCCTGCCGCGCCGAAACAGCCAGCCGGAACCGCGCCCGACGCTTCGACCACCGAGCCGAAGAAGCCGGACGAGGCGAAGCCCGCGGGCGCGAAGCCCCCCGCCAAGGCCGAAGGCAAGAAGCCCGGCGGCAAGCCGCGCTCGTAGGAACAGGACTGAACTACTTGAGAAGGATTCGTCAGAGATGAATACAAGATTATTAACACGCTGGTTCTCATCCATCTTCGCGAGCCTTGCGCTCGCCGCGGGAATAGCGACGCTGGCACAAACCCCACAGCCCGCTAATCCTCAATCCAACACCGTCAAGGTTGACGCCGAGACCATCTCCGGCCTCGGCGCGCGTAACATCGGCTCGGCGCAGATGAGCGGACGCATCGCCGCCATCGACGCCGTACAGGAAGGCTCGCGGCTGACCGTATACATCGGCTCGGCCTCGGGCGGCGTCTGGAAGTCTGTCAATGGCGGCACGACCTTCAAGCCGGTCTTCGACAAGCAGCCCGTCCAGTCAATCGGAGCCGTCACCATCGACCCGAAGAATCCGAAAGTCCTCTGGGTCGGGACGGGCGAAGCATGGACGCGCAACTCGGTCTCGGTCGGCGACGGCGTCTATAAATCGACGGACGGCGGCGACAACTGGACGAACGTCGGACTCAAGGATTCCGAGCGCATCTCGAAGATTCTGGTTGACCCTTCGAGCACAGACACGGTCTACGTCTGCGCGCCCGGCAAGCTCTGGAGCGACTCGGACGAGCGCGGTCTTTACAAGACGACCGACGGCGGAAAGAGCTGGACGAAAATCCTGAAGGGCGCGAACGCCTCGACCGGCTGCTCGATGATCTCGATGGATGCGTCGAACCCGAAGACCATCTACGCGGGGATGTGGGACTTCCGCCGCAAGGGCTGGACGTTCCGCTCGGGCGGCGAGAGTCCGGACGTGCCTTCGTCGAGCGGCCTCTTCAAATCGACGGACGGCGGCGCGACGTGGACGGAGCTTGATGCAACGAGCGCGAAGGGACTGCCCGCCAAACCCTGGGGGCGCGTGGCCGTCACAGTCGCGCCGTCAAAGCCCGATGTCGTCTACGCCTTCGTCGAAGCCGTCTCGCCGAAGGACGGGCTTTATCGCTCGGACGACGGCGGCAAGACTTGGGCGGCACTCGACCGCAGCCAGAACATGATCTGGCGACCCTTCTACTTCGCCAACCTGATCGTTGACCCGAAGGACGAGAACAAGATTTACAAGCCCGACCTGTCACTCATCGCCAGCAACGACGGCGGCAAGAGTTTCTCGAACATCTCGGGCGGCGCGCACGGCGACTTCCATACCGTGTGGGTTGACCCGAAGAACACAGACCATCTTATCGTCGGCGATGACGGCGGCGTCTGGTACTCCTACGACGGCGGCAATCGCTGGTGGAAGGCGCAGAATCTTCCCGTCTCGCAGTTCTATCACGTGAGCGTGGACATGGACACGCCCTATCACGTCTACGGCGGATTGCAGGATAACTCTTCGTGGGTCGGCGATTCGCAGTATCCGGGCGGCATCACCAACAGTCGTTGGGAGAACATGTTTGGCGGCGACGGCTTCTGGATGTTCACAGACCCTTCAGACCCCGACTTCATCTACGCCGAGTCGCAGGGCGGACATATCGGGCGCGTCAATCGCAAGACGCACGAGTCGCGCGACATCCAGCCTCTTCCCGGATACAAAGAGGGCAAGCTCCGCTACAACTGGAACGCGCCCATCCATGTCTCGCCCACGCAGAAGGGCACCGTCTACATCGGCGCGCAGTTTCTCTTCCGCTCGCGCGACCGGGGACAGACCTGGGAGCGTATCTCGCCCGACCTGACGACGAACGACCCGGAGAAGCAGAAGCAGGAGCAATCCGGCGGCGTCACCGTCGATAACTCTGCCGCCGAGATGCACACGACCATCTATGCAATCTGCGAGTCGCCGAAGAACTCCAATCTCGTCTGGGTCGGCACAGACGACGGCAACGTCCAGATCACACGCGACGGCGGCAAGACATGGACGAACGTGGTCGGCAACGTCCACGGCATCCCGAAGAACGCATGGGTCTCCTACATCGACGCAGACCACTTCGACGAAGGCACGGCCTACGTCACCTTCGACGCGCACACCTTCGGCGACATGAAACCTTACGTCTACAAGACGACCGACTTCGGCCAGACGTGGTCGCCCGTCGTCGCCGAAGGCGCACCCATGCGCGGCTATGCGCATGTCGTCAAGCAAGACCTCGTCAACCGAGACCTCCTGTACGTCGGCACTGAGTTCGGGTTGTGGATTTCGCTCGACGGCGGGCAGCGTTGGGCGCAATACAAAGGCGGCGACATGCCCATCGGCGTCGCCGTCCGCGATCTCGCCATCCACCCGCGCGACCACGACCTCGTCGTCGCCACACACGGGCGCGGCATCTGGATTATCGACGACATCACGCCCCTGCGCGCGCTCACGCCCGACGCGCTCGCGAAAGATGTTTTCTTTATCCAGTCCAAGCCCGCCGTGCAATCAATCTCGGGCGGCGGCGGTTGGCCGGGCGGCGACGCCGAGTTCACCGGCGACAACCCGACGGACGAGGCCGTCGTCACTTACTACCAGCGCCGCCGACACATCTTCGGCGACTTAAAGATCGAGGTCTTCGATTCTTCGGGAAAACTGCTCGGCACGATTCCGGGCAGCAAGCGGCGCGGACTGAACCGCGTGACGTGGCCCATGCGCCTTGACCCGCCGAAGGTTCCGCCCGCCGCGAGCGCGGCGTTCGGCGCGGCCTACGGCCCCCGCGTGCTGCCCGGTAACTACACCGTGAAGATGACGAAGGACAAGCAGGTTTACACGACCGAGCTTCGGGTCATCGCCGACCCGCGTTCGACGCATACGGCTGAAGACCGCCGCCAGCAGTACGACCTCGCCTTGAAGCTCCACAAGCAACTCGGCGAGATGTCTTACTCCGTTGACAGAATCAACGGCCTGCGTCTGGCTCTCGAAGACCGCGCGTCGAAACTCTCTGCGGACGATCCTCTACGCAAGCGCCTGCAAGACGCTTCGGCGCAGGTGGACGAGCTACGCAAGAAGATCGTCGCCACCAAAGAGGGCGGAGCCATCACGGGCGAGGAACGGCTGCGCGAATACCTGGCAGACCTCTACTCCAACATCGTCTTCTACGAAGGACGACCCTCGCAGACGCAAACTGAGCGCTCCGATGCGCTCGCACGCGAACTCTCGGACGTGGTCAAAGACTTCGACGCATGGACGGCGAAAGAGCTTTCCGGCCTCAACGCCGAACTGGCGAAGAAGAAGCTTGAGCCACTGAAGACGATCACGCGCGAAGAGTGGGAGAAGATGAGCAGCCGCCCCACGTCCGCGCCGTCGCCCTCTGCGATGAGAAGAGACCGCGACGAGTTCTGACGACGGAAATCTTCGTGAGCTAACAGAGGAGCGCGAAACTTTGCGCTCCTCTTCTTCTATAGTGATTGCAACTTGAATATAGCGCTACGTGTATTCACCGCGGAGGCGCTGAGGGCGCGGAGGAAGCGCAGAGATAATTCAACTCTCTGCGAGTCTCCGCGCCC
>JAVRON010000018.1:0-34368 GCA_032162705.1 Acidobacteriota bacterium
AGACTACTTCTAGTTCAGCGTTCCCATTTCAGCGTTTCATATACGCCCTCCCTCACGGTCGGGCTTCCGCCTTCGCGTTCGGCGATGAGTTCGTAGAGCGCGTTCTTGAAGAAGAGTCTCTTCAGGCGGTCGCCCGCGTGGCGGGGTGGGCGCAGGCGTGCGGCGGCCTTTGCCTCGGTGATGTTGTCGTGCTCGCTTAGGACGCGCAGCGGAAGGCCGTCGAAGAGTCGGCGCGCACGGTCGAGCGTGAGGTGGACGGTGTGGTCTGCGAAGGGGCCGATCTCGAAGCGTAGTCCGGCGGCGTTCCAGGCGGTGTGGAGGCGTGCGGCGACCGAGTAGACCGCGTGGTGGAAGTTGACCGTGAAGTAGAGAAGCCCGCCGGGGGCGAGCACGCGCGCAAGCTCGCGTGTGATCTGGGCCGGGCCTTCGGCGTGATCCACGACGTTGTCGCAGAGCACTACGTCGAACGCCGAGTCGGCGAAGGGCAGGCGCTCGCCCGCGGCGGCGATTGTGCGCGCGCGGTGCTGCCATGCGGGGAAGAGCGCGGCGTAGTCGCAGGCAAGCGGGTCAACCCCCACGCCGCGCGTCGTGCCGAAGTAGAAGACGAGTCCGTGCGCGCCGCTCCCGACTTCGAGCACACGCGCGTCGTCGTCAATCGAACGCACGCGCTCCAACTTCTCGCGCACACGCGCCGAGCGCTTCTGCATGGCCTCGACGTATTCCGGCTCGTGCCCCTCGGCCTTCAGAGCCTTCGCGCGCTGGTAGGCGAGCTGTCGTTCGAGCGCGCGCCGCGCACGCCTCTGCAACGCCGTCTCTTTGTCGCGCCTCTGCAACTCAGTCTCTACGTGTTCAGAATGTCTCTGCATGCAAGCCGTTTAAAGTAAAAAAAATCTTTCGGGTAGAGCGGGCACAGTATAAACTCACACGCCGCCGCCGCAAGTGTATGTCCGTCGAAAGTGCATGACTGCTGAAAGTGTATGTCCGCCGAACTTGTATGTCTGCCGAACCCGTAACATCTGCCGAGCCTGTACGAGCCGCAATCACCGGGACGAAGGTTCTGCGCGCCCCGACGCTTTCGAGCAGCCGGACGCTTTCGAGCGCCGCGACATTCGGGTCGCGAAAGTCCTGGTGGCTCTTCTCGGCGCGCGCGGACGTGTGCGTCTTCGGCGGGAGCGCGTTGATGTCGCTCCTTCTGCTGTGGGTCGGCGCGCGTGTGGGCGTCTTGAACGAAGACTCGCCGGAGTGGGCGTGGGTTCCGGCGGTGCTATTGGTTGACGTGGCGCACGTGTACGCGACCGCTTTCCGCGTCTACTTCGACCGGGAAGAACTGAAGCGCCGCGCGTCTCTGTACCTGCTCGCGCCCGTGTTTGCCTTCGCGCTCGGCGTGGCGCTCTACTCGGAGAGTGCCGCGCTCTTCTGGCGCGCGCTGGCTTATCTGGCCGTCTTCCACTTCGTGCGACAGCAGTACGGTTGGGTCGCGAGGTACAGGGCGCGTGCGGGCGAGCGCGGGCTTCGGGGCTGGTGTGTGGACGCGGCGGCCATCTACATGGCTACGCTGTATCCGCTCGCATACTGGCACGCGCACCTGCCCCGGCGCTTCTGGTGGTTCCTGCCGGGCGACTTCGCCGCAGCGCCCGCGTGGGTCGAAGCGTTCGCGTTTCCGGTCTACTGCGTGGCGCTCGGCGCGTACGCCGTCCGCTCGGCGCACGCGTGGTTTGTGAGAGGTGAAGGCAATCCGGGCAAGGACATCGTCGTCCTGACGACCGCGGTGTGCTGGTACGCGGGCATCGTCGCGCTCAACTCCGATTACGCCTTCACGGTGACGAACGTCGTCATCCACGGCGTGCCATACATCGCGCTCGTGTGGTGGTACGCGCGCGCGCGTGCTCGTGCGCCGCAGACGGGCGGCATCTATCGAAGGCTTGCGCGCTGGCCCGTGTTTCTGGCGACGCTGTGGCTGATGGCCTATGCGGAGGAGTTGCTCTGGGATCGCGGCGTGTGGCACGAGCGCGCGTGGCTGTTCGGGGGCGCGTGGGACTGGTCACAGCTTAAGGTCTTCCTCGTGCCGCTGCTTGCGCTGCCGCAGGCGACGCATTACGTGCTCGACGGCTTCGTGTGGCGGCGTCGAAGTAATCCGCAGCTCTCATCAATGAGTAGACAGGATGAGTAGACAGTAGACAGTAGACAGTAGACAGTAGCGCTCCGCGTCGCGGGCGCTGACTGATTCATCTCTGACCATGCGACAGCAATGCTTTTCTACTGACTACTGACTACTGACTACTGTCTACTAATTCCCCATGCAACAACAGACCATCCCCGAGGAGAAGGTAAGACGCTTTCGCTGCCCCGGCTGCGGCGCAGACCTTTTGTTCGCGCCGGAGGGCGGCTGTTTGACGTGCCCCTATTGCGGGCATCAGGAGCAGATCGCGCCTTCGGGTGGTGCGGTCGAAGAGCGCTCTTACGAACAGTATCTACAGCTTCACGCCGACCGCATGGGCACGCTCGCCGAGGGCGCGCTCGAAGTCGCGTGCCAGACGTGCGGCGCGACCGTCACCTTCACGCCGCCGTTGGTTGCGGGCGAGTGCGATTTCTGCGGCAGCCCTCTGGTCGCGCAACCCCGTTCGGCAGACCCGGTGCTTGCGCCCGAGGGCGTGCTGCCCTTTCGCGTGACGCAAGATGAGGCGACCGCGAGCCTACGCGGCTGGCTCGCCTCGCGCTGGTTCGCGCCCAACGCGCTCAAGCGGTTCGCCGCGCAGGAGGGAATCGGCGGCGTCTACATCCCCTTCTGGACATACGACGCACACACGCTCAGCGAGTACACGGGCGAGCGCGGCGAGCACTACTACACGAGCGAGAGCTACACGGAGCAGGACTCGCAGGGCAACACCGTAACCCGCGAGCGACAGGTACAGCACACGCGCTGGTACGCGGCGTCGGGGAAGGTCGAGCGCTGGTTCGACGACCTGCTCGTCCCCGCGACGAAGTCTCTGCCGCCCGTACGCCTCGCGGCGCTTGAGCCATGGGATTTGGGTGAGCTGACCCCATACGAGCCGGAGTATCTGTCGGGCTACAAGGCGCAACGCTATCAGGTCACGCTGGCCGAAGGCTTCGAGCTGGCGAAGAAGGCAGCCGAGCCTGTCATCGACTCGGACGTGCGCCGAGACATCGGCGGCGACGAGCAGCGCGTCTCGCACATCTCGACCGCCTACTCGGCCATCACCTTCAAGCATCTGCTGCTGCCCATCTACGTCGGCGCATACCGCTTCCGCGAACGCGTCTTCCAACTCGTCATCAACGGTCGCACCGGCGAGGTACAGGGCGAGCGCCCCTATAGCTTCTGGAAGATTTTCTTCTTCGCCCTCTTCCTCCTCGCCCTCTTCGCCATCGTGATTCTCGTGTTCGGCCAACGTTGAAAAGATCGCATAAGCCCCGTCAGGGGCGATTGAAAATAGCCCAGCACTGAAGTGCTGGGCTATTTTCATGTGTCCCTACGGGACAGAAAACCTTGGCTGCGCCTCTCGGATTCTCTGTTCCGGCTTCCGGCTTCCGGCTTGTGATGCTCGCCTGACCGGCTTGTGACTTCCCGCCTTGCCAGCTTATGACGCCCGGCTTATTAGATTTCCTGTTGAACCACGCCCGGTAATATTCATAATCAAATTTTTAACTAATGCTTGCCCATCGCGGAAAAAAGTAGTATCAGTAATTCACTCTAAAGTAGTTCTTAAATATGTGGTGCAGCCGAAGGGCCAGAAGGTCGTGGACTTTCCTCTGTCGGGCGGAAAGCCGTAGTACGTACTGGCCGCCTCGGATAGGCTTGCGGCGGCGCGTGCAGGCTCGTGCGCGTCTCTGCGGCGACGGAAGCGGTGACACAGGCCGGGCGTTTGTTTGGACATAACTCGCCGGGCAATCAAAAGAGTCACAAGACGGTACGGGAACGGGCATGCAGATTTTCCACCACAGCACCAACACCATTGCCAAGGTGAGCATCTTCGGCGGCCTCTTTCTGGTGGCCGCCTCCCTCTGGGTGCTCGCCGAGATCAACCGTTCTTCGTACAACACCGGACAGTTCATCGAGGTGCAGCAGCCCGTCCAGTTCTCACACAAGCACCACGTCGGCGACGACGGCATCGACTGCCGCTACTGCCACACGTCGGTCGAAGTGTCGAACACAGCCGGGATGCCGCCGACGAAGACCTGCATGAACTGCCACTCGCAAATCTGGTCTGAGAGTCCCTACCTCGAAATCGTCAGGTCGAGCTATCGCGACAACAAGCCCATCGAGTGGGCGCGCGTCCACGACCTGCCCGACTTCGTCTACTTCAACCACAGTATCCACGTCAACAAGGGCGTCGGCTGCGCCTCCTGCCACGGGCGTGTGGACACGATGCCGGCGGTCTATCAGGCCGCCTCGCTCCAGATGGAATGGTGTCTCGCCTGCCACCGCGAGCCGGAGCGATTCCTGCGTCCGAAGGACAAGATCACCGACATGGGTTGGAACATCGACGGCGACGAGGCCGCGGGCGTCACTGCCGACGCCGAGAACAGGCTCGCCGAGAACCGCTCGCCGCAGCGTGTCGCGCTCGGGTTGCAGCTCAAGCGCGAGTATCGTGTCCGCGACGCGCGCACCATCACGAGCTGTTCGACATGTCATAGATAACGGTTTGGGATAAGTAGATGCACATCAAAGACACTTTCCCCGAGCTTTACCAGATCAGGAATCGCCCGCTCTCCATCGAAGGCGTGCGCGCGAAGCTCAAGGAAAAGCGCGGGCGCGAGTTCTGGCAGAGTCTCGAAGAGCTGGCCTCTACCGAAGAGTTCGAGGAGCTTCTGCATCGAGAGTTCCCACAGCACGCCTCCGAGTGGGACGAGGGCACAGACCGCCGCACGTTCCTCAAGCTGATGGGCGCATCGCTCGCGCTCGCGGGCCTTGCGGGCTGCTCCTATCAGCCGCCCGAAACCATCGTCCCATACGTGCGCCAGCCCGAGGAGCTTGTCCCCGGCAAGCCACTGTTTTTCGCCACCGCGATGCCTTTCCCCGGCGGCGCAACGCCCCTGCTCGTGCGCAGCTACATGGGGCGACCCACGAAGATCGAGGGCAACGACCTCCATCCGGCAAGCCTCGGCGCGGCAGACGTTTTCGCGCAGGCTTCGATACTCGGTCTCTACGACCCCGACCGCTCCGAGACGATCATCAACCGCGGCGAAGTCCGCACCTTCACGGCCTTCCTCGGCGAGCTTGCCACCGTGCTCGAAGGCCAGCGCACAAAGCAGGGCGCGGGCCTCCGCTTCCTGACCGAGACCGTCACGTCGCCGACGCTGGCCGCGCAGCTCAAGAGTCTCACGGCACGTTTCCCCGGCGCGCGCTGGTATCAGTGGGAGCCTGCGGGCGGCAACAACGCGAGGATAGGGACGCGACAGGCGCTCGGCGACTTCAGTACGCCCATCTACAACTTCGCCGCAGCCGACCGCGTGCTCTCACTCGACTCGAACTTCCTTGAGTGCGGCCCCGGCTCTCTGCGTTACGCGCGCGACTTCGCCTCGCGCCGACGCGTCTCAGACGGCGACACACGCGAAATCTGCCGCCTCTACTCGGTCGAGACGACGCCGACAAATACGGGCTTCTTCGCAGACCATCGCACGCCTTTGCGCCCGAGCCAGTTCGCCGCCTACGTGCGCGCTCTGGCGGCGGGCGTCGGCGCGGACGTTGGGGCAACGGCGGGCGGCGCATCCGGAACGAACGACGAGACCGCTAAAATTGTCGAAGACCTCAAGGCTCACATGGGCACGTGCATCGTCATCGCGGGCGACGAGCAGCCGCCGGAGATTCACGCCATCGCGCACAAGATGAACGCGGCGCTCGGCGCGGTGGGCAAGACCGTCACGTATGTCGATTCCGTCGAGGAGAATCCGACAGATCAGTCGAACGACCTGCGCACGCTCGTCTCCGAGATTGATGCGGGCGCGGTCGAGATACTCGTCATCGTCGGCGGCAATCCCGTCTATACGACGCCCGTCGACCTCAAGCTCGACGCCGAACGGATGAAGAAGGTAGGTCTCGCCGTCCACCTCGGCCTCTACGACGACGAGACTTCAGAGTTGTGCCACTGGCACATCCCCGAGACGCACTTTCTCGAAACGTGGGGCGACACGCGCGCATACGACGGCACAGTAACGATTCAGCAGCCGCTCATCACGCCGCTCTACAACGGCAAGAGCGCCTATGAGCTGCTCGCGGCCTTCACAGACAATCCAGACCGGCGCGGCTACGACATCATCCGCGACTTCTGGATGAACGAGGGGCACGGCACGCTCATGTCTGCCGGGGCCGCCAACGCCGCAGGTGCGAACGGCGCAGGTGCTAACACCGCGAGCACTAACACCACGAGCGCTAACACTGCGGGCGCTAACACTGCGGGCGCGGCGGCTGGCGGCATCGTGGGTAACGGCGCGGCAGCGGTGTCCAACAACAGCCGCGCTGCCAACGCGAACAGCAGCGGCGCTGCCAATGCGAACAATGGTGGCGCGGGCAGCGCGAACAACGGAGGCTCTACCGGCGCGAACAACAACAGCGCGGGCGGCGCGCACAACGGTGCGGCGGCTGGTGGTGCGGCGTCTGCTGCGACGAAGGCGAGTCCGGAGTTTGAGCGTGCGTGGCGCAAGGCTCTCAACGACGGCTTTGTGGCGAACTCCGCGCGCAAGGTCAGGAATGCCCCGGCGAGTGCGGCGACTGCCGCTGCGGCGATGCCGGACATTGGAGCGCAGGGCGCACAGCAAGGCGGCGCGGGCGCGGGGCAGTATGAAATAGTCTTTCGCACCGACCCGACCATCTACGACGGGCGCTTCGCCAACAACGGCTGGCTTCAGGAGTTGCCGAAGCCCTTGACGAAATTGACGTGGGACAACGTCGCCATCATCAGTCCGGCGACCGCCGAACGCCTCGGTGTCGGCGAAGCTCCGGACGGCGCAATCGCTTGGGACTCGCCGAAGCGCGTCAATCGTCTCACGGCCAAAGGCGGCGAGCTTCGCGCAGAGCTGTTGCGCCTTACCTTCAAGGGTCGTCAGGTCAACAACGCGCCCGTCTTTATCCTGCCGGGACAGCCCGACAATGTAGTGACCGTACACTTCGGTTACGGGCGCAAGCGCTCCGGCAGAGTCGGCGGAAACGAGCACGACAAGAGCGTGCGCGGCTTCAACGCATACGACCTGCGCACCTCCGATGCGATGTGGTCGGGCGGGGACTTGCGCGTCGAGTTGACGGGCGAAGACTACCCGCTCGCCTCCACCCAGATACACTTCCGCATGGAGGGGCGCGACATCGTCCGCCACGGCTCCTTCGCGCGTTGGACACATGACCCCGAGCTTGCGCCCGAGAGCGAGCACAAGCGAGAGCCACAGCCCGCGGGCAAGAACCGCGAGCCTGCGAGCGACGAGACGATGTACCCGCCGTACGACTACTCAGAGCACGAGGAGATGGGGCGGCGCGGCTATCGTTGGGGCATGGTCATCGACGCCTCGACGTGCGTCGGTTGTAACGCATGCGTCGTCGCCTGCCAGGCAGAGAACAACATTCCAGTCGTCGGCAAAGAACAGGTCGCGCGCTCGCGCGAGATGCACTGGCTGCGCATCGACGCATACTTTCGCGGCGCGGTCGAGCGTCCCGAAGGCGTCTACTTCATGCCCGTCCCGTGCATGCACTGCGAGAACGCGCCGTGCGAGCCGGTCTGCCCCGTCCACGCCACAGTGCATAGCGCCGAGGGCATCAACGACATGGTCTACAACCGCTGCGTCGGCACGCGGTACTGCTCGAACAACTGCCCGTACAAGGTTCGTCGCTTCAACTTCCTGCTCTTTCAGGACTGGAACACGCCCTCTTTCAAGATGCAGCGCAACCCTGAAGTCTCTGTGCGCTCGCGCGGCGTGATGGAGAAATGCACCTACTGCATCCAGCGCGTCGAGTACGCCAAGATGGAGGCGGAGAAGGAGGGGCGTAAAGTCAGAGACGGCGACGTGGTCACAGCCTGCCAGGCGACGTGCCCGACCGAGGCCATCGTCTTCGGCGACTTGAACGACCCGTCGAGCCGCGTGGCACGGCTGCAAGCGCAGAAGCGCAACTACGGGCTGCTCGCCGACTTGAACACGCGCCCGCGGACGACGTACCTCGCGGCGGTGCGTAACCCGAACGACGCGCTCGGCGGCAAGGAAGGGGAGGCGTAAAGGTTTATGGAGAGATACGACCCATACGACGATACGCGCATCCACACGACGCCCGCCGTCATCGAGCCGGGTCACACCTTCGACTCGGTAACGGACAAGATCAGCTCTATCGTTCTCAGGAAGCGGACGCCCCTCGCTTGGTGGATTGGCCTCGCTCTCTCGTTCATGCTGGCGAACATGATGATGGGAACGGTCATCTACCTCGTCTTCACGGGCATCGGCATCTGGGGCAACAACCAGCCTGTGGGCTGGGCCTTCGACATCATCAACTTCGTCTGGTGGATCGGCATCGGCCACGCGGGCACGCTCATCTCGGCCATCCTGCTCCTGCTCCGGCAGACGTGGCGCACCTCCATCAATCGCTTTGCAGAGGCGATGACGCTCTTCGCCGTCGCCTGCGCGGGACTCTTCCCGCTGCTCCACACAGGCCGCCCGTGGCTCGCCTACTGGCTCTTTCCCTATCCGAACACGATGGGCATCCAGCCGCAGTTCCGCAGCCCCCTGATGTGGGACGTGTTCGCCGTCTCGACCTACGCGACCGTTTCGGCGCTCTTCTGGTACACGGGACTCGTGCCCGACCTCGCCACCTTGCGCGACCGCGCACGCAGCCGCTTCGGGCGCGTCGTCTACGGGATGGCTTCTTTAGGCTGGCGCGGGAGCGCACGCCACTGGGCGCGTTACGAAGTCGTCTATCTTCTGCTCGCGGGCATCTCGACGCCGCTCGTGCTCTCGGTTCACACCATCGTCAGCTTCGACTTCGCCATCGGCATCATTCCCGGCTGGCACGCGACGATCTTCCCGCCCTACTTCGTCGCGGGCGCAATCTACGCGGGCTTTGCGATGGTCTTGACGCTGGTTATCCCTTTGCGGAAGTTCTACGGGCTTGAAGACTTCATCACCGAGCGCCACTTGCGAAACTCCGCGAAGGTCATGCTGGCGACGGGAATGATCGTGGCTTACGGGTACATGATGGAGACGTTCATGGCCTGGTACAGCGCGAACACCTACGAAGAGTTCATGATTCGGAATCGCTTCGTGGGCCCGTACGCGTTCTACTACTGGGCGCTCATCATCTGTAACGTCGTCGTGCCGCAGATCGTCTGGATACGCCGCGTGCGCCACAGCAACCTGATGCTTTTTGTCGTCGCCATGTTCGTCAACGTCGGCATGTGGCTGGAGCGCTTCATCATTATCCCGATCAGTCTGCACCGAGACTTTCTTCCCTCGTCGTGGGGGATGTATTCGCCGACCATCTTCGACTTTACGATGTTCTTCGGAACCATCGGATTCTTCTTCTTCCTGATGTTCCTCTTCCTACGCTTCCTGCCCGTCATCTCCATCTTCGAGATGAGGACGATGGTTCCCGAGGCGCAGATTAAGGAGGACGCATGAGGAAAACGGCCCGCCCGGCGACTTATGGTCTGATGGCCGAGTTTGACAACCCGACGGATGCGGTCGCCGCCGCGCGGCGCGTCCATGAGGAGGGCTACCGTAAGATCGACGCCTTCTCGCCCTACCCCGTAGAGGAGTTGTCAGAAGCCATCGGCGTTCACAAGACGCACATGCCTCTTATCGTCTTAATCGGGGGACTGCTCGGCGGCTCGCTCGGCTACCTGATGCAGTTCTACCTGCTCACTATCAGTTACCCTCTGAACGTCGGCGGCAAGCCGCCCCATAGTTGGCCCGCGTTCATCCCGATCACGTTCGAGTGTACGGTCTTGGGCGCGGCGCTCTTTGCAGTCTTCGGCATGCTCGCCTTAAACGGTCTGCCCGAGCCGTATCACCCGGTCTTCAACGCGCCGAACTTCGCGCTCGCCTCGCGCGACCGCTTCTTCGTGCTCGTCGAAGCAATCGACCCGAAGTTCGACCGCGAGCGGACGGCTGCACTCCTCCAGAGTCTCGGGCCGCGTGAGGTGACAGATGTCGAACACTAACTTCGGGACGGGGAGACAGGCAGACAGGGAGACAGGGAGAGTTTCTTCTCCCCCCGTCGCCCCGTCGCCCCGTCGCATCGTCTGTTGCTGCTTACTGCTTACCGCTTACTGCTTACTGTCTGTGGGTTGCCGCATCGACATGCAGGATCAGCCGCGCTACGAGTATTACGAGGCGGGCGACCGGAAATTCTTCCCCGACGGCGCTTCGTCGCGCCCGCTCGTTGAAGGCACTGTCCCGCGCCAGACGAAGGGCGAGTACCGCGACCGCGAAGACTATTTCTTTACGGGCAAGACTGCCGGCGCAGCGGCGGCGGGCAAGACCGCTGCCTTGCCGGGCGTCGGCGCGCAAGGCGGAGCGCAGACGGGCGGCATGGGCACGGCGCAGCCGTTGAGTTCTATCGGCATATCATTGAACGCGCTTGCGGGCGCGAGCGCGAACGTGGGCGGCAACAGTGCGGGCGGAGTGCCCGGCGCGCGCGAGGCGGCGGCGACGGGCGGCCCCGATAACTTCCCCTTCACGATTGACGAGACGGCGCTTCTGCGCGGGCAGCAGCGCTTCCAAATCTTCTGCTCGGCCTGTCACGGGTTGACGGGCGAGGGCGACGGCATGATCGTGCGCCGAGGCTTCCGACGCCCGCCCTCCTTCTACGATGACCGTCTACAGGAGGGCGTGACGCCTGCCGCACATTTCTTCGACGTGATTACAAACGGCTGGGGCGCGATGCCCGACTATGCCTCGCAGGTTCCGGTTGAAGATCGCTGGAAGATCATCGCCTATCTGCGCGCGCTCCAGTTGAGCCGTCGGCTGAAGATGGAAGACCTCTCAGAGGAGGAGCGCAACAAGGTCTTGAGCGGCGCGCAGCGTAAAGCAGCAGCGGCGGCGGGGCACGACGAGCCGGGCGGCACGCTTTTGCAGTCGCCGCAGACGGGGGTTGAGAAACATTAAGCGGGGTTTTTAGAAACATTAGGCGGGAGTTGAGAAACACCGGGATGGAAGCGACGACCACCACCAATATCGACTACAACGCACCGGCAGACCTCGGGCGCTATCGCGGGCGCGCGCTTCTGGTCGGCGTGAGCCTGCTCGTCGTGGGCGCGGTGCTGGCCTTCCTGATGGGTCAGGGTGCGGGCTACGGCGGGCTGGTGCATGTCCTGCGCTCGTACCTCGTCGGCTTCTTCTTCGTGACGGGCGTCGCGGTCGGCAGCCTCGCGTGGCTCTGCCTCGGACACATGACGGGCGGCGCGTGGGCTTTGACAAGCCGCCGTCTGTTCGAAGCGGCGACGCGCACCATCCCGCTCTGCGCAGTCTTCTTCATCCCCATCGTCGTCTCGCTCTTCGTACACGAGCACGTCCCCGGCGGACGCTCGCTGTCGGTCTATGAGTGGTCTGATGCGTCGGTCGTCGCGGGCGACCCGGCGCTCATGCACAAGAGCAGCTATCTCAACATCCCTTTCTTCATCATCCGCGCCGTCGTCTACTTCGCGATATGGATCGGGTTCTCCACTCTGCTGGGCCGCTGGTCTGCGAAGCAGGATCACACGAGCGACCCGCGCCTGCGCCGCTTGATGCAGGACGTATCGGGCCCCGGCATCCTTCTCTTCGGACTGACCGTGACGTTCGCGGCCATTGATTGGGGCATGTCACTTGAGCCGCACTGGTTCTCGACCATCTACGGACTCATCATCATGGCGGGCTGGGGACTCTCCGCGCTGGCCTTCATGATTACGGTGGCGACCTATCTCGGCTCGCATGAGCCGATGACGCACGTCTATCAACCGCTGCACTTCCACGACTGGGGCAAGCTCCTGCTCGCGCTCGTGATGCTCTATGCGTATTTCGCCTTCTCGCAATTCCTGATTACGTGGGCGGGAAATCTGCCCGAGGAGATTCCTTTCTACCTGCGGCGTCTGCACGGCGGGTGGCAGTTCATCGGTCTCCTGATAATCCTCTTCCACTTCGCGCTCCCGTTCGGGCTGCTGCTCTCGCGCGCACGCAAACGCGCGCCGCGCTCTTTAAGACGCATCGCACTGCTGATGCTCTTTATGCGCGTCGTCGATCTGGTCTTCTTCTTCGCGCCTTCGGTGCATCAGGGCGGCGAGGGCGAGTGGGGCACGGGCGATGTCCTGAGAAGCTTTCTGCCGATGCTCTCGATGGCTGTGGGACTGGGCGGCATCTGGCTCTGGTACTACTTCGGGCAGTTGGCCTCGCGCCCGCTGCTGCCCGTCGGCGACCGCGACCTTGAGAAGGCTTTGGAGGCCGCGGAACACCACTGAAAGGAGTGATAAGTGATGAGTGATAAGTGATAAGTAGTCAGAGGAAGGCGAAGTTCTTTCTCATCACTTATCACTCATCACTTATCACTAAGGGTTATGGCTTACGGCAAGCGCAAGAGGGACAGCATTCATGAGACGCCGGACGTGTCCTACATCACGAACCCGGACGTGGCGCACGAAGAGTCGGACGTGGCAGTGCGCCCGCTGCTGTGGTTCGTCGGCGGGCTGACGTTCTTCACTATCGTCGTCTGCGGAGCGGTGCTTTTGATGTTCATGTACTTCCAGCACCGCGAGGAGGCGCAGGAGTTGAAAGCCTCGCCGCTGGCGCGTCAGGGCGCGGAGCGTCTGCCGCCCGAGCCGCGGCTCCAACTCGCGCCCGGTTGGAACGTGAAGACGGACGACGGGCAGCAGCACGACCTCTCCTACGCCGCCCAGACCGAGCACGTGCCGCAGCCCTGGTCAGAGTACCTTCTCGTCAGTCAGGAGTGGCGGGGCGAGTTGAACGACTACGGCTGGGCGGACGAGAAGGCAGGCACGGTGCGCGTCCCCGTCGAGCAGGCCATGCGACTCTACCTGCAACGCCATCAGCCGGGGCAGCCCGCGCAAGCGCCGACCCCTGCGGCGGCGACGGGGGCCGCGCCGGGCGCACCGAGAGCAGTAGCCAGTAGTCAGTAGTCAGTAGACAGTAGGGGGCAAGCAGTAGACAGCAAGCAGTAAGCAATAGGTGGTTGTTAGAAAGTGAGAGTAGTTGTGAGAAGTAGTTCGGAGTCAAAATTTTTGGACGGAGACAGTGCGCGGCGCGCGGCGTTGGCGTTGGGCTTTTTACTGCTCACTGCTTACTGCTCACCGCTCACGGTCTTCGCGCAGTACGCGCAGCCGCCCGTGGGGCCCATGCCGACGAGCAACTCGACGGAGGTTTTGAAGAAGGTTGACATCGAGCAGCGTCTCGGCGCGCAGCTACCGCTCGAACTGCATTTCCGCGACGAGTCGGGGCGTGATGTGAGGCTCGGCGATTTCTTCCAGACGGGAAAGCCCGTCGTCCTGACGCTCGTCTATTACGAGTGCCCGATGCTTTGCAATCAGGTCTTGAACGGGACGGTCGGCACGTTTCAGGCGCTTCAGTTTACGCCGGGGCGCGAGTTCGAGGTCGTCACCGTCAGCTTCGACCCGCGCGAGGGGCCCGAACTCGCGGCGAAGAAGAAAGAGACGTACCTGAAGCGCTATCGACGCGAGGGCGCGGGCGAGGGCTGGCACTTTCTGACGGGGGAAAAGGAGTCGATTGACTCTCTCGCGCAGGCGACGGGCTTCCACTACGTTTGGGACGAGCAGTCGCAGCAGTTCGCGCACGCCTCGGCCATCATGGTGGCGACGCCCGAGGGGCGTTTGTCGCACTACTTCTACGGCATCGAGTATTCGCCGAAGGACTTGCGGCTTGCGCTCGTCGAATCATCCGCGGGGAAGATCGGCTCGCCCGTCGATGCGCTGATTCTCTACTGCTACCACTACGACCCGGCCACGGGTAAGTTCGCCCCCGTGATGGCGGTCATGCGTGCGGCGAGCGTGCTGACGGTCTTCGGCATCGTGGGTCTCATATTCTTCCTCCACCGGCGGACGCGGCAGAGGGAAGAGGAGATGGGCGTCGGCGGGGCAGTCTGAAAAACTCCGGCAACGGGCGCTGGCGCTTTCGGTCTTTTGGCCGCTCGGGCCTAGCCGGTCGAACCCCTTCAGGGGAGGGAAGTTTCGAGTGAACTTGATGCAGTCCATTCCCATACCGACAGTGACGGTTCCGTTCGCGCCGGAGCAGGCTTCGACGTTCGCGCCGCACGTGGACACGCTCTACGCCTACCTGCTGCTGATTACGACCTTCTTCACGGTGGCAATCGTGTTGGTCATCGTCGTCTTCGCCGTCAAGTATCGACGCCGCCGTCCGGACGAGCTGCCGCGTCCCATCGCAGGCTCGATGGTTTTAGAGCTGACGTGGACGATCATCCCGCTCATGATTGCGATGACGATTTTCGTCTGGGGCGCTTCGACCTACTTCAAGGCGTATCGCGCTCCGCAACAGGCGATGGAGATTTACGTCGTCGCCAAGCAGTGGATGTGGAAGTTCCAGCACCAGACGGGGCAGCGCGAGATCAACGAGCTGCACGTCCCCGTCGGTGCGCGCGTGAAACTGACGATGACGACAGAGGATGTCATTCACAGCTTCTACGTCCCGGCCTTCCGCATCAAGCAGGACGTGGTGCCGGGTCGCTATCAGCAGACGTGGTTCGAGGCGACGAAGCCCGGCAAGTATTATCTCTTCTGCGCCGAATACTGCGGCACGAATCACAGTGGGATGGGCGGCTTCATCTACGTCATGGAGCAGACGGCCTACCAGCAGTGGCTCTCGGGCGGGACTGGCTCGGAGTCCGCCGCCGCGCAGGGGCGCAAAGTCTTTCAGGAGCGCGGCTGCGCCTCCTGTCACCAGACCGAGGACGGCGGGCAGCAGGGTCGCGGGCCCACGCTCTACAAGCTCTTCGGAAAGAAGCAGGCGCTCGAAGGCGGGCAGGTCGTGACCGTGGACGAGGCGTACATACGCGAGTCGATTCTGAATCCGCAGGCCAAGGTCGCGCTCGGCTTCCAGCCGATCATGCCGACCTTCCAGGGACAGGTCAACGAAGAGCAGATACTCCAGCTCGTCGCCTTCATACGCTCGCTCGGCCAGTCGCAGGATGAAGCGGCGGCGGAAGGCGCGACGCAACAGGGCGGCTCGACGACCACGACCGGCGGCGTCCCTCCCATACAGCAGCGCTCGAATCCTTTAGCGCCGACCGCGCCGCGACAGGTGGGCGCATCACCGGGCGGCAGCGGCGGACAATCAAACGCGAACCGTTAGTGACACAAGGGGCCAGGCAGAGTTTTAGGGAAGACACGCAATCATGAGCAATCAACCGACAACGGAGACGCGCGCGCACGAGTGGCGTAGCCGCTTCCCAACGGTCAACTACCTGAACGCCGACTACGGCATCAAGTCCTGGCTGCTGACGAAGGATCACAAGAGGATCGGCCTCCTGTACCTCATCTCGGTCACGTTCTTCTTCGCCATCGGCGGCGCTTACGCCGGAGCCATCCGGCTTGAGCTGCTGACGCCCGCCGGCGACCTGATGCAGTCGAGCACCTACAACAAGGTGTTCACGCATCACGGCATCATGATGGTCTTCTTCTTCCTGATCCCGAGCATCCCGGCGGTCTTGGGCAACTTCCTCGTGCCGCTGATGATCGGCGCGAAGGATTTGGCCTTCCCGCGAATCAACCTGCTGAGCTGGTACATCTACATGTTCGGGGGCGCGCTGACCTTCTCGGCGTTGCTCTTTGGCGGAGTCGATACGGGCTGGACGTTCTACGTGCCCTACTCGACGAACTTCTCGAACACCTACGTCGTGTTGGCTGGCCTCGGCATCTTCATCAACGGTTTCTCTTCGATCCTGACGGGACTGAACTTCATCGTGACCATCCACACGATGCGCGCGCCGGGGATGACGTGGTTCCGTCTGCCGCTCTTCATCTGGGCGCACTACGCGACGAGCCTGATCTTTGTACTGGGGACGCCCGTCATCGCCATCACCATCCTGCTCATCGCGCTTGAGCGGCTCGCGCACGTCGGCATCTTCGACCCGGCCTTGGGCGGCGACCCCGTTCTCTTCCAACACATGTTCTGGTTCTACTCGCACCCGGCGGTCTACATCATGATCCTGCCCGCGATGGGCGTCGTCTCGGAGTTGGTCGCCACACACACGCGCAAGCCCATCTTCGGCTACTCGTTCGTGGCCTTCTCCTCGCTGGCTATCGCGGTCTTCGGCTTCCTCGTCTGGGGCCACCACATGTTCGTGTCGAGCCAGTCGGTCTACGCCGCGATGATCTTCTCGCTCATCTCGTTCGTCGTCGCGATACCAAGCGCGGTGAAGGTCTTCAACTGGACGGCGACGATGTACAAAGGCTCGATCTCTTACGACACGCCGATGCTCTACGCCTTGGCCTTCATCGGGCTTTTCGTCATCGGCGGCATGACCGGACTCTTTCTCGCCGCGCTCGGCCTCGACATACACGTCCACGACACATACTTCGTCGTCGCGCACTTCCACTACATCATGGTCGGCGCGTCGGTGATGGGCTATCTCGGCGGCCTGCACAACTGGTGGCCGAAGATTACGGGGCGCATGTACCCGGAAGGATGGGCACGCTTTGCCGCGCTCGTCATCTTCGTGGGCTTCAACCTGACGTTCTTCCCGCAGTTTTTGCTCGGCTACATGGGGATGCCGCGACGCTATCATGCCTACTCGGCCACCGAGCCGGTGTGGCAGGTCTTGCACGTGATGTCTACGGGCGGCGCGAGCATACTCGGCCTCGGGCTTTTGATTCCCGGCGTCTACTTCATCTGGTCGATGCGCTACGGTCGCTTCGCTCCGGCCAATCCGTGGCCGGGCACGGGGCTTGAATGGCGCACGCCCTCGCCCCCGCCGACCGAGAACTTCGCCGTCACGCCGGTCGTCACGTGGGAGGCATATGAGTTCCGCCCCATCGAGCAGATGTTGGTTATCGGCGCTGGCCCCGCCGACCAGACCGTCTCGGGCCAACACCCGCTCAATCAGGCGGAGACGGAGCAGCGGTGATAAGTGATAAGTGATAAGAGAAGATTTGTCTTACTCTCATCACTCATCACTTATCACTTGTTTTTGAGGAGGTTAAGAGTTTGGTAACGAACGCGGAGGCAATCGAACACGGCCACGGGCACGAAGACGGTGCGTCGCACGAGGCGCTGGCGCATCACTTCGACAATCTCGAACAGCAGCGCGAGGCCGGGGCGCTTGGGATGTGGGTCTTCATCGCGCAGGAGGTGATGTTCTTCGGCGGACTCTTCCTCGCCTATCTCATCTACCGGATGAAGTACCCCAACGCGTTTCTCGCGGCCAGCAACCACCTGAACTGGAGGATCGGCACTTTCAACACGGCGGTGCTCATCACTTCGAGTTTGACGATGGCGCTCGCCGTCTGGGCCACGCAGGTCGGACGCTCGCGCAAGGTGCAGGTCGCCTTCATGGCGGCGACCGTCCTTTTGGGTCTCGTCTTCCTCAGCGTGAAGGCTTACGAGTACAACGAGAAATATGTGGACGGCCTGATTCCCATCGCCGGTTGGTTTCACCCGAGCGCGGAGATTGTGTCCCACCTCCCCGCGGGCGTGACCGTGGGACAGTATCAGATGTTCTTCTGGCTCTACTTCGCGATGACGGGCCTCCACGCGCTGCACATGATTATCGGCATGTGCATCATCACGCCGATCATGTGGATGGCCTGGCGCGGGCGCTTCTCGCCCGAATATCATTCGCCGGTCGAGAACTTCGGTCTCTACTGGCACTTCGTTGATATCATCTGGATTTTCCTCTTCCCGTTGCTCTATCTACTGGGCGCGCATTTCAAGGGGCATTGAGGGGGAGGAAGAGTAGACAGTAGACAGTAGACAGTAGACAGTAGTCTTCGCTCTGCTGACGTTGGAGATGACACTCGGACGATTCAATTAACAAAGGTTTTTCTACTGACTACTGTCTACTGACTACTGTCTACTGCCTACTGTCTACTGAGGGCTTTATGTCGGAACACATCGTCCCGCGCACAACTTACTTCTCGGTCTTCGCCGCGCTGCTCGTCTTCACGACGCTGACGGTCATCGCCGCCAACATCGACTTCGGGCGGATGAACGACGTGATCGCGATGACCATCGCGGTGACGAAGATGATGCTCGTGCTCCTGTTCTTCATGCACGTGCGCTACAGCTCGCGGCTCATCTGGGTCGTCGTCGCCGCGATGTTCTTCTGGCTGCTTATCCTTCTGCTCTTGACGCTGACGGACTACACCAGCCGCGACTGGTTCGGCCCGAGCGTGAGCGGCCCTTTCGGCGGGATGTAGGCAGCGACCCTCTGTTTGCGCGCCGCCGGAGGCCGGACTTTGGCCGCCGCCGCGCGGCAGGTTTAGTACAATGAAGCCCGGAGCGAGTGGAACGCTCGCTCCGGGTTTCTTCATTTTTTGGCGGAGGAGTTTTTCGAGAAGGCTTTGCTGAGGCGTCTTATCAAGATCGTGTTGCGTTTCGCGCTGCGAGTCTTCTTCCGTCGCATAGAGGTCGTCGGAAGACGGCGCGTGCCGCCCGATGGCGCATGCCTCTTCGTTCTCAATCATCCGAACGGGCTGGTCGACCCGGTCTTCCTGCTCTGCTACGCGCCGCGCCGCGTCTCCTTCCTCGCCAAGTCGCCACTCTTTCGCACACCGGTCATCTCCTTCTTCGTCCGCGCGCTCGACTCCATACCCGTCTATCGCAAACAGGACGAGGGCGAGGGCGCGTCTTCACGCAACCGCGAAACCTTCGAGCGCGCAGCCTCGCTCCTCCGCCGCGGCGGCACCATCGCCATCTGCCCCGAAGGCGCTTCGCACAGCGAGCCATACCTGCTCCCGCTCAAGAGCGGTGCGGCACGCATCGCACTCGGCGCGGTCAGCGCTGCGGCGGAAGCCCGACCGTCAGGGAAGGCGGCTCAACCTTCACAGATAGTCGCAGCGAAGAGTGACGCCCTCCCTGACGGTCGGGCTTCCGCCAAAGCCGACGGCGGCGCGCTCGACTTGAAGATCGTGCCGGTCGGGCTTTACTACACAGCGAAGACTACTTTCCGCAGCGGCGCTCTACTCTACTTCGGCGAGCCGATAGAGGTCGAGGCGGTCGAACCGGGCCCCGACGGCGAGCCGCCGCGCGAGGCCGTGCGCCGACTCTCCGAACGCATCACCGATGCGATGCGCTCCCTGACACTCAACGCCGACCGTCACGAAGCGCTCGCGATGGTCGCGCGTGCCGAGCGCATCTTCTCGTCCGGAGATGAGGAAGGCGAAGCACCGAGCCTTGAGCGCGAGTTGCTTCGCCGCCGCCGCTTCGTCGAGGCTTACGCTTTCCACCGGCAACACTCGCCCGCGCGGCTCGAAGAGTTGGAGCGGCGCATCGGCCAGTATGAAGAGGAGCTGCGACAGGCCGGGCTGGAAGACCCTCGGCAACTCTCGCCCGCGACCGTCTCGGAGTACGCGCGTGTGTGGAAGCTCGTTGCGCGCGTCGCGTTCTTCCTCCTGCTCCTGCCCGTGGCGCTCATGGGGGCCCTTCTGCACTACCCCGCCTACACCCTCGCGGGCTTGCTCGCGACGAAGTTCGCGCGCGCGTACGACGACGTGCTCTCGACCTTCAAGATCGCCGCCGCGCTGCTCCTGTTCCCGCTGACATGGGGCGCGCTCGCCTTCGTGCTCTATCGTGTGGCAGGGTGGTGGGGAGTCCTTGCAGCCCTGACGTGCGCGCCGCTCTCTGGGCGCGTCGCGCTCCGCACGCGCGAAGAGTTCGACCGCTTCGTCGCGGGCACGCGCGCCACACTCTTCTTCGTCCGCGAGCGCAGCTTCTTCCGCCGCCTGCTCGAAGAGCGACGCGCCATCCGACGCGAAATCCTCGCCCTCGGCGACGAGGCCGAGCGCGCCGGTGCGCTCGAAGGAAGTTAGATTTCGAGTTTATGAACACATCACGAATCGACTTTGAGATTCTGACATGGACGCAGGCGGCAGAGGGACTGCGTTACAAGTCAGCCGAGAGTGAAGGACGGCGTGTGCGCCTTCTGGAGTTCGCACAGGGCTACGTGGAGGCCGAGCCGTGCTTGAAGTCGCACGCAGGCTACGTCATCGAAGGCGAGCTGGAGATTGAGTTCAACGACCGCACGGAGCGCTTCGGCCCGGGCGACGCCCTCGTCATCAACAGCGAGCCGCACACCGCGAAAGCACGCGCCGGGCGGGTTCTCCTCTTCCTCGTCGAAGACGCATAGCTGTCTCCGACCTCACTACAGAAAATCCCGCCCGTCACTTCCGACCAAGCGCGATTACGCGCGCCCGAGATTAAATTGTGGAAGGCTGAGTGCGGACTCGGCGAGGTCAGCGCCGCCTCAAGCGTCAATCCCGAGGATCAGAACCGGGATGTCAATGTCTGCGACGCCACGCTGCCGCAAATCCCATACAAACTGCTCGAAGTAAGAGACGCCAGAAGACATCTCTAACGCCAGCGCCTTGACCGGCACGATCTCTATCCCGCAGTCGATATGTCCGAGATTATGGAAGATAGTCATCTTCGCGCAGACGTTATAGACCATGAATGAATACTTTCCGAATTGAACTTCAATCCCGAGTTTCTCCTTGACGAAATCCATGTCACGAAACGCGCCTTTGATGGGTGCCCTGTGCTCATAGTCTTCGAGATAATATTCTGTCGGATAGTCACAATCGACTTTCAGATTTTTCCATCCAATCGGGTATAGCTCTCCCTTAAAAGCGGCATTAAGTGCCACAGGACTATAGAGCGTCTGTCCCGGCATGGTCTTTTCCTTGCTGATTTTTGTTCGGGCCAGAGTCGCATCTATCGCGCGGATGGCATCCGTGACCTCCGCGAGCAAGTGAGGGTAGCGTGAGTTCACTTCCTCAAAACCGTTTTTGAACGAGAACTGTGCGGCGAGTCTCATCAGCTCGCCTCCTTCGTGAGCCATTCAATGGGGACTTGCGCGACTTTCTCACGTCCTGTGGGCTGATGCACAGGCTTGCCGAGTTGTCTGTAGCGAAGCCTGCCGGAGGCGAGGTCTGCGATCCGCTGCCGGGCGATCTGTATGTATTGCTCCTCCTTCTCGCACCCAAACGCTTTGCGCTTGTTTTTGAGCGCGGCGAGCATGGCAGAGCCGACGCCTGAAAAAGGGTCTAGGATCCAATCGCCTTTGTCAGTTAGTGCGAGCAAGCAGCGCTCGACCAACTCAATCGGGAATTGGCACGGATGGATAGTTTTCTCCGGATGATTAGCCTTCACATTCGGGATGTTCCAGAGAGCTATCTCGAAGTCGTTCACGACTATTTGCCAGATGTCGGATGGATTCTTGCCGAGGGGATTACCGGAAGGTTGTCCCTTTTTCTCACCCTTGAAGTGAGTCTTGCCGGGGTACTTCGACGGTATGCGCACGGGATCGAGGTTGAACGTGTAGGTGTCGCCCTTCGTAAACCAGAGAAGCGTCTCGTAGCGTCCCGAGAACCGCTTCGAAGCGTGAAGCCCGTGCTCAAAGTGCCAGATGATACGGTTGCGCAGTTTGAATCCGCGCTCTTTGAAGAGGCGATAGTAAAACACATCCAGCGGGAAGACCTCGCCCTTCTCAACATAGTTCCCGACCTGCCAGCACAGAGAGCCTTTTGATGAAAGGACGCGTGTAAGCTCATCGACAATTGGGCGGAGCGCGTCCAAGTAGCGGTCAAGGTCAGTGGCCTTCTCGTATGCCTTGCCAAGATTGTACGGCGGCGAGGTGATGACGAGCTTGGCGAATTCATCCGGCAGGCCACGTAACGTCTCCAGACAATCACCTGGAGCGATAACGGCATCGGCGCTAGGATTAAACTCGGAGGCGATTTCGAGGCTCCAGAGTTGTAAGCCCCCGTCTTCTTGGGTCATCAGTAAGCTCCTATCAATCTTCTTATTTGCGACCGAGCGCGACGGCGCGCTGGTATGCGGCGTAGACGGCCTTTGAGAGAACGGTGCGCAGGGAACCCTTCTCCATCTGGTAGATGGCCTCGGCGGAGGTTCCGCCGGGGGATGTGACCATGTTGCGGAGTTCAGCCGGGTGCTTGTGCGTCTCGCGTGCGAAGAGAACCGAGCCGAGCATCGTCTGGATGACCAGCTCTTCGGCGACGTGGCGCGAAAATCCCATGTGGACGCCCGCATCGACGAGCGCCTCCATCATCATGAAGATATAGGTGGGCCCCGTCGCCGAGAGCGCCGTCGCCATGTCGATCATGTTCTCGTTCTCGACGTGCATCTCGCGGCCCAGTGCGCCGAGGAGCGCACGCACGCCTTCCAACTGGCGCTCCGAAACTTCGGGCGTGGCCGTCCAGGTCGTCATGCCCTGTCCGATCTGCGCGGGCGTGTTCGGCATCGCGCGCACGACCGCAGTGTGCCCCAACTCGCCCGCGATTGATTCCGTCCGCGCGCCCGCGACGATGGAGAGTATGAGCTGGCCCTCGCCGAGTGCGCCCTTCAGCTCGCCGAGGACGCGTCCGATGCGTTGCGGCTTGACGGCGATGACGACGACCGAGGCCGCCGACTCCTCGGCCACGCCCGTGCCCGCCGCTTGCGTGGCCGCCTCTCGGTTGCCCTCGACCATGCGGATGCCGTAATGGGTCTGCAACTCCTCGCGGCGCGCGGGGCGCGGGTGGCTGCCGACGATCTGCGTGCGCTCGACGAGCTGGCGGCGGAGCAGCCCTGCGATCATCGCTTCGGCCATCACGCCGACGCCGACGAATGAGAGTTGCGTCCCGCGCAAAGGGTTCGCGGAAGAGGTCTGTTGTGGGATGTTCGTCATGCCCTATGATATTCACGCGCACGGCAATTCGTCCACACGTGGAGTTCGGGAAACGGCACTTGACGTGCTGAGATGCTCGCTTCTGTTGAGCGTTCGCCGGAAGCTCCAAGCCCTCTCGCACCCTTTAGCGGCGCTCTGTCTCCGGCGACAAAGAACGCAGCCGCAGTCGCGTTGTCCCGAAGGCTGAATTAAATCCACTTCATCGAGCACGCGGGATGAGGGTTGAAACCAGCCGGCTTCGTCAAGCGTAAAAACTGCAATCCGAAATCCGAATTCAGCGACCCCGGTCGGGTTTACGGGCGACGGCGTGAAGACTTCACGCGTGTCTTTTGTTAACATTCGCGGCATACCAAACGGGTACGATGCGCGCCGCAGTCAGTGCAGGCGACGCGAGCGGCCAGTGCCGCCTTTTCGGCAGATCACAAACTCAGACATCCATCCATCCAGAACGAGGAGAAGTTTAAGATGAAGACCCTTCAAAGATTCTTTCCACGCGCCGTCGCCGCGCTGCTGTTGGTGGCAATGGCCTCCGCCGTCGCCAACGCGCGGCAGGCCAAAGTGCGTCTGCCGCAGGCCAGCCAGTCGGCAAGCGTCTCGCAGACCATCGGCGTCACAGACCTGACCATTACCTACCATCGCCCCGCAGTCAAAGGTCGAATGGTCTGGGGCGACGTGCCCGCCGCGAAGCTCGCCTCGCTCGGGCCCAGCGCCTCGACCGAGGCGACGCTCGACGGCTCGCCCGGCTCCGGCAAAGAGCTTCCGCTCGCGCCCTACGGCCACGTCTGGCGCGCGGGCGCGAACGACGCGACCAAGTTCGTCGTCTCGGACGACGTGCTCATCGACGGCCAGAAGCTCGCCGCGGGCGCATACAGCCTGCACGCTATTCCGGGCGCTGCCGAGTGGACGATCATCTTCAACAAGGTGGCCGACCAGTGGGGCAGCTTCCGCTATGACGCGAAGCAGGACGCGCTGCGCGTGAAGGTCAAGCCCGTCTCGGTCGCCGAGACGCAGGAGTGGCTCTCTTACGAAATCCCTTCGGTGACGCCGACCTCGGCGCGGGTCGTGCTGCGCTGGGAGAAGGTAGCCGTGCCTTTCACGGTCGAGGTGCCGAACATGGACGCGCTCGTCCGCACGAAGGTTGACGCGGCGGTCGCGGCCAACCCCAACGACTGGCAGATACCCCTCGCGGTCGCCAACGCATACTTCGGCGACGACAAGTTTGAAGACGCGATGAAGTGGGTCGATCAGTCCATCAAGGTCAAGGAGACATTCCAGAACCTCGCCACAAGGGCGCAGCTCCTCTTCGCGATGGGCAAGAAGGACGAGGCCATCGCCGCCGGTGAGAAAGCCATCGCACGCGGCAAAGCCGATGGTGCAGACACCTCGCGTTTCGAGAAGCGACTCGCCGACCTGAAGGCAGGCAAGATGTGAGGCATTGATATTTCAAGAGATGAGCAGAGAAGGGGAGCGAACATCTTTTCGCTCCCCTTCCATCTTTGGGCGTCTCTCTCATCACGTCGCGAAAGAATCCATTCCGGCACACACGGGAAACTTCCACCTTAGATTCAAACTGACCGCGCCGCGTCTTTCATCCTGACCGACACGTCAATGTCCCTCCGCCCCTCTGCCGAAAAAAATCCTCGATTCTCCAGTAAATTCGACACCTTTCAGCTTTTGACGATCTCCGCCATTGCGGCACGCGACCTGCAAATGTGGGAAGCGGCGGTGTCGTCGCCATGTCCTTGTTCTTTCAGGCGACACCCACCACGCCGCTTCAGGAGTTTCCCCGAAAATGAGAAAAACAACCCCCAGAATCTTAACGTGGCTGAGCCTGTGTTCGCTGTTGCTCTCGCTCTGCGGCGCGGGCTTCCTGCCAGGCGGCAGTGTGCAGGCAAGAGATAAGTCGATGTCGGCGGACGCCGAGCAGCACGACAAGGTCTCCGGCCAACTGCGCGAGCGTGTGCGACGCGGCAAGCATGGCGATGCGTCGCACGGCGATACCGAAACCGTCCAGGTCATCCTACAACTAAACGGCAAGATGAGCGGCGGCCTCAACTCGCTGCTCAACCGCAACGGCGTCCACGTCCGGAAGGAACTGCAAAACCTCGGCATGACCGTCGTCGAGCTGCCGCCGGACGCGGTCGAAGAGTTGGGGTCGTTCGACGAAGTCTCTTACGTCTCGCTCGATCAGCAGACAGAGGTGCTCGGCCACGTCACAAGGACGACGGGGATCGACGCTGCCATCGCGCAACCCTACAGCAGCATCAGCCAACTCAACGGGACGGGCGTTGGCATCGCCATCATCGACTCCGGTATCTACGACGCGCATGCTGACTTCCTCGACGCCGCGGGCACGTCGAGCCGCGTCGTCTTTAACAAGAACTTCGTCACCACCGAGAACCGCACCGACGACCCCTACGGCCACGGCACGCACGTGGCGGGGCTTGCCGCGGGCTTCGACCGTGTAAAGGGCGGCGCATACAGCGGCGTCGCCACCGACGCCAAGCTCATCGACCTGCGCGTGCTCGACGCAAAGGGCACGGGGCAGACCTCCTGGCTGCTCGCCGCCCTCGACTGGCTCGCGGCCAACTACACCACCTACAACGTACGCGTCGTCAACATCAGCCTCGGCGCGCCCGCCGTCGACTCCTACACGAACGACCCCATCTGCCTCGCCGTCAAGAAGCTCTACTCGCTCGGTCTCGTCGTCGTGGTCGCTGCGGGCAACAACGGCAAGAACAGCGTCGGCCAGAAAATCTACGGCGAGATTCACACGCCCGGCATCAGCCCTTACGCCATCACGGTCGGCGCGTCGAACACTTTCGGCACCGACTCGCGCTCGGACGACGGGGTGACGACCTACAGCTCGCGCGGCCCGACCCGCGCCTACTGGACGGACGCCGCGGGTGCGAAGCACTACGACAATCTCGTCAAGCCCGACCTCGTCGCGCCGGGCAACAAGATCGTCTCGGCAGAGTCGTATCCCAATTATCTGAGGACGAACTCCGGGGCGCTCAGCGCCTACGACGACGCGGATCAGCAGAAGGACTTCATGTACCTGTCGGGCACGTCGATGGCGACGCCGCTCGTGGCAGGCGCAGCGGCACTGATGTTCGAGGTCAACCCGAAGCTGACGACGGGCATGGTGAGGGCGCTTCTACAGTTCACGGCCACGCCGCTCAAGAACTTCAACACGCTGGAGCAGGGCGCGGGCGAGCTGAACGTGGCTGGCGCGACTAAGCTCGCAGACCTCGTCCGCCGCGACCTGTCGGTGGCGACCGACCCCATCGGCACGCCGCTCTTGACAGCCGCAGCCCCCTCGCCCGCGACATACATCGTTGACCGCAACTACACCTGGGCGCAGGGTCTCACCTTCGACTACAACTACGGCACCGGCGTCGAACTCATCATGAAGCTTCAGGACGGCTATCGGGTTAATAATCACATCAGCAACGACTGCATCATCCAGAACACCGGCCTGATCGTTAAAGACAACTTGAAGCTGACCGCGGGCGTCCTGCTCGGCAAGAACATCATGACGAGCGCGGGCGGCGCTCTCGGCACAGGCACCGCCATCGCCGCCAGCCTTCGCGGCAACGGCGTGCTCATGAGCGACGGCGTGCTCCTGGGCGACGGCACGCTCATGAGTGACGGCGTGCTTTTGGGCGATGGTGTGCTGATGAGCGACGGCGTCCTTCTGGGCGACGGCGTGCTCTTGGGCGACGGCGTGCTGCTGGGTGACACCATGATTTTGGGTGACAATACGGCGTTCATGTCGCCCGCTCCTTAGCCGCCGTCGGGATGGAGCGCCGCCGTGCCGCGTCACCACGCGGACGGAAATCGCGGGAAGCAAGTTTTTCAACCTTTATCGAGCTTCAGAGTGAACTTATGTTTCAGTTGATGACACAACCACACACACATGCCGGCCCGGACACCTTCGGAGGCTTCTCGGCTCGCCGCTCCGGGGCCGCGTGCGAGGTGCCGCGTGCGGAACCGTTGAAGAGCGGGTCGGGGACGGAAGTCCTCGCGTTCCTCTCAGAGCGGCCAGTCCACGCCGTCAACCTGATAAGCCTGATCCGCGACAACGGCTTCGAGAGTCCCTTGAACCGCGGCACGTTCTACGCCTGCCGCGACGCACAGGGAGCGCTCGAAGGCGTGGCCCTCATCGGCCATGCGACGCTCGTCGAAGCGCGCACGCCACGCGCACTCAAGACCTTCGCGCTGAAGGCGCAGGAGTGCGCGAGCGCTCACATGATTATGGGCGAGTCCGGGCCCATCAGCGAATTCTGGGGACACTACTCCGGCGGGGGCGGACAGCGTATGCGGCTCGCCGGTCGCGAGCTGCTCTTCGAGCTGGGCTGGCCCGTCGAGATGCGTGAAGAGGTCGCGGGGCTTCGTCCGGCGACGCACGCCGACCTCGATCTCATCATGCCCGTGCAGGCGCAGATGGCCGAGGAGGAGAGCGGCATCAATCCGCTTGTGCGCGACCCGGAGGGTTTCCGCCGCCGCTGCGAACACCGCATCGACTGCGGCAGGACGTGGGTGCTGGTCGAGGGCGGGCGATTGGTCTTCAAGGCCGAGGTTATATCCGAGACGCCCGACGCGACCTACCTCGAAGGCGTCCACGTCGATGCAGGCGAGCGCGGGAAGGGCTACGGGCTGCGCTGCCTCTCGCAGATGACGCGCGAGCTTCTGCGTCGGACGCATACGGTCTGCATCCTCGTCAACGAGAAGAACAAGGCGGCGCAAGCCTTCTATCGCAAGGCGGGCTTCAGGTTTAGTTGCCAGTACGACACGATCTTCTTACAGCAGTATTCGCAGACTTAAAGGGCGGCCCGCGCCGTCGTCGAAAGAGAGAGGTGAGAAACTTCCGCCCGTCAGGCTGAAACGCCGTCGGGCGGTTTCTTTGTCGGAGCCACGCCCAAAAAAAGTGTGAAGAGATGAGCCGCGACGACGACCGCGAGCGCGCCGATGAGGTTGAACCAGAGATATGCGATCTGCGTGAAGTAGAAGCAGTAGAGAACAGCGGCCTCGCCGACGATTGCGCCGAGGAAGGCCGCCGTGCCGCCCGTCCGCCGGAAATAAAAGCCGAGCAGGAAGATGCCGAGGAGCGTGCCGTAGAAAAGCGAGCCGAGGCGGTTGACGGCCTCGATGAGCGAGCCGAGCTGTCCGGCGTACTGAGCAAACGAGACGGCGAACAGGCCCCAGAAGACGGTCGCCAGCTTCGACGAGATGAAATAGTAACGCTCGCCCGCGTCGCGCTTGACGAGACGCCGCTGTATATCAATGACCGTCGTCGCGGCCAGCGCGCTCCACTCCGAGGCGGTCGAAGACATCGAGGCGAAGAAGACCGCCGCCAGCACGAGACCGACCAGTCCCGCGGGCATATAGCGCGTGACGAAATTTAGAAAGACGTAGTTCGTGTCGTTGGGCTTGGCGTCGAACTCCTTCACGATCTCGATGGCCCCGGCCCTCACCCCGTTCGACTTCTCCTGCGCCGATTTCAAGCCTTGCGAAGCGTTGGACGCCGCCGCTTCGTCGCCTGCTCGCAGAGCGCCGATGTAAGCACGCGCCGCCGCCTGCTTCTCCTCAAAGGCCGCGGCGTAATCCGCTTCGAGCGCGCGGAACTGCGCGCCGTGCGCCCCCGTGCGTGCTCGCTCGGCCTCCACGGGGTTGAAGAAGACGGGCGGCTGTGTGAACTGATAAAAGGCGAAGACCATCGCGCCTAAGAAAAGGATAAAGAACTGCATCGGCACTTTAACCAGTCCGTTAAAGAGCAGGCCCAGACGGCTCTGCGCGACGGACTCGCCGGTCAGATAGCGCTGCACCTGCGACTGGTCTGTGCCGAAGTAGGAGAGCGCGAGGAAGCAGCCGCCGACAAGCCCCGACCAGAAGTTATATTGGTTCTTGATGTCGAAAGAGAAATCAATCGCGTTGAGCCGACCGAGTTTCCCCGCGACGTGTGTCGCTTCAAGGAGAGATACGTCGGCGGGGAGCAGCCTGACTATCGTGATGAAGGCGACGAACATCCCGCCCATGATGATGAGGAACTGGAGGAAGTTCGTGTTGTCCACGGCCCTCGCGCCGCCCATCGAGGCGTAGAGCATGACGGCCCCGCCGATGATAAAAATCACGATGCGTATGTCCCAGCCCATGATGACCGAGAGAATGAGAGACGGCGCGTAGATCGACACGCCCGTCGAAAGCCCGCGCAGCATGAGGAACAGAAAGGCGGCGAGCGTGCGCGTCTTCAAATCGAAGCGGCCTTCCAAGTATTCGTAAGCCGTGTAGACCTTGAGCCGGTGATAGACGGGAACCGCCGTGACGGAGAGGATGACCATCGCGACGGGAAGACCCAAGTAGACCTGCACGAACCGCATGCCGTCAGCGTACGCTTGTCCGGGCGTGGCGAGGAAAGTGATGGCGCTGGCCTGCGTCGCCATGATCGAGAGCGCGACATGATGCCAACGCATCCGCCGGTCGGCGACGAGGAAGTCGTCGAGGTCGCGCGTCCGGCGACCTTTGCGCACACCGTAGACGACGATGCCGACGAGCGCGGCGAAGAGCACCACCCAGTCGAGCGGCCTCATCTGAAAGCCCTCGTAAAGAGATAGAAGAGCAAGACGAGGACGGCGAGGTTCAAGACAACGACGGCGTAGAGAGTCGTCCAGCTTCCGCCGACGGGTGGCGGCTCTTCGGTGTGAGAGCGTGTCGGTGTCTCATCTGACATCCGGGTTCCCTCTATACTTCCGAGTTAATCACGGGGCAGTTCACCGCAGAGGCGCTGAGGACGCCGAGACTCGCAGAGAAAAGCTCAATCCTCCGCGCCCCCTCCGCGACCTCAGCGCCTCTGCGGTGAATCCTGTCTACGCATTCACATGCCGCCAACTCTAAAGACACAACCTCACTTGCCCGCCGAGATCATGTTGACGAACAGACGATAAGCGCCGGGTACGCCCGCGGGCAGTTGGCGGAAGAAGGCGAGCGACGTGAAGACGTAAGTCCCACGCCCGTAGCGTGCGACGAGCGTCGAGCCTTTCAATTCCTGCTCGCCGGAATCGTGGCTGGCGAAGAGCGGCGTATAGCGCGCGTCCCACTCCGACGCGAAGTAGAGTCCGCGCTCCTGTACCCAGCCTCCGAAGTCAGCCGCAGTGATCTTGTTCGGCTCATTCAGAAGCGCGTCCGCCGGGGCGAGCATTGTGACGGCGGCCTCTTCATCTGTGACTCGATCCTGTGTGAGCTTGAACGGATAGGGGCCCAGTTGCACGCCTTCGAGCGTGCGGTCGGGCGTGTTGTACTCGACGACGAGCGTGCCGCCGCGCTCGACGTATTCGAGCAGGCGACGCTGCTCCCGGCGCAAGGCCGCACGCGTGTTGTATGCGCGTACGCCCGTAATCACTGCGTCGAAGCGCGAGAGGTCTATGGCTTCGAGGTCTTCGTCCCGCAGGAGCGTCACTTCGTAGCCGACCTGTCGCAGAGCATCCGGCACCTCGTCGCCCGACCCCATGACGTAGCCGATGCGGCTCCCACGCTTCTGCAAGTCAACGCGCACGAGCCTGGCCTCGGCCACGGGGAAGAGCGTCTGGCGGGGGATGTGCGGGTAGTCTATCTCGAAGATGCCGCGCGTGTAGGTCTTCCCCGAAGACTCGAACTCCGCCGAGAGCGTGGCCGTCGAAGCGCCCGCCGGAGGCGTGACGTTGAAGATGGCCTTGAACTCTTCGCCCTTGGCCTTCGGCGTGAAGGTGAATTCGGTGGGCGAAGCCGTCCAACCCGCGGGCAGTTTCAGCCTGAGCGTGCCCGCGGCTGCGGCGGCCACGTTGTTGCTCAAGGTCACGCGCACCTGTTTGGGGCTTCGGTCTGGGAAGACGAGCGTCTTCTCTTCGAGGCTGACGGCCACTTCGGGGACGACGACGACCGGACGATACAGGTCGCCGCGCACGCGGTCAGTCCAGCGGAAGAGGACGGGCACTTGAAAGCTCAAGACTTTCGTCTCGTTGAAGACGACGGGCAGCGTTACCGCGAGTGACGGAGAATTCTCGGGCACGCCGATAAGTTCCTGTTGGTCAATATGGAAGAGACCTTTGCCCGGCTCCTCGCGCAGCCAGTAGGGCTGACTGTAGGGCGCATCCGGCGGCACGTTGAGCGTCGTCTCCTTTGTGAGCGGCTGATTGTTTTTGAGTTCCGCGCGCAGAAGGTCAACGCCCGCGGAAGAAGCGCCGACGCTCTCAAGCTTCAGCGGATAGCCCGAGCGATTGATGACGGTCGTGGTGACTTTGACTGCGCTGCCCAGCGTCACATAAGGCTCGGCGGCGACGGCCTCGACCCACAGCCCGGCGCACGAGCGAATCACTTCGAGCAGCGCCGCACGCTTCGACTCAAGCAACGAATTATCCTTCGGCAGTTTCTCCAACTCGCTGTGCGCGCGTAGCAGCAAAGGCAGAATCGCTTGCGGATTCGCGGCGTCGTACTTACGCGCGGCCTCTTCGAGAAGCTGTCCCACGGCGTCGCCGCCCGCGATGCGTCGCCAGGTCATGTCAACGCCGTCGAAGAGGTCTTTCGTCGCAGGCTCGCCCTTGAGGTGCGCGAAGTAGTTGAGCGCGGGGCCCCGTCGCTCGGGCGTGCCCTGTCCCTGACTCTTGTGCATCGTGCGGCTCTCGGCGGCAATCTCTGTGTAGGACTTGCCGAGCAAGGGGTCGTATGCGCCCACGTCGGCGCTCAACATCTTGTCGGCGTCCTTCGGGACATCTGTGGGGCGGAAGTTGAAGACGTTCCAGACAAGGCGCTTCGGCTTCCAAGTCTGGACGTACTTGAGCTGTTCGGGGAAGCGCGAAGGGTCGCCCGCCGCGTCGAACGCCTCGCCCGCGAGAATGGCCGAGGCGGTGTGGTGGCCGTGGCCGCCCTCGCCCGTCGTGGGGAAGCGCGCGATGATGACATCGGGACGAAAGCGTCGCACGACCCAGACCACATCGGCGAGCACCGCGTCATGATTCCAGATGCGGAAAGTCTCTTCGGGCGATTTGGTGAAGCCGAAGTCTAAGGCGCGCGTGAAGAACTGCTCCGCGCCGTCTATGCGGCGTGCGGCGAGCAGTTCCTGCGTGCGGACAAGCCCGAGCATCTCGCCCTTCTCCGTCCCCAAAAGATTCTGGCCGCCGTCGCCGCGTGTGAGCGACAGATAGGCCGTGCGCAGGCCACGCCCGCGCGCGAGGTATGCGAGCATCGCCGTGTTCTCGTCGTCCGGATGCGCGCCGACGTAGAGCACGCTCCCCATGATCGAGAGCCTGCGCAGCGCCGCCTGTGTCTCAGCCGCGTCGAAAGATGCGGGCCGCTGCGCGTGCGCCACGGGAGAGACGAGAAGAAAGAGCAAGAGCAAAGGGAAGACGCTCAGGAATCGTGTTGAAGATTTCTTCATGTGTGGAGATGTTGCCGTCAGGTTTCTCAAAAAACTGCTCATAAACAGTGAAAATCACCCGCTCAAGCCTGCCAGTCTTCCACTTAATGGTAAAACCCCGCCGCTCAAGCGTGAAAGTCACCCGTTCAAGCCGTGCAGTTGCTCACTAAAGCCGTGCAGTTGTTCACTAAAGCCGTGCAGTTGTTCACTCAAGCGTGAAAGTTCACCGTTAAAGCTGTTCAGCTACTCACTCAAGCGTGAAAGTCGCTCACTCAAGCGTGAAACCAACCCGTTAAAGCCGTTCAGCTAGTCATTCAACCCGTTCAGTCGCTCACTAAAGGCGTTCAGTTAGTCATTCAACCCGTTCAGAAGGTCATTAAACTCGTTCAGCTACTCATTAAATCTGTTCAGACGCTCACTCAACCCGTTCAGACGCCCGCAACCTTAAGTCGGCGGGGCGTGAGAGTCGTTCCTGTTCGCGTGTGCGCCGGAATTTCTGTTCGCGCCGGAGTTCGAGTTGGAGTTGTTGGCGTTCGAGTTGGAGTTCTGCTGCTTGCGCAGTTGCTCCTGATGTTTGCGAAACTCGTCGATGCGCGCCGCGCCGGACTTGGCCTGCTCCAGTAGTTCCTGCGCGGGGAAGTTGTCGGGGTTGATCTCAAGCGCCTTGTTCAGCGCCCTGACCGAGTCGTCATACTGCGCGATTTTGTATTGAGCGTTAGCCAGCTCGAAATACTTGTCGTCGCTCTCTTCGGGCGAAGTCTTGACAGCTTCCTTAAGCGCCCTGACCGCGTCGTCGTACTTGCCGAGCTGCTCGTAGCAGAGGCCGAGGAAGTAGTAAGCGTCGGAGTTCTTCGAGTCCTGTTTCGTCATCTTCTCATAGAGCTTGACGGCGCGCTCGAAAGACTTGTCCGCCTCCTCGCGCTGCTTCGTGACGTTGTAGGCGAGGCCGAGATGGTAGAAGCCTTCGGCATAGTCCGGGTCGAGTTCGACAGCCTGCTTGAAATCCTCGACAGCCTCTTCGTCACGGTTGTGCTTGTACGCGTCGAGTCCGCGTTCGTAGAGCGTATGTGCGTCGCCGGTCGGCGGCTCGGTCGCATCCTTCTGCGCCACGCTGTTCGGCGTCGGCGACTCGCCCGCGTTCTGGCCGGTCTGCTTTCCGGAGCAGCCCGCCGCATGGAGCAGCGCGAAGACAAAGAGGGCGGATAGTGTGACGCGGACGGCTTTCGTGACGGGGATAGCTTTCGTGATGCAGGCAGCTTTCATAGTCTCTATTTTCTCGCGGAAGGGACTGACCTCGAACGTATCTACGACAAATCAGCGGGAGAGTCAAACGAAGGGGCAGCGTCAAGCGCGTGCGTGCCACACAGCGCTGCGGGCGCGGCGTCGGAGGCGCTAAAGGCAGGCGGCCTCTGGACTAATTTTTGCTTTTTATTGATTGCGAGCGAAATGAGTGTATAGGTTGCGTTCAAAGGGGGTCATGTGCGAGATGGAGCATAGAGAGCGGGAGACTATTGTAAGTCCAACGGAGCCGACAGTTCCCCTCGATGTCGAGCGGACGATTGCGTCGCCGCGCTTCGACGAGAAATCGATACAGCACGCACAGCCTGCCGTCCCTTTGACGCTACGGCGCAAGGCGCGTTCGTGGCCGCTGGCGGCAATCATTCTGTGCGTGGTCGGCGGGATAGTCGGCGGCGTGCTCGGCGGACTTGCCATCACGTTCTTCCAAAGGGACAGGCCGCACACGGCGACTTCGACTGCGCCGGTGCGACAGGATTCGGGCGACGCGAATGCAGGCGCGAATGTCGGCGCGAGTGTTCCCACGGAAGCGGGCAATGTGTCCACGTCAACGTCGAACGCGCCGCAGTCAGCGTCGCAAGAGCCGAAGGCTTCCACCGTTGGTGGCGGCGTACAGTCCGATGTCTCGAACACAGGGAACACGGGCGCGCAGAAGGCGGACGGCCAGTCAAAGACGACGGCGGACGGACGGTCAACTACGACGGACGCCGCACGCAATCCTGCGTCGCCGGCTGACGGCGAAGGGGCGACGGACTCTGCTGCGGTCGAGGCGGACAGGGGCACGCAGGACGAGTTGCGCGCGGCGCTTGGCGAGTGGCTTGCGGCGACGAAC